>NZ_JBGAGA010000006.1:0-130660 GCF_044226965.1 Aquabacterium sp. | reverse complement strand
CCGCCGGCCGCGGCATGCCACAGCACGAAGTCGCCGGGCTGCAGGCCGCCTTGCGGCTGGGTCTTCTTCAGCAGGTACTGCGCGGTCAAGCCCTTCAACATCATCGCCGCGCCGGTCTCGAACGAGATCGCCTCGGGCAGCTTGCACACGCACTTGGCCGGCATCACGCGCGCCTGCGAATAGCTGCCGGGCGGGTTGCTGGCGTAGGCCGCGCGATCGCCGACCTTGAGGTGCGTGACGCCCTCGCCCACCGCCTCGACGATGCCGGCGCCTTCCATGCCCAGCGTCAGCGGCAGCGGGTTCTGGTACAGCCCGGTGCGCTGGTAGACGTCGATGAAATTCAGCCCCACCGCATGGTGGCGGATGCGGATCTCGCCCGGGCCGGGCTCGCCCACCGCGACGTCGACCAGTTGCATCGCCTCGGGTCCGCCGTACTGTTGAATCTGGATTGCCTGCACCATCACGCTGCTCCTCGTTGATGGCCCGCAGCCTACGCCAGGATCGATGACCCAGCGGGCTGGCATGATTCCCCCCCCAGGTCCCACCGATGCGCCGACTCGCCCAGGCCCCCAACCTCGCCATCGCCACGCTGTGGGCGGAGGTGCTGCGCAGTGCCGGCCTGGGCGTGACGGTGCAGCGCGCCTACGCCAGCAGCATTGCCGGCGAAGTGCCACCGGACCAGACGCTGCCCGAGCTGTGGCTGATCGACGAGGCCCAGCGCGCCACCGCCCTGCGCCTGCTGCACGAACTGCAGCACCCGCCCGAGCGCCGCTGGGCCTGCCCGGGCTGCGGCGAGATCATCGAGGGCCCGTTCGGCCAGTGCTGGAACTGCGGCGCCGACGCGCCGGCGACCTGATGCCGCCGCGCCGGGCCGCGCCCCGCCGGCGCCTGGGCCACTGGCACCTGCGCGACTGACGCCGGCGGGCCGCATGGCGATGATGCCGGCCATTCCGTTTCGTCACGACCTTTGGAGACCCTGTCCATGTCCGACCTGTTTTCGCTCGCCGGCCGCAGTGCCCTGATCACCGGTGGTTCGCGCGGCATCGGCCGCATGATCGCCGCCGGCTTCCTGAAGGCCGGTGCGCGCGTCTACATCAGCGCGCGCAAGGCCGAGGCCTGCAACGCGGCCGCGGCCGAGCTCTCGGCGCTCGGGCCCTGCGTCTCGCTGCCGTTCGACGTGTCCACGCCGGCCGGCATCCAGGCGCTGGTGGCCGCGTATGCCGAGCGCGAATCGCAGCTCGACATCCTGGTCAACAACGCCGGCGCGGCCTGGGGCGCGCCCTTCGACGAGTTCCCCGAGAACGGCTGGGACAAGGTGGTCGACCTGAACCTGAAGACACCGTTCTTCCTGACCCAGGCGCTGCACGGCCTGCTGGTCAAGGGCGGCAAGTCGCAGCCGGCCAAGGTCATCAACATCGCCTCGATCGACGGCCAGAGCGTCAACCCGATGGAGACCTACTCCTATGCCGCCAGCAAGGCCGGGCTGATCCACCTGACCCGGCGCATGGCGCTGCGCCTGGTGCAGGACAACATCGTCGTCAGCGCGATCGCGCCGGGCGCCTTCGCGTCCGACATGAACCGCGATGCGCGCGACCATGGCGACGCGGTGGCCGAACGCATCCCGGCCCGGCGCATCGGCACCGACGAGGACATGGCCGGCGCGGCCATCTACCTGGCGTCGCGGGCCGGCGACTATGTGGTCGGCACGACGCTCACCGTCGACGGCGGCGTCTGCCTCGCGCGCTAGGCCAGCAGGTATTCGCGGGCGAGTTGGCGGGCCCGGTGCAGACGGCTCTTCACCGCCGCGGTGCTGAGCTGCAGGCGCTGGGCCATCTCGCCGATGGTGAGCTCCTCGAAGTCGCGCAGCAGGATCACCTCGCGCGCCGGCGCCGGCAGCGACTGCAGCGCCTGCGCGAGTTCCAGGCGCAGTTCGTCGTTGCTGTGGACGACCAGCCAGTGCTCGAGCTGCGCTTCGTCATAGGGGTCGTAGCGAAAGGCCACGCGCCCGAGCCGCCGGCACTCGCGCTGCACGATGCGGATCAGCCAGCCCGAGAACGCCGCCAGCACCCGCAACTGCTGCACGCGGCGCGACAGGATCAGCAGGGCTTCCTGCACCGCGTCGTCGACATCGCTGATCAGGCAATGCCGCTGCGCATAGCGCCGCACATCGGGCCGCGCCAGGCGCAGCAGGCGCTCCAGCGCGGCCGGATCGCCCTGGTGCGCGGCCAGCAGCACTGGCTGGTGTTCCAGCGCCAGCATCTACTTGAGCCGACGCCCGACCATCGCGCAGGCCGGGCAGAAGCCGAACAGCCCCGAGATGGCCAGGCCCGCGGCGCTGGCCCCCAGCACCAGGCCCGCGGTGCCCGGCACCGCCCACAGCGCGGCCGCGCCGCCGGCCACGCCGGCCAGCACCCGCAGTACCCGTTCCCAGCCCGGCACATTCTTCACGTACAGCATGATCGCACTCCAATCGGTTGACGAGGACATCCTCGGCAGCCAAGAGGGCCCGCACCGACCGATGGATTCGCGCCGCGGCAAATTCTTTTTCCCGAGGACCGCCCGATGAGCCTGCTGCTGATCCGCCACGGCGAAACGCCGTTGAACGTGGCCCGCGTGCTGCAGCCTGCGGACACACCCCTGAGCCCCCGGGGCCAGTCCCAGGCCGAAGCGCTGGCGCAACGCCTGGCGCGCGAGCCGCTGGCCGGCCTGCTGGCCAGCGACCTGCCGCGCGCCTGGCAGACCGCGGCCGCGATCAGCGCCGCCACCGGCCTGCCCGTGCAGGCCTCGGCGCTGCTGCACGAGCGCCACTACGGCGACCTGCGCGGCCAGCCCTACGACACGCTGGGCTTCAACCCGCTGACGATGGAGGACGCGCCGCCGGGCGGCGAATCGCAGGCCGCGTTCAGTGCCCGCGCTGCGCAGGCCTGGGCCGAGCTGCTGGCCTTGCGGCGCCGCCTGGGCGGACCGCTGGTGGTCGTCACCCACGGCCTGGTGCTGCGCGAATGGCTGCGGCACAGCCTGCAGCTGCCGCCCGGCATGGCGCTGCCCGCCCGCATGTCCAACGCCTCGCTGACCCGCGCGCTGGCCGAACCACCGCACACCGTGACGCTGCTGGATTGCACGGCGCACCTGGCCGGCGGCCTGGGCGACGATGCGCAAGCCCTGTCAGGCGGCTGAAGCACCCTGCCGGTGACGAATGCGCTGACGCGGCAGCCGCCTCAGCGCTTGGCCGGCCAGTGGCGCTGGAACACCGGCGCCAGCGCCGGATGGCCTTCGATGCGGGGCAGCACCGCGGCCCACTGTGGCCGCGCCTGGGCCAGGTGCTGGCGCGCGCCGGCCCACTTCGACACCACCGCGGCCAGGATGTCCAGCGCGTTCGGTGCCGCCCCGCCGAGGAAGGGCGTGGCCGGGATCTGGTCGGCGAACTGGCTCCACAGCTCGTGCAGGCGCTCGCGGCTGCGCCGCACCACGCGCTCGGCCTCCTGCTTGTCGGGCTGGGCCATCACGCGGTCGGGGTAGTCGATCACGCCGATCATCGCGTAGCAGTTGGCCGCGATGTAGACCAGCCCGCGGATCGCGTTGGCCCGCGCCGCCGGGTCGGCCGGCAGCAGCCCGCTGGCCGGATGACGCAGGCCGAGCTCGATCAGGATCGCCGCACTCTCGGTCATCACGCTGCCGTCGTCCCATTGCAGCGTCGGGATCTGCGCCAGCGGGTTCACGCGCCGGAGTTCGTCGATTGCCGAATGCGTGTCCCAGCTCGCGGCCTGCACGTTGCGGTAGTTCAGGCCCGCCAGCGCCAGGCCGCATTCGGCTGCGGCCGAGCCGCTGCCGGTGTAGCCGTACAGGGTGATCGTCATGGACGCTCCTTTCGGACCTTATGCCACCGTGGCCATCACCTCGCCCATGCGGATGGCGCCGCCCGGTCGCCAGCCCGGGTTGAAAGCCAGCGGCGCGCCGCCCCAGGCCTTGGGAAACAGCATCACCACGGTCGAACCCAGCAGGAAGCGGCCCATCTCGTCGCCCTGCTGCAGCGCCACCGCGTGGTCGTCGTAGCGCCACTCGCGCAGCTGGCCCGGTCGTGGCGGGTTGACCGTGCCGTGCCACACGGTGGCCATGCTGCCGACGATGGTGGCGCCCACCAGCACCAGCACGAAGGGCCCGGCCTCGCTGTCGAACGCGCACACCACCCGCTCGTTGCGCGCGAACAGCCCCGGCACGCCGCGCGCGGTGGTCGGGTTCACCGAGAACAGCGCGCCGGGCACGTGGATCATGCGGCGCAGGCGGCCGGCGCAGGGCATGTGGATGCGGTGGTAGTCCTTCGGGCTCAGGTACAGCGTGGCGAAGCAGCCATCGTCGAAGCGCGCGGCCAGTGCAGCGTCGCCGCCGACCAATGCGCGGGTCGCGTAGTGGTGCCCCTTGGCCTGAAAGATCTGGTCGCGTTCGATCGCGCCGAACTGGCTGATCGCACCATCGACCGGGCAGACCAGCGCCGCCGTGGCCAGCGGCCGTGCGCCGGGTTTCAGCGCCCGCGTGAAGAAGGCATTGAAGCTGGGGTAGCTGGCGATGTCCGGGTTGGCTGCCTCGGCCATGTTCACGCCGTAGCGCCGCACGAACCAGCGGATCGTGCCGGTGGTGAGGCCGCCCAGTTCACGCGCGGCGAATGCGCCGGCCAGCGAGGTCAGGGCCTGCTTGGGCAGCAGGTATTGCGGCAGGACGGCGAGACGGTCTGACACGGCGGCATCGGGCCGCGGGGCGGCGGCGGGGTCGGCTTGGCGCCGCAGTGTAGCCAGCCGCGCCGGCCGCTCAACCGCTCACTGCACCAGGTCGGCCTTCAGCCGTGCCAGCTTGGCCGCATACAGCGCCTCTTCGCGGCGCGAACCGCTCTTTTCGCGGGCGGTCTCCAGGTTGCGCTGGGCATGCTGCACGTCGCCGAGCTTCAGGTCGGCCAGCGCCAGCCAGAAATAGAACTCGTGGTAGTCCGGGTCGCGCCCGATCTCGCGCTCGAACAGCGACTTGGCCTGGCGGTATTCGCCACGCGCCATGGCTTCGCGGCCGAGGTTGAAGTACTTGAACGGCGGGTCGGGCTGCAGCCGTTCGGCCAGCGCGATCAGCGGCGCGGCCTCCGCGGCACGGCCTTGCGAGGTGAGCAGCTGCGCCAGGTTGCCGGCCACATGCACGTTGGTCGGCTCCAGGGCCAGCGCGAAGCGCAGCACCGCCTCGGCCCGTGCCGGCAGGCCATGGCGCTGGTAGATCACGCCCAGCGTGTTGTAGGCGAGCAGCAGCTGGCGGTCCTGCTGGATCGCCGCCTTCACCCACCAGTAGGCATCGTCGACGCGGCCATCGGCCATCGCCTCGGCGGCCTTGTTGTTCAGGTACATCGCGATCACGGTGGGCTCGTCGATCACGTCGTAGCGCTGGCCGCGCAGCTCACGCTGCGGCAGGAAGTCCACCGTCAACCAGTCGCCCGCATCGCCCGGGCCGTGCGTCTGCACCAGCGGCTTGCCCACCGAGAGGTTGATGTGCCCGATGGTGAAGTACAGGTCGCCGCGCCGGCCCCAGTTCGGATCGACATACACGCTCTGGTAGCGCACCTGCAGGCCGAGCTCGCGCGCAAAGGCCGCCGTCATCAGCACCAGCGACATGCAATTGCCGGCGCGCGCCTCGAAGGCCTGCGCGGCGCTGCGCGTCATCTCGGTGTCGTAGCGCAGCTTCAGCTGGTTGTGCGTGTACAACTGCTCCAGCAGCACGCGCTGCGGCTCGCGTCGCAGCAAGAGGTTGCCCATCTCGCGCTGCAGGTAGCCGCGCATCTCGTCACTGAGCGCCAGGGCGTCCGCCGGGTTGATGCGCTCGCTGGCGGGCTTGAACGACGTGTCGTCGAACAGTTGCTCGCTCTTCGTCACCAAAGGGTGGCTGGCACAGCCGGCCAGCCACAGTGCCATCAGCACACAGATCCATCGGGCCATGATCGGCCTCCATCCGCAACGACCGCGCCCCGCGTGCCGCCACGCGGGGCAAGCCGGCAGCTTAATCCTTTTAGAAGGTGCCGGGGTAGGCGCCGCCGTCGAGCAGCAGGTTCTGCCCGGTCAGGTAGCCGGCCTGGCGGCTGCACAGGAACGCGCAGAAGTCGCCGAATTCGGCCGGCGTGCCGAAGCGCCCGGCCGGCACGGTGCGGCGCCGGCGCTCGGCGATCTCCTCCACCGACTGGCCGCTCGCGGCCGCGCCGGCTCGGAAACCGCCGGTCAGTCGGTCGGTGTCGAAGGTGCCGGGCAGCAGGTTGTTGATCGTCACGTTGCGGCTGGCCAGGCGCGGCTGGCGTGCCACCCCGGCCACGAAGCCGGTGAGCCCGCTGCGGGCGCCGTTGGACAGGCCCAGCGTGTCGATCGGCGCCTTCACCGCGCCCGAGGTGATGTTGACGACGCGGCCGAAGCCGCGCTCGGCCATCGCATCGACCGTGGCCTTCATCAGCTCGATCGGCGCCAGCATGTTGGCGTCCAGCGCCTTGATCCAGGCCTCGCGGTCCCACTGCCGGAAGTCCCCGGGGGGCGGACCGCCGGCGTTGTTGACCAGGATGTCCACCTGCGGGCACGCGGCCAGCGCGGCCGCGCGGCCTTCGACCGTGGTGATGTCCCCGGCCACCGCGATCACCACCGCGGCGGGATGCGCCTGGCGCAGCTCGGCCGCGGTGGCCTCCAGCGCCTCGACGCCACGCGCGGTGATCACCACATGCGCCCCTTCGCGCACCAGCGCCTGCGCACAGCCCTTGCCCAAGCCCTTGCTCGCGGCGCACACCAGCGCCCACTTGCCTGCGATGCCCAGATCCATCTCGTTCGACTCCTGCGATGCGTTTCGCGCGTTCAGCGCCAGCGGGCCAACAAGGTCACGCCCGTCAGGACGCCGAGTGTGCCCGCGGCAATCCAGCCGGTGAATGGCTCGCCCAGCAAGACCACGCCCATCAGGATGGTGCTGACCGGCCCGACCATGCCGATCTGCGAAGTCAGTGCCGAGCCCAGCCGCTCGATCGCCAGCATCACCAGCAGCACCGGCGTGAAGGTGCAGGCCACCGCGTTCAGCACCGACAGCCCGATCACCGGCGCCGGCACCAGCGCATCGGCCAACGGGCGCAGCAGCAGGAACTGGCCGATGCACAGCGCACAGGCCACCGTGCTGGCCAGGCCGGTCAGGCGCGCGGCGCCCAGGCGCTGCACCACCTGGCCGCTGCTGTCGAGGTAGACCGCATAGCTCGCGGTGCTCAGCAGCACCAGCGTGGCCCCGATGGCCACATGCGGCCGGTCCAGCGCCAGCTCGTGACCGAAGACCAGCAGCACGCCGGCATAGCTGATCGCCATCGCCAGCGCCTGGCGGCCATTGACGCGCCGGCCGTGGCGCAGCCAGCCCAGCAGCAGCACCAGCGTGGGCGTCAGGTACAGGATCAGGCGCTCGAGGCTGGCGCTGATGAACTGCAGGCCGATGAAGTCGAGGTAGCTCGCCAGGTAGTAGCCCGAGAAGCCCAGGCCCAGCACCGCGAGCGCGTCGCGCCGCGTCAGGCGCGGCTGCCCGCGCCCGGCCCACCAGGCCAGCAGCACGAACAGCGGCAGCGCGAACAGCATGCGGTACATCAGCAGCACCATCGCATCGACGCCATGCCGGTAGGCGAGCTTGACGATGATGGCCTTGCCCGAGAACGCGATCGCGCCGGCCAGTGCCATCAGGAGTCCCGGCCAGGCGTGTCGTGCGGGCGGGCGGGCGGTGGCGGCATCAGACATCGCACGATTCTAGGAACGCAGGGTGCACCGGCCGCGCCGGCGCGCTTCGGCATGCGACAAGCGCGGCTTCGGCGACGGGCAAGCCAACCCGGCCCCCATCCGCGGGGCGCGACCGCGTCGGCGGCGGCCAGACGCTCGATTCAGCGGGTCGCTCCGCTGCCGGCCGCGCCGGCCAGGTGCTAGGCTCGCGCGTTGCCCCGCCGCCCTGGCTTCCGCCGCTTGCAGTACCCGCGCATGCCCATGTCCTCCGCTCCCCCCAGCCTGATGCCTGTTTCCTTCGCGCAGCGCCGCGGTCGCCGGCTGGGCCTGATGTTGCTGCCCCTGCTGGCGCTGCCGCTGCTGGCCTGGCTGACCCCCCAGTACGAAGTGGCCAACACGCTGATCGCGCCGCTGCAGCCGAGCCTGGCCCTGGCGCTGGCTGCCACGGCCTGCGTCGGCTGGCGTGCCTTGCCGGCCGTGATCGTCGGCGCGCTGCTGGCGATGTTCTCCTGGCCGCTGGTCGAGCCCGCGGGATCGCAGTGGGTGGATGCGCTGGCGCTGGTGGCGCAGTGCGCGTTTGGTGGCCTGCTGATGCGGCGCTCCGGCCGCAGCGATGACCTGGCGCTGGACAGCAGCCCGGCGATCCGCCGGCTGGTCGCGGTGGCGCTGGCCTGCGCGGGGCTGGGCGCAGTGGCCGAACTGCTGGACAGCGCGCTGCCGTCGGCCTCGGTCACGCGGCCGGCCGTCGCCGCGCTGGTGCGCGCCACGGCCGATGGTGGCAGCGTGATGCTGCTGGTGCCGGTGGTGCTGGCCCTGGCTGCACCGCAGCGCGAACGCTGGGCAGCGCGCTGGCGTTCGGTGGTGCTGCCGCTCGCCGCACTGGCGCTGCTGCTGCTGGCCGCGCTGGCCGGCATCCACGAACGCGACCGGGACCAGGCCCTGGCCCGCTTCGATCGCGATGCGGATGTGGTGTTCGCCCGCACCCAGGCGTTGCTGGACGCGCCCTTGCAGGCCGTGCTGGCCCTGAACGGCGCGATGCAGGCCTCCGCTCTGCCCGTGTCCAATGCCCAGTTCGATGCGCTGGCGCGGCCCTGGCTCGCCCGCACGGCGGGCCTGGCCGAGATCGGCTGGCTCGACGCCCCGCGTGGCGACGGCGGCGCGCCGGTGGTGCGCCACCTGCTGCCGGCCCTGGCCGGTGCCGCCGGCGCAGCGGCCAGCCCTGGGGACACGCTGGCCGGCGCCGCCGCGCTGCGCGGGGCCCTGGCGAAGGCGCTGGCCCAGGATGGTCCATTGCTGGTGCCCGCACTGTCGTCCGACGCGGCGGCAGCGTCGGGCACGGCCCCGCCGTCGAATCGCCCTGCGCTGGTGATCTACCAGGCGGTGCCCGCCGAATCGGGCAGCGGCACGCGCCAGGTGGTGTTCGCCACGGTGCTGATCGAGCGCCTGCTCAACCCGCTGATGGCCGCGCGCACCGATGCGCTGCAGGCCTGCCTGTTCGACGCCGACCCGCGTGCCGAGCGCCGCCACCTCTACGGTCCGGGCTCCTGCGAAGCAGCCGCACCGACGCACGACAACCAGTTCAACCGCGAAGCCGGTTTCGAGCTGGCGGGCCGGCGCTGGGCGCTGCGCATCAGCCAGCCGCTGCGCACGCAGGGCGGTGTGTGGTTGTTCGCGCTGCCGGCGCTGGCCGGCGGCAGCCTGCTCGCCGCACTGCTGCTGGCCCTGACCGGGCGCGTGCAGCGTGTCGAAACCGAGGCACGCAGCCGCAGCCTCGACATGCAGCGCGACATCGACCAGCTGCGGGCGCAGCTGCAGCGCCAGGAGCGCTCGCTCGACGGCGTGTTCGACGCCGTGCAGACCGGCGTCGCGCTGATCGAGGCCGATGGCCGCATCCAGCGGGTGAATGCGGCGTTTGCCGACCTGGTGGGCGTCAGCGCGGCCGAGCTGCGCCGGCGCCCGATCGACGACCTGCTGCAGGACGACGACCAACCGCAGCCCGGCCGCATCCTGGCACTGCTGCAGCAGGCCGGCGACGAGCTGCTGCACAGCTCGCTGCGCCTGCGGCTGGCCGGTGGCAAGGTGATGCCGGCGCTGGTGACGCTGCGGCCGCTGCGCGAGCGTGACGGCCGGCTGGGCGCCGCCGTCTGCGCGCTGCACGACCTGAGCGACAACCTGCGCCGCCGCCAGGCCGAGCGGGTGCTGGGCGACGTGCTGGACCTGACGCGCAGCGAAACGGCCGGCGCACCCGCGCCGACGGCGGGCGCCACCGTCTCGAGGCCGATGCCGCTGGCCGCGATGGCAACGGCAGCCCCGGCAGCCGCCCTCTCACCCGCCGGCAGCGGGCCGCTGCAGCGCATCCTGTGCATCCACGGCAGCGCCGAGCGCGAGGCCTTCCTGAGCGTGGCCTTCGAGGAGCGGCCGCTGGTGCGCCTGAGCCATGCCGGCAATGCCAGCGACGGGCTGGTGCTGGCCGAGACCGAGGCGCCGCACCTGGTGCTGCTGGACCTGGGCCTGCCAGGCGACGATGGCCTGGCCCTGCTGCAGCAGTTGAGCAGCGACCCGCGCACGCGCGCCATCCCGGTCATCGTGCTGTCGGACGACCCGCGGCCCGATCGCATCGATGCCGCGTTCAGCGCCGGCGCGCGCGCCTACCTGACGCAGCCGCTGGACGCACGGCAGCTGTTGGCGGCAGTGGACGAGCTGATCTGACCCTGCGCCGCGGGCGGGCACCGGGGCCGCGCCTTTCAGGCGCTAGAAGCCGGCCACCTGGCCGTCGCGGCGCGGATCGCTGGCTGCCACATAGCCCTCGCGGGCCGGGTCGCCCAGGCGCCAGATGAACTGGCCGGCACCGAAGTCCTGGTAGCTGTCCTGCAGCACGTCCATCTCGTGGCCGCGCTCGGCCAGGGCTGCCACCGTGGCCGCCGGCATCGCGCCCTCGACATTGATCGAGAGCCCCTGGTTGAAGCGCCAGCGCGGCGCATCGCAGGCGGCCTGCGGGTTCTGGCGGTGGTCGATCATGCGCACCAGGGTCTGCAGATGGCCCTGCGGCTGCATGTTGCCGCCCATCACGCCATAGCTCATCAGCGGCTGGCCGTCCCGCGTGACGAAGGCCGGGATGATGGTGTGGAAGGGCCGCTTGCCCGGCGCCACGACATTGGCGCTGCGCTCGTCCAGGCTGAAGCCGTGGCCCCGGTTCTGCAGCGAGACGCCGTACCCGGGCACCACCACGCCGGAGCCGAAGCCCATGTAGTTGCTCTGGATGAAGCTGACCATCATGCCCTGCTCGTCCGCCGCGGTCAGGTAGATGGTGCCGCCGCGGCGGTGCGCGTCGGCCGGGCTGCCGGCCTCGAAGGCCTGTGCGCGCTTCGGGTCGATCAGCCGGGCCCGGCTGGCGAGGTAGCCCGCGTCCAGCATCTGCGCGGGGGTCACCGCCATGCTGGAGGGTTCGGCCACGTAGCGGTAGACGTCGGCGAAGGCCAGCTTCATCGCCTCGATCAGGATGTGCTGGGCCTCGGGACCGTCGATCGGCAGCGCCGCCAGGTCGAAGTGCTCGGCAATGCCCAGCGCGATCAGCGCCGCGATGCCCTGGCCGTTGGGCGGGATCTCGTGCAGGGTGAAGCCGCGGTAGTTCTGCGCGATCGGCGTCACCCACTCGGGCTGGTAGCCGGCCAGGTCGGCGAGCTGGTGCGCGCCGCCCTGGGCCTGCGCCTGGCGCACCAGCGCCTCGGCGATCTCGCCGCGGTAGAAGGCCTCGCCGCGGGTCTCGGCAATCAGCTTGAGCGCCCGCGCGGCACCCGGGAAACGGAACAGCTCGCCCACCTGCGGTGCGCGGCCGTGCGGCAGGAAGGTTTCGGCAAAACCGGGTTGGCTGGTCAGCGCCGGCAGCTGCGCCGCGGCGGCCCACTTCTCGGCCACCACCACCGGCACCGCGTAGCTGCGCTCGGCGATGTCGATGGCCGGCGCCAGCAGGTCGGCGAACGGCAGCTTGCCGAAGCGCTGGCTCAGCGCGGCCCAGGCGCCGACGGCACCGGGCACCGTCGCGGAGTCCCAGCCCCGCACCGGCAGCTGCAGCGAGCCTTCGCCGTGCTTGCGCCTGAAGTAAGCGGGTGTCCACGCAGCCGGTGCACGGCCGGACGCGTTCAGGCCATGCAGCTGACGGCCGTCCCACAAGATGCAGAACGCGTCCGATCCGAGGCCGTTGCTGCAGGGCTCGACGATCGTCATCACCGCCGCGGTGGCAATCGCCGCGTCCACAGCATTGCCGCCGCGGGCCAGCATGCGCAGGCCGGCCTGCGCGGCCAGCGGATGCGAGGTGGCGACGACGTTGCGCGCGAACACCGGCAGGCGCGCGCTGGGATAAGGGCAGTGGTACTCGAAGGCGTGCGTCATGACGGGCCAGTGAAGTCTGCAGAGGGAGCGCCGATTGTGCGACCTGCGGCGGCCGAGCCGGCCGCACCACGAAAAAGCCGGCCTCGCGGGCCGGCTTGAATTGGTCGCGTCGCGGCGCGCTAGTCTTCCTGGAAGGCCTCTTCGCGCTTGGCCTTGATGGAAGGCAAGGTCACCACCACGATCATCGCCACCGCGGCCAGCAGCAGCCCGGCGGACAGCGGGCGCGTGCCAAAGGTGGTCCAGTCGCCGCGCGACAGCAGCAGCGCACGTCGGAGGTTCTCCTCCATCATCGGCCCGAGAATGAAACCCAGCAGCAGCGGCGCCGGCTCGCAGTCGAGCTTGTAGAACACGTAGCCCACCACCGAGAAGACCGCCGTCATGTAGACGTCGAACGCGTTGTTGTTCAACGTGTAGGTGCCGATGCAGCAGAACACCGTGATCGCCGGGAACAGGAAGCGGTAGGGCACCGTCAGCAGCTTGATCCAGATGCCGATCAGCGGCAGGTTCAGGATCACCAGCATCAGGTTCCCGATCCACATCGAGGCGATCAGGCCCCAGAACAACTGCGGGTTGCTGGTCATCACCTGCGGGCCGGGCTGGATGCCCTTGATCGTCATCGCGCCGACCATCAGCGCCATCACCGCGTTCGGCGGGATGCCCAGGGTCAGCATCGGGATGAACGACGTCTGCGCGCCGGCGTTGTTGGCCGACTCGGGACCCGCCACGCCGCGGATGTTGCCCTTGCCGAACGGCACCTCACCAGGGCGGCCGCGGCTCTTCTTCTCGAGCGTGTAGGCGGCGAACGAGGCCAGCAGCGCGCCGCCGCCCGGCAGCACGCCGAGGATCGAGCCCAGCGCCGTGCCACGCAGCACGGCCGGGAACGCGTCCTTCACGTCCTGGCCGGTCGGCCACAGACCCTTCACATCCTTGGTGAAGACCTCGCGGTGCTCGGCCGGCCGGCCGAGATTCGAGATGATCTCGCCGAAGCCGAAGACGCCCATCGCGATCACGACGAAGCCGATGCCGTCGGTCAGCTCAGGGATATCGAAGCTGTAGCGCGGCACGCCCGAGATCACGTCGGTGTTGATCTGGCCCAGCAGCAGGCCCATCAGGATCATCGCGATCGCCTTGACCAGCGAGCCCGAGGCCAGCACCACCGCACCGACCAGGCCCAGCGTCATCAGCGAGAAGTACTCGGCCGGGCCGAACTTGAAGGCCAGTTCGGTCAGCGGCGGCGCAAACGCCGCGATGATCACGGTGCCCACGCAGCCGGCGAAGAACGAGCCCAGGCCGGCAGCCGCCAGCGCCGCGCCCGCACGGCCCTGGCGGGCCATCGCGTAGCCGTCGATCGCCGTCACCACCGAGCTCGACTCGCCCGGCACGTTGATCAGGATCGCGGTGGTCGAGCCACCGTACTGGGCGCCGTAGTAGATGCCCGCCAGCATGATCAGCGCCGGCGTTGCATCGAGCGCGTAGATCGAGGGCAGCAGCATCGCGATGGTCGCCACCGGTCCCAGACCGGGCAGCACACCGATCAAGGTGCCCAGCACCGCGCCGCCGAAGGCGTACAGCAGGTTCTGGACGGTGAACGCGACGCCGAAGCCCAGCGCCAGATTGTTCAAGAGATCCATGGCGCGTTCCTCAGCCGGTGATGAAGGTCGGCCAGAGCGGAATCACCAGCTTCAAGCCCAGGATGAAGATGGCCCACGAACCGATGGTCAGCACCACGCAGTTGATCAGCACGTCCTTCCAGTGGAACTCGTCGCCGGCCAGGCTGGTGATGATGATCAGAATCGGCAGCGCGGCCGCCATGCCCAGGCGCGGCAGCAACACACCGAACAGAGCGACCGCGAACACGATCGTGATCAGCGGCTTCCAGGCCCATGGGCCGATCGGCTCGCCGTCTTCGGTTTCGACCGCCAGCGACTCGAACAGGATGAAGGCCCCCAGGATGGCCATCAGGATGCCCAGGCCGAACGGGAAATAGCCCGGTCCCGGCCTGGCCGAGGCGCCGAAGCTGTAGTTCGTGGCACCCCAGGCAAACCCCACCCCGGTGGCCACGAACATCAACCCCGACCAGAAGTCTCTCTGGCTCTTGATCTTCACTGCGTCTCCTCGAGAAGCGGTCCGTTGGTGCGGACGATTCTAGGGAGCGGCCTGTGGCGACCGGCTGTGGTTTCCACGTAACCGTCGGCTGCCTGTCGTTGTCGCCTGCGCGACAAGATCAGGCACACGGCGTGCTTCAGCTGTCGTGCCAGCTCGGCGTGGTACGCAGCACTTCGTCGATGGTCGTGACGCCTTCGGCCACCTTCATCGTGCCGGCCAGGCGCATCGGGCGCATGCCCTCCTTCACCACCGTCTTGCGCAGCGCGGCGGTGTCCAGCGTCGGATGGATGGCCCGGCGGGCATCCTCGCTCAGCAGCAGCAGCTCGTACAGGCCCACGCGGCCGCGGTAGCCGGTGTTGCGGCATTCGAGGCAGCCCACGGGCTTGTACGGCCGCACGCCACCGGACAGCCGCCAAGGCCGGGCCAGTTCGTCGAGCGCCTCGCGCGTCAGGCCTTCGTCGCGCGCCTTGCAGGCGGCGCACAGCGTGCGCGCCAGGCGCTGCGCGAGCACGCCGATCACGGTGGCGTTGATCAGGTAGGTCGGCACGCCGAGATCGGACAGCCGGGTGATCGCCGAGGCCGCGTCATTCGTGTGCAAGGTACTGAAGACCAGATGCCCGGTCAACGCGGCCTGGATCGCCATCTCGGCGGTGGCCAGGTCACGGATCTCGCCGACCATGATGATGTCCGGGTCCTGCCGCATCAGCGCGCGCAGGCCCTCGGCAAAGCCCATGTCGATGGCCGCCTGCACCTGGGTCTGGTTGAAGGCCGGCTCGATCATCTCGATCGGGTCTTCGATCGTGCAGACATTGACCTCATCGGTGGCCAGCGACTTCAGGGTCGAATACAGCGTGGTCGTCTTGCCGCTGCCCGTGGGGCCGGTGACCAGGATGATGCCGTGCGGCCGCGCGATCAGCTCCTTCCAGCGCTCGCCGTCATGCGCCGAGAAGCCCAGTGCCTCGACGGTCTTGACCACCGTCTCGGGGTCGAACACCCGCATCACCATCTTCTCGCCGAACGCGGTGGGCAGGGTCGACAGGCGCATCTCGACCTCGCCGCCGCCGGGCGCGTCGGGCGTGTCGGGGCGCTTGGTCTTGATGCGGCCGTCCTGCGGGCGGCGGCGCTCGATCACGTCCATCCGGCCGAGCAGCTTGATGCGCGCGGTCATGGCGTTCATCACCGTCAGCGGCACCTGGTAGACGGTGTGCAGCACGCCGTCGATGCGGAAGCGGATCGCGCCCATGTCGCGCCGCGGCTCGAGGTGGATGTCCGAGGCGCGCTGGTCGAAGGCGTACTGCCACAGCCAATCG
This sequence comes from Aquabacterium sp., assembly GCF_044226965.1. Taxonomy (GTDB): domain Bacteria; phylum Pseudomonadota; class Gammaproteobacteria; order Burkholderiales; family Burkholderiaceae_C; genus Pseudaquabacterium. The sequence goes on along the minus strand of NZ_JBGAGA010000006.1, from coordinate 115,113 downwards.
ACCACCTGCACCACGCCCTGGTCGTTGGCATCGAGCTGCTTGTTGCTCTTGCCCAGTTCGACCAGTTGCTCGAAGCTGGCCGCCGCCGACGCCTCGCCGGTCTTCTGCGCCGCGCGCACCGACTTCGCAAGCGTGTAGAACTCGGTCGTGTAGCGGGCGATGTCGTCGGGGCTGGCCAGCACCAACTTCACCCGCTTGCGCGTGTGGGTCTCGATCTCGCCGACCCAGGCCGTGTCGTAGGGCTCGCTGGTAGCCACCGTCACGTCGACGGTGCCGACGACGACGGGCAGCACCTTGCGCAGCTGGGCGTACTGCACGCTCATCACGTCGGCCACGCGCCCGACGTCCACCTTCAGCGGGTCGATGCGCAGGTAGGGCATCTGCGCACGGCCCGCGAGCCATTCGGTCAGCGCCTCGGTATCCAGCGGCCGCCCATTGCGCTGCAGCCCGGCGCCACCCAGCCGCACCAGCGCATGCAGGCTCGAGTCGCTGTGGCCGAAGCGCTTGATCACCCGCTCGGCATCGGCCGGCGTGACCCAGCCGTCGCTGCGCAACCAGTCGAGCAACTGGCGCCATTCAAGCTTTCCGCGCGGCACACTGGGTGGCAGCGCCGGTGCGGCGGATTTGGTGGCGGATGCGCTCATGCGGCGGCCGATCGGGGTGAAGTCTCCCGGGATGCTAGCCCCGCCGCCGCGCCTCGATCAAAGGAAAAACGGCGCTGAACGCAACTTGTCGTTCAGCGCCGTCGGTCCTCTGGGTGTCTGGTGGAGCCGGGGGGAATCGAACCCCCGTCCGCAAGCCATCACCGGCCAGTTCTACATGCGTAGCTGTCTGATTTGGATCTCGTGGTTCCGGTCGCGCAGCAGCACGCTACCTGAACCACCAGTCACTTGATCTCGCGCTGAACCGAGTGACCCGGCACAGCACCAGCCAATGTGAATAACCTCGCAGCCTGTCGCCTTGCGGCTTCAGGCCCGGCCCATCGGCCAACCGTTGCGAGGCTCACCGGTTTTAAGCGGCGAGGGCGTACGAAGAATCGTTCGCAGTTAGTTTGTTTCCAGATGGATTTACGAGCTGACTGGTGCTCGGCATGCCCTGAACCGACTCCGTACCCACGTCGAAGCCAGGTCGGCCCCAGAGACCCCTAGTTTAGGCCAGTTCCAGCCATTGCAAGAGCTCGGCCGGCGATTGCAGGACACGGTCAGCGCCCCAGGCCTCGACGCCCTCGCCCGACCCCAGGTAACCCCAGGCCGCCGCAGCGGTGGGCATGCCGGCACTGCGGCCCGCCTGCACGTCGCGCAGGTCGTCGCCAACGTACAGGCACTGCTCCGGCGCGATGCCAAGCCGGCGCGCTGCCTCCAGCAGCGGCGCCGGATGCGGCTTGGCATGCGGCGTGGAGTCGCCGGCAATCAGCACCGCCGAGCGCTCGTGCAGGCCAAGTCCGCGTACCACGGGCTCGGCGTAGCGCATGGCCTTGTTCGTGACGATGCCCCAGGGCAGCGCCGCCGCGGACAGCGAGCGCAGCACCGGCTCGATCTGCTCGAACACCCGCGTCTGCCGCAGCAGGCGCGCGGCATAACGCGCAAGGAACGCGTCCCGCAGCGGCTCGAATCGGTCGTCACCCGGCGCCACGCCGAAGGCCACGCCGACCATGCCGCGCGCACCGGCGCCCACCATCGGCCTCAGCCGCTCATAGGGCAGCGGCGGCAACTGATGCTCAGCGCGCAGGTCGTTGGCCGCCCCTGCCAGGTCGGGCGCACTGTCGATCAGCGTGCCATCCAGGTCGAACAGGACCGCGGCGCATTCGATCTTGAGGGTGGTGGCCGACATCAGGCGGGTCGGCGGCAAGCCACCAGGTAGTTGACCGAGGTGTCCTGCGAAAGGCTGTAGCGGCGAGTCAAGGGGTTGTATTCGAGGCCCTTGAACTCACGCGTCTCCAGCCCCGCGTCGCGGCACCAGCGCACCAGTTCGCTCGGCTTGATGAAGCGCTGGTACTCGTGCGTCCCCTTGGGCAGCAGCTTCAGCACATGTTCGGCGCCGACGATCGCCATCAGGAAGGCCTTGGGATTGCGATGGATCGTCGAGAAGAACACCCAGCCGCCGGGCTTGGCCAGCGTCGCACAGGCCTGCACCACCGAAGCGGGCTCAGGCACGTGCTCGAGCATCTCGAGGCAGGTGACCACATCGAAACGGCACGGCTGCTCAGCCGCCAGCGCCTCGGCCGACTGCTCGCGGTACTGCACGCCGGCGACTTCGGCCTCCAGGGCATGCAACTGCGCCACCCGCAGGGGCTTGGTCGACAGGTCGATGCCCAGCACCTGCGCGCCGCGCCGCGCCATCGACTCGGCCAGGATGCCGCCGCCACAACCGATGTCGACCACGCTCTTGCCGGCCAGCGCCGCCAGCCGGTCGATCCAATCCAGCCGCAGCGGGTTGATCTGGTGCAGCGGGCGGAACTCGCCATCGGGATCCCACCAGCGGTGGGCCAAGTCGCCGAACTTGGCGAGCTCTACTGGGTCTGCGTTGGCGTTCGTCATGGTTGGCATGCTACCCGCGGTGCCCAACGAAAAACCCCGCCGCAGCGGGGTTTTGGTACCGGGCCCCGAAGGGCCACACGGACAACTTACTTGCGGGTGCGCGTGCCCACGACCTCGATTTCCACGCGGCGGTTCTTCGCGCGGCCTTCGTCGGTCTTGTTGTCGGCGACGGGCTGCTTCTCGCCCTTGCCTTCGGTGTAGACGCGGTTCTTCTCGACGCCCTTGCTCACCAGGTATTCCTTGACGGACTCAGCGCGCTTGACGGACAGCTTCTGGTTGTAGGCGTCGCTGCCGATCGAATCGGTGTGGCCGACGGCGATGATCACTTCCAGGTTGATGCCGGAGGTCTTGCTGACCAGGTCATCGAGCTTGGCCTTGGCTTCGGGCTTGAGCACCGACTTGTTGAAGTCGAAGAATGCATCAGCCGCGAAGGTGACCTTCTCGCTCACCGGGGCCGGCGCAGCAGCGGGTGCGGCAGGCTTCGCGGCAGGCGCGGGCGCAGCGGGTGCGGCTGGCGCGGCCGGTGCCGGAGCAGCCGGCGCAGCGGGCTTGGGCGCTTCGGGCTTGATCGCGCCGTCGCAGTTTTCAGCGGCCGTGGCCGGGGTCCAGTTGGCGTCACGCCAGCACAGCGTGCCGTCGCCGTTCTTCCAGACCAACGCACTGTCGGCATTGCGCCAGTTGTCAATCGACTTGGCCTGGGCGAAGGCCACCAACGGTGCGGCCAATGCGGCCGACACCACCAGCGCCGCCACCATGTTCAGTTTCTTCATGATTCTCCTCTCGAGGAAAGCCGCAGTAGCCTGCGATACGTCCAAATCGGAAGCAAGAAAAGCTGGCAAAAACTCGTTATGGCGAGCCTCACCACCGACTGAGTCATTGTGCCAGCGGAATCTTCGCTGGATCGCATTTTCAGCCTCCACGCAGGACACGCCCCTCGTGATGTTGCGAAGCTGCGACAACGGGTGCCGCATAGAATGAACGGTTGCCGCGCGGGCCGTCCGCTGCGGACGCTATTGCCCGGCCCTCAGCGCCGACTCGTGCATGACCCAGTTCGCCAAGGAAACCCTGCCGATCAGCCTCGAAGAGGAGATGCGGCGCTCGTACCTCGACTACGCGATGAGCGTGATCGTCGGGCGCGCCCTCCCCGATGCGCGCGACGGCCTGAAGCCGGTGCATCGGCGCGTGCTGTTCGCGATGCACGAGTTGAACAACGACTGGAATCGCGCGTACAAGAAGTCGGCCCGCATCGTGGGCGACGTGATCGGTAAGTACCACCCGCACGGCGACACCGCGGTCTACGACACCATCGTGCGCATGGCGCAGGACTTCAGCCTGCGCCACATGCTGGTCGACGGCCAGGGCAACTTCGGCTCGGTCGACGGCGACAACGCCGCGGCGATGCGCTACACCGAGATCCGGCTGGCCAAGATCGCCCACGAGATGCTGGCCGACATCGACAAGGAAACGGTCGATTTCGCGCCGAACTACGACGGCTCCGAGAAAGAGCCGACCGTGCTGCCGACCCGGCTGCCGAACCTGCTGGTGAACGGCGCCGCCGGCATCGCGGTGGGCATGGCCACCAACATCCCGCCGCACAACCTCAACGAGGTCGTGGATGCCTGCCTGCACCTGCTGAAGGTGCCCGCGGCGGCGCTCGAAGAGCTGATGGAGATCATCCCGGCGCCGGACTTCCCCACCGCCGGCATCATCTACGGCCTGAACGGCGTGCGCGAGGGTTACCGCACCGGCCGCGGCAAGGTGGTGATGCGGGCGAAGTGCCACTTCGAGGACATCGACCGCGGCCAGCGCCAGGCGATCATCGTTGACGAGATCCCCTACCAGGTCAACAAGAAAACGCTGCTCGAGCGCATTGCCGAGCTGGTGCACGAGAAGAAGCTCGAAGGCATCAGCCATATCCAGGACGAGTCCGACAAGTCGGGCATGCGCGTCGTCATCGAGCTGAAGCGCGGCGAAGTGCCCGAGGTGGTGCTGAACAACCTGTACAAGCAGACGCAGCTGCAGGACACCTTCGGCATCAACATGGTGGCCCTGATCGACGGCCAGCCCAAGCTGTGCAACCTGAAGCAGCTGCTCGAGATCTTCCTCGAGCACCGGCGCGAGGTGGTCACCCGGCGCACCGTGTTCGAGCTGCGCAAGGCGCGCGAGCGCGGCCACGTGCTCGAAGGCCTGGCGGTGGCGCTGGCCAACATCGACGAGTTCATCGAGATCATCAAGAACTCGCCGACGCCGCCGGTGGCCAAGGCCGGGCTGATGGCCAAGAGCTGGGATTCATCGCTGGTGCGCGAAATGCTGGTGCGCGCCGAGGCCGACACCCCCGGCGGCCGCGGCGCCTACCGGCCCGAGGGCCTGCCGGCGCAGTACGGCATGCAGCCCGATGGCCTGTACCGGCTGTCCGACGACCAGGCCGGCGAGATCCTGCAGATGCGCCTGCAGCGCCTGACCGGCCTGGAGCAGGACAAGATCATCGGCGAGTACAAGGAAGTGATGGCGCAGATCGCCGATCTGCTCGACATCCTGGCCCGCCCCGAGCGCGTGACGACGATCATCAGCGATGAGCTCACCGCGCTGAAGGCCGAGTTCGGCAGCACCAAGCTGGCCGTGCGCCGCAGCGTGATCGAGCACAACGTGCAGGAGCTCGGCACCGAAGACCTGATCACGCCCACCGACATGGTGGTGACGCTCAGCCACACCGGCTACATCAAGAGCCAGCCGCTCACCGAATACCGCGCGCAGAAGCGCGGCGGCCGCGGCAAGCAGGCCACGCAGACCAAGGAAGACGACTGGATCGACCAGCTCTTCATCGCCAACACGCACGACTGGATCCTGTGCTTCAGCGATCGTGGCCGCGTCTATTGGCTGAAGGTCTGGGAAGTGCCGCAGGGCTCGCGCAACTCGCGCGGCAAGCCCATCGTCAACATGTTCCCGCTGCAGCCGGGCGAGAAGGTGACCGTGGTGCTGCCGCTCACCGGCGAGTTCCGCAGCTTCCCGGCCGACCACTACGTGTTCATGGGCACCGCGCTCGGCACGGTGAAGAAGACCGCGCTGGACGAGTTCAGCAACCCGCGCAAGGCCGGCATCATCGCGGTCGACCTCGATCCGGGCGACTACCTGATCGGTGCCGCGCTCACCGATGGCAAGCACGACGTGATGCTGTTCAGCGACGGTGGCAAGGCCGTTCGCTTCGACGAAGACGACGTACGCCCGATGGGCCGCCAGGCCCGCGGCGTGCGCGGCATGATGCTGGAGGATGGCCAGAGCGTCATTGCCATGCTGGTGGCCGAGGACGAAACCCAGAGCGTGCTGACGGCCACCGAGAACGGCTTCGGCAAGCGCACCAGCATCGTCGAGTACACGCGCCACGGCCGCGGCACCAAGGGCATGATCGCCATCCAGCAGAGCGAGCGCAATGGCAAGGTCGTTGCGGCAACGCTGGTGCGGCCGAACGACGAGATCATGCTGATCACCGACAAGGGCGTGCTGGTGCGCACCCGTGTCTCAGAGATCCGCGAGCTCGGCCGCGCCACGCAAGGCGTGACGCTGATCGCGCTCGACGACGGCGCCAAGCTCTCCGGCCTGCAGCGCATCGTCGAGAACGATGCCGGCGGCGAGGGCGACACCGACGCCGAACCCACCCCTTCCCCGACCGAGACGCCATGACCTTGATCCGTTCGTTTTCCGTGGTGGCCGTGCTGGCTGCCGCCAGTGGCCTGTGTGCCGCGCAGGGCGCCAGTGCGCCGGCCAGCAGTGCCAAGAAGGAGCTGGCACAGAAGGTGGTGCAGCTGCAGCAGCCGGCCATCGAACAGGCTGCGCGGCAGCTGGCCGAGCAGTCGGTCGCGCCGCTGGTGCAGCAGGCCGGCACGGTGGTGCAGACCCGCGTGCCGCCCGAACAGCGCGAAGCACTCGCACGCGAGCTGCAGGGCGACCTGAAGAAGTTCGGCGACGAGACCGTCGGCATGCTGCGCGAACGCGCGCTGAAGCTCGCGCCGACGACGATCGGCCCGGTGCTCGAAGAGCGACTGAGCGAGGACGAACTCAAGCAGGTCGTCGCGATGCTCGAGGCGCCGATCTACCGCAAGTACCAGTCGCTGGGCGGCGACATGCAGCGGGCCTTGCTCGAGAAGCTGGTCGCCGACACGCGCACCAGTGTCGAGCCCAAGCTGCGCGCGCTGCAGGAATCGATGGGCAAGCACATCAACGCCGCGATGGCGGCCGCCGCCGCCAGTGGTGCCGGCAGCGGCAGCAAGCCCGCCGCGGCCGCCAAGCCGGCGGCCTCGACCCCCAAGAAGTGAGCATGGCCCGGCGCCCCTACAACTTCTCGGCCGGGCCGGCCACCGTGCCCGAGGCCGTGCTGCGCCAGGCCGCCGACGAGATGCTCGACTGGCACGGCAGCGGCATGAGCGTGATGGAGATGAGCCATCGCGGCAAGGAGTTCATCTCGATCGCCGAAGCCGCCGAGGCCGACCTGCGCGAACTGCTGGCGGTGCCGCCGCAGTTCCGCATCCTGTTCATGCAGGGTGGTGGCCTGGGTGAGAACGCCATCGTGCCGATGAACCTTTCGCGTGGTGGCGCGGTCGATTTCGTCGTCACCGGCTCGTGGTCGCTGAAATCAGCGCGCGAGGCGCGGCGCTATGCCGACGTGGCGGTGGCCGCCAGCAACGAAGCAGATGGCCACAGCACGATGCCAGCGCCCGCGCGCTGGCAGTTGCGCCGCGATGCGAACTACGTGCACATCTGCAGCAACGAGACGATCGACGGCCTCGAGTTCCAGACCCTGCCCGACCTGCGCGCACTCGGCTGCGACGCGCCGCTGGTGATCGACTGCTCCTCGCACATCCTGTCGCGCCCGATCGACTGGTCGCGCGTGGGCCTGGCCTTCGCCGGCGCACAGAAGAACGTCGGCATGGCCGGCCTGACGATGGTGTTCGTGCGCGAGGACCTGCTGGACCGCGCGCTGCCCATCTGCCCCTCGGCCTTCAACTACAAGACCGTGGCCGAAGCGGGCTCGATGTTCAACACCCCGCCGACCTACGCGATCTACATCGCGGGGCTGGTGTTCCAGTGGCTGAAGGCGCAGGGCGGTGTCGCGGCGATGGAAGCGCGCAACATCGCCAAGGCCAGGCTGCTGTACGACGCGCTCGACGCGTCGGACTTCTACCGGACCCGGGTAGCGCCCGAGGCCCGTTCGCGCATGAACGTGCCCTTCTTCCTGAAGAACGAGGCGCTGAACGACACCTTCCTGGCGGAAGCCAAGGCACGCGGATTGCTCCAGCTCAAGGGCCACAAGAGCGTCGGCGGCATGCGCGCGTCGATCTACAACGCGATGCCGCTCGAAGGTGTGCAGGCGCTGGTGGACCTCCTGAACGACTTTGCCCGCCGCCATGGCTGACAGTACCGCCACCGACAAGCCCGCCGTGCAGCCCGAGCTGCTGGCGCTGCGCGAGCGCATCGACGCACTCGACCGCGAACTGCTGGCGATGCTGAATCGGCGTGCCAGCCTGGCGCTGGAAGTCGGCGAGCTCAAGAAGCGCGAGGGCTCGGTGGTGTTCCGCCCCGAGCGCGAAGCGCAGGTGATCGATGGCCTGAAGGCCGTCAACCCGGGCCCGCTGCAGACTGAGAGCGTGGCGCCGATCTGGCGCGAGATCATGTCGGCCTGCCGCGCGCTCGAGACGCCGACGCGCGTGGCCTACCTCGGCCCGGCCGGCACCTTCAGCGAAGAGGCGGCGCTCGGCTTCTTCGGCAGCTCGATCGTGCGCGTGCCCTGTGCCAGCTTCGACGAGGTGTTCCGCGCCACCACCGCCGGCGCGGCCGACTTCGGCGTGGTGCCGGTCGAGAACTCGACCGAGGGCGTGGTCGCCCGCTCGCTCGACCTGTTCCTGACGACGCCGCTGTTCATCATCGGCGAGACCAGCCTGATCGTGCGCCACAACCTGCTGCGCAAGCACAACAGCCTGGCCGCGGTGAAGGCGGTGTGCGCGCATCCGCAGGCGCTGGCGCAATGCCATGGCTGGCTGAGCCACCACCTGCCGGACGTCGAGCGCCGGCCGGTGTCGAGTAACGCCGAAGGAGCGCGGCTGGCTGCGCAGGACCCGGGCCTGGCCGCCATCGCCAGCCCGCGCGCGGCCACCGAGTTCGGCCTGCACGTGGTGGCTCCGGCGATCCAGGACGATGCGCACAACCGCACCCGCTTCGCCGTCATCACGCACCCGGATCGCCACCCCGCGCCCAAGCCGTCGGGCCACGACTGCACCAGTCTCATCGTCTCGGTCGACAACAAGCCGGGCGCGGTGCACGACATGCTGGTGCCGCTGAAGGTGCACGGCGTGTCGATGACGCGCTTCGAGTCGCGGCCCGCACGCTCGGGCCAGTGGGAGTACTACTTCTACATCGACATCGAAGGCCATCCGGACGACCCGCGCGTCGGCACCGCGCTGCGCGCGCTGCGCGAGGCCTGCGCCTTCTTCAAGGTGCTGGGCACTTACCCGATCGACGTGCACTGACCATGTTCAACCAGCTCGGCGTCATCGGATGCGGCCTGATGGGCGGCTCGTTCGCGCTGGCGCTCAAGCGCGCGGGCCTGGTCAAGCGCGTGGTCGGCTACAGCAAGTCGCCCTCCACCACCGAGCTCGCCAAGCGCCTGGGCGTGATCGACGTCGCCGCTGAATCCGCGCTGCTGGCGGTGGCCAGTTCAGACATCGTGCTGATCGCGGTGCCGGTCGCCGCCACCGAGGCCACCTTCAAGGCCATCCGCCACCTGGTGGAGCCGCATGTGCTGTTCATGGACGTGGGCTCGACCAAGCGCGACGTGGTCGACACCGCGCGCCGCGTGCTGAAGGAACGCGTCGGCGCCTTCGTGCCGGCGCACCCGATCGCCGGCAAGGAAAGCGCGGGCGTGGCCCATGCCGATGCGGCGCTGTACGCGGGCCGCCAGGTGATCCTGACGCCGCTGCCGCAGACCGCGCCCGAGCTGGTGCAGAAGGCCACCGACGTGTGGTCGGCCATCGGCGCGCAGGTGCTGAAGATGACGCCGGAGAACCACGACGCCGCCTTCGCCGCCGTGAGCCACCTGCCGCACCTGCTGGCCTTCGCGTACTTCAGCGCCATCATGAACCAGCCCGCCGGGCGCGACTACCTGTCGCTGGCCGGGCCGGGCTTCCGAGATTTCACCCGCATCGCCGCCAGCGACCCCGCCGTGTGGCGCGACATCCTGCTGGCCAACCGCGAAGAGGTGACGAAGCAGACGCAGCGCTTCCGCCACGCCCTCGACGCGCTGGAGCACGTCATCCGTGCCGGCAACCCGCAGGCGCTGGAAGATCTGATCCGCGGTGCGGCCGAGGGCCGCAGCAACTGGCAGATCGGCAGCGCACGTGGCGGCGGTGCGCCCGGCAAGTAGCACCCGCACCGCGCCTCGCGCGCGGCCGGCCCTGGTTCCTGATCGATCCCATGTTCGACATCCCTGCCCTTGACTTGCCCCCGCTGCGCTCGGCCGGCGGCCGCGTGCGCCTGCCCGGCTCGAAGAGCATCTCCAACCGCGTGCTGCTGCTGGCCGGCCTGGCCGAGGGCCAGACGCGCGTGCACGATCTGCTGGACTCCGACGACACGCGCGTGATGCTCGCTGCGTTGCGCGCGCTGGGCTGCGGGCTGGACACATCGGCTGACGGCGTGCTCACCGTCACCGGCATCGGCGGACGGCTGCGCGTGCATGAGGCGGCGCTGTTCCTCGGCAATGCCGGCACCGCGATGCGGCCCCTTGCCGCGGCGCTGGCGGTGCTGGCCGCGCTGCAGGGCGGGCGCTTCGAGGTCTCCGGCGTGCCGCGCATGCACGAGCGGCCGATCGGCGATCTGGTCGATGCACTGCGCCAGCTCGGCTGCCGCATCGACTACCTCGGCAACAGCGGCTACCCGCCGCTGCGCCTGGGCGGCGAGGCCGGCGGCACACTGCAGACGCAGCACGAGATCCGCGTGCGCGGCGATGTGTCGAGCCAGTTCCTCACCGCGCTGCTGCTGGCGCTGCCGCTGGCCAGCGGCGCAGGGCCGGTGGTCATCGCGGTCGATGGCGAACTGATCTCCAAGCCCTATGTCGAGATCACGCTGAACCTGCTGCAGCGCTTCGGCATCGCGGTGCAGCGCGAAGGGTTCGCGCGCTTCACCATTCCCCAGGGCAGCCGCTACCAGTCCCCGGGCCAGATCCACGTCGAGGCCGACGCCTCGTCGGCGTCGTACTTCATCGCGCTGGGCGCCATCGCCGGCCTCGACGCGCCGGTCGAGGTCGAGGGCGTCGGGCTCGACTCGATCCAGGGCGACATCCGCTTCGTCGACGCCGCGCAGGCGATGGGCGCGCGCATCGAGGGCGGTGCCGGCCGCCTGAGCATCCGCCGCGGCGCCTGGCCGCTGAAGGCCATCACGCTCGACTGCAACCACATCCCAGATGCCGCGATGACGCTGGCGGTGATGGCGCTGTACGCCGAAGGCACCACGCGGCTGACCAACATCGCCAGCTGGCGGGTGAAGGAGACCGACCGCATCGTCGCGATGGCCACCGAGCTGCGCAAGCTGGGCGCGGTCGTCGTCGAAGGCGCCGACTTCATCGAGGTGACCCCGCCGGCCGGCAGCGAAGCCTGGCGCGCCGCCAGCATCCACACCTACGACGACCACCGCATCGCGATGTGCCTGTCGCTGGCCGCGTTCAACCCGGCACGGCAGCCGGTGCGGATCCTCGATCCGAAGTGCGTGGCCAAGACCTTCCCGGACTACTTCGAGGCCCTGTTCTCGCTCGCCCGCGCCGAGACCGCCGACATCCCGGTGATCACGATCGACGGCCCCACCGCCTCCGGCAAGGGCACGCTGGCGGCCGGACTCGCCGCGCGGCTGGGCTGGCATCAGCTCGACTCCGGCCTGCTGTACCGCGCCACCGCGCTGGCCGCCCACCGACAGGGCGTGGCGGCCGACGACGAGGCCGCGCTGGCCGCGGTGGCCACCGCGCTGCAGTTGCGCTTCGACGGTGAACGCGTGCTGCTGGCCGGCGAGGACGTGGCCGCTGCGCTGCGCGAGGAACACATCGGCGCGATGGCCTCGCGCATCGCCGCACTGCCCGGCGTGCGCACCGCGCTGAACGCGCTGCAGCTGGCCTTCCGCCGGCTGCCGGGCCTGGTGGCCGACGGGCGCGATATGGGCACGGTGATCTTCCCCGCTGCAGCGCTGAAGGTGTTTCTGACCGCCAGCCCCGCCATGCGCGCCGAACGCCGGTATAAGCAATTGATTTCAAAGGGGATTTCCGCTACCATCGCCGACCTTCGCGCAGACCTCGAGGCGCGTGACGAGCGCGACCGCAATCGCGCCGTCGCGCCCTTGAAGCCGGCCGAAGACGCGCTGCGGCTCGACAACTCGGGGCAGACGGTCGACGAATCGGTCGATCTCGTGCTCGGGTGGTGGAACCAGCGGCTGCCGTTCTGATCCTCTTGTAGTTCTCGCCCGCCGCACTTCCCACCTTCGTCGCCAGACGGCCTTGGGTGCGGCGATCTCGTCAACCAACCGCAACGCCCGTTGCACGCAACCCCCGCCGGCTTCTCAAACTTGGTTTCCGCCGGCACCAAGGAACCCCTCATGTCCCAAACCCAATCCGCCACCACGTCCGGCATGGAAAGCTTTGCCGCCCTGTTCGAAGAGTCGCTGCAGAAGAGCGACATGCGCGCCGGCGAGGTCATCTCCGCCGAAGTCGTGCGCATCGACTACAACTACGTGGTGGTGAACGCCGGCCTCAAGAGCGAGGCCTACGTTCCGATCGAAGAATTCAAGAACGACCAGGGCGAAGTCGAAGTCCAGGTCGGCGACTTCGTCTCGGTGGCCATCGACGCCATCGAGAACGGCTACGGTGACACCATCCTGTCGCGCGACAAGGCCAAGCGCCTGGCGTCGTGGCTGAGCCTGGAGAACGCGCTCGAGTCGGGCGACTTCGTCACCGGCACCGTCTCCGGCAAGGTCAAGGGCGGCCTGACCGTCCTGGTCAACGGCATCCGCGCCTTCCTGCCCGGCTCGCTGATCGACACGCGCCCGGTCAAGGACCTGACGCCGTTCGAAGGCAAGACCATGGAGTTCAAGGTCATCAAGCTCGACCGCAAGCGCAACAACGTCGTGTTGTCGCGCCGCGCGGTGGTCGAGGCCTCGATGGGCGAAGAGCGCGCCAAGCTGCTCGAGACGCTGCAGGAAGGCGCCATCGTGCACGGCGTGGTCAAGAACATCACCGAATACGGTGCGTTCGTCGACCTCGGCGGCATCGATGGCCTGCTGCACATCACCGACATGGCCTGGCGCCGTGTGCGTCACCCGAGCGAAGTGGTCACCGTCGGCCAGGAACTCAGCGCCAAGGTGCTGAAGTTCGACGCCGAGAAGAACCGCGTCTCGCTGGGCATCAAGCAGCTGGGCGACGATCCGTGGCACGGCGTGTCGCGCCGCTACCCGAGCGGCACGCGCCTGTTCGGCAAGGTCACCAACATCGCCGACTACGGCGCGTTCGTCGAGATCGAGCCGGGCATCGAAGGCCTGGTGCACGTCTCCGAAATGGACTGGACCAACAAGAACGTGGCCCCGGCCAAGGTCGTCTCGCTGGGCGACGAGGTCGAAGTCATGGTCCTGGAGATCGACGAGGACAAGCGCCGCATCAGCCTGGGCATGAAGCAGTGCAAGGCCAATCCGTGGGAAGAGTTCAGCGCGAACGTGCACCGCGGCGACAAGGTCAAGGGCCCGATCAAGTCGATCACCGACTTCGGCGTGTTCGTGGGCCTGGCCCAGGGCATCGACGGCCTGGTGCACCTGTCCGACCTGTCGTGGCACGAAGCCGGCGAGCAGGCCGTGCGCAACTACAAGAAGGGCCAGGAAGTCGAGGCCGTGGTGCTGGGCATCGATGTCGAGCGCGAGCGCATCTCGCTGGGCATCAAGCAGCTCGACGGTGACCCGTTTGCCAACTACACCTCGGTCAACGACCGTGGCGCGCTGGTGAACGGCAAGGTCAAGACCGTCGACCCGCGCGGCGCCGAGATCCAGCTCAGCGACGACGTCACCGGCTACCTGCGTGCCAGCGAGATCAGCCGCGACCGCGTCGAAGACGCGCGCAACGTGCTGAAGGAAGGCGACGAGGTCACGGTGATGATCGTGAACATCGACCGCAAGGCGCGTTCGATCCAGTTGTCGATCAAGGCCAAGGACGCCGCCGACCAGCAGGAGGCGATGCAGCGCCTGGCGCAGAGCAACGAGCGCGAGACCGCCGGCACCACCAGCCTCGGTGCCCTCCTCCGCGCCAAGCTCGACAACCGGGAATAAGCCGCCGCGATGACGCGCAGCGACCTCGTCGCCAAGCTGGCTGAACGCTTCAGCCAGCTGACGCAGCGCGACACCGAGTTCGCGGTGAAGACCATCCTCGACGCGATGAGCGACGCGCTGGCGCGTGGCCATCGCATCGAGATCCGTGGCTTCGGCAGCTTCTCGATCAACCGCCGTCCGCCGCGCGTGGGTCGCAACCCGCGCAGCGGCGAGAAGGTGACGATTCCCGAGAAGCTGGTGCCGCACTTCAAGCCGGGCAAGGCCTTGCGCGAAGCGGTGGACGACCGGCTGCCGGTGCGCGACGACGAACCCGACACGCGCACCAAGGCCATCGCAGGTTAGCTGGCGGGGCCACGTCGATCGACGTTGCGCCATCCCATCGAAGGGCCCCCTCGGGGGCCCTTTTTCATGGCCGCGCCTTCGTAGAATGCCCCCCGCGATGCGCTTCTTCGTCTGGGCCTTCCGGGCCTTCATCTTCTTCACGCTGTTCGCGTTCGCGCTGAACAACGAGCAGCAGGCCGTCGTGCACTGGTTCTTCGGCGCCCAGTGGCACGCGCCGATGGTGATCATCGTGCTGGTGGCGTTTGCCGGCGGCGCGGCGCTGGGCGTGCTGGCGATGGTGCCCGCCTGGTGGAAGCATCGTCGCGTGGCCCGGCGCAATGCGCCACCGCCAGCGCCACCGCCAAAGCCGGCGCTGGACCCCATCACCGCCGCGCCCAGCGAGTTCGGCCCCGAACATCCGCCGCGCGAAGGACTCTAGGCCTTGGACTTCGACTGGCAGTGGCTCCTGATCGGCCTGCCCGTGGCGTTCGCGCTGGGCTGGGTCGCTTCGCGCTTCGACCTCAGGCAGTGGAAGCGCACCGATCGTGAGGCGCCCAAGGCCTACTTCAAGGGCCTGAACCTGCTGCTGAACGAGCAGCCGGACAAGGCCATCGATGCCTTCATCGAGGCGGTGCAGGCCGACCCCGACACCAGCGAGCTGCATTTCGCGCTCGGCAACCTGTTCCGCCGCCGCGGCGAGTTCGAGCGCGCGGTGCGCGTGCACCAGCACCTGCTGCAGCGCGCCGACCTGCCCCGCGCCGAGCGCGAGCGGGCCCAGCATGCGCTGGCGCAGGACTTCATGAAGGCCGGGCTCTTCGACCGCGCCGAGGAAGCCTTCCGCGCGCTCGAAGGCACGCCCTTCGACACCGAAGCCCGGCTGGCGCGCCTGGGGCTGTACGAACGCTCGCGCGACTGGCGCGCCGCCGCCGAGGTGGCCGCGCAGCTGGAGAAGAGCGGCACCGGTTCGTTCGCCACGCGCATTGCACACTACCAGTGCGAGCTGGCGCTGGAAGCCGACGACCGCGGCGACACCGCAGCGGCCGACGGCGCGCTGGCCAGGGCCATCGACGTCGCACCGCATGCCGCACGACCCTTGCTGCTGCGCGCGCAGCGCCTGGCGCGCCAGGGCGCGCACGACGCCGCGCTGGCCGCCTGGGCCGAGATGCGGCAGCGCGCACCCGAATCGTTCGCCCGCGTCGCGCACGAGTTTGTCGCCTGCGCCCAGGCGGCCGGCCAGACCGAAGCTGCGGCCCAGGCGCTGGCGAAGCTCTACGAGCGCATGCCCTGCATCGACCTGCTGCGCGCGCTGGCCACGCTGGAGGGCAGCGTGCCGGGCGCCTCGCCGCGCTTGATGGACCTGCTGCGCGACCAGCCCAGCCTGTCGGCCGCGCTGGAACTGCTAGACACCCCGCGCGCCAGCTGGCCCGAGGCCGCCCGCACCGCCGTGCGCGACGCCGTGGCCCGCGCCGCGCGACCGCTGCAGCGCTACCGCTGCGCGGCCTGCGGCTTCGAGGCGCAGCGCCACTTCTGGCAATGCCCCGGCTGCCTCAGCTGGGACAGCTTCCCGCCGCAGCGCATCGAAGAACAGTAGCCTGCCTCAGCGGCGCAGGTGCGCCTCGAGCTGCGCCATCACCTCGTCCAGGCTCGGCACCTGGCCCTTGCCGCCGAAGCTGGCCACGCGACCCGGGCCGGTGATGCCGGCCAGCCCGGGCTCATGGTCGCAGTAGATGCCGATGGTCGGCGCACCGAAGGCGGCGCCGAGGTGCGAGAAGCCGGTGTCCAGGCCGATGATCTGGCGCGCCTGGCCCAGCACGGCCGCGGTGTCGGCCACGCTCAGGAACGGCGGCACCAGGCCGTCGCAGCCGGCGGCGATGCGCTCGGCGCGCTGGCGTTCCTCGTCGCTGCCCCAGATCACCACCGGCTTGAGCTTGGCCCGCTGCAGGCGCTGGCCGATCGCGATCCAGTGTGCCTCGGGCCACAGCTTCTCGGGCCGGCTGGCGCAGGGGATCAGCGCCGCGCTGAGCACCGGCGCGCGCCAGCTGCCCACCGGCGGCGTGATGTCGAAGCTGGGGGCCGACACCGGCAGCCCGTAGCCCAGGTGCGCGGCGGCCAGGCGCCGGCAGCGCTCCACCGCATGCAGCTCGCGCGACACCTGGGCGGTACGCTGGTAGCACAGCGCGGCCAGTGGCTCGCGGATGCTGGCGCGGTCGTAGCCGACCAGCGGCCCGCGCGCCTGCAGGCCCCACATCACGCTCTTGAGCAGGCCCTGCAGGTCCAGCACCAGGTCATAGGTCTCGGCCCGCAGCTCGGCGCGCAGCGCGGCCATCGCCTCACGCGTCTCGCGCTTGAACAGGCTCTTGCGCCACTTGCGCCAGGACAGCGGCAGCACCTTGCGCACCGCCGGATGCAGCCGCGGAATCGCCGCGAAGGGCGCCTCGACCAGCCAGTCGACCGTGATGCCGGGCCGCTGCCGGCGGATGTCGCTGAGGGCCGGCAAGGCATGGACCACGTCACCCATCGACGAGGTCTTGACGATCAGGATGCGCACGCGGGCCGCTTCGTCAGCGCTGGCGCGACTCGGCGACCAGCACCGGGTTGAAGCGCGGATCGTTGTACATCTTGAACTGGCGGTAGACCTTGAAGTAGGCCCGGCCGGCCTGCGCATCGGCCAGCAGCGCGTCCAGGCAGCCGGCGAGGTCGGCGCGCTGCTGTTCCAGGCGCGCCAGCTTCACGCGGCTGGCGGCAATGTGCTCGGCATCGGCATCGCGGCGCTCGGTCTGCGCCCGCATCGCGTTGATCTTCAGCGCCATGATCGACAGCCGGTCGATCATGCTGCCAGCCGTCTCGCTGTTGAGCCGCGCGCCCGCCGGCACCGTGGACACCGGCGCGTCGGTGCGCGCCGAGGCCGGGTCGACCAGGCCCAGCGCCACCAGCAGCACTTCGTCCACGCGCTCGGTGGCGTCGTTGCGGGCCTGGTTGAAGCCGTCGATCGCACGCTTGTTCTTCGCGATCTCGGCATCGCTCACCTTGGTGCGGCGGGCCAGGTCTTCCTCGGCCCAGAGCCGGCAGTTGAAGAGGTGGTTGGTCTGCACCCAGCGCCACAGGCCGTCGTCGCGCGGCGCGGGCTCCTGCTGCGGCCAGCCGGCGGTGGCCAGCAGGGCGTCGTGCAAGGCGGTGATCTCCGCCGCAGCGGGAAGCAAGGAGGGCATGGTCGGGTGGCAGAATCGAAAAGCTGAAATTATCGACCTTGCGCGGGTCGCCCCGTCCCTGCTTTCCCTCTGCCGACCCGCATGACGCCACGCCCCTTGATCGTTCGCCTGCGCAACTGGGTGGGCGACGTGATCCTCGGCGTTCCGGCGCTGCGATTGCTGCAGGACCACGGCTACGCGCTGCAGCTGGTCGGCGCCGGCTGGGCGCCCGCGCTGCTGAAGGGCCAGGGCTGGCCGGTGCATGTGCGCCCTGGCGCCAACGGCCGGCTGCGCGAGCGCGTGGCCCAGCTGCGCGCGTTGCGCGACGAAGCCCGCCGCGCCGACCCCGGCTTCGATGCGCGCGAGAACGCGATGGTGCTGCCGACGTCGTTCTCCAGCGCGCTCGAGATGCGCCTGGCCGGCCTGAAGGCGGTGGGCTATGCGCAGGAAGCACGCGGCCTGCTGCTCAGGCGCAGCGAGCCCATCACCTACGGCGGCCATGCACTCGTGAGCTACTGGGCGCTGGCCTGCCGGCTGCTGCGCCAGCCGCTGGTGGCCCCGCCGCCGACCATCGGCCTGGCCACCCACCCCGAGGACCAGCGCGCCGCCGACGAGGTGCTGGCCGCTCACCATGTGCGTCAGGGCTTCGTCGTGATCTGCCCCTTCGCCGGCGGCCTGTTCGAGGCGCAGCAGAAGACCTGGCCCGACTTTCCGGCCTTCACGCAGGCGTTGCTGCGCTGCGGCCGCGACGTGGTGGCCTGCCCGGGCCCGGGCGAGGACGCGATCATCCGCGACCACCATCCGGGCGTGAAGCTGCTGGCCGGCGTCAAGCTCGGCGCCTACGGCGGCCTGCTGCGCCGCGCGGCGCTGGTGGTCTCCAACGACACCGGCCCGGCCCACCTGGCCGCGGCGGTGGGCGCGCCGGTGCTCAGCGTGCTGGGCCCGACCAAGCCCGAACAATGGGCCCCCTGGGGACCGACGGTCGAGGTGGTGCGGCGCTGGCCCGAATGGCCGACGGTGGACGAGGTCATCGCGCGGGTCGAATCCCAGCTCGCAAAATGAGCGTCCACCAGGACAGGGCAACACTGCGCCACGTGGGCATCGGCATCGGCCGGCTCACGCACTGGCATGACGGGCTCGGCGAGTTCTCGCGCCAGCTGGGCCTGGCGCTGGCCGCGCGTGCCAACACGCTGCTTGACGCGCATGGCCTGCGCCTGCATTTCCACCTGCCCGAGCCCTTCCACGGCGTGTTCGGCGACCGCGTCGGCTACCTGGGCACGCACACGTTGCAGCGCTGGCTGCACTGGCGCGGGCAGCGCTTCGATCTGTGGCACACGCTGCACCAGCACAACCGGCTGCGCGCGCCGCTGGGCACGGCACGCATCGTCGAGACCGTGCACGACCTGAACTTCCTGCACACCAAGCGCGGCGCCAAGATCGAACGCTACCGCCAGCGCACGCGCCGCCGGCTGCTGCGCGCCGACGCGACGATCGCCATCACGCACCACGTGGCGCGCGACATCCTGCAGCAGCTGGCGCCGCTGCCCACCGCGCCACGCGTGATCCACAACGGCGCCACGGACCTGAGCCCGGCGCCGGAGCGCGAGGTGCCGGGGCTGGGCGACCAGCCCTTCCTGCTGCACGTCAGCCGCCTCGCACCGACCAAGAACATCGACGCCCTGCTCGCGCTGGCCGCCGCCTGGCCCGGCCAGCGGCTGGTGCTGGCGGGCGCCAGCAGCGCCTACAGCCGCGAAGTGCAGGCGGCCGTGGCGGCCCGCGGGCTGGACAACGTGCAGTTCCGGCTCGACGTCGCCGAGGCCGAGAAGGCCTGGCTCTACGCCCACTGCCAGGGCTTCCTGTTCCCCTCGCTGGCCGAAGGCTTCGGCCTGCCGCCGATCGAGGCGATGCATTTCGGCAAGCCGGTGTTCCTGTCGCGCCTGACCTCGCTGCCCGAGGTGGGCGGTGCGCTGGCCGACTACTTCGACGACTTCAGCGGCCCGGCGATGCGCCGGGTCGTCGAACAGGGCCTGGCACGCCATGCCGCCGAACCCGGGCGCGCCGCCGCGCTGCGACGGCACGCCAGCCAGTTCAGCTGGCAGCGCTGCGCGGAGGCACATGTCGCGCTGTACCTCGAACTGCTGGACACCCGATGACCACGACGACGATGCTCGACCTGTCCGAGGTCACGCTGTGCTGCGTGGACACCCGCACGCCGGCGCTGGCCCTGGCCGCGCTGCGCCGCTGCACGGCCAGCGTGCACTTCGCGCGCGTGCTGCTGTTCACCGACCGCGCGCTGCTGCCGACGCCGCCGCTGGGCATCGAGGTGATCGACCTGCGCATCCCCACCGTGCCGGCGTATTCCGAGTTCATGCTGCGCGGCCTGCTGCCCTACGTGCACACCTCGCACCTGCTGGTGGTGCAGTGGGACGGCTACGTGCTGGATCCCGGCGCCTGGGACCCGGCGTTCCTGCGCTACGACTACATCGGTGCGCCCTGGCACGACATCGAAGGCGATGCCGGCGTCGGCAACGGCGGCTTCTCGCTGCGCTCGCTGAAGCTGCTGCGGGCGCTGCAGGACCCGGCGCTGCAGCCCTCGCATCCCGAGGACCTGTGCATCTGCGCCCGCCACCGCGAGGCGCTGGAACACCAGCACGGCATCCGTTTCGCGCCGCGCGCCCTGGCCGCTCACTTTGCCTACGAGCGCACCGAGCCCACGGTGCCGACCTTTGGCTTCCACGGCCTGTTCAACTTCGATCGCGTGATGCCGATGGCCGAGCTGAAGGCGCTGCTCGCCACACTGCCCGACGAGATGATGCGCGGCCTCGACGCGCACGACCTGTGCCGGCGGCTGCTCACGCTGGGCGAGCTGGAAGCAGCGGGCCTGATCGTCGATGCGCGCCGGCGCCTGGGCCTGAACGACCGCCGCACCTGGCGGCTGCGCGTGCGACTGGCCTGGGCGCGGCGCCAGCGGCGCTGACCTGGCTGACGCCCCTGTCGGTCGCTAGGAGCCGGCCTGCTCGCGCACGGGCAGCGGCAGCGGCGGCTTCGCGTCGTGCCAGTCGAAGAAGGCCAGCACCTCGTCGCGCCGCGCCTGCACGTCGGCCGCGCCCAGCGCCATCAGTTCCTGCGTGTAGCCCGACTCGAACAGCAGGTAGCTGGCCAGCGCCGCGCCGCGCGCATCGGCGCCCGAGCCGCTGACGCCAACGCCGCGCAGCAGCGCGCGCACCGGCGCCGGCAGCTGCGCCTGGTGGCGCGCGGCAATGTCGTCCAGCCGCTGCGAAGGCGCGATCACCAGCGCGTGGATCGGCTGCAGCGGCGTCTGCTGCCGCGCCGATTCGGGCAGCAGCGCCAAGGTGCGGTTGATGCGCTCCATGCGTTCGACGTCGAGCATCAGTGCATCCAGGAAGATGCCCGACATCGCATGGCCCGCGATCTGCGCCAGTGAGGGATAGCCGGTGTTGGCGACCCGCCGGCCGGGCGGCTCGTGCATGCGTCCGGCGCCGATGATCACCAGCCGCTGCGCCCCCAGGTGGATGGCCGGCGAGATCGGGGCGGTCTGGCGCATCGACCCGTCGCCGAACCATTCCTTGCCACCGTCGCGTTCGAGCTCGGTGGCCGGGAACACGAACGGGATCGCCGCCGAGGCCAGCAGGTGCGGCACGGTCAGCGCGCTGCTGACGGCCACGCGTTGCGTCCGCGTCCACGGCTGCAGCGGCGCGGCGGCCTGGTAGAAGGTGACGTGCTCGCCGTTGCTGTAGCTCGATGCGGTGATGGCCAGCGCCTGCAGGTGCCGCGCGCTCAGCAGCGAAGGCAGGCGGTCGAACTGCACGGTGCGGGCCAGCAGATCGGCCAGCGGCTCGTTGTTCAGCAGCGAGCGCGGCCGCGCCTTGCGCCAGCGCGCCAGCACCCAGCCGATCGACAGCATCGTCAGCCACTGCGCGCCGCTGCGGATCACGCCGATCGAATCGGCCCGGTACACCTGCTCGGCGCGGAACTCGCGCCACACCCGCGTCAGCACCTCCACCGCGGCATCGAAGCGGTCGGCCTGGCAGGCCAGCGCAGCGGCATTGATCGCGCCGGCCGAGGTGCCGCAGATCACGCCGAAGGGGTTGCGGCGCAGGTCGGCGCCGGACTCGCGCCGCAGCTTCGCGATCGCGCCCAGCACGCCCACCTGGTAGGCCGCGCGGGCGCCGCCGCCGGTGAGCACCAGGCCGGTGAGCGGGGTCTCGTACATCGGGCCATTCTGTGGCCCGGCCCGCGCTCACCGGCCCCTGGATATCCCGGCCCCGTTCAGTGGCGGTGGCCGTGGTGGTGCCCCGGCGGGGGCGGCGGCGCCACGTGCTGCTGGTACCAGCGGTCCTGCACGAAGTACACCGGCGCGCCGCAGGCACCGTACTGCGCGCAGTGCTTGTGCCAGTGGCGGCGGTGGCCCGGCGGCACCCACAGGTACACCGGCTCGGCCACTACCGGCGCCGGGGTCACGATCACCGGCCGTGGCGTCACCAGCACCGGCTGCGGGAAGCGGCCGATGTCGATGCGGCCGTAGACCCCGGGCTGGCTGATGCCGACGGACACGCCGACGTCGGCGGCCCGCGCGGCGCCGGCGGCGCCGGCCAGGGCCAGCGCCGCAACGGAGGCTGCTAACAAGGGCTTCATGAATCACTCCTCTGGCATTGACAGCTTCTCAACGGCAAGCGCCGTGCCCGGGTTGTCCTTGGTGCTGTGAGCAAGCGTAAGGCGCCGGCCCGGCCTCAGGCCTCGTAGACGATGGCCGCCCGGCCCTCGCTGGCCAGCGCCCGCCAGCGCGCCAGCGCCTCGTCACAGGGCCAGAAGCGGCCGGCCTCGCCCAGGTCCAGTTCGGCGCAGGCGGTGGGCCGGCGGATCTGCAGCCGCACGGCCAGGCCCTGCGTCAGCTCCCCCTGCTCGGTCTGCACGCGCTTGGCCGGCCACAGCTGCACCAGTTCGGCCAGCGGGCGCACCTCGCCGTCGAGCCCGCCATTGAGCGACACCTGCATGAAGCGGCCGAAGCGCGCCCGCGCCGACGCCAGGTCCCAGATCGCGCTGACGTTCAGCCGCAGGCCTCCCGAGAAGCGATCGGGCTGCACCTTGCCCTGCACGATGAGCAGTTCGTCGTCCTTCAGCAGGTCCTTGTGGGCCTCGATCAGCTCGTCGTTGGCCACGGCCTCGATCGCTTCGCTCTTGTCGTCGAGCTTGAAGATCGCCACGCGCCCGCGCTGGCCATTGACCAGGCGCAGGTCGCTGACGATGCCGGCCAGCAGCTGCGGCTCGCGGCTGTCCACCAGGTCGGCGATGCGGCGCTTGCAGAAGCGGCGCACCTCGGCCTCGCTCTGCTCGAACAGGTGGCCCGAGAGGTAGAAGCCGATCGCGGTCTTCTCCAGCATCAGCCGCTCGCGGATGCTCTGCGGCTCGGCCTGCACCAGCGCCGGCTCCTGCGTCGACGAGCCGTGCGCGTCGCCCAGGTCGTCGAACAGGCCGCCCTGCGAGGCGTTCACCACCTGGGTGTCGGCCCAGTCGAAGCCCAGGCCCACGCTGGCCAGCAGGCTGGCGCGGTCGGCCTGCAGCGCGTCGAAGGCGCCGGCCTTGATCAGCGCCTCGACCACGCGCTTGTTGACCCGCTTGCGGTCGACGCGGCCGCAGAAGTCGAAGAAGCTGCGGAACGGGCCGCCTTCGTTGCGTGCCTCGACGATGGCCTCGATCGCGCCCTGGCCGGTGCCCTTCACCGCGCCGAGCCCGTAGCGCACCAGCTTGTCGTTCACCGGCTCGAAGCGGTAGGTGCCGCGGTTGACGTCCGGCGGCTCGAAGGCGATGTTGAACAGCTTCGCATCGTTGAGCAACACCTTCAGCTTGTCGGTGTCGTCCATCTCGATGGTCATGTTCGCGGCATAGAACTCCGCCGTGTAGTGCACCTTCAGCCAGGCCGTGTGGTAGGCCAGCAGCGAGTACGCGGCGGCATGGCTCTTGTTGAAGCCGTAGCCCGCGAACTTCTCCATCAGGTCGAACACCTCGTCGGCCGTCTGCTCCGAGATGCCCTTCTTCGCCGCGCCCTCGCGGAAGATGGCCCGGTGCTTGGCCATCTCCTCGGCCTTCTTCTTGCCCATCGCGCGGCGCAGCAGGTCGGCGCCGCCGAGCGAATACCCGCCCAGCACCTGCGCGGCCTGCATCACCTGCTCTTGATAGACCATGATGCCGTAGGTCTCGGACAGCACGCCCTCGAGCAGCGGATGCGGGTAGATCACCTCTTCCTTGCCGTGCTTGCGCGCGACGAAGCTCGGGATCAGGTCCATCGGCCCCGGCCGGTACAGCGCGTTCAGCGCGATCAGGTCTTCCAGCCGGCTGGGCTTGGCATCGCGCAGCATGCCCTGCATGCCACGTGATTCGAACTGGAACACGCTCTCGGTCAGGCCTTCGGAGAACAGCTTGTAGACCCGCGGGTCGTCCAGCGGCACGGTCTCGAACGAGAAGCCCTTCTTCTCCGGGTGGCGTGCGACGATGAAGTCCTTGGCCAGCTCCAGGATGGTCAGCGTGGCCAGGCCCAGGAAGTCGAACTTCACCAGGCCGATGGCCTCGACGTCGTCCTTGTCGTACTGGCTCACCGCCGATTCGCTGCCCGGCTGCTGGTACAGCGGGCAGAAGTCGGTGATCTTGCCGGGCGCGATCAGCACGCCGCCGGCATGCATGCCGATGTTGCGCACGATGCCTTCGACCCGCGTGGCCAGGCTCAGCAGCTCGGCCACTTCCTCGTCGGCCTTTTCCCGCTCCTCGAGCTCGGGCGCTTCCTTGCGCGCGTAGATGATGCCGCCGTCGGGTTCGTCGGGCACCTTGGCCAGCGTCACCGTCTTGCCGGGCGGCGCGGGGATCAGCTTGGCGATCGAATCGACATGGCCGTAGCCCATGCCCAGCACGCGTCCCACGTCGCGCAGCGCGGCCTTCGCGGCCATCGTGCCGAAGGTGGCGATCTGGCTCACCGCCTCGCGGCCGTACTTGTCCTTGACGTAGTCGATCACCCGGTCGCGGTTGCCCTGGCAGAAGTCGATGTCGAAGTCGGGCATCGACACGCGCTCGGGGTTCAGGAAGCGCTCGAACAGCAGGTTGTACTGCAGCGGGTCGAGGTCGGTGATCTTCAGCGCATAGGCCACCAGCGAGCCGGCGCCCGAACCGCGGCCCGGGCCCACCGGGCAGCCGTTGTTCTTGGCCCAGTTGATGAAGTCCGCCACGATCAGGAAGTAGCCCGGGAAGCCCATCTTCAGGATGGTCTCGATCTCGAACTCCAGCCGCTTGACGTACTCGGGCCGCTTCGCGTCGCGCTGCGCCGCGTCGGGGAACAGCGCCGCCAGGCGTTCCTCGAGTCCCTCGAAGCTCAAACGCCGGAAGTACGCGTCCATCGGCATCGGCGTGCCGTTCTCGATGGGCGTGGGGAAGTCGGGCAGGTAGTTCTTGCCCATCGCCAGCGTCAGGTTGCAGCGCTGCGCGATGCGCACGGTGTTGGCGACGGCCGAGGGCACGTCGGCGAACAGCGCCATCATCTGCGACTGGGTCTTGAAATACTGCTCGCGGCTGAAGCGCTTGATGCGCTTGGGGTTGGCCAGCGTCTCGCCCTCGGCGATGCACACGCGGGCCTCGTGCGCATCGAAGTCGTCGGGCGTGAGGAATTCCACCGGGTGCGTGGCCACCACCGGCAGCCCCAGCGTCGCGGCCAGCGGCACCGCGGCGCGCACATGGGCCTCGTGCGTCGGCAGCCCGGCGCGCTGCAGTTCCAGGTAGAAGCGCTGCGGGAACAGCGCCGCCAGGCGCTGTGCCGCGGCCGTGGCCCGAGCGGTGTCACCCGCCAGCAGCGCCATGCCCACCGCGCCCTGGTCGGCGCCGGACAGCGCGATCAACCCGCCGCCCAGCTCGGCCAGCCACTCCCACTTGATCCAGGCCTGCGCACGCTGCGCATTGCGCACCCAGCCGCGCGCCAGCAGCTCGCACAGGTTCAGGTAGCCCTGGCGGTTCTGCACCAGCAGCAGCAGCCGGCTGGCCTGCTTCTCGCTGCCGCTCACGGCCGGATCGGGTTCGAGGTAGATGTCGGCCCCGATGATCGGCTTGACGCCCTTGCCGCGGCAGGCCTTGTAGAACTTCACCGCGCCGAACAGGTTGGACAGGTCGCTGATCGCCAGCGCCACCTGCCCATCGGCCTTGGCCGCCGCGGCGGCATCGTCCACCCGCAGGGTGCCATCGACGACGGAGAACTCGGAGTGGGTGCGCAGATGTACGAAGGCCATGTCGGGATTTTAGGGATAGGCTTGCGTGATGCGCCCTTCACTCACCGCTCTCGCCTTGGCCCTGGCTGCCGCCGTGTCTCATGCAGCGCCGCCCGCGAAGCCCACCGCGGCCGAGGTGCTGCAGGCCAGCCGCGCCGACGACTGGCGCCCGCTGGACCCGGGCCGCACGCTGCTGATGCAGCTGGGCGCCACGGGTGACGCGAAGGGCGGCGAGGTGCTGATCGAGCTGGCCCCGCGTTTCGCGCCGCGCCACGTGGCGAACATCCTGACGCTGGTGCGCGAGCGCTACTTCGACGGGCTGGCGGTGCTGCGGGTGCAGGACAACTACGTCGCGCAATGGGGCGACCCCGAGGCCGAGAGCGCCGAGAAGGCGCGCCCCCTGGGCCAGGCCGAGCGCAAGCTGCCGGCCGAGTTCGAGGTCCCGCTGCGTGGCCTGCCGCTGAGCCGGCTGCCCGACGTGGACGGCTGGGCGCAGGTCACCGGCTGGGTCGATGGTTTCGCGGTCGCGGCCGACCCACGTGCCAATCGCGCCTGGCTGGCGCATTGCTACGGTGTCGTCGGCGCCGGTCGCGACAACCCGGCAGACAGCAGCAACGGCACCGAGTTGTACGCGGTGATCGGCCATGCGCCGCGCGGACTGGACCGCAACATCACCGTGGTGGGTCGCGTGCTCAGCGGCATCGACCTGCTCTCGTCGCTGCCGCGCGGCGGCGCCAACATGGGCTTCTACGACCAGCCCGAGCAGCGCCTGGCGATCCGCAGCGTGCGCGTGCTCGACGAACTGCCGCCCGACCAGCGCCCCGCGTTGCAGGTGCTGCGCACCGACACCGCCACCTGGCGCGCCCTGCTCGAAGCGCGGCGCAACCGGCGCGAGCCGTGGTTCGTGCATCGCAGCGGCCACATCGGCCTGTGCAACGCCACGGTGCCCACCCGGCCGGCGCCGAAGCCGGCCTCCTAAAATCGCGCGGTGAACGCCGGCCGCATCCTCAACATCTCCAGCTACCGCTTCGTGCCGCTGCAGGACCTGCCGGCGCTGCGCGAGCGGCTGTTCGAGGCCGCGCAGTCGCGGGGCCTGAAGGGCACGGTGCTGCTGGCCGAGGAAGGCATCAACCTGTTCCTGGCCGGCGCCGCCGAGGCCGTTCACGGCTGGCTCGATGCGCTGCGGGCCGACGCGCGCTTCGCGGGCCTGCCGGCCAAGGAAAGCTGGAGCGAGGCCCAGCCCTTCAAACGCCTGAAGGTCAAGATCAAGCGCGAGATCATCCGCATGGACATGCCGGCGGTGCAACCCGCCAGCGGCCGCGCCCCGGCGGTGGGCAGCGCCACGCTGGCGCGCTGGATTGCGCAGCGCTGCGACGACAGCGGCCGCCCGCTGCTGCTGCTGGACACCCGCAACGGATTCGAGGTGGACGCCGGCGCATTCGAAGGCGCGGTGGACTGGCGGCTCGCGAAGTTCAGCGAATTCCCGGCCGCGCTGGCCGCGCACCGCGAGCGTCTGGCCTCGCACACGGTGGTGAGCTACTGCACCGGCGGCATCCGCTGCGAGAAGGCGGCGCTGGTGATGCAGGCGATGGGCCTGCCGCACAGCTACCAGCTCGAGGGCGGCATCCTGAAGTATTTCGAGGAGACCGGCGGTGCTGCGCCCGGCTGGCGCGGGCGCTGCTTCGTGTTCGACGAGCGCGTGGCGCTCGACACCACGCTGGCGACGTGACCACCTTCCTGGTCCGGGCCTTCGGCCTGCTGCTGATGCTGACGGCGCTGGCCCTGCCGCTGATGCGCGCTCCGGACCGCGACGTGGCCTCATTGGTGCAGCGCTGGGCCCCGCCGCCCTCGGACTTCCTGGACCTGAACGGCCAGCTGGTGCACTACCGCGACGAAGGTCCGCGCAACGACCCGCTGCCGCTGGTGCTGCTGCATGGCACCTCGGCCAGCCTGCACACCTGGGAAGGCTGGGCGCGGGCGCTGCGCGGCCAGCACCGCGTGATCAGCTTCGACCTGCCGGGCTTCGGCCTGACCGGCCCGTTCAGCGGCGCCTATGCCGGCCAGACCTACGTCGGCGACCACTACGCGCGCTTCGTGCTCGACCTGCTGGACCGGCTGCAGGTGCCGCGCTTCGCGATTGCCGGCAACTCGCTGGGCGGCGAGGTGGCCTGGCATGTGGCCGCCGCCGCGCCGCAGCGGGTGGCGAAGCTGGTGCTGGTGGACTCGGGCGGCTACGCCTTCAAGCCGGACGAAGTACCGCTGGGCTTTCGCATTGCACGGCTGCCGGGCATCAACTGGCTGGGCCAGTACCTGCTGCCACGGCCGGTGGTGGTGGCCAGCGTGCAGAACGTCTACGGCGATCCGGCCAAGGTGACGGACGCGCTGGTGGACCGCTATTTCGAGCTGACCCTGCGCGAAGGCAACCGCCGCGCGCTGGGCGAACGGCTGCAGCAGTTCAGCCAGGGCGCCGATGCCGAACGCATCCGGACGCTGAAGCTGCCGACCCTGATCCTTTGGGGCGGGCGCGACCACCTGATCCCGGTGGCCACCGCGCGCCGCTTCCAGGCCGACATCGCCGGCAGCCAGCTGATCGTGTTCGACACGCTGGGCCATGTGCCGCACGAGGAAGACCCGGCCGCCACCGTCGCGCCTGTCAAGGCCTTCGTCTGGCCCGCGGCCGAGGCCGCGTCAAACACGCATTAGCGGCTCAACCCATCAGCCATCAGCCCATCAGCCCGATGCTGCGATCGAAGTAGCGCAGCCGCGGGAAGGCGTCGTCGAGCAGGCCCTCGTCGGCGCCGAACCAGCGGCCGAGCTCGGCGCCGAGCTGGTCGACCGCGATGCCCGGAATCCAGTTGCCCTGGCCGCCGGAATCGTCCGGCCCGCCGATCGCCAGTTCCGGAAAGCGCCCGACGATGCGGCCGCCGCGCACCGCCCCGCCCACCACCCAGTGGTGGCCGCCCCAGCCGTGGTCGGTGCCCTGGCCGTTGGAGGCGAAGGTGCGGCTGAAGTCGCTGGCAGTGAACAGCGTGACATCGCGCGCGACGCCCAGCTCGGTCGTCGCCGCCTGGAAGGCCGCCACCGCCTCGGCGATCTCGCCGAGCAGCTCGTTCTGGCGCGAGAGCTGGTCGTCGCCATGCGTGTCGAAGCCGCCGATGCTGGTGAAGAAGCACTGCCGCGGCACACCCAGCTGCCCGCGCGCCGCGATCAGCCGCGCGCACATCTGCAACTGGCGGCCCAGGCCGGTGCCGGGGAAGGCCGTCTTGAGCGCGGAGGCCTGCAGCGCGGTGCTGAGCACGCGCTGGTTGTCGATCGAGCGGCCCATCATCGACAGCCAGGTCTGTTCGAACGGATCGCTGCGCGCCTCCCCCAGCAGGCTGTTGACGGCGGCCGACAGCGGATCGCCACCCTTCGGATCGTAGAAGTCGAAGCCGAAATCGCCGCTGGAGGACACGCGGTAGGGCGCCAGGCCACGGTCGCCGTTCTCCCAGATGTTGCTGCCGGCCACGCTGAGGTTGCAATAGCCGCGGTTGCTGCTGTCGCTGGCCACCAGGCGCTCGAGCAGGCGGCCACCCCAGCCGTTGCGCGTGGGCGCGTCGGCGATCGCGCTCTGCCAGGCCCCCTGCTGGTCGCTGTGCGAGAACAGGTTGCTGGGCAGCGGCACGCTGCGCGCCTGGTACTGCGCGCGCGTGGTCGGCACCATCAGCGGTCCGGCATTGGCCACCACGGCGGCCTGGCCGGCGTCGAACAGCGGCTTCAGGGGCGCCATCGCCGGATGGGTGCCGAAGCCGCTGGTGCCCAGCGGCACCAGACTGGCCTGCGACAGCGCCAGGTTGGGCCGCGCGCGCTGGTAAGCGCCGTAGCGCGTGGCATCCAGCGGTACCAGCAGGTTGTTGGCGTCGTTGCCGCCGAACAGGAACACGCACACCAGCGCGCGGTAGCCGCTGCCGCTGGTGGCCTGGGCCAGCGCCTGCAGCGCGGGAAACGGCGTCAGCGCCGCCACCGCGCCGGCCTGCAGCAGGCGCCGGCGGCGCAGCGCGTTCAGATCCATCGGCTGGGCATCCATGCTCGCGTCCTTCGAATGTTATTTCTGGATCACGTGGTCGGGCGACATCGCCACCAGCGTCAGTGCGGCGCGCACCCGCTGCAGCTTCTTATCAGCCGAGCTTGCGGGCATCGCACCGAGCATCGTGCCCAGGCGCGCGCGGGTGCTGGCGCTCATTTGCCGGTCGAAGAACAGCAGGTCCAGCCGGTCGATCAGGGTGCTGCCGTCGCCATCGGCCAGCGCGGCCAGCGGCGCGTAGTCCAGCACCAGCTTGGTATCGCCGCTGCCGTAGGCGCCGCGCCGGAACAGCTGCGAGAAGAAGTTCAACGATCCGACCACCGTGGTCTCGTTGGTGATCTGGAATTCCGGCGCCACCATGCCGGCGGCGGCCAGCGGCCCGGCGGGCCGGTAGCCCGGCGCGTAGAAGTTGAACACCGAGGGCGCCAGCAGCGGGCTCTGCCCCAGTGCATCGTCCGACGAATCGAGGTAGTGGATGGCGTTACGGCCGTTTGCACTCTTTGCCCCCAGGGCACGCAGAAACTGCGCGAAGCGCAGCACCGGCTCGCGCTGCTTGCCGTAGCGCGCACGCGTCGTCGCATCGTCGCCGCGCGCTTCGGCGTCGAGCAGGATCGCGCGCAGCACCGCCCGCAGGTCGCCGCGCACGCCGCGGCCGTTGTTGGCGAACACGGCGCTGACGCGGCCGATGTAGGCCGCGCTCGGGTTGCTGGTGACGAAGCGCTGGATCAGCTGCCGGCCGATGAAGGGGCCGACGTTCGGGTGGTTGAAGATGCTGTCCAGCGCGTCCTTCAGGTCACGCTCGGGCGTCTGGTTGGCGGGCAGCGCGCGGCCGTCGAGCAGCGTCTTCGCGCCGCTGTCGTGGTACTGGCTCCAGGGCTGCATCGGGGTCTGCCACAGCGCCTCGTTGTCCGGGTCGTAGCGGTGGAAGTTCTTGGCCACCGTGTTGTCCGAGCCGCCGAAGCTCCAGCCCGAGAAGGCCTGCGCATAGCCGCGCACCACTGCCTCGTCGTAGCTGGCCGCCAGCTGGCCATTGGCATCGAACTGCGCCGAGCCGTCGGGGTTCAGCTTCGTCAGGCCGATCGAGAACAGCTGCAGCACTTCGCGCGCGTAGTTCTCGTTCGGGTGCGTGCCCTTCTTCGGATCCTCCTTCTCCGACTCGGCCATGTTCAGGTAGTAGCCCATCGCCGGGTGCAGCGTCACGTCCTCGAGCAGCTGGCGGTAGTTGCCGAAGGCGTTGCGGTTGAGCATGTCCAGGTAGCTGCTCATCGCGTGGGCCCGGATGTCCGGTGCGATGTTCGAGATCACGAAGATCTGCAGCAGCGCCCAGCTCATGCGCGCGCGCAGCGGGTCTTCGCCGAACAGCCACTGCTGCCAGATGGCCTCGTAGCTCATCTCCTCGCGCACCTTGTTGTCGGCCTCGCGGCTGCGCTCCTGCTCGAGGTAGGCCACGTGGCCGAAGGTCGGTGCGTTGAACTGCTGCTCGAGCCAGCTGTCGTAGCCGGTCTGGCGCAGCGCCTCCACTTCGTCCGCGCTGCGCGGGCCGAAGCTGGCCTGGCTGAGGAGACGCGCGGCGTCGCGCGTGCTGGGCGGGGCGGCGGGGGTGGTCGGCGCGCCTGGCGTGGCGGGCGATCCGCTGGTCGGCGCATCGCTGCTGCCGCCACCGCAACCCGCCAGCACCAGCAGGCCGGCCGCAGCGGCCGCACCGGACCAGCCAGCCGGGTCGGCCAGGCCGACCTGACCAGCCGGGTCGGCAAGACCGACCTGTGGCAGGACCGTGCTGTCGACGTCCACCGACGATTCGTCCATCGCTGCCCCCCGTGCGCTCGTTCGTTGGGGCGCGACTGTGCGCGCTGGCGGCAGGCCGCGCGGCAACTAACGGTAAGCGGTGTCGACGCGGGCGGCGGCTACTTCAGGCCCTGGCGCAACGCGACCAGGACCTCGGAATGGAACTCGCGCCGGTACAGCACCCACAGCACCAGCAGCGTGCCGATCATGAAGGCCCAGGTCGAGAAGAACCAGGCCACCACCGCGAACGACAGGTAGTAGCCGCGCAGGCCGTCGTTGAAGGTCTCGGCCGCCAGGCCCATCACGTGGCCGGCGCGGTCGGCGAAGGCCTCGCGCTCGGCATCGTCGAGCTCACGGGCATCCGGCACCGCGCCCACCAGGATCGCGCCGAAGCTGTACTGCCGCAGGCTCCAGGTGAAGCGGAAGAAGCTGTAGACGAAGATGCCGGTCAGCAGCACCAGCTTCAGGTCGAACACCAGCACCGTTGTGCGCGCGGCGAACGGCAGGTCGCGCACCAGCTCGGTGGCCTTCTCGGTGGTGCCCAGCACCGCCAGCAGGCCGCCGATGATCAGGATGCTGGTGGAGGCGAAGAACTGCGGGCTGCCCGAGAGGTTCTGCACCACCGCCGAATCGACGATGCGGTTCTCGCGCCGCGTGGCCTGCAGCATCCAGTGGCGGCGCCAGCGGTTGGTGGTGGCCAGGATCGAGGGCTGCACGCCGGCGCGCTGCTTGGCAAAGCGCGCATAGCCGATCCAGCCGCCGAAGAACAGCCCCATCGCCGCCCAGTCCGGCCAGGGCAGGAAGGTGAACAGGCGGATCAGCAGTTCCATGGGCCGCACTTTAGCGGCCCATGGCGCGGTCACGCTAAGGCGCGAGGTCGAACACCAGCACCTCGGCACCCTGGCCCTGGTCCAGCTTGAGGACAGGCTCGCCGCGCAGCATCGCCGCATCGCCGGTGCCCAGCGCCTGGCCGTTGACATGCACGGTGCCGCGCGCGACGAACACATAGCCCAGCCGCCCCGGCGCCAGCGACAAGGTGGCCGCCTCGTCGCCATCGAACAGGCCGGCATGGATCGCGGCGTCGGCATGCACCGTCACCGAGCCCTCGCGGCCATCGGGCGACGCCACCAGGCGCAGCCGGCCGCGTTTCTCGCTGTCGGGAAACGCCTTCTGCTCGTAGCCGGGCGTGATGCCGGTGCGGTCGGGCAGCAGCCAGATCTGCAGGAAGTGCGTGGTCTCGTGCTGCGCGTGGTTGAACTCGCTGTGGCGCACCCCGGTGCCGGCGCTCATGCGCTGCACCTCGCCGGGCACGATGGCCGCGCCGTTGCCCAGGCTGTCGCGGTGCGCCAGCGCGCCTTCGAGCACGTAGCTCACGATCTCCATGTCGCGATGGCCATGGGTGCCGAAGCCGGTGCCGGGCGCGATGCGGTCTTCGTTGATCACGCGCAGGTTGCCGAAGCCCATGTGCGCGGGGTCGTGGTAGTCGGCGAACGAGAAGCTGTGGAAGCTGTGCAGCCAGCCGTGGTCGGCCTCGCCGCGGTCTTGCGATCGACGCAGTGTCAGCATGATGCGGGACTCTCCTTCAGTGAGCCCTGATGGTGGCACCGGAGCCGCTGCAGGCAAGGCGGCCGCGCTTGAAGCGCACGTTCAAATAAGATGAAGGGCACGATGTCCGCCCCCCGCCGCAATGCCCTGACCCCCGAAGCGCTGCAGATGATGGACACCATCGCCCGCAGCGGCAGCTTCGCGGCCGCGGCGCGCGAGCTGGGCCGCGTGCCCTCGGCCCTGACCTACAGCGTGCGCCAGCTCGAAGACGCGCTGGACGTGCTGCTGTTCGACCGCCGCTCGCGCCAGGCCCAGCTCACCGCGGCGGGCCAGGAACTGCTGGACGAGGGCCGGCGCCTGCTGGCCGAGATGGATGCGGTGGCCAACCGCGTCAAGCGCGTGTCCACCGGCTGGGAATCACAGCTGACCATCGCGATCGACGGCATCATCTCGCGCCTCACGGTGTTCGAGCTGATCGAAGGCTTCTACGCCCTGCAGGCCCCGCCCGAGGCCGCTTCGGACGCGCCACGCGCCGCCAGCACCCGCCTGCGCCTGCGCACCGAGATCATGACCGGGCTGTGGGAGGCGCTGCTCAGCGGCCAGGCCGACCTGGCCATCGGCGTCTCGATGAGCGCGCCGCCGCAGGTGGGCATCGAGCTGCAGCCGCTGGGCGAGGTGCAGTTCGTCTTCGTCGTCGCGCCGCACCACCCGCTGGCCGCGCTGGAGCATCCGATCACCGACGAGGAACTGCTGGGCTACCGCGCCATCGCGGTGGCCGATTCGGCGCAGCGCATGTCGCCGATGACCGTGAACCTGCTGCCGGGGCAGGACGTGCTGACCGTGCCGTCGATGCTGGCGAAGATCGAGGCCCAGCTGCGCTGCCTGGGCTGCGGCTTCCTGCCCGAGCCGATGGTGCGCGAGCATGTGCGCGCCGGCCGCCTGGTGGTCAAGCCGGTGGCGCGCCAATTGCCGCCGATGCGCTGCGGCTACGCCTGGCGCAGCGCGGCCACGCCGCAGCCCAAGCGCGCGCCGCAGGGCCTGGCGCTGCACTGGTTCCTGCAGCAATTGAAGAGCCCGGCAACTCGCCAGGCACTCCTCGAGCGCCACATCGGCCGTCCGGCGGAATGATGGACGCCGCCACGGCCCGCAGCTACACCGGCCGCTTCGCGCCCTCGCCCACCGGCGCGCTGCACGCCGGTTCACTGGTGGCGGCGCTGGCCAGCTGGCTCGACGCGCGGGCGCATGGCGGGCGCTGGCTGGTGCGCATCGAGGACGTCGACACCCCGCGCTGCATGCCCGGCGCCGACCAGGTGATCCTCGGCCAGCTGGCCATCTGCGGCCTGCTGCCCGACGAGAAGCCGCTGTACCAGTCGCGCCGTGGCAGCGCCTACGCCGCCGCGCTGGACCAGCTGCACGCGCTGCGCCTGACCTACCCCTGCGGCTGCACGCGGCGCGAGATCGAAGACGCGCTGGTCGCACTTGGCATCCTGCACGAGCGCTTCGAGGAACGCGTCTACCCCGGCACCTGCCGTGCCGGCCTGTTCGGCAGGGCGGCGCGTGCCACCCGCGTGCTCACCTTGTGCGGCGGCATGGAATCGGTGGTCAGCTGGGTCGACCGGCGCCTGGGCGCGCAGCAGCAGAACGTCACGCGCGAGGTCGGGGACTTCGTGCTGCACCGGGCCGACGGGCTGTGGGCCTACCAGCTCGCCGTGGTGGTGGACGACGCCGCGCAGGGCGTGACCGACGTCGTCCGCGGCGAGGACCTGGCCGACAACACCCCGCGCCAGATCCATCTGCAGCGCCTGCTCGGCCTGCCGCAGCCACGCTACCTGCACACGCCGCTGGTGCTGGGCGCGGACGGCCACAAGCTCAGCAAGCAGAACGGCGCGAAGCCGCTGGACGCGAGCAACCCGCTCGCCGCGCTGCAGATTGCCGCCACCACCCTGGCACTGCCGACCATCGAGGCCGGCAGCGTGGGCGAATGGCTGGGCGCCGCGGTGCGGGCCTGGGCCCAGCGCTGGGTGGCATGATGCGGGCCCGCGCCATCGGCCGTTAGCGGCCGCGGCGGCACGCCCCCCACCTTCGAAAGGCTCGCCATGATCACCACCCCCTCCGGTCTGCAATACGACGACACCACGCCCGGCAGCGGCAACGAGGCCAAGGCCGGCACGCCCGTCACCGTGCACTACACCGGCTGGCTGCACGACCCCGCGCAACCCGGCGGCCGCGGCGCGAAGTTCGATTCCAGCAAGGACCGCGGCGACCCGTTCCGCTTCCACCTCGGGGCGGGCGAGGTGATCCGCGGCTGGGACGAAGGCGTGCAGGGCATGAAGGTCGGCGGCACGCGGCTGCTGCTGATCCCGGCCGAGCTCGGCTACGGCGCGCGTGGCGCCGGCGGCGTGATTCCGCCGAACGCGACGCTGCTGTTCGAGGTCGACCTGCTGTCGGTTTGAGCGCGCGCGCCGCGCTGCGGGCGGCCCTGCTGCTGGCCACGCTGTGGGCCGGGGCCGCGGCCGCCGCCCCGCGCGGCATCCACTACGCGCTGGCGCTCGAACCCGACCTCGCCACCCGCAGCCTGCGCGGCGAGCTGCGCGTCACGCTGCGCCCCGACGAGCGCGACCCTGTGCTGCGCCTGGCACTGAACGGCCTGCGCATCGACGCGCTGTCCGCCGACGGTGCGGCGCTGCCCTTCACCCAGGACGCCGACCAGCTCGAGGCCCGGCTGCCGCCCGGCACGCGCGAGCTGAGCCTGCGCTACCACGGCCAGCCGACGCGCGGGCTGGTGTTCGGGACGCAGCATGTCTACAGCGCCTACGACACCTGCCACTGGATGCCCTGCGTGGGCGAGCTGCTAGACGCGGCCACGCTGGACCTCACGCTGCGCCTGCCCGCGGGCTACGACTCGCTCGGCATCGGCGAGCGCGCGGACCCGGCCGGCCACCGTTGGCAGCAGCGCAGGCCGATCGCGCTGTACCTGTTCGGCTTTGCCGCCGGCCGCTTCGAATCGGCGCTGGACACCGAAGAGCCGCGGCTGCGCTACCTCGGCGTGCAGGACGATGCGGCGCGGCTGCGCCGGCTGTTCGCGCCGACCCGCGCGATGCTGGCCTTCTTCGAAGCCCGCGCCGGCGCACCGCTGCCGGTGCCGCAGTACAGCCAGTTGCTGGTCCCCGGCGGCGCGGCGCAGGAGGTGGCCAGCTACTCGGTGATCGGCCACGAGATGCTGGACCCGATCGAGCAGCAGCCCGACGAGGACTGGGTCATCGCGCACGAACTGGCGCACCAGTGGTGGGGCAATGCCATCACCTGCGCCCGCTGGTCCGAGTTCTGGCTCAACGAAGGCATCACGGTGTTCATGACCGCAGCCTGGAAGCAGCAGCGCTGGGGCGAAGCCGCCTACCAGCGCGAGCTGTCGCTGGCGCGCCAGCGCCTGCAACGTGCCGTCGACGCCGGCTTCGACAAGCCGCTGGCCTGGCCGGGCGAGTACCCGAGCCTGGCCCTCTCGCGCGCGGTGCGCTACAGCAAGGGCCTGCTGTTCCTGCACGCGCTGCGGCAGGACATCGGCGAAGCGGCGTTCTGGGACGGATTGCAGCGCTATACCCGCGCGAACCTGGGCCGGCGGGTGGTATCGGCCGACCTGCAGCGGGCAATGGAAGCCGCCGCCGGCCGTTCGCTGGCCGCTCTTTTCGGACGTTGGGTCTATTGAACCTTCGCGGCGCTGCGCGCCAGGTGCGCCGCAGCCTGCTCGCGGTACCAGGGCAGGCACTGCGGGTTGGCCATCGCATCGCGGTTGACCACCTTTTCCAGCGGCTGGCCGAGGAAGATCTTCTTGATCGGCACCTCCTGCTTCTTGCCCGACAACGTGCGCGGGATCTCGGGCGCCTGGATCACCGCATCGGGCACGAAGCGCGGCGACAGCGCGGCCTTGATCGCGCCCTGGATCCGGCCGGTCAATGCGGCATCGAGCGCCAGGCCCTCGCGCAGCACGACGAACAGCGCCATCCAGCTCTCGCGGCCCAGGTACTCGAGGTCGATCACCATCGAGTCCAGCACCTCGGGCAGCGCCTCGACCGCGGCGTAGATCTCGCTGGTGCCCATGCGCAGGCCGTGGCGGTTGATCGTGGCGTCGCTGCGGCCGTAGATGACACAGGAGCCGTCCGGCCCGATCGACAGCCAGTCGCCATGGCGCCAGACGCCGGGGTAGACGTCGAAGTAGCTCGAGAGATAACGCGCATTCTGCGCGTCACCCCAGAAGTACAGCGGCATCGAGGGCATCGGCTTCGTGATCACCAGCTCGCCCACCTCGCCGGCCACCGGGCGGCCCTGCTCGTCCCAGGCCTGGACCGCACAGCCGAGCTGGCGGCATTGCATGCGGCCCGGCTGCAGCGGCAGCTCGCGATGGCCACCGATCACCGAGGCCGCGAAGTCGGTGCCGCCCGAGATGTTGTTCCACCACAGGTCGGGCCGGCCCAGCCGCGCGAAGGCCTCGCTGCCCCAGCGCTGCACGTCTTCGGACAGGGGCGAGCCGGTGGTGCCCAGCGCACGCACGCGGGACAGGTCGCCGCAGCTGTCCGGCCGCAGCCCGGCCTTCATGCAGCTGGCGTAGAAGGCCGCGCCGGCGCCGAAGTAGGTGACGCGATGCCGTGCCGCGAAGCGCCACAGCACGCCCCAGTCGGGCTGGTCCTTCGGGCCGGCCGGGCTGCCGTCGAACAGGCAGATCGTGGTGCCGCTCAGCAGCCCCGCGACCTGGGCATTCCACATCACCCAGCCGGTGGAGCTGTACCAGTGGAAGCGCTCGCCAAGGCTGTTGGCCTCGTAGCTCGGGCCCAGGTCGTTGTGCAGGCCGTTGGCCATCTGCATCAGCAGCACGCCGCCATGGCCGTGCACGATGGGCTTGGGCAGGCCGGTGGTGCCGCTGGAGTAGACGATCCACAGCGGGTGGTCGAAGGGCAGCCACTCCGGCTCGAAGGCCGCGGTGGCGGCATCGTCGCGGGCGATGGCGTCGTCGAACAGCAGTTCGGCTTCGAGCGTGGCCGACGCGTGCGGCGTGCGCAGCAGCACCAGCTGCTGCACGCTGGGCAAGGCCTCACGCAGGGCCTGGACGACGGCGCTGCGGTCCTGCGCACGGCCGGCGTAGTGCACGCCATCGGCGGCGATCAGCACCCGTGGCTCGATCTGCTTGAAGCGGTCGGTCACCGCCTGCGTGCCCATGTCCGGCGCGCAGACGCTCCAGATCGCGCCGATGCTGCAGCAGGCCAGGAAGGCCACCACAGTCTGCGGCACGTTGGGCAGGTAGGCCGCGACGCGGTCGCCGCGTTGCACCCCCAGCCCGCGCAGGGCCAGCGCCAGCGAAGCCACCTGGCGCCGCAGCGCGGGCCAGGACAGCTGCTGCACGCGGCCGAGTTCATCCTCGGCGATCACCGCGGGCATGCCGGCCGCGTCGGCTGCGGCCGCATGCCGCAGCACACGTTGCGCGTAGTTCAGCTGCGCGCCGGGAAACCAGCGCGCACCGGGCATGCGGTCATCGGCCAGCACCGCGCTGGGCGCGGTGGGCGACTGCATGCCGCCAAAGTCCCACACGCTCTGGAAGAACGCGGCCTGGTCCTCGACCGACCAGCGCCACAGCGCTTCATAGTCCTCGAACGCGAGGCCGCGCGCGCAGCGCAGCCAGTCCTGGTACAGGCGGATCTGGGGAATGAACGGTGCGGACATGCCGACGAGGGTATGCCAGCCGCGCCACAGCGCGATTGCGGGTTTGCACGCTGCAGCCCTGTCGCGCAGGCGACCTGCTGGCTAGAATCCGCGTCCGGTCGGCAGTTCACCCAGGCGTTGCCGCGCGAAGCCCTCGCGAGCTAAACCTGCCCTCGACATCCCAAGCCTCATGCGTCGCTTTCTGCGCGTGCAGGGTCTGGAAGCCGGCAACCGCCAGCGCGCTCCTTCCGGAGCGGCACTGCACGCGCGAAAGGACTCCGCTCATGAGCCACTTGCCGCTCTCGTTCGTCGTGCCCGATGCCTCGCAGTTCGCGAAGTCGCTCGGCCAATCGCTGAAGACCCGCCACGCCACCGGCGCGCCACCCCCGGGTCATGTCGAGCTGCTGAACCTGATCGCCCGCGCGCTGGGCCACCGCAACCTGCAGAGCCTGCAGGCGGCGCGTTCGGCAGCGCTGCCGACCCTGCCGACCGCGGCCGAAGACCTGCCGGCGCCGCCGGCGCTGAGCCACAACGCGCGCAAGGCGCTGATGCAGTTCGATTCGCGCGGGCGCCTGGTCCGCTGGCCCCACAAGTTCAGCGTGCAGAAGCTCGCGATGTGGCTGCTGTGGTCGCGCTTCGACGGCCGCCGCGTCTACACCGAGCGCGAGGTCAACGAGGTGCTGAAGGCCGCCAATGCCTTCGGCGACCATGTCACGCTGCGCCGCGAACTCATCAACCACCGGCTGATGGCGCGCAAGCCCGATTGCTCCGAGTACCGCAAGCTGCCGGCACGGCCCGACGCCGAAGCGCGCGCGCTGATGAGCACCTGGCGCGCGATGCAGCGCGGCGGGCTCAGCCCGGCCTGACCGCCGGGCCGCCGGCTGCGTCCAGCAGCCACTGGCGGAAGGCCTGCAACGAAGGCATGGCCGCCCGTGCCCGCGGCGCGCACAGGTAGTAGCCAGCCTCGGACTCGAGGGTCAGCGCGCGCAGCGGCGCGCTGACTTCACGATGCGCGAGCTCCTGCTCGATCAGGCAGGCCGGCACCAGGCCGACGCCGAGGCCCGCGACCACCGCGCGGATCAGCGTCTGGTACTGGTCGAACTGCGGGCCGGCCGCCGGCAGGCCCAGCCGTGGCGCATGGGCCTTCGCCCACGCTGCCCACGCGCCAGGCACGGTCTGGTGGTGCAGCAAGGTGTGCAGCGCCAGATCGGAAGGCTTGCGCAGCGGCTGGCGCCGGCGCACCGGTGGTGGCGCAATCAGCAGCATGCGACGCCCGGTGATGTACGCCGCGTCGGCATCCGGCCACTCACCGCTGCCGTAGCGGATGGCGCAGTCAAGGTCGGCCCGGTTGAACTGGTAGCCGTCGACATACGGCAGGAAGTGCAAGGTGATGCGCGGATGCTCGGCCTGGAAGGACGGCAGGCGCGGGATCAGCCACTTCGCGCCGAAGGTCGGCAGGCTGGCCAGGTGCAGCGAACCATCACCCAGCGGGTTGCTCATCAGGTCGATGCTCACCGCGTCGAGCTGCTGCAGCAGCGGCTGCACCGCATGCAGGTAACGGTGGCCCGGCGCGGTGAGCAGCAGGCGCTTCTTCACGCGGTCGAACAAG
Organism: Aquabacterium sp.; assembly: GCF_044226965.1. Lineage (GTDB taxonomy): Bacteria > Pseudomonadota > Gammaproteobacteria > Burkholderiales > Burkholderiaceae_C > Pseudaquabacterium. Next base: position 74,782 of record NZ_JBGAGA010000006.1, on the reverse strand, counting down.
GTCACGCCAAGCCAGGTCTCGAGTTCGAGCACCTGCTTGCTGACCGCGCCCTGGGTCAGGTGCAGCCCTTGCGCGGCGGCCGAGATCGTGCCGGCGCGCGCGGTGGCGGTGAAGGCACGCAGCAGGTGCAGCGGCGGGGCGTGGGGTCGAAACATTCTGATGGGGAATGAACTTGCTGCCGGAATTTCGATTGTGCCTGCCCGCACCCGCGGCCACCATGCCGACGCTTCAACCGCAAGGAGTGACGATGAAACGACGACAGGTGTTGTTGGGAGCGGCCGTGGGTTCATTCCCGCTGGCGATGTTCGCGCAGAGCAAGGTGCTGCGCCTGGTGGTGCCCTTCCCGCCCGGTGGCGCCACCGACATCGTGGCGCGTGCCATCGGCGAACCGCTGGGCCGCGACCTCGGCATGCCGGTGCTGGTGGACAACCGTGCCGGTGCCGGTGGCTCGATCGGCATGGCCGAAGTGGCCCGCGCCGCGCCGGACGGCATGACCTTGGGACTGGCGACCATGTCCACCCATGGCGTCAACCCGGCCGTGTACAAGAAGCTGCCCTATGACGCGGTGAAGGACTTCGCGCCGGTGGCCGAGCTGGTGAAGGCCCCGGCGGTGCTGGTGGTGCCGGCCTCGCTGGGCGTGAAGGACTATGCCGGCTTCATCCGCCTGGTGAAGGCGCAGCCCGGCAAGTATTCGTATGCCTCGGCCGGCGTCGGCACCATCAGCCACATGTGGGCCGAGCTGTTCAAGAGCACGACCGGCGCCTTCATGGTCCACATCCCCTACCGCGGCGCGGCGCCGGCACTGAACGACCTGCTGGCCGGCCAGGTGCAGGCCTATTTCGACCAGCTGGCCTCGGCGCTGCCGCACATCCGCGCCGGGCGGCTGAAGGCGCTGGCGGTGTCCTGGCCCGCGCATGTGGAGGCGCTGCCCGCGGTGCCCACATTCGCCGAGCTGGCACTGGCGAGCAACAACCTGCCCTCGTGGTTCGGCCTGGTCGCGCCGGCGGGCACGCCGATGCCGATGGTGCGGCGGCTCTATGGCGCGGTGCAGAAGGCATTGGCCGACCCGGCACTGCAGGCGCGGCTGATCGCGCAGGGCCTGTATCCCTCGGACATCACGCCCGAGGACTTCGGCGTGCAGATCCGCAAGGAGATCGATCGCATGCAGCGCGTGGCCCGCTACGCGAAGATCGAACTCGATTGAGCGCGCAACCGCCATGCATGCCACACAAGACCACGAAGCCTGGGTCCGCTGCCAGCCCGGCAGCCACTGGCTGGTGCTGGACTCTCCGCACAGCGGCACCGAGTACCCGCCGGACTTTCGCAGCGCCTGCCCGCTGCCGCAGCTGCGTTGCGCCGAGGACACGCACGTCGATGCGCTGTGGGACTTCGCGCCCGCGCTGGGCGCCGCGTTGATCGCAGCGCGCTTCCCGCGCACCTACATCGACGCCAACCGCGCGCTGGACGAGATCGACCCCGCGCTGCTGGCCGAACCCTGGCCCGGGCGGCTATCGGGCAGCAGCAAGGTGCGCCTGGGCAAGGGCCTGGTGTGGCGGATGCTGGACGATGGCACGCCGATCTACGACCGGCAGCTGACGGTGGACGAGATCGAGCAGCGCATCCGCCGCTGCTGGGCGCCTTACCACAGCGCGGTGGCCGGCTGCCTCGAGGCCGCGCACCAGCGCCATGGCCGGGTGCTGCTGCTCGATTGCCACTCGATGCCGGCCGTGGCCGAACGCCATGCCACCGAGCACCCATGGCTGGTGCACGCCGACGTCGTCCTCGGTGACCGCGACGGCAGCAGTGCCGACCCGCGGCTGACGCGCTGGATCGAGCGCTTCTTCAACAGCCGCGGCTACACCGTCAGCATCAACCACCCCTACAAGGGTGTCGAGCTTGTCAGGCGGCATGGCCAGCCTGCGGAGCAGCGGCACGCTATCCAGCTGGAGCTGAACAAGCGCCTGTACATGAACGAGGACACGCTGCAGCGACACGCCGGCTACGAGCCGCTGCGCCAGTGCCTGCAGGAACTGGTGCAGGCACTGCTGTCGCTGGACCTCGAGCGACTGCTGGGCCGGCCGCTGCCGGCTTGAAGTCGGACCTCGTGCTACAGCGCGAGGAAGGTGCGGCGGTAGTGGTCGAGTTCCTCGATCGACTCGTGGATGTCGGCCAGCGCGGTGTGGGCCTGCGCCTTCTTGAAGCCTTCCAGGGCCGAAGGCTTCCAGCGCTTGGCCAGTTCCTTCAGCGTGCTGACGTCGAGGTTGCGGTAGTGGAAGAACTCTTCCAGCTTCGGCATGTAGTTCGCGAGGAATCGGCGGTCCTGGCAGATCGAGTTGCCGCACATCGGGCTCTTGCCGGCGGGCACGTACTGCTGCAGCCATTCGATCACCGCAGCCTCGGCGGCGGCCTCGTCCACGGTGGAGGCCTTCACGCGGTCGATCAGACCGCTGCGGCCATGCGTGCCCTTGTTCCACGCGTCCATCGCATCCAGCGTCGCGTCGCTCTGGTGCACCGCGAACACCGGGCCTTCGACACGCGCCACCAGCTGCGGGTCGGTGACGACGACGGCGATCTCGATGATGCGGTCGGTGGCCGGGTACAGCCCGGTCATCTCGAGGTCGATCCAGATCAGGTTCTGCTCGCTGCGGGCCAGGGCCGGCGCCGCGCTGGGGGTGGGGGCGTTTTCCGTCATCCCGGCATTGTGGCAGCCCGCCCCGCTCGCAGGGGGGAAGGAAGGCGGCCGGCCTACACTTGCGGGCTATGTCTTCGACGCTGCTCACGCTGTTGTTCGCCGCTGCGCTGGTGCTCTCGCTCGCGCTCAAGCTCTGGCTCGCGACACGCCAGATGCGCCACGTGGCCGCCCACCGCCAGGCGGTGCCGCCGGCGTTTGCCGGCACGGTCTCGCTGCAGGCGCACCAGCGCGCGGCGGACTACACGCTGGCCAAGGGCCGCTTCGGCATCCTGACGATGGCCTTTGGCAGCACCGTGCTGCTGGGCTGGACCCTGCTGGGGGGGCTCGACCGGCTGAACGTGTGGCTGCTGCAGGCCGTGCATGCGCACTACGGCGACATGGCCTACCAGCTGGCGCTGCTGACCGCCTTTGCGCTGATTGGCGGCGCGCTGGAACTGCCGTTCGACCTCTGGAGCACCTTCCGGCTCGAGCAGCAGTTCGGCTTCAACCGCACGACGCCAAAACTGTTCGTGATCGACCTGTTGAAGGGCCTGCTGGTCAGCGCGGTGATCGGCCTGCCGCTGGCAGCGCTGATCCTGTGGATCATGCAGGCCACCGGTCCCTGGTGGTGGCTGTGGGCCTGGGGCGCCTGGGCCGCCTTCAACCTGCTGATCATGGTGCTGTACCCGACCGTGATCGCGCCGCTGTTCAACAAGTTCGAGCCCCTGGCCGATGCCTCGCTGGCCGAGCGCGTGCAAGGCCTGATGCAGCGCTGCGGCTTCGCCGCCAAGGGCCTGTTCGTGATGGACGGCAGCAAGCGCTCGGCGCATGGCAATGCCTACTTCACCGGGCTGGGCGCCGCCAAGCGCGTGGTGTTCTTCGACACGCTGCTGGCCAAGCTTTCGCCCGGCGAGGTGGAGGCGGTGCTGGCGCACGAGCTGGGCCACTTCAAGCATCGCCACGTCACCAAGCGCATCGTCGTGATGATGGGCCTGAGCCTGGCCGGCCTGGCGCTGCTGGGCTGGCTGGCCGGCCAGAGCAGTTTCTACACCGGCCTGGGCGTGCAGCCGAACATCGGCGCGCCGAATGCGGCACTGGCGCTGCTGCTGTTCATGATGGTGGTGCCGGTGTTCGGCTTCTTCGTGTCGCCCATCGCGGCGCGGCTGTCGCGCAGGCACGAGTTCCAGGCCGATGCCTATGCCTGTGCACAGTCCGACGGCCGCGCGCTGGCCAGCGCGCTGATCAAGCTGCACGAGGACAACGCGTCGACCTTGACGCCGGACCCGGTGTACGCCGGCTTCTACTACTCGCACCCGCCGGCCAGCGAGCGCCTGGCGGCGCTGGCCCAGGCCGTGCACGCATGACGCAGGCCGAAGGCCTGGTGGTCGGCGCGCACGGCCGGCATTTCATGGTCGAGGCGGCCGATGGCCGCCGCATCCGCTGCCACCCACGCGGCAAGAAGAGCGACTGCGTGGTCGGCGACCGCGTGCTGTGGCAGCCGGCCGGCGACGAGGGCGTCATCGAGCGCATCGCCGAACGCCGCAACCTGCTGTTCCGCCAGGACGAATGGCGCAGCAAGTCCTTCGCCGCCAACCTCGACCAGCTGCTGGTGCTGGTGGCGGCCGAGCCGATGTACGCCGAAACCCAGCTGGCGCGCGCGCTGATCGCGGCCGAGCAGGCCGGCATTCCGGCGCTGATCGCGCTGAACAAGATCGACCTGCCGCAGGCCGAGGCCGCCCGCCAGCGGCTCGAACCCTATCGCGCAATGGGCGTGGCCATGATCGAGCTGTCGCTGAAGGCCCATGGTGCCGAGGCTGCCGACAGGCTTGCGCCGCTGCTCGATGGCCGCGCCACATTGGTGCTGGGACCCAGCGGCATGGGCAAGAGCACCTTGATCAACCGCATGGTGCCCGCCGCCGCCGCGCAGGTGGGCGAGATCTCGCAGGCCTTGAACACCGGCCGCCACACGACCACGACCACGACCTGGTACTGGCTGGACGAGGCCCGCCGCAGCGCGCTGATCGATTCGCCCGGCTTCCAGGAATTCGGCCTGCGGCAGGTGGCCGCCGCCGACCTGCCGCACTGGATGCCCGACATCCGCGCCCATGCCGGGCAGTGCCGCTTCTACAACTGCACCCACCTGCACGAGCCCGGCTGTGGCGTGCGCGACGCGTTGGCGCGCGGCGAGATCAGCGCCTCGCGCTACCGCATCTACCAGGAACTGCACGCCGAGCTGTCGGCAACACGCTACTGAAGCGGTGCGCCGTCAACCGACCAGGTTCGCCAGGGTCAGCAGCGCGACGAGCAGCATCCACAGGATCACCGAGCGCCACACCAGGCCGACCACGCTGCGCAGATGCCCCATCTGCGGCGGCAGCCCACCGGTCGAGCCGGCCGCATCGGGGGTCTCGGTCGGACCGGCCTCGAAGGTGCGCGAGCGGTCGGGCGTGACGCCCGGCGCGGCATCGCCGCCCAGCTGCACGCCCACGGCGCCCGCAGCGGCCGCGAGGATGACGCCCTCGTTGGCATGCTTCCACAACGCCGCATCGCGACGCCAGCTGTTGATGGCCTCCTCGAAGTTGCCGACCACCGCGAAGCCGAAGGCGGTGAGCCGCGCCGGGACATGGTCGATCAACGCGAACATGGTCTGCGACACGCGCATCAGCCGGTCATTGGCCGGCGCGCCCAACGCCTTGCTCGGAAAGGTCCAGTAGCGGCTGGCGAACTCCGCCATGCGGTAGAGCACCGCACCCACCGGGCCCAGGCCCAGCGTCGACAGCAGCACGAACCAGAAGAACACGCCGAACACATGGCGGTGCGCGGCCAGCAGCGCGTGCTCGATGACATGGCGCATCAGCTCGGTGCGCGGCAGCTCGCTGGCGTCCAGGTGCCGCCATTCGGCAAGCAGGCGACGCGCCTCGATCTCGTCGCCGCGATCCAGCGCGTCGCGGATGTCGGTGAAATAGTGGCTGAACTGGCGGAAGCCCAGCGTCAGGTAGAGCACCAGCACGTTGAACACCAGCGCCAGCACGACGCTGTAGTAGTGGATGGCGAAGTACAGCGCCGAGATCAGCAGCCCCGGCGCCAGCACCGACACGCACCACACGACCCAGGCGTGATGGGCGCGGCCCGCATCGAAGTTGCGTCCGGTCCAGCTGACCCAGGTCACCAGCCCATGGTGGACCCAGTTGTCGCGCGGCAGCGGCTTCAGCTGCTCGATGATCAGCGCAAACAGGACGGCGAAGAAACTCATCGCCGCGCATCATACCGACGGGTTCTGCCGCGCCCGGCAGCGCGCGTCAGGCCGCGAGAAAGCGGTAGAAGTTGCGCAGCATCGCCGCGGTGGCGCCCCAGATGAAGTAGTCGCGCGGACGACCGTCGGCCGCGGTGCCGGTCCAGGGCATCGACAGGAACTGGCGCGTCTGGCCGCCAAACTCCATGCGGTGGCGGCGGTGGTGCGCCGGCGTCATCAGGAAGCTCAGCGGCACCTCGAAGGCTTCGGCCACCTCGAAGCTGTCGAGCGCGAGCGTGAAGTCCGGGCGCACCAGCGCGACGACCGGCGTCACGATGTAGCTGGTGACGGTGTTGTAGTGCGGCAGCGTGCCAATCACGTCGACATGCGCGCGGGCCAGGCCCACCTCTTCCTCGGTCTCGCGCAGCGCGGTGGCCACCGCGTCGGCATCGTCGTCTTCGGCGCGGCCGCCGGGAAAGCTGATCTGGCCGGCATGGTCGCGCAGGTGGTCGGTGCGGCGCGTCAGCAGCACGCGCAGGCCGTCATCGCGCATCACCAGCGGTACCAGCACCGAGGCATGGCTGGGTTCGCGCTCGAGCTGGAAGCGCGGGCCATCGCCGGTGGTCTCGGGCGTCCAGGTCGGCGGCGCAGCGAAGCGCTGGCGCAGCGCCTCGGGCGTCAGCGCCGCGGGCCGCACCGGCGGCAGATGGTCGTCGCTGCCGACGACGGGGATGCTCCAGGGATCGGTGATGCGCGGCGGTGCCGGCGGCAAGGTGGCCATGTCAAAGGATAGCGCTAAGCAAAAAGGGCCGCCTCGCGGCAGCCCTTCCCGGTGTGCAGCACAGCCGCCTGCTTCAGGACAGCTTTTCCTTGATCCGGGCCGACTTGCCCGAACGCTCGCGCAGGTAGTACAGCTTGGCACGGCGCACGTCGCCACGACGCTTGACGTCGATCGAGGCGATCAGCGGGCTGTAGAGCTGGAAGGTGCGCTCGACGCCTTCGCCGCTGGAAATCTTGCGGACGATGAAGCTGCTGTTCAGGCCGCGGTTGCGCTTGGCGATCACCACGCCTTCGTAGGCCTGCACGCGCTTGCGGTTGCCTTCGACGACGTTGACATTGACGATCACGGTGTCGCCAGGGGCGAAGGCCGGGATGGTCTTGTTCAGGCGAGCGATCTCTTCCTGTTCGAGGGTGCGGATCAGATCCACTGGGTTCTCCTGGAGCGATCGTGCCGGCGCTGATCGGGGGTTGACGTGAAGTCGGTGCCCGGCAGAGGATCGAAAAGCCTTCAATTATAGGCCAAGTCGGGCAAGTGTCTGCTCGTCCTGCGCAGTCAGCTGTCCCGCCTCGCGCGCCGCGGCCATCAGGTCGGGTCGGCGCCGGGCGGTCAGTGCCAGCATCTGCTCGCGTCGCCAGCGGTTGATCTCGGCATGGTGGCCCGACAGCAGCACCGCCGGCACGGGCAGCGGTCCCTCGGGGGTCTGCAGCACCTCGGGCCGGCTGTAGTGCGGGCAATCGAGCAGACCGGCCGAGAAGCTGTCCTGCTCGTGGGACGGGGCGTTGAGCACGCCGGGCTGCAAGCGCGCCACGGCATCCAGCAGGGCCAGGGCCGGCAACTCGCCGCCCGAGAGCACGAAGTCGCCGAGGCTCACTTCCTGCGTGACATGGCGGTCGATGAAGCGCTGGTCGATGCCCTCGTAGCGCCCGCACAGCAGCACCGCGCCGGGCCCGGCCGCGAACTGCCGCACCAGCGCCTGCGTCAAGGGCTGGCCGGTGGGCGTGAAGTGCACCACGGGCACCGGCGCAGCGTCGCCGCGGGCGGCCCGCACCGCCGCGAGCGCCCGCTCGAGCGGCTCGACCAGCATCACCATGCCCGGCCCTCCACCATAGGGCCGGTCGTCAACACGGCGGTAGGCATCGAGCGCGTGGTCGCGCAGCGGCCACAGCCGGACCTCGACCTGCCCACTTTCGAACGCCCGGCGCGTGATGCCGTGCGACAGGTGCGGGCCGAACAACTCGGGGAACAGCGTGATGACGTCGAAGCGCATGGCCGCGCCCGGGATCAGTAGTCCGGGCCCCAGTCGACCGTGATGCGTCGCTCGGCCAGGTTCACGTCGTCGATGTAGGCGGCGACGAAGGGGATCAGGCGCTCACTCTCGTCGAGCGACGCACCGGCCACCGCCTCCGGCCGGCGCACGCGCAGCACGCTGTGCGCGCCCGTATCGAGCAGGTCGGTCACCGTGCCGAGCAGCGCGCCTTCGCGATTGACCACCGCGAGGCCGATCAGGTCGATCCAGTAGTACTCGCCGTCACCGGCCGTGGGAAAGCTGGAGCGCGCGACGAACAGGCGCGCGCCCTTCATCGCTTCGGCGGCGGTGCGGTCAGGCAGTTCCTGCGCAGTGGCGACGACGCCATCGCCATGCTCCTTGGCCTGGGTGATGCGCAGCAGCGGCGGCAGCGGCACCGGCTTCGGGCCGGCAACCTCGGGCGGGCGCACAAACCAGCGGCGCGAGGAGAACAAGGCCTTGGGGTCGGTGGAAAAGGGCTGGACGCGAATCCAGCCCTTGATGCCCCAGGCGCCGAGGATCCGGCCGACCTCGACAGCGTCGTCGGGGAAGGCGGGCTCATCGGACAACCCTGCAGCGGAAGGCGCCATCACGCGCGAAAGCCGTCAGCAGGGCGCGAGCGCAAGGCAGCGCTGGCGGGTCTTCAGGCCGCGGGGGCGACCTGGGCCTTGGCGGCTTCGGCCACCAGGCGCTTGACGGTGGGCGACAGCTGGGCGCCGACACCCTTCCAGTGCGTGACGCGGTCCAGCGCCACGCGCAGCGGCTGCTCGCCGCCGGCGGCCATCGGGTTGTAGAAACCCACGCGCTCGATGAAGCGACCGTCGCGACGCTCGCGCGAGTCAGCCACCACGATGTTGTAGAACGGGCGCTTCTTGGCGCCGCCGCGAGCCAGTCGAATGACGACCATGTTGATCTTCCGAAATGTCTGAGGCGACAGACCAGCCAAGGAGACACGCGAGGCCGAGCCATCGGTTGTGCTGCCACCGGCCCATCGATTGCCGAGTGCCGGAAGCCAGCGCCGCTTCGGCACCGTAGATACGCCGGTGTTCCCACCGACCAGCGCCGAAACCAAGCATTATAAACTGCAAGCGATCCGATGCCTGCCAGTGCAGGCGTGAAAGCCTCCCGTGAGCAAGCTGCTGATCCGCCCCAGCGCCGCGACCGACCTGCCCGCCATCACCGCCATCTATGCCGACGCCGTGCTGCACGGCACCGGCACCTTCGAACTCGAAGCGCCGGATGCTGCCGAAATGGCGCGCCGCCGTGACGACATTCTCGCCAAGGGCCTGCCCTGGCTGGTGGCCGAGCGTGGCCAGCAGGTGCTGGGCTATGCCTATGCCAACCATTTCCGTCCGCGCCGCGCCTACCGCTTCTGCCTGGAGGATTCGATCTACCTGCGCCCTGACGCACGCGGCCTGGGCCTGGGGCGCCTGCTGCTGGCCGAACTGGTCGCGCGTTGTGAAGCGCTGGGCGCTCGGCAGATGCTGGCGGTGATCGGCGACTCGGCCAACGCGGGCTCGATCGGCCTGCATGCCGCGCTGGGCTTCGAGCACACCGGCCTGCTGAAGTCGGCGGGCTGGAAGTTCGAGCGCTGGCTCGACGTGGTGCTGATGCAGCGGGGCCTCGGTGCCGGCGACAGCCTCGCGGCCGCGAACGGAGTTGCCTGATGCGCGCCAAATCCAAGGCCCTGGCCACCTGGCTCGCGCTGCTCGGGGGCAGCGTCGGCGCACACCGTTTCTACCTGCATGGCCGGCGCGATGTGTGGGCCTGGCTGCACCCCTGGCCCACGCTGGCCGGCCTGGTCGGGGTGCTGCGCATGCGTGCGCTGGGGCAGGACGATCACCTGGCCTGGCTGCTGATCCCGATCCTCGGCCTGATGCTGAGCCAGGCGATGCTCGCGGCCATCGTGATCGGTCTCACGCCGGATGAACGCTGGAAGGCACGCTTTGCTTCCGATCAGCCGGGGGGCTGGCCGGCGGTCATCGGCGTTGTCGCGGCGCTGATGGTCGGTGGCGCGGTGCTGATGGGCACGCTGGCCTTCAGCGGCCAGAAGTACTTCGAGTGGCAGGCCGAGCAGGCGGACCAGCACTGACGCCGCCGGGCTCAGAACAACTGCAGGCTGGCCCAGTAGGCCACGGCGGCGACGAAGGCCGACGCCGGGATCGTGAAGATCCAGGCCCAGATGATGTTGCCGGCCACACCCCAGCGAACGGCCGAGGGATGCCGCACCGAGCCGACACCGACGATGGCACCGGTGATCGTGTGCGTGGTGGACACCGGGACCCCCATGGCGGTGGCGATGAACAGCGTCATCGCACCACCGGTCTCGGCGCAGAAACCACCCACCGGCTTCAGCTTGGTGATCTTCTGGCCCATGGTCTTGACGATGCGCCAGCCGCCGAACATGGTGCCCAGGCCGATCGCCAGGTAGCAGGCCCAGATCACCCAGGCCGGCGGCAGCTTGTCGCCAGTGGCGACGTTGCCGGTGGCGATCAGCAGCATCCAGATGATGCCGATGGTCTTCTGCGCGTCGTTGCCGCCGTGCCCGAGCGAATAGGCACCGGCCGACAGCAGCTGCAGTCGGCGGAACCAGCGGTCCACCCGCAACGGCGGCGTGCGGCGGAAGACCCAGGCCACCAGCACCATCATCAGGCCGCCGAGCAGGAAACCCAGCAGCGGCGAGACGAAGATGAAGGCCACCGTCTTCGCGATGCCGGCCCCGACCAGCTTGTTGGCGCCGGCCTTCGCGATCACCGCGCCGACGATGCCGCCAATCAGCGCATGCGAGCTCGACGACGGAATGCCGTACCACCAGGTGATGACGTTCCAGCTGATGGCGCCCAGCAGCGCGCCGAACACCACGTGCTGGTCGACCACACCCGGTTCGACGATGCCCTTGCCGACAGTGGCGGCCACGTTCAGGTGGAACACCATGATCGCGACGACGTTGAACGCCGCCGCGAACAGCACCGCCTGCTGCGGCTTGAGCACACCGGTGGAGACGACGGTGGCGATCGAGTTCGCCGCGTCGTGAAACCCGTTCATGAAATCGAACGCGACCGCCAGCACGACCAGCAGTGCGACGACCCAGAAGCTGACCTGGATGGCATCCATGCGTGGAGACCCGCGGCGTACGCCGCTGTTCAGGAGTTCTCGAGGACGATGCCCTCGATGATGTTGGCCACGTCCTCGCAGCGGTCGGAGATCGACTCGAGGTGCTCGTACACCGCCTTGAGCTTGATCAGCTCGCGCACCTCGATGTTGTCGCGGAACAGCTTGCTCATCGCCGAGCGCATCACGCGGTCGGCGTCGGATTCGAGCCGGTCGATCTCCTCACAGGTCTTCAGCGCGGCCTCGGCCACGCTGGGCTGGCTGAGCTTGGGCAGCAGGCCGACCGCATGCTGCACACGCTCGCAGCACTTGGCCGATATCTCGCCCAGGCGCAGCACGTCTTCGCTGACGGTCTGCAGGTCGTACAGCGACATCACTTCGGACGAGTCCTGCAACAGGTCGAGGATGTCGTCCATCGCGTTGATCAGGCCATGGATCTGCTCGCGGTCGATCGGCGTGATGAAGGTCTTGTGCAGCAGCCGGTTCACCTCGGCCGTGATGCGGTCGGCCTGCTTCTCGGCACTGTCGACGTCGGCCGCGTACTTCGTGCGCAAGGACGGGTCGTTGTAGTACTGCACCATCGCCATGAAGGCGCGCGCGCCCTCGGCAATGTGCTTGCCGTGGTCGTTGAAGAGCTCGAAGAAGTTGCCTTCGCGCGGCAGCAGCTTGCCGAACAGCATGGGGGGATCTCCAGGGGGGTCCGGCCGCGTTCGGGCCGCCGATGTCATTGAACCGTCACCGGCTCGTCACGTCGGGATTGTAGGCGGGCCGCCCGCGTCGGGCCTCAGGTCAGGCGCTCGATCGTCTGCCCGGCGGTGGCCGGCAGGTGCTCGGCCAGCAGGCCCAGCCCGGGCGCGCGCTGCGCCGGCGCCAGTTCGAGCAAGGGTCTCAGCACGAACGCCCGCAGGTGCAGGCGCGGGTGCGGCAGGGTCAGCGTCGGGGTGTGCAGCACCGTGTCGCCGTGCAGCAGCAGGTCCAGGTCCAGCGTCCGGGGGGCATGGTGGTAGGGCCGCTCGCGACCGAACTCGGCCTCCAGCGACTGCAGCGCCGCCAGCAACGCATGGGGCGGCAGCGGGCTCTCCAGTTCGGCCACCGCGTTGATGAACGCCGGGCCCTGGGCATCGACCGGCGCACTGCGGTACAGGCTCGAAGCGCGCAGCAACCCCAGCGGCCGCAGGCGCTCGATCGCCGCACGCACGGTGGCGCGCGCATCACCCAGGTTGGCGCCGATGCCCACGTAAGCGCGTGGGCGTGGCGCAGCGATCATGGTGCCGCGCCGCCCTCGCCGCCGCCCTCGGCCGCAGCGCCACCCGCTCCGCCGCCCGAGCGCCGCCGGCGGCGACGGCGCTTGCGCGCGGGCGCCTCGGCGCCGGTGGGCGGGCCGGTGTCGTCCGCCTCGCCGGACTCCGCGGCTTCGTCGTCGGTTTCCTGCGCTGCCGGCGCACCGGCGGCCGGTGCCGGTGCCGCGGCACGCGCCGGCACGCGCCGCGGCGCCGGCCGTGCGGCTTCCCGCGCAGCGGCCAGCAGGGCGTCGCGCTCGTCGTCATCGCCGAGCGAGAAGTCCTCCCACCATTCGGCCAGTTCGGTGGGCGCCTCGCCCACGTCGGCGCGCAGCCGCAGGAAGTCGAAGCCGGCGCGGAAGCGGGGCTGCTCGATCAGCGAGAACGCGGTGTTGGCCTGGCGGCGCTCGAAGCGCGGCTGCATCATCCAGATCTCGCGCATGTCCGCGCCCAGCTTGCCGCGGCCGGAGATGTCGCCGATGCGGGCGTCGAACACCGCGTCGATGGCCTGCTGCAGCGCCGGGATCACATGCTCGCCATCGGCCTTGCGCTGCTGCCAGCCGGCCAGCACGTCGTGCCACAGCAGGCAGGCCAGCAGGAAGCTCGGTGCGACGGACTTGCCCTCGTTGACGCGCCGGTCGGTGTCGGCCAGCGCCTGGCGCACGAAGGCCTGCTGCTGCGGCGTGGCGCGCACGTCGTCGTACACGGCGTCGAGGATCGGGAACACGCCGCGGTGCAGGCCCTGCGCCTTCAGGGTCTCGATGCTGGCCAGCGCATGGCCGGTCTGCAGCAGCTTGATCATCTCGTCGAACAGCCGCGACACCGGCACGTTGGCCAGCAGGGGCGCCAGTTCCTGGATCGGTGCGCCGGTCTTCGCCTCGAAGCCGAAGCCCAGCTTGGCCGCGAAACGCACCGCGCGGACGATGCGCACCGGGTCTTCGCGGTAGCGCGTGACGGGGTCGCCGATCAACCGCAGCACGCGCTGCTTCACGTCACCGATACCGCCGTGGTAGTCGACCACGATCTGCGTCTCCGGGTCGTAGTACATCGCGTTGATGGTGAAGTCGCGCCGTGCCGCGTCTTCGATCTGCGGACCCCAGACGTTGTCGCGCAGCACGCGCCCGCTGGCATCCACCGCATGGGCCTGACCGGCGAGTTCGGCCTTCGAGGTCTTCTCGTTGCCCTCGATCTGCGTGGCTTCGCTGGCGTCGAGGTAGGCGCGGAAGGTCGAGACCTCGATCACCTCGTGGTCGCGGCCGCGGCCGAAGATCACGTGCACCAGCCGGAAGCGCCGGCCGATGATGAAGGCGCGGCGGAACAGGGACTTCACCTGCTCGGGCGTGGCATTCGTCGCCACGTCGAAGTCCTTGGGCCGGCGGCCCACCAGCAGGTCGCGCACCGCCCCGCCGACGACGTAGGCCTCGTAGCCGGCCTCCTTCAGCGCATGCACCACCTTCACCGCACGCTCGTCCACCAGCGAGGGGTCGATGCCGTGCTCGCTGGCAGGCACTTCGACGCGGTGGCCCAGCGGGATGCGCGGCGCGGTCGGCGCGGCGGCTTCGGCCGCTGCAGCGGGTTTGGCGGGCTTGCCCAGCAGCTTGTCGATCAGTCGTTTGATCATGGAGTGGTCATGCAAAGAGCTTCAGGATGCGCCAGCCGCGTTCGGCCGCGATGGTGGCCAGGGCCGGGCCGGGGTTGGTGGCCACCGGCTCGCTGGCACGTTCGAGCAGCGGCAGGTCGTTCGTGGAATCGCTGTAGAAAACGGTGTGGGTGAATGCCTCCCAGCGCCGGCCCTGTGCAGCCAGCCACTGGTCGACACGGGCGATCTTGCCTTCGCGGAAGGAAGGCACCCCGTCGATGCGGCCGGTGACACGGCCGGCGGCATCGCGCTCGAGCCGCACCGCGATCAGGTCCGCCACGCCGAAGGCATCGGCAATCGGCCGCGTGATGAACTCGTTGGTGGCGGTGACGATTGCCACGATGTCGCCCGCGGCCTGGTGCGCCCGCACGAGGTCGAGCGCCGCCGGCTTGATCTGCGGCGCCATCACCTCGGCCATGAAGCGCTGCATCGCCAGCCGCTGCTCGTCCGCCGCGCGCTCGCGCCAGGGCGCCGTCGCGAAATCGATGTAGGCGTGGATGTCCAGGCAGCCGGCCTGGTAGTGCTTGTAGAACTCGTTGTTGCGGCGGTGGAACTCGTCGCCATCGACCCATCCCAGCGCGATCAGGAATTCGGAGAAGCCATGGTCGGAATCGCCTTCGATCAGCGTGCCGTCCAGGTCGAACAGGGCGAGCCTCATGCGCCGGCCTCCAGGCCCTCTTCGTTGAGCATCTTCTTCAGCAGCGGCACCGTCACGTAGCGGTGCTCGGAGAGGGCGTATTCGCCCAGCTGGTCCAGCAGTCTCATCAGGAACTTCAGGTCGCGCTCGAAGCGCGTCATCAGGTAGTCGATCACATCGTCGGTGAGCAGGATGCCGCGGCGGTCGGCCTCGCGCCGCAGCGCAGCACGGGTTTCGCCCTCGCTCAGCGGCCGCAGCGCGAACACATGGCCCCAGCCCAGGCGGGTGCGCAGGTCGTCGCGCAGCGGCAGGTCCACCGGCGGCAGACGGCCCGCGGCGGCCCACTGCACGCCATGGCTGCCGGCTTCGACGAACAGCGCGAAGGTCGCCTGCTGCCGTTGCGGATCCAGCGCCTCGCAGCGGTCCACCACCACCAGGCTCCAGCTTTCGTCCAGCGTCCAGGGCAAGGCATCGTCGGCGTCGAACCAGCCCATGCGCTCGCCTTCGGCTTGGCGCTGCGCGGCCAGCGCCTGCAGCAGCCGTGTCTTGCCGGTGCCGCTGGGCCCCCACAGGTACACCGGTGCCGCGGGCAGCGCGAGCGTGCGCAGGTGCTGCACCGCTTCAGCGTTAGGTCCGACCAGCAGCGAGTCGAAACCGACCGCTGGGGGCGGCGTGATGGCCAGCGGGATCTGCTTCATCCCTGGTACAACCGGCTGGCCAGGTAGCTGGCCCGCGCACGGCGCAGCGCCACCACCGCCACGGCACTGACCGGCAGCGCGACCAGCACGCCGACGAAGCCGAACAGCTGGCCGAAGGCCAGCAACGCGAAGATCACCGCCAGCGGGCTCAGGCCGATGCGCTCGCCCACCAGCCGCGGGGTCAGCACGAAGCCTTCCAGCAGCTGGCCGATGCCATAGACCACCGCGACGACGATCACCCCCTTCACGCTGGCGAACTGCAGCAGCGCGGCCAGCAGCGCCAGCAGCAGGCCCAGGCCGAACCCGACGTAGGGAATCGCCACCGCCAGGCCGGTGAACACGCCCACCGGCAAGGCCAGGTCGAAGCCAGCGAGGGCCAGACCGGCGGCGTAATACACCGCCAGCACGGCCATCACCACCAGCTGCCCGCGCAGGTACTGGCCGAGCATGCTGTCGCACTCGTCGAGAAAGCCCTGCGAGCTGGCGCGCAGGCGCGGCGGCACCAGTTCGTGCAGCTGGTGCATCAGCCTGGGCCAGTCCATCAGCAGGTAGAACAGCACCGCCGGCACCAGCAGCGCATTGCCCAGCACGGAGAGCAGCACGCTGCCGCCGATGCGCGCCGAACTGAGCGCCGCGCCCAGCCAGTCTTCCATGTTGGCATCGAGCAGCTTGGACAGCCATTGCTTGAGGCTGGCGAAATCCAGGCTGATCTGGATGCCGTACTGCTGCAACCAGGGCGCCGCCGCCTGGTCCAGCTTGTCCAGCAGCGGCGGGATCTGCGCCTTCAGCAGCGGCACTTCCTTCACCAGCACCGGCACCAGCAGCAACAGCAGGGCCAGCATCAGCAGCAGGGCCAGCACCTCGACCAGCACCACCGCTGCCACGCGCGGCACACGGTGGGCGGCCAGACGCTCGACCAGCGGGTGCAGCACATAGGCCAGCACCGCGGCGATCACGAAGGGTGTCAGCACCGGCGCGAGCAGCCACAGCAACAGGCACGCGGCCAGGCCGAGACCAAGCCAGGTCAGCGTCTGTCGTTGGGCGGGCGTCAGCGTCATCGTCTGCGTAGGTGCACGGCCGGGGCCGGCGACGGATGGGCCGGGTTGGCGGCCTGTGCGATCACGCGCCGGCGGGGCCCGCGCGTGCCATTTCGCATTCTAGGAGTAGCGCTCAGTGCAGCCGCGGCGCGCCAAACCGGCGCAGCTCGCGGACCCGTTCGCGCAGGCCGCTGGCGTCGGCCGCGTCGGGCCGCTGCGCCAGGTAGTCTTCGAGGTCGTGCACCGCCTCGTCGCAGCGGCCGAGCTCCGCCCAGGCCAGGCCACGGTCGCGCACTTCCTCGGCGGCATCGGGCCGCAGCAGCACCAGTCGCTGCTGCACCGCCAGCAGCCGCGGCCAGTCACCCCCGCTGCGGTGGATCTCCTTCAGGTTGCGCAGCAGGCGCGAGAGCACCTCGCGCGGCTCGGCGGCCTGCAGGTACAGGCCCAGCGGTGTCTCGTCCTCGCCGCCCAGGCCGTGGCGCCGGCGGTAAGGCTGCAGCCGCTCGTCCAGCTCTTCGCGCGAGAGCGAGCGCCCACTGAAAGGGTCGAGCACCACCTCGCCCTGCGGCATGCGCAGCTTGACCAGGAAGTGACCGGGAAAGGACACACCGCGCGCCGTCAGGCCCAGTTGCGAGGCCAGCTCGATGTGCAGCAGCGCCAGCGTGATCGGGATGCCGCGCCGCGTGGCCAGCACCTCGTGCAGGTAGCTGTTGCGCCGGTCGTAGTAGTTGTTGACGTTGCCCGAGAAGCCGAGCTCCTCGAAGAAGTAGCGGTTCAGCGCGCGCAGCCTTTGCATCGCCGAGGCGTCGGCGGGCAGCCGCCGCTTGAGCCTTTCGGCCAGCGCGTCGATCTCGTCGAGCACGGCCTGAATGTCGAGTTGGGGATGGTCGTCCTGGGCCACGGTGATCGCGGCTTCGAGCAGCGCGAAGTGGTCGTCATCGGCGACCAGCGCCGCAAAGTACGCCAGCGGGCTGGGTGCCTGCTCGGGCAGGTATCTCATGGCCCGCAGTCTAGACCTGACGGCGGAAGGCCTGGCGCAGGTTCATCCCGCTGAGGGCCAGCGTGCCGAAGTAGACCAGCACGGCCGCGGTGATCACCAGCGCCAGCAGTCCGGCGCGCCGGGCCTCGTGGGCGCCCAGGGCCAACCAGTCGAAGCCGCTGGCGGCCCAGGCCAGGCCGGCGCCCATCACCGCACAGGCCAGCAGCGCCCGCACCATCAGCAAGGGCCAGCCCGGCGCCGGCCGCCAGTGCTCGAGCCGCTTGAGCCCCCACAGCAACCAGCCGGCATTGACGATGGCCGCCAGCGAGAGCGACAGCGTCAGCGCGCTGACGCCCAGCCAGGGCACCAGCACCAGGTTCAGCGCCTGGGTCAGCAGCATCACGCCGATCCCCACATACATCGGCGTCTTCATGTCCTGCTTCGCGTAGTAGCCCGGCGCGACGACCTTCACGCCCACCAGGCCGATCAGCCCGGCGCCATAGCCCATCGTCGCCGCGGCGGCCAGCTGCGCGGCATGCGCGGTGAACGCGCCACGGTGGAACAGCGTCGCGACGATCGGCAGCGCGAAGGTCAGCAGCCCCGCCGCACAGGGCAGCCCCAGCAGCAGCACCATGCGCAGGCCCCAGTCCAGCAGGCCGGAATAGCGCTCCCAGTCCTCGCGCGCCTGCGCGGCCGAAAGCTGCGGCGTCAGCACCATGCCCAGCGCCACGCCCAGCATCGCGATCGGCAGCTCCATCAGGCGGTCGGCGTACTGCAGCGTGGACACCGCGCCGGCGCCCAGGTGCGAGGCGATCTGCGAGTTGATCATCAGCGACAGCTGCGCCACCGAGACGCCGATCACCGCCGGGCCCATCTTCGCCAGGATCTCGCCCACCCCCGGATGCGCCCAGGCTGCCCGCAGCCGCGACCACGTCAGGCCGATGCGCGGCAGCGCGACGATGCGCAACAGCGCCGGCACCTGGATGCCCAGCTGCAGCACACCGCCCAGCATCACGCCCACCGCCATCGAGAACACCGGCTCGATGCCGTGGCGGCGGAAGATCGGCGTCAGCAGCCAGGCCGCGGCCACCGTCGAGACATTCAGCAGCACCGGCGTGAAGGCGGGAATCGCGAAGCGGCGCCAGGTGTTCAGCACGGCCGAGGACAAGGCCACCAGCGACATGCAGCCGATGTACGGGAACATCCAGCGCGTCATGCGGACGGTGGCTTCGGTGGTCGGCGCGTCGAAGCCCGAGGCCAGCAGCCACACCAGCACCGGCGCGCTGACGATGCCCAGCGTGCACACCGCCACCATCGTCCACAGCATCACGGTGGCCACCGCATCGACGAGCGCATGGGTCACGTCGTCGCCATGCCGGGCCCGCGTGGCGGCCAGCAGCGGCACGAAGGCCTGTGAGAATGCCCCCTCCGCAAACAACCGGCGCAGCAGGTTCGGAATGCGGAAGGCGATCCAGAACGCGTCCATCATCGCCGAGGCGCCGAACAGCGCGGCGCCCACCTGGTCTCGCAGCAGGCCTGTGATGCGCGACAGCATGGTCAGCGCGGAAATCGAGAAGGCGGCCTTGAAGAGGTTCATCGTCGGGGCGCGGGATTATAGGGAGCGCCTTGCGCCCGCCGACGCCGCTGCTTGGCGCCTGCCGCCCGAAAGGCTATACTCGCGGTCTTTGCCAATTTCCGGAACCTCCTACAGCAATGGCAACCGCATCCAAAGCCAAGAAGAAGACCGTTCGCCTGGCGTCGGGCCGCAAGCGCGCCCGCCAGGACGTGAAGCTCAACGCTCACAACACGGGTCTGCGTTCGCATTTCCGCACGGTCATCAAGAACGTGCAAAAGGCCCTGGACAAGGCCGCGACCGGTGGCGACAAGGCCAAGCCGGCCGAGCTGTTCAAGACCGCCCAATCGGTGATCGACTCTGTCGCCGACAAGGGCATCTTCCACAAGAACAAGGCCGCTCGTCACAAGAGCCGCCTGGCTGCCAAGATCAAGGCGCTGGCCACCTCGGCCTGATCAGCAGTTTCCGGATTGGCAAACGAAAGGCCCGCTTAGGCGGGCCTTTTTCGTTGGCGCGGCAGCGCAGGACCTAGTCGGCCTTGCCGCCCGGCTCGGGCAGCCAGCAGGCCTCGACCACCTGCAGTTCGTTGTCGCGGGCGAAGTTCATCACGAAGTCCCAGGCCATCGGCTCGACACCGCGCAGCGCCTCGTTGACGATCACGCACTTCACCCCCTCGATCACCCGCGGCACGCAGTACGGCGAGTAGCCGATGTGCGCGCCGATCCCGACCTTCACCACGCCACCCGGGCGGAAGCTCGACAGCGCACCCGCCAGCCGTTCGGCCCAGTCGCTGGGACGGAACGTCTTGCCGCTGAGCGTGATGCCTTGGATGAAGAATTCGCGTGGCTTTTCGACAGACATGCGGCCACAGGGGGGAGCGAGAGCAAACCGCGATTGTGCCTCCGAAGTGCTGCGCTGCAGCATGCAAGGTGCCACGGCAAGCAGCCCTTTAGAATCGTTTCCCCAGCAGGCCGGTGCTTTGCCCAGGGGCAAACCGCCGGCCTTGCCTCTTTCCAGCCCCTCATTTCCGGAGCATTTCGATGACCTCGCACGTGATGAACACCTACGGCCGGCTGCCCTTCGCGCTGTCGCACGGCCGAGGCTGCCGCGTCTGGGACACCGAGGGCCGCGAATACCTCGACGCACTGGCCGGCATCGCCGTCAACACCCTGGGCCATGCGCACCCGAAGCTGGTGCCGGCGCTGCAGGAGCAGGTGGGCAAGCTGATCCACTGCTCGAACTACTACCAGATGCCGCTGCAGGAAACGCTGGCGGCCAGGCTGTGCGAACTGTCGGGCCTGTCGGCCGCGTTCTTCTGCAACTCAGGCCTCGAAGCGAATGAAGCCGCGCTGAAGATCGCGCGCAAGTTCGGCCACGACAAGGGCATCGACCGGCCCGAGATCATCGTCTACGACAAGGCCTTCCACGGCCGCTCGATCGCCACGCTGTCGGCCACCGGCAACCCGAAGGTGCAGAAGGGCTTCGAGCCGCTCGTCGAAGGCTTCGTGCGCCTGCCGCTGAACGACATCAACCAGGTGCGCGAGGTCGCGCGCAGCAACAAGAACATCGTCGCGGTCTTCCTCGAAACCATCCAGGGCGAAGGCGGCATCAACCCGACACGCATCGACGTGCTGCGCGAGCTGCGCGCGGTGTGCGACGAGCACGACTGGCTGCTGATGCTCGACGAGGTGCAGTGCGGCATCGGCCGCACCGGCAAGTGGTTCGCGCACCAGTGGGCCGGCATCCAGCCCGACGTGATGCCGCTGGCCAAGGGCCTGGGCTCGGGCGTGCCGATCGGCGCGGTCGTCGCCGGCCCGCGCGCGAAGGACGTGCTGGGCCCCGGCAACCACGGCACCACCTTCGGCGGCAATCCGCTGGCCATGCGCGCCGGCATCGAGACCCTGCGCATCATGGAAGAAGACGGCCTGCTGGCCAACGCCGCGGCGATGGGCGAGCGCATCCGCGCCGGCATTGCCGAAGGGCTGAAGGGCGTGCCCGGCTTCGTCGAGATCCGCGGCCAGGGCCTGATGCTCGGCGTGCAGCTCGACCGCCCCTGCAACGAGTTGCTGGGCCGCGCCGCCAAGGAGGCGAGCCTGCTGATCAGCGTCACCGCCGACAGCGTGATCCGCCTGCTGCCCGCGCTGATCCTCTCGGCCGACGAGGCCGACCAGATTGTCAGCCGCCTGGTGCCCCTGGTGCGGAACTTCCTCGCCAGCCCGCAAGCATGAAGCCCGGCTACAGCCTGATGAAGCACTACCTGCAGTTCAAGGACCTGCGTACCGAGGAGTACGCCTACCTCTTCGAGCGCACCGCCACGATCAAGTCGCGCTTCAAGAATTACGAGAAATACCAGCCGCTGGTCGACCGCACGCTGGCGATGATCTTCGAGAAGGCCTCGACGCGCACCCGTGTCAGCTTCGAGGCCGGCATGTACCAGATGGGCGGCTCGGTGGTGCACCTCACCAGCGGCGACAGCCAGATCGGCCGCGCCGAGCCGGTGGAAGACTCCGCGCGCGTGATCAGCCGCATGGTCGACATCGTGATGATCCGCACCTTCGAGCAGGCGCGTATCGAGCGCTTCGCCGCGCATTCGCGCGTGCCGGTGATCAACGGCCTGACCAACGAGTTCCACCCCTGCCAGATCCTGGCCGACATCTTCACCTTCATCGAGCACCGCGGCTCGATCGCCGGCAAGGTGGTGGCCTGGGTCGGCGACGGCAACAACATGGCCAACACCTGGGTGCAGGCGGCCGACATCCTGGGCTTCACGCTGCACGTCAGCACGCCCGGCGGCTACGAGATCGATCCGGCCGTGCTGGCCGGCATCTCGAACCCCGGCTGCCTGAAGATCTTCAAGAGCCCGTTCGCCGCCTGCGAGCATGCGCACCTGGTGACCACCGACGTCTGGACCAGCATGGGCTACGAGGCCGAGAACGCCGAGCGCGTCAAAGCCTTCGCCGACTGGTGCGTGGACGTGCAGATGATGTCGCTGGCCCGCAAGGACGCGCTGTTCATGCACTGCCTGCCTGCGCACCGCGGCGAGGAGGTCGCCGCCGAGGTGATCGACGGCCCCCAGTCGGTGGTCTGGGACGAGGCCGAGAACCGCCTGCATGTGCAGAAGGCCCTGATGGAATACCTGCTGCTCGGCCGCATCGGCTAGCGCGACACCAGGCCATGAAGACCGCCGTCCTCACCGACCTGCATGCGAACCGCGAGGCCACCGAGGCGGTGATCGCGCATGCGCGCGGCCAGCAGGCCGAATCGTGGGTGCTGCTCGGCGACTTCGTCGGCTACGGCGCCGATCCCGCCTGGGTGCTGGACACTGTGCGCGAGATGGTGAGCCAGGGCGCCTTGGCGGTGCAGGGCAACCACGACCTCGCGGTGGCCCAGGGCGCCTCGCCGCACATGCGACCCGAGCCGCGCTACGTGATCGACTGGACGCGCGGCCACCTGGACGCCGCGCAGATCGACTTCCTCGCCACCTTGCCGCTGAGCGCGCAGCGCGGCAACCAGCTCTTCGTGCATGCCAATGCCTGGGCGCCGCAGGGCTGGGAGTACATCACCGGCCGCATCGAGGCGATGCGCAGCCTGCATGCCACCGAGTGCCGCTACACCTTCTGCGGCCACATGCACGAACCCAAGCTCTACCACCTGTCGGGCACCGGCAAGTCGGGCGACTTCGTGCCCACGCCCGGCGTGCCGATCCCGGTGCCGGCGCACCGCCAGTGGCTGGTGATCCCCGGCTCGGTGGGCCAGCCGCGCGACGGCAACCCGGCCGCCTGCTACGCGATGTTCGACGACGAGGCCGCCACCGTCACCTACCACCGCGTGCCCTACGACCACGCGGCTGCCGCCGCCAAGATCCTGGCCGCCGAACTGCCGCAGCGCCTGGCCTTCCGGCTCGAAGATGGACAGTAAGCTGTACTCGCAGACGCTGGGCTACCAGCGCAGCGGCAGCGACCAGGCGCCCAGCCCGCTCGAGGTCGGCCAGGTCATCGACCGCTTCCGGCTCGAGGAGAAGCTGCACGTCGGCGGCATGGCGCACATCTGGCGCGTCAGCGAAGTCAACCATGCCGGCGATTCCCGGCTGCCGCTGATCATGAAGGTGCCGCGCATCAAGGGCGGTGAAGACCCGGCCACGATCGTCGGCTTCGAGGTCGAGCAGATGATCATGCCGATGCTCAGCGGCCCGCACGTGCCGAAGTTCATCGCCAAGGGCGACTTCACGCGCCAGCCCTACATCGTGATGGAGCAGATCCAGGGCAGCTCGCTGCGCCCGCGGCTCGACGAGGCGCCGCTGGCGCTGGACGAGGTGATCGAGATCGGCTCGCGCGTGGCCACCGCGCTGCACGACCTGCACCGCCAGCACCTGGTGCACCTGGACATCAAGCCCAGCAACATCATGTTCCGCACCGACGGCACCGCGGTGCTGGTGGACTTCGGCCTCTCGCGCCACGACCACCTGCCCGACCTGCTGGACGAGGAGTTCATGCTGCCGATGGGCACCGGCCCCTACATGTCGCCCGAGCAGGTGCAGTTCGTGCGCAACGACCCGCGCAGCGACCTGTTCGCGCTGGGCGTGATGCTCTACCACTTCGCCACCGGCGAGCGGCCCTTCGGCCAGCCCGAGAGCGTGCGCGGCCTGCGCCGCCGGCTGTGGGTGGAGCCGGTGCCGCCGCGCGCGCTGCGCGCCGATTGCCCGCCCTGGCTGCAGGAGGTGATCCTGAAGTGCCTGGAGGTCAAGCCCGAGCGCCGCTACCAGAGCGCGGCGCAGCTGGCGCTGGACCTGCAGAGCCCCTCGCAGGTGGCGCTGACGCGGCGTGCCGAGAAGCTGCAGCGCAGCAGCGCGATGAAGACCTTCAAGCGCTGGTTCTTCGCCCTCGGCGCCGAGCCCGGGCAGGAGCGCGCCAAGGCCAGCGATCAGCTCGACCGCAGCCCGATCATCCTGGCCGCGGTGGACGTCGACAGCGCCACCACCGAGCTGCTCGAACGCCTGCGCGAGACGGTGCGCCGCATCGTGCTCACCGAGCCCGGCGCACGGCTGGCCTGCGTCAGCGTGATGAAGACCGCGCGCTTAGGGCTGGACGAACTGGTCGACGAGCAGGGCCAGAGCCTGCACGTCAAGCAGCTGGTCAGCCTGAAGCACTGGGCGCGGCCGATCAGCAAGGCGCTGAACCTGGAGGAAGGCCGCCTCACCTTCCACGTGCTCGAGGCCTCCGATCCGGCCGCCGCCATCGTCGACTTCGCGCGCCGCAACCAGGCCGATCACATCGTGATGGGTGCGCGCGGCACCTCGGGCCTGCGCCGCTTCCTGGGCAGCGTCTCGTCGCAGGTGGTGGCCGAGTCGGATTGCAGCGTCACCGTCGTGCGGGCGCCGGGCGCTCCGACTTCCGAACCATCAGCTTGAGCCCGGACCAGGTGGCGTCCACCGCGCACACCTTCACGTCCACCCAGCCCAGCGGCAGCGCCAGTTCGCGGATCACGTCCTCGGTGATGTCGGTCGGCCGCTTCGAGGCTTTCTTCGGCCACGAGACCCACAGCACCACGTCGGGCGCCAGCGCTTCGCGCAGCTGCTTCAGCTGCAGCGCCAGTTGCGCGCGCTGCTCGGCGAACAGGTGCACCAGCGCCACGCTCGCATCGGCGCGCGCCACCCGCTGCAGCGGCTGCGGCGCATCGGGCACCAGCGTCGCGTAGTCCTGCGGCGCATTGATCACATGGATGCGCTGGCCCGCGGCCAGACCGAGCTTCTTCCACAATGGCGTGCCGGAATAGCCGGCCGTCGTCGTTGCCACGCATGCCCTCCTCTTCGATCAATCCCTGCACGACTTGCGGCGCCTGCTGCGCCAGCTTCCGCGTCGATTTTGCGCGCGACGAGCTGCAGAGCGAGGGCGGTTGCGTGCCCGATGGCCTGGCGGTCGACGTGAACGGCAGACTGTGCCGCCTGCGCGGCACCGACCACAGCCCGCCGCGCTGCGCCGCGCTGGTCGGCACCGTGGGCGTGCAGGCCGCTTGCGGCATCTACGAATGGCGCCCCGGCCCCTGCCGCGAGTTCGGCCTGCGCGCACCGCAGGGCCTGGGCGACGAGGCCTGTGCCCGGGCCCGCGCGCGCCACGGCCTGCCGCCGCTGCCGATGTGATCGCGGCCTCGGGCTGGCGCGCTGATATTCTTTAGTTGTCAACTAATTTCCCGGCGCCTATCATCGCGCCGATGAAGCGCTTGTGGGACATCTCGCCGCCCGTCGGACCCGGCTCGCCGGTGTTTCCGGGCGATGCCGAATTCCGGCTGCACTGGAGCTGGACGCTGGGGCCGGAGTGCCCGGTGAATGTCAGCACGCTGACGCTGTCGCCGCACACCGGCGCGCACGCCGACGCGCCGCTGCATTACGACGCCTCTGGCGCACCGATCGGTGCGCTCGCTCTCGCGCCCTACCTCGGCCCCTGCCGCGTGATCCACGCCATCGGCTGCGGCCCGCTGGTCGAGTGGCCGCACATCGCCCATGCCATCGATGCCACGCTGCCGCCGCGCGTGCTGGTGCGGACCTATGCGCGCGCACCGCAGGGCTGGGATCCGGCGCTGGCCGGCTATGCCGCTGAAACCGTGGAACGCCTGGCCGACCTCGGCGTGCAGCTGATCGGCATCGACACCGCCAGCATCGATCCGGCCGACAGCAAGCAGCTGCCCAGCCACCAGGTGATCCGCCGCCGCGACCTGCGCGTGCTCGAGAACCTCGTGCTCGACGAGGTGGCCGCCGGCGACTACGAACTGATCGCCCTGCCCTTGAAGCTGAGCACCGCCGACGCCTCGCCGGTGCGGGCCGTGCTGCGCCAACTCTGACCCCGAGGACTCCGATGACCCGAGACGATGCCCTGGCCCTCGATGCCGCCGATGCGCTGGCGCCGCTGCGCGCGCAATTCGAGATTCCGGATGGCCTGATCTACCTGGACGGCAACTCGCTCGGCGTGCTGCCGCGCGCCACCGCGGCGCGCGTGCAGCAGGTGGTGACCGCGGAATGGGGCCAGGGCCTGATCGGCAGCTGGAATGCCGCCGGCTGGATGCAACTGCCGCAACGCGTGGGCGACAAGATCGCGCGGCTGGTCGGCGCTGGCGCGGGCGAAGTGGTCGCCGCGGATTCGACCTCGGTCAATCTGTACAAGGTGCTCAGTGCCGCGCTGCGCATGCAGCGGGCCGAGGCGCCGCAACGCCGCGTGATCATTTCCGAGCGCAGCAATTTCCCGACCGACCTCTACATCGCCGAATCGCTGGCGCGTGAATTCGGCTGCACGCTGCGGCTCGTCAATGCGCCGGCCGACATTCCGGCGGCACTCGGCGCCGACACCGCGGTGCTGATGCTGACGCAGGTGAACTACCGCACCGGCCACCTGCACGACATGGCTTCGCTCAGCGCCGCGGCGCATGCGGCCGGCGCACTGGCGCTGTGGGACCTGGCGCATTCGGCCGGCGCGGTCGAGGTGCAGCTCGTCGCCGACGGGGCGGACTTCGCCGTCGGCTGCGGCTACAAGTTCCTCAACGGCGGCCCCGGCGCGCCGGCCTTCGCCTGGGTGCGCCCGCGCCTTGTCTCGCGCTTCGAGCAGCCGCTGTCGGGCTGGATCGGCCATGCCGCGCCCTTCGAGTTCACCCCGGGCTACCGCCCGGCCGCTGGCATCACGCGTTATCTGTGCGGCACCCCGTCGGTGATCGGCCTCGCGGCGCTGGAATGTGGCGTCGACACCGTGCTGGCGGCCGAGGCGCTGGGCGGCATGGCCGCGCTGCGGGCCAAGTCGCTGGCCCTGACCCGGCTGTTCATGCAGCTGGTCGAGACGCGCCTGGCCGGCCAGGGCTTCTCCCTCGCCTCGCCGCGCGACGATGCCCGCCGTGGCAGCCAGGTCTGCCTGGCGCGCGACAAAGGCGCTTACGCCATCGTGCAGGCGCTGATCGCCCGCGGCGTCGTCGGCGACTTCCGCGCCGGCGATGCCCGCGACGGCCTGCCCGACATCCTGCGCTTCGGCGTCACCCCGCTCTACACCCGCTTCGTCGACGTGTGGGACGCGGTGGAGCAGCTGCGCCTCGTGATGGCCAGCGCCGAATGGCAGCAGCCCCGTTTTCACCAACGCAGCGCCGTGACATGAACCCTTCCGAATCCCCCACCAGCCACCACGGCGCGAAGCTCGATTTCGCGCGCGACATGAGCTATGGCGACTACCTGCAGCTCGATGCGGTGCTGAACGCCCAGCGCCCGCTGTCGCCGGACCACAACGAGATGCTGTTCATCGTGCAGCACCAGACCAGCGAGCTGTGGATGAAGCTGATGCTGCACGAGCTGCGCGCGGCCATCGCGGCGATCGCCTCGGACGAACTGGCCCCGGCCTTCAAGATGCTGGCCCGCGTGTCGCGCATCATGGAGCAGCTGGTGCACGCCTGGGACGTGCTGGCGACGATGACGCCGCCCGAATACAGCGCGATCCGGCCCTACCTCGGGCATTCGTCGGGATTCCAGAGCTGGCAGTACCGCTGCATCGAATTCGGCCTCGGCAACAAGAAGGCCGCGATGCTCAAACCCCATTCGCACCGCCCCGAATTGCTGGCGCAGGTGGAAGCGGCCTGGCGCACGCCCTCGTTGTACGACGAGTCACTGCGCCTGCTCGCGCGGCGTGGCATCGCGGTGCCGGCCAGCCACCTCGAGCGCGACTGGACTCAGCCCTATGAAGCCAATGACGCGGTGGAACAGGCCTGGCTCAGCGTGTACCGCGCGCCGCAGCAGCACTGGGACCTGTACCAGCTGGGCGAAGAGCTCACCGACCTGGAAGACGCGTTTCGGCTCTGGCGCTTCCGCCACCTGACCACCGTGCAGCGCATCATCGGCGAGAAGCGCGGCACCGGCGGAACCAGCGGCGTCGGCTACCTGCGCCAGATGCTCGAGGTCGTTCTGTTCCCCGAGATCTGGCGCCTGCGCACGGACCTGTGACGATCAGCTGAGCGGCACCGGCACGAACAACCGGTCGCCGTCGCGCCAGACCAGCAGCGCCACGCTCTTGGGCTTGGACTCGAGCACGCGTTTCAGGTCCTCGATCGAGCTCACCGGCTTGCCGTTGATCGCGATCACCACGTCGCCTTCGTTGATGCCGGCCTTGGCGGCCGGACCGGCGGCCTCCTGCACCAGCAGGCCATGGTCGAGTTCGGCCTGCTTGCGCTCCTGCGGCGACAGCGGGCGCAGCGCCAGGCCCAGGCGCGGCGGCTCGCCGGGGGCTGCGGGGCTCGCGGCATCGGCCACGTCGTCGCCCTTGGCATTGCCCAGCGTCACGGTGATCTCGCGTTCGGCGTGATCGCGCCACACCTTCAGCTTGACCTTGTCTCCCGGCTTGGCCAGGCCGATGCGGCTGGAGACACTGCCGGCCTGCGCCATGGTTTCGCCATCCACCGCCAGGATCACGTCGCCGGCCTTCAGGCCTGCCGCGGCGGCCGGGCTCTTGGCGTCGACCTTGGCCACCACCGCGCCGTCGGGCCGCTGCAGGCCGAAGCTCTCGGCCAGGTTCTGCGTCAGGCTCTGGATCTGCACCCCCAGGCGGGCATGCTGCGCACGCCCGGTGGCGACGATCTGCTCCTTCACCTGCATCGCCACGTCGATCGGAATCGCGAAGCTCAGGCCCTGGAACCCGCCGGTGCGCGAATAGATCTGCGAATTGATGCCCACCACATTGCCGGCCGCATCGAACAGCGGCCCGCCCGAGTTGCCGGGATTCACCGCCGCATCGGTCTGAATGAACGGCACGAAGGCATCACCCGGCAGCGAACGGCCCTTGGCACTGACGATGCCCGAGGTGGCCGTCTGCTCCAGTCCGAACGGCGCGCCAATGGCCAGCACGTAGTCGCCCACCATCAGCGACTTCGGATCGCCCAGGCGCACGGTCGGCAGGCCCTTGGCGTCGATGCGCAGCACCGCGATGTCGGTCGCCGTGTCCGAGCCCAGCACCTTGGCGGCGAATTCGCGCCGGTCAGCCAGGCGCACGGTCACTTCCTTGGCATCGCGCACCACATGCGCATTGGTCAGGATCAGGCCATCGGCACTGACGACGAAACCCGAGCCCTGGCCCTTGAACGGCTGTTCCGGCATCTGGCCACCGCGCCAGCCCGGAATGCCGCGGAAGAAGCGCTCCATCGGGTCGGCGGCCTGGCCGTCTTCATCCGAGGTCTTGCGCAGGCCCTCGACGGTGACGCCCACCACCGCCGGCCCGTATTGCTGAACGATGGCCCGGTAATTCGGGGCCGTGCCGGGCGGCAATTGCGGCAGCGGGGCCGGTGCCACCGCGGTGGCGGCTGCGGCGGCCACCGGCGCCATGGCCACCGGCGGCACGGACTTGTCGTGCTTGCCGAACCAGGGCAGGTCGAATGCCCCGGCCGTGGTCATCACCGCCAGGCCACCACCCAGCAGGGCCCAGGCCAGCGGTTTCAGTGTCGACGTTGCTTTCATGAATCGGCTCCTCGAAGTGCCCATTGCGGATGGCACAAGTCTGCGCAATGCCGATGAGCCCTTCATGAGCGCGAAGTGAAGCGAGGATTAAGACGGGCGACCCAAAAGAAGACGGCGGGCCCGAGGGCCCGCCGTGCATGCATTCAAGGACCGGACGGCGTGTCAGGCCTGCAGGTCTTCCGGCTTCTTGCCGGCCTCCAGCGCCGCCTTGAACCAGCGCGGCTTCGGGCCACGGCCGGACCAGGTGTTGCCCGCATCGTCGCGATATTTCACGACGCCATTGGGCTTCTTGCCAGCCTTCTTCGCGGCGGGTGCCCCGCTCTTTGCGCGCTTCTTGTACGGACCGCGCGGGCCCCGTACACCTCCCTTGCCCAGGCCCAGTTCCGCGGCAGTGATGCCGTAGTGGGTAATGGCTTCCTTGATGCGGGCGACGACACCCGACTTCTCGCTGGCCTTGATGGCGTCGGCCTCGCGCTGCAAGGCTTCGATTTGCTTCTGAATCTGCGCCAATGACTTTGCCATGAATCGGTACTGCCTCAGGGTGAAAGGGACCGACAGCATAAATCAATTGCCGAATCATTCCGTCCGGCAATGCACGATTCGCAACAATCGGGTTCTCGAATCAGTTGCCGGATACCCGCGCAGTCCGAATCGCAGGGCGCCCGCGTTGATGCTGCAGACACCAATGCGCAAAGGCGTCGGGCTCGAGTGCGGGGCTG
The DNA here is from genome assembly GCF_044226965.1 of Aquabacterium sp. Taxonomy (GTDB): domain Bacteria; phylum Pseudomonadota; class Gammaproteobacteria; order Burkholderiales; family Burkholderiaceae_C; genus Pseudaquabacterium. The sequence continues at coordinate 44,675 of NZ_JBGAGA010000006.1, read as the reverse complement.
TACAGAAAGCCTTGCGCTGCATGGCAGCCCAGGCGAGCCAGCAATTGCCGTTGCGCTTCGGTCTCGACGCCTTCTGCCACCACCTGCAGGCCGAGGGCCTGCGCCATCGACAGCGCGGCTTCGACGATCGCCACGTCGCCGCGGTCGTCCGGCAGATCGCGCACGAAGCTGCGATCGATCTTCAGTTTCGTGGCCGGCAATCGTTTCAGATAGGACAGCGAAGAGAGCCCGGTGCCGAAATCGTCTATCGCCACGCGGACGCCGCGCTCGCGCAGTGCATGCAGCAATCGCAGATTGTCGTCGACGTCCTCCACCAGGGTGTGCTCGGTCAATTCGATTTCCAGCAGGGTCGGGTCGCATCCGCTCGCCGCCATGGCCTGTTCGAATTGCTGCAGCAGCAGGCCTTCTCGCAATTGCCGTGCGGAGACATTCACCGCCACCGGCAAGGGCGGCATGCCGGCCGTGGCCCAGCGCTGCAGCTGGCGCGCGGCTTCGTGGAATACCCATTCGCCAAGTTCGACGATCAGGCCCGAGCGCTCGGCCAGCGGTATGAATTGCGCCGGCGATATCAGGCCGCGCTGGGGATGCCGCCAGCGCAACAAGGCTTCGGCGCCCAGCACCTGGCCCCCGGCCAGGTCGACGATGGGCTGGTAGTGCAGGCACAGCTGGCCCTCGCGCAGGCCGATGCGCAACTCGCTCTCGATGCGCAGTCGCTGCTCGTTCAATTCGCGCAGCCCGGCGTGGAAGACCGCCACCTGGTTCTTGCCGGCAGCCTTGGCCTGGTACATCGCCATGTCGGAGGCGAGCAGCACCTCGTCGGCGCCCGACCCGTCCACCGGGTAGCGGGCCACGCCGATGCTGCCCCGCAGCCGGGTGTCGATGCCGCCCAGGCGCACGCTGGCCCCCAGCACCTCCTGCGCCAGCGCGCCATAGCGCTGCGGCTCATGGAAGCCGGGCTGCCAGGGGCAGATCATCACGAACTCGTCGCCGCCGAAGCGGTAGGCGCGGGCGCCCGGCTTCAGCGCCTGCTGCAGCCGCTGGGCAATGCGGCGCAGCAGCTCGTCACCCATCGGGTGGCCCAGGCTGTCGTTGACGGCCTTGAAATCGTCGAGGTCGATCGTGATGATCGAGAAGCCCTGACCCGTGCGATCGGCCTCGGTGACATAACTCGCCAAGTGCGCGTGTGAAGCGTGCCGGTTGTACAGCAAGGTGACGGGATCGAGGTAGGCCAGCTCGTCGAGCCGGCGCTCGATGCGGCCGACGTCGCGCCGCACGCCCACCGCCAGCAGATAGGCCAGCGCCATCGCCAGCGCCGCCGCGCCGACCGTGACGCCACCGAAGATCCACGCGCGACGATGCAGCGGCGTCAGCGGCACCTCGAAGCGGATGCGACCGATCTGCACGCCGGCCTGCTCGATCGGCTCGTTCACCACCAGCAGGCCGCCGCCCAGGGTGTGGCCGGGCGGGCCGGCGCCGTTCGGGAGCAGTGCCGCCGTCTCGGGGGTTCCGGGGCGCTGGTAGTGGGCGAACACCACGCCCCGTGCATCGAACACCGCGGCCCGCTGCACGCCGCTGGATTGCTGCAGCGTGGCCAGCATCTCGGCCGCGGCCCGCGCGTCCTGGAACAGCAGCGCAGCGCCCAGGTTGGCCGCGATCACGCGGGCCTGCGTGGTGGTCTCGTCGATCAGCGCCTCGCGGGCCTGCTGGATCATCACCAGGTTCAGCACGCTGCCGGTGACCAGCAGGGCCAGCCCGGCGGCAGCCAGGGCCACCCGCGTCAGCCGCTGGCCCAGCGCGCCGCGCGGCAGCGCACCTTCCGTGCGAGCCCGCAGCGGCCACTTCATTCGCGCACCACCCGGGCCAGGCGCAGCATCTTCGAGCTCAGCAGCAGGCGCTGCTGGCGGGCCTGGGCCATGTCGATGTCGAACTGCAGGCGGTTGTTCATCATGCGCAACGCAATCACCACGCCGCCATCGTCGGCCCGCTGGCCATCACCGATGACCAGGGCCGCGCCGGTGCCCGGCACGCGGGCGGCCAGCGGGCGGCTGCCGCCCTCCTCCAGCACCCAGGCCTGGCAGCCGCGCTGATCGTCCACCGAGGCGACCTCGCGCAGCTCCAGGCGGCGCTGGCGCACGGGGCGGTCCTGCAACAGCTTCAGGTGCGGCCACAGCGGTCCGCTGCGGTCGGCGCACAGCAGCAGTGGCGCGCCCGGGGGCAGCTCCGACTCGCCCGGCCATTCGACGAACAGCAGCAGGTTGAAGATGATGGCTGCCTTCAGCGGCAGCTCGTCCAGCGCCTGGCTGCGCAAGGGCAGGCCCAGCAGCAGCGTGGCCAGCAGCAGGCGCATCAGCCTGGCGCGGCCGGGGCCGCAGCGGTGCGGGGAACGTCGGCACAGCATCGGTCCGGTCTCACGGTCCGGCGCCGTTGAAGGGCCAGGCCAGCTCCAGCCGCACGATGCGCCCAGGCTGCGGCAGGACCGGCTGGCGCTGCGCATCGCCGCCGGGATCTTGCAAGGGCCTGTCGAACAGGTTGCGCAGCGTGAGCTGCAGGTTCGCACCCAGCGCCGGCAGCGGACCCCCGAGGCTGAGGTTCAGCAGCGCCTGGCCGGGGGCGGCGCCACGGCGGCTCGACGCGTCGCCTTCGAGGCCCAGGCGCCAGCCACGGGCCAGCGGCAGCACCAGCGTGCCCTTGAGCATGCGCCGTGGGTACAGCGACGGCGACGCGAGCGACGCGACGGCGCTGCGGTCCTGGTTGAAGCTGGCGTTGACGCGCCAGCGCAATGCACCGCTGGCGCGCTCGAGCTCGACCTCGGCGCCGCGGGCCGAGAAGCTGCCGCCGTTGTCGAATCGATAGCGCTCCAATGACGCGTCATAGTCGAGCAGGATCAGCTGACGCCCGCGGTTGCGGTACAGCGAACCCGAGAGGCGCCAGCCCGGCGCGGCCTGCCATTCGGCGCTGAGCTCGTCGCCGTCCACCTGTTCGGGCCGCAGCGCTGCATTGCGCAGGTAGCCGGCCGTACCATCGACCTCGTAGAAGGCCTCATAGGCATTGGGCGCCCGGAAGCTGCCGCCGTGCATCAGCTTCCAGCTCCAGGCCGCGGTCGGCCGCCACACCAGCGCCACGCGCGGGCTGGTGGCGTTGCCGTAGTGCTGCACCTCGTCGACACGCGCACCGAGGTGCAGCGTCCATTGGCTGCCCAGGCGCACCTGATCTTCGGCGAACAGCGCGCCCCGGCTGCTGCGGCGCCGGTCGTCCAGGTAGGACACCGGTACGGCCCCGGTGTCGAAGTTCTGCTGCAGCAGTTCGGTGGTCTGCTGCCATTCGGCGCCGGCCACCAGCCGATGGCCGTCGAAGCGGGTGCTGGTGACACGCGTCTCGAGGCCCCACCAGCGGCCACGGCCGACATCCCGATTCGGCGTCGGCGGCGGGTAGTCGATCAGGTAATCGCCCAGGTAGCGGTAGTTGCCGGCGTGCACGCGGACCACCAGCTGCTCGTGCCCGCCCAGCGCCTGGTCCAGTTGCAGGCCGGCCAGCTGAAGCGTGTCCCGGTAGCGGTTGCCGGCGTCGCCGAACACCACGCCCAATCCCAGCGGCGAGTTCACGCGCCGATCGGCCCGCAGCCACGTGGCGGTCCACGGCCCGTGGTCCCAGCGCAGGTGCAGCGCGCTGCGCTGTTCGGCGTCGTGCCCGGGCGGCGCGGCAGCAGGCGCGCCCGGCGTCGGATCGGCCAGCGCCTCGCCTGCGCGCAGGCTTCGTGAGAAGGCGATGCGCCAGCCGCCGCCCGCCGTGGACTGCTGCCACTGGCCGCTGAGCTGCCGTTCGCCCTGGCTGCCCAGGCCCAGCGCGAGCTGGCTGCCGCCGCTGGCCGCGCTGCGGGTGATGACGTTGATGACGCCGAACAGCGCGTTCGCGCCATACACCGCCGAACCCGGCCCGGGCACGAACTCCACCCGCTCGACCAACGACAGGTCCAGCGGAAACTCGCCGCCCAGGTAGGCCTGGTCGTACAGCGCGTCGTTGACGCGATTGCCGTCCACCAGCAACAGCACGCGGGTGTTGTAGTCGCCGCTGGCCGCCAGTCCGCGCACCCCGACGTAGTCGTAGGTGCGGTCGGTGCTCAGGCTCAGCCCGCGCACGCTGCGCAGCACGTCGCTGAGCGTGCGGTGCCCGAGCGCCTGGATCTCCTCGCGCGTGATCACCGTCACGGCGGCGGCCGACTCGCTGCGCCGCGTGGGAAAACGCGAGGCGCCGCTGACCTCCATGTCCAGCAGGGCCGCCAGCGGCAGGTTGGCCAGTTCCTGCGCGGTCTGGGCACGCGCCATCGCCGGCGCCAGCAGGCCCAGCAGTGCCACGACCGCCCCATACCGCATCGTCACCCGGCCCTCATACATCGCTGGCATGTCACCCCGAGCATATCGGCCTGCATCGGGTCGGCTTGAACCGGGATTGCCCCAAGGCCCGGCGCCCCCCCAGACGGCGGTGGCGCGGCCGCGCGCGGTTTATCCTCTGGCCCCATGCGCATGGACCCCTTGCCCCCACTGGAGACCACCCCATGGTGAGCCGCCGCCGCATCATCCTCGGCAGCCTGGGCGCCGCGGGCGCGCTGGCGATCGGCTGGTCGGTGCTGCCGCCGCGCCAGCGCCTGCGCACCGCCCAACCCTTGCCCACCGCCGCGGGCCAGTCGGCGCTGAACGGCTGGGTGAAGATCGGCCGCGACGACCGCGTGACCATCATGCTGGCCAAGAGCGAGATGGGCCAGGGCGTGGCCACCGCGCTGGCGATGCTGCTGGCCGAGGAGCTGGATGCCGACTGGTCGCACGTGGCCACCGAGATGTCGCCGGTGGACAAGATCTACAACAACCTCGCCACCGTCGTCGACGGCCTGCCCTTCCACCCCGATGACCAGGGCAGCCTCAAGCGCATCGCCGGCTGGATGACGGCCAAGTCGATGCGCGAGATCGGGCTGATGGTGACCGGCGGCTCGTCCAGCATCAAGGACCTGTGGCAGCCGATGCGCGAGGCCGGTGCCTCGGCGCGCGCGATGCTGGTGGCCGCCGCGGCGCAGGCCTGGGGCGTGCCGGCCGGCGAGGTCACGGCCGCAGCCGGCCTGTTGCGCCATGCCGGCAGCGGCAAACAGGCGCGCTTCGGCGAGATGGCCGAACGCGCCGCGCAGCAGGACCTGCCCGGCCGCGTGGCGCTGAAGGACCCGGCGAAGTTCACGCTGATCGGCCAGCCGATGCCGCGCCGCGACAGTGCTGCGAAGAGCGACGGCACGGCCCGCTTCGGCCTGGACGTGCTGCCGCCCGGCCTGCTGTACGCGAGCGTGCTGATGTGCCCGACGCTCGGCGGCAGCGTGTCATCGTTCGACGCCAAGGCCGCGCAGGCACTGCCCGGCGTCAAGCAGGTGCTGCGCTTCGACGGGCTTCGCGGCGGCAGCGGCGGCATCGCGGTGGTGGCCGACACGCCCTGGCATGCGATGCAGGCCGCGAAGCAGGTGGCCGTGCAATGGGACCCCGGCCCGGCCGCCACGGTGTCCAGCGCCGGGCTGCAGCAGCAGCTGAAGGCCGCGCTCGATGCCGACGATGGCTTTGGCTACTATCACGCAGGTGACGCGGCCACTGCGCTGCAGTCCGCCGCGAAGACGATCCGCGCCGAGTACAGCGCACCGCTGCTGGCGCATGCCACCCTGGAGCCGCAGAACTGCACCGTGCTGTTCGAGCCCGACAAGACCCGCGCCACCGTGTGGGCGCCGACCCAGGTACCCGACATCGCGCGCGGCGCCGCCGCGCAGGCGCTGGGCCTGAAGTCCGAGCAGGTCGAGCTGCAGGTGACGCTGCTGGGCGGCGGCTTCGGCCGCCGGCTGGATGTCGACTTCGTCGCACAGGCCGCGCAGATCGCCCGCGCGCTGCCGGGCCGGCCGGTGCAGACCTTCTGGTCGCGCGAGCAGGACATGACGCACGACTTCTACCGCCCGCCCTGCATTGCCCGCTACCAGGCCGGCTTCGACGCGCAGGGCAGGCCGGTGGCGTGGCAGGCCACGTCTGCCGGCCCGTCGATCGTGCAGCAGTACCTGAAGCGGCAATGGGGCCTGCCCGGCGCGGGCCCGGACAAGACCACCGCCGAGGGCGCCTTCGACAACCCCTACGAATGGCCGAACGCGCGGGTCGGCCACGTGATCGTGGAGACGCCGGTGCCGGTGGGCTTCTGGCGTTCGGTCGGCCACTCGCACCAGGCCTTCTTCACCGAGAGCTTCGTCGACGAGGCCGCGTCCGCCGCGGGCCAGGACCCGGTGGCCTTTCGCGCCAGCCTGCTGCAACGCCACCCGCGGCACCGGCAGGTGCTGCAGCGCGCCGCCGCGCTGGCGGGCTGGGGCACCAGCCTTGGCAACGCGCCCGATGGCGCGAAGAAGGCGCGCGGCATCGCGCTGCACCAGAGCTTCGGCAGCATCGTCGCGCAGGTGGTCGAGGTGTCCGTGGCCGCGGCCGACAAGCAGGTGCGCGTGCACCGCGTCATCGCGGTGATCGATTGCGGGCTGGCGGTCAATCCGAACATCATCCGCCAGCAGATGGAGTCGGCCATCGTGTTCGGCCTGTCGGCCGCGCTGTACGGCGAGATCACGCTCGACAAGGGCCAGGTGCAGCAGACCAACTTCCACCAGCAGGCGATGCTGCGCTTCCACGAATGCCCGCAGATCGAGACCGAGATCATCGCCAGCGCCGAGCCGCCCGAAGGCGTCGGCGAGCCCGGCACGCCGCCGATCGCGCCGGCGGTGGCCAATGCCCTGTTCGCACTGACCGGCCAGCGCCTGCGCACGCTGCCGCTGCGCCTCGCCTGAGGAACGACACAAGATGGCAAGCACCCTGAACATCAACGGCCAGCCGGTCACCGTGCAGGCTGAAGGCGACACGCCCATCCTCTGGCTGCTGCGCGGCGAGCTGAAGATGACCGGCACCAAGTTCGGCTGCGGCATGGCGCTGTGCGGCGCCTGCACCGTGCACCTGGACGGCGAGCCCGTGCGCAGCTGCGTGACGCCCATCAGCGCGGCCGAAGGCAAGGCCATCACCACGATCGAAGGCGTGCAGGGCCCGCAGATCGAGGCCCTCCGCAAGGCCTGGACCACGCTGGACGTGCCGCAGTGCGGCTGGTGCCAGAGTGGCCAGCTGATGAGCGCCTGCGCGCTGCTGCAGAAGACGCCGAAGCCCGACGACACGCAGATCGAGCAGGCGATGAGCGGCAACCTGTGCCGCTGCGGCACCTACCCTCGGATCAGAGCGGCCATCAAGCAGGCGGCGGGTTGACGGTGCGCCGCCACCCCGTCCGCTCGGCCGGCACCTGCCCCTGCAACAACAAGGAAGCCCCACGATGGCCATGAGATTCGATGCGCTGCACGCCGCGATGCAGCGCCATGTCGATGCCGAGCTGCTGCCCGGCGTCTCCTGCGCGGTGCTGGTGGGCCGCGACCTCGTCGACGAACACTGCGCCGGCTGGGCCGACCGCGAACAGCGCGTGCCGCTGCGCCGCGACCACCTGTTCCGCGTGTTCTCGAACACCAAGCTGCTGACCTCCTGCGCCGCGCTGCTGCTGTGGGAAGACGGCCACTTCCAGCTCGACGACCCGGTCGAGCGCTGGCTGCCGGCGCTGGCGAATCGCCGTGTGCTGAAGCCGGGCGCCACCCGCCTGGACGACACTGAACCGGCGCGCTCGCCGATCACGGTACGCCAGCTGCTGAGCCACAGTTCGGGCCTGAGCTACGGCCTGCTGGACCCCGGCAGCCTGCTGTTCGAAGCCTACGGCAAGGCCCAGATCATGGGCCCGCTGCTGAGCCTGGCCGAGATGGTCGAGCGCCTGGGTGCACTGCCGCTGGCCTACCACCCGGGCACCGGCTGGGAGTACTCGATTGCCACCGACGTGGTGGCGCGGCTGGTGGAGGTGATCAGCGGCCAGCGCTTCGGCGATTTCCTCGCCACGCGCATCCTGCAGCCGCTGGGCATGCACGACACCGGCTTCGTGCTGACGGACGAACAGCGCGGCCGCTTGACCGCCATCTACGCCGGCGCCGACCTGATGGCGCCGATGACGCCCGGCCTCACGCGCACCGACGACTATCCCTACCCCGGCGCCTACCTGCGGCCGGTGCCCAAGCAGTCGGGCGGTGGCGGGCTGGTCTCGTCGCTGCCGGACATGGTGACGCTGCTGCAGGCGCTGCGCCCCGGTGGCGACACGCTGCTGAAGCCCGCGACGCTGGCGCTGCTGTTTGAGAACCAGCTGGCCCCCGGCGTGTGGATCAACTTCGCCGGCATGGGCAGTTTCGACGGCCATGGCTACAGCCTGGGCGGCGGGCTGACGGTGCAGCGCTGGGCCGGTGATCCCGCCGACGCGGTGGGCGACCTGCACTGGGGCGGGCTGGCCGGCACGCACTGGTGGATCTCGCCGCAGGACAAGGTGGCCGCGGTGGCGATGACGCAGCGCCAGTGGGGCTTCTCGCACCCCTACTGGCTCGAGCTCAAGGCGCTGATCCGCCAGGCCGTGCGCAGCTGATCAGGCCGTCAGCCGGGGCGCTGCATCTTGCACTCGGTGCCCTGCGCCAGCTCGTTGCCGCTGAACACGGCATCGGTGCGGAAGCCGTAGTTGGTGCCCTCGTAGCCCACCTTCACCGTCTTGCCGTCCACCGGCGCGATGGTGTTCACCACCTGCGGCAGCAGCAGCTGGTGGTCTTCGGCGCGCATGCGCAGCGGGCCGACGACGCTGTCGACCGTCAGGTCTTCCATCGCGCGCGCCAGCTTCAGCGCATCCAGCGACCTGGCCTTCGCGGCGGCGGCCACCAGGAAGTGCGGCACCACCTCGATGCGCGGCGCGAGGAAGCCCTTGCCGGTCTTGGCCTGGAAGGCCTGGGCCAGCGCCTCGGCCTTCGGCACCTCGCCCTGGCCCGGATGCCATTCGGCCACCCAGGTCAGCTGGCCCATCCTGGCCAGCGACACCGCCGTCACCGTGCCCGGCACCGCGCCGGCGCTGTGGTTGAAGTAGCGCAGGTTCGCGCCGGTGTCGCCGGCCGCGCGCAGCAGCAGCGTCATGTCCGGGCCCCAGTTGCCGGTGATCACGCTGTCGGCCCCGGCGGCCTTGACCTTCGAGACATAGGGCGCGAAGTCCTTGACGCGGCCGATGGCGGTGAACTCGCTGCCGACGAACTTGATGTCCGGCCGCGCCAGACCCACCATTTCCTGGCCGTGCTTGGCCCATTGCCGGCCGTGCGCATAGTCCTGGTTCAGCAGGTAGACGTTGTGGATGTCGGGCTGGCGCTTGATGTAGTTGGCCAGCGCCTTCATCTTCATCGCGGTGTTGGCCTCCATCTGGAAGTGCCAGAAATTACAGCGCTTGCCGGTGAGGTCGGGGTCGATCGACGAATGGTTGATCACGATCACCGGACGATCGGGGTTGCGCTCGTTGTGCTTGGCCGCGGCATCCACCAGCGCGGCCACCACGGTGGAGCCCGAGCCGCCGGTGACGACGACCTTGGCGCCCTGGTCGATGGCCGACTGCAGCGCGCTCTGGCTTTCCTGCGCCGAGAGCTTGCTGTCGAACTGCAGCAGCTGCAGCTTCACGCCCTTGGCCATGCCGCCCTTGGCATTGACCTGGTCGACGCCGTACTGCACATGCGCCAGCATCAGCTCGCCCACCGCGGCGAAGGGGCCGGACAAGGGGTCGATGAAGGCGATCTTGAAGCTCTCTTCGGCGCGCGCCGGGGCGCTCGCGACCATGAGGGCGGCCAGGGCGGCCAGGGCGGCCCGGTCCAGGGGTGCAAGCCTGCGCTTGACGGCGTTCATGAGGGTCTCCATTCAGGGGTGTGCGGGGGAAAGTCCAGCCCGATCACGCGGCAGGCCAGGGTGGTGAGCTCCTGCACCACGGCCTCGGGCGCCAGCCGGCCTTCGGGCCGGTACCAGCTGTGCAGGAAGCCGGGCAGGCTGCAGGCCGCCAGCGCGGTGATCATGGTGTCGTTGAAGCGCAGCTGGCCGGCAGCGCGGCCTTCCTCGAGCAGCGCGCAGAACTTGTCGTAGAAGTGGTGCGCGATGCGCTTCTGCTCGGCGATGTACGCGGGCCGGTAGGCCTGCGGCTCGCGGTAGGCGAAGAAGGCCGCCGGGTAGTGCTGGAGGGTGGCGCGGATCAGGCGCTGCAGCGCGCCCGCGGCGCGTTCGTGCGCGGGGCGGCCGGCGTCCTCGTCGCCGTCCAGCACGGTGAAGCAGGCCACGGTGGGCGTCCACGACAGGGTCTCGAAGATCTCCTGCTTGTTGTGGAAGTAGTAGTAGACGTAGGGCTTGGTCACGCCCAGCGTGGCGCAGATCTGCTCGATGGTGGTGCGCTCGTAGCCCTGCTGGTGGAACAGCGCCTCGGCCGCGCGCAGGATGCGCTCGCGCGCGGCATCGGTGCCGGCGGTGGGCACGCGCTGGCGGCGCGGCGGCACGACGGGGGATTTCACGGGGCTGGTCAACGTTTCTACCGCTGGGTAGCATTGTTCTACCGTTTGGTAGAAACAGGCAAGCCCGCCGGACGATCGGAAACCCTGATCGGTCCTTCACCCTGGAAGCCCCGCATGGACCCCACCCTCCCGATTCCGCTGGACGCGCCGCTGCACGAGTACCTGCGCGCCCACGCGCGGCGCCAGCCGCGCAAGCCGGCCTTCCTGTGGTACGGCCGTGCCATCAGCTATGCCGAGCTCGACCGCGCCAGCGACGCGTTCGCCGCGCGCCTGGCCGCGCTGGGCGTCGCCCGCGGCGAGCCGGTGGCGCTGTTCATGGGCAACTGCCCGCAGTACGTGATGGCGCACGTGGCCATCCAGAAGCTCGGCGCCATCGTCTGCCCCTGCGGGCCGCTGAACAAGGAGCACGAGCTGCAGTACCAGCTCGACGACCTGCAGGCCCGCGTCATCGTCGCCGCCGCGCCGCTGCTGCCGGTGGTCGACAAGGTGCGGTCCGGCACGGCGCTCGAGCATGTGTTCGTCGTGCACTACGCCGACCTGCTGCCGGCCACGCCGACCATCGACGTGCCGCCCGAGCTGCTGGCGCTGCGCGACGTGCCGCGCAGCGTGCCGGCCGGCTGCCTCGATTTCCTCGAAGCCACGCAGGGCGACGCGCTGCCGCCGCAGCCCGCACTGGCCATGGACGACGTGGCGCTGATGACCTACACCTCCGGCACCACCGGCCTGCCCAAGGGGGCGATGCTCAGCTACGACAACGCGCTGTTCAAGACCGCCGCGGCCGCCGGCTGCAACGGCGTGTCGGGCGATGCGGTGCTGCTGGCCATCGCGCCGCTGTACCACATCGCCGGCATGCTGATGGGCATCAACGTCACGCTGTTCACCGGCGCCACCAGCGTGCTGATGTTCCGCTTCGACCCGCTGGCCACGGTGCAGGCCATCGCGCGGCACCGCGTCAGCTGGTGGTACAGCATCGCGCCGATGAACGTGGCCTGCATGGCGGTGCCCGGCGTGCGCGAGTTCGATCTCTCCAGCCTGCGTTTCAACCCGGTCACCAGCTTCGGCATCACCTTCACCGAAGGGCTGGCGCGCCAGTGGCGCGAGCATGCGCCGAACTGCGAGAGCTTCGAGGCGGCCTACGGCCTGTCCGAGACCCACACCTGCGACACCTACATGCCGCGCGAGGCCATCCGCTGGGGCGCGCATGGCAAGCCCGTGCCCGGCGTGCAGCTGCGCATCCTGAACCCCGACACCGGTGAGGACCAGCCGGCCGGCGAGGTGGGCGAGATCGTGCTGAAGAGCCGCGGCACCTTCCAGGGCTACTGGCGCAAGCCCGAGGCCACCGAGAAGACCCTGCGCGACGGCTGGGTGCACACCGGCGACATGGGCCGGCTCGATGCCGAGGGCTACCTCACCTTCATCGGCCGCTTCAAGGAAATGATCAAGGTCTCCGGCTACAGCGTGTTCCCCGAGGAGGTGGAGACCATCCTGATCAAGCACCCGGCGGTGGCGCAGGCCGCCGCCATCGCGGTGCCCGATGCCGAGAAGGGCGAGGTGGTGCGCGCCTTCATCGTGCTGAAGCCCGGCCAGCGCGTGACGGAGGAAGCGCTGATCGCCTGGTCGCGCGAGAACATGGCCTCGTACAAGGCCCCGCGCAGCGTGCGCTTCATCGACGCCCTGCCCGCCACCGGCGCCGGCAAGGTGCTGCGCCGGCTGCTGAAGGACGCAGCATGAGCCTGGCCAAGCTGCTGGTCGCCAACCGCGGCGAGATCGCGCTGCGCATCCTCCGCGCGGCGCAGGACATAGGCATCGCCACCGTCGCGGTGTTCGCGCGCGACGATGCGCAAGCGCCGCACTGCACGCTGGCCCACGAGGCGGTGGCGCTGCAGGCCACCGGCCCGGCGGCGTACCTGGACATTGCCGCGCTGGTGGCCATCGCCCGCCAGACCGGCTGCGACGCGGTGCACCCCGGCTACGGCTTCCTGAGCGAGCGCGCCGACTTCGCCGAGGCCTGTGCCGCCGCGGGCCTGCGCTTCGTCGGCCCGACACCGGCGCAGCTGGCGCTGTTCGGCGACAAGGCGCGCGCCCGCGCGCTGGCTGCCGAGCATGGCGTGCCGCTGCTGCCCGGCACCGGCGCGGCCGGGCTCGCGCAGCTGCAGGCCTTCTTCGCCGAGCAGCGTGCGCACGATCCGCAGTGCGGCCTGATGCTCAAGGCGGTGGCCGGTGGCGGCGGCCGCGGCATGCGCGCGGTCAGCGATCCGGCGCAGCTGCCCGAAGCCTTCGAACGCTGCAGCGCCGAGGCGCAGGCGGCTTTCGGTGTCGGCGCGGTGTATGCCGAGCGGCTGATCGCGCAGGCGCGGCACATCGAGGTGCAGGTCATCGGCGACGGCCGCCAGGTGATGGCGCTGGGCGAGCGCGAATGCACGCTGCAGCGCCGCTTCCAGAAGCTGGTGGAAATCGCACCGAGCCCGACGCTCGCGCCCGCGCTGCGCGAGCGCCTGGTGCAGGCCGCGCTGACGCTGGCGCGCGCCAGCGGCTACCAGAGCCTGGGCACCTTCGAGTTCCTGGTGGACGAGGCATCGGCCGACCTGCCCTTCGTGTTCATCGAAGCCAACCCGCGGCTGCAGGTCGAGCACACCGTCACCGAAGCCGTCACCGGGCTGGACCTGGTGCAGCTGCAGCTGGCCATCGCCGCCGGCCAGCCGCTGGCGGCGCTGGGGCTGGACCCGGCGCACCCGCCGGCCGAGCGCGGCTTCGCGGTGCAGTGGCGCATCAACGCCGAGCAGCTGGACGCGCAGGGCCAGGCGCGGCCGGCCAGCGGGCGCATCACCCGCTGCGAGTTCGCGCAGGGCCCCGGCGTGCGGGTGGACAGCCAGGCGCGCGCCGACTTCGCGCCCTCGCCGCACTACGATTCGCTATTGGCCAAACTGATCGTCCACCACGGCAGCCCACGCTTCGAGGACGTGCTGCGCCGCTCGCAGCGCGCGCTGGCCGAATGCCGCATCGCCGGCCTGGCCACCAACCTGCCGCTGCTGCGCACGCTGGCCGCGCACGAGGCGCTGCCGCACCACCGGGTGCACACGCGCTGGCTGGAACAGCAGTGGCCCGCACTGCAGGCGCGGCTGGCCGCCCACCAGGACGACCATCCGCCGCTGCCGGCATCGGCTGCATCCGCCGTGCCGCCGGCCGACGAAGCGGTGCCCGAAGGCCTGATCGGCCTGCGCGCGCCGATGGCCGGGCGCGTGGTGCAGCTGCACGCCGGTGCCGGCCAGGCGCTGGCCGCCGCGGCCGAAGCGCTGGTGCTCGAAGCGATGAAGATGCAGCACGGCATCGCGGTGCCGCAGGCGGTGCGGGTCGAGGCGCTGCGCGTCGCGGCGGGCGACTTCGTCGACGAGGGCCAGCTGCTGATGCTGCTGGCACCGGCCGATGCCGATGCGCAGCAGCAGGCGGCCGCGCATGCGCTGGACCTGGACCACCTCCGCGCCGACCTGCAGCGCGTGCTCGAGCGCAGCGCGCTGACGCTGGATGCCGCGCGGCCCGAGGCCATCGCCCGCCGCCACGCGGCCGGCGGCCGCAGCGCGCGCGAGAACATCGCGGACCTGTGCGACCCCGGCTCGTTCATCGAGTACGGCGCCTACGCCATCGCGGCGCAGACGCGGCGCCGTCCGGTCGACGAACTGGTGCGCCAGACGCCGGCCGACGGCATGGTCACCGGCATCGGCACCGTCAATGCCGCTCACTTTGGCGACCAGGCCTCGCGCTGCGCGGTGATGGCCTACGACTACACCGTGCTGGCCGGCACGCAGGGCTTCCGCAACCATGCCAAGAAGGACCGGCTGCTGGGCCTGATCCACCAGCTGAAGCTGCCCACCGTGCTGTTCGCCGAAGGCGGCGGCGGCCGGCCGGGCGACGTGGACATGCCCATCGTCGCCGGGCTGAACAACCACACCTTCAGCCAGTTCGCCGCGCTGTCGGGCCAGGTGCCGGTGCTGGGCATCGTGCACGGCCGCTGCTTCGCCGGCAACGCCGCGCTGCTGGGCTGCTGCGACACCATCGTCGCCACCCGCGCCGCCAACATCGGCATGGGCGGCCCGGCGATGATCGAAGGCGGCGGCCTCGGCGTGTTCCGGCCCGAGGAAATCGGCCCCGCGGCCGAGCTGCATGCCAACGGCGTGGTCGACCTGCTGGTGGACGACGAGGCCGCGGCAGTGGCCGCGGCGCGCCAGTACCTGTCCTACTTCCAGGGACCGGTCCAGCCCTGGCAGGCCGACGATGCGCGCCTGCTGCGTCACGCCGTGCCGGAGAACCGCGTGCGCGCCTATGACATGCGCGCACTGCTGCGTCATGTGGCCGATAGGGACTCGGTGCTGGAACTGCGCGCCGGCTTCGGCGCCGGCATGATCACCGCGCTGGTGCGCATCGAAGGCCGGCCGATGGGCGTGATCGCCAACAACCCGCAGCACCTGGGCGGCGCGATCGACCCTGAAGGCGCCAGCAAGGCCGCGCGCTTCCTGCAGCTGTGCGAAGCGCATGGCCTGCCGCTGCTGTCGCTGTGCGACACGCCCGGCTTCATGGTCGGCCCCGACATCGAGCGCCAGGCCCAGGTGCGCCATGCCTGCCGCATGTTCCTGGCGGCCGCCAAGCTCTCGGTGCCCTGCTTCACGGTGGTGGTGCGCAAGGGCTACGGGCTGGGCGCGCAGGCGATGGCGGTGGGCGGCTTCGACGCGCCGGTGTTCACGATCGCCTGGCCCACCGGCGAATTCGGCGCGATGGGCCTGGAAGGCGCGGTGCGCCTGGGCTTCCGCAAGGAACTCGAGGCGGCGGCCGAAGGCGCCGAGCGCGAGGCGCTGTACCAGAAGCTGGTGGCCGAGCAGTACCGCCGCGGTTCGGCGATCAACATGGCCACCACGCTGGAGATCGACGCGGTGATCGACCCCGCCGACACGCGCGCCTGGCTGCTGCGCGGGCTGGACAGCGCGGCGCGCAAGCCGCGCGGCAGCGGCGGGCGCTTCGTAGACGGCTGGTGAGTCGCGGGCGCGGCCCGGCTGCCGCGCCGCCTAGGATCGCAACGCGATGGTGACCAGCGCCGAGGTGTCGGTCACCGCCTGCACGCCGTGCGGCGTGCCCGCGGCCAGGAACAGCAGCTCGCCCGCCCGCAGCGTCACGACCGAGGCGGGCAGCGGTATCGCCAGGCTGCCCTCGATGCACTGGATCGTGATCTCGCCCGGCACCTGGTGCACCGGCAGGCTCTTGCCGGCGCGCAGGACCAGCCGCATCACCTCGAGGTCCTTCGACTTGAAGAGCGCGGCGGACGGCGTTTCCGCCAGCCGGTCGGCGAGCGGCCGGACGTCCAGCGGCACCCCGGCGATCGCATGTTCCAGTGCCATGTCTGCTCCCTGACGCGCGGCGCTCGCCGGTGCGGCGATGCCACGCCCGCGTCAACCCGACCATAGCCGGAGGACGCTCTCCGCACTTGATCCTTCTCAAGCCCGCGGCCGCGGCGCGGGCGCACCATGCCCGGCATGCCAGCCACCGCTTTCGAGCAGCTCGTCGCTGCCGCCGCCGCGCAGCCTGAGCCCCAGGCGCTGCTGTTCGTGTTCACTGGTGCCGAGCTGCCGGCCGATGCCACGCCGGCGCAGCGCGCCCGCTACGAGGCCGGGGCGGGCGGCGCGCTGACGCCGCTGATGTGCTGCGACAAGACGGTCGACGAACTGGGCAGCTTCGACGCCCTGGTCGAGGAATCGCGCCGCATGGGGCCGCCCTGGTCCGTGGTGTTCGTGGCCGGCCTGTCCGGCAGCCAGGGTCTGGCCCCGTCGCCGCAGGCCGTCGAGGCCGCCTTGCAGACCATGATCGAGCGGGTCAAGCGCGGTGCGGTCGAAGGACTGCTCGCGTTTTCGCAGGACGCACGCCTGCTGAGCTTCAGCTGACCGACTGCGGCGGCGCCCGTGCCGCGGCTCAGCGTCGCGTCGCCAGCCAGATGCCCGGCAGGATCAGCAGTGCGCCGATGCCGTGGAAGGCCTCGATCGGCTCGCCCAGCACCAGCCAGCCGATCAGCGCGCTGTACAGCGGCCCGAGGTACAGCACCAGCCCGACGCGCGCCGCGCCCAGCACGCGCTGCATCACCGAATAGGCGGCATAGGCTGCGGCCCCCGGCAGCAGCGCGGCCGCCAGCACCAGGCCCAGCGCCTGCCAGGACCAGGCGGTGGGCAGCCACAGCACGGCTTCCAGCACCGTGAAGGGCAGCAGCACGACGATGCCGCCGCAGGCGATGAGCGCCAGCCGCGCGGTGGCGCCGAAGGCCGAGGGCCAGGCACGCAGCAGCAGCGAATACGCGGCCCAGCACAGCACCGCCACCGAGACCCAGGCATCGCCCGGGTTGATCTGCAGCCGGGCCAGCGCATGCGCATCGCCCTTGCACAGGATGTACAGCACGCCGGCCAGCGCCAGGGCCACGCCCAGCAGTTGCGGCGGCCGCAGCCGCTCGTGCAGCCACAGCGCCGAGACCAGCGCGATCAGCACCGGCGCGGCCGCGTACAGCAGGCCGATGTTGAGCGCCGGCGTGCTGCGCCCGCCGATGTAGACGAAGGCGCCGCAGACCCACATGCCCAGGGCCCCCAGCACGAGGAATTGCCCGGCCTCGGCGCGGATGTGCGCGCGCTTGGCGGCCAGCTCGTCGCGGCACAGCGCCAGCAGCAGCAGCGCCGCAATGCACCAGCGGCCCAGCGCCAGCGCATGCGGCGCGATGACCCCCGGCGCCCAGCGCGCCACCAGGTAGTTCACGCACCACAGCGCGGGGGTGATGAACACCAGCGCATGGGCCAGGCGCAGTTCGCCGGCGCCAGCGGCCGGGGTCGCGTCGAGTTGCCTAGTCAAGCAGCGACCGCCGCACGATGGTCTTGCCGTCTTCCTCGCGCAGCGGCACGAAGCCGGCTGCCAGGAACATGGCCAGTGGCCCGTAGTGCTGCTGGGCATCCGTACCCGCGCCGGACAGCGGTGTGGCCTCCGCGATGCGCAAGCCCTGCGCGCGGAAGGCTTCGCAAGCGGCGTTCAACAGGCGCGTGGCGATGCCGCTGCGCCGATGGCTCTTGGCCACGACGAAGCAGCCGATCTGGCCGATGTGCCCGGCCTCGGGGTCGGGCGCGTCGTCGAAGGCTGCCATCAGCCGACGTGGCGCCGCGCTGCACCAGGCCACCGGCCGCCCCTCGTCGAAGGCCAGCCAGCCCTGCATGCGGCCGCAGGCGATGCGCTCGCACGCGGCCGCGCGGTTCTCATCGTGGCTGCGGCCGGGCCAGTGCACGACGCGGTGGTCGACGTAGAGGAACTGGCAGAAGCACGAGGCCCACTTCGGGTTGTCGGCGAAGGCCTCGCCTTCGAAGAAGCCCAGGAAATCGTTCAGGCCCTCGGGCGCCAGCGCGCGGATCTCGATGTTCATCGCGGCGATTGTGCGTTGGGCGGCGCCCCGCACAAGCGCTCAGACACGCAGGTAGATGCGGCGTCGGTGCAGCCACCAGCCCAGCAGCCAGTAGCCGGCCAGGGTGGCCAGCGCCATCAGCAGCGAGGCCAGGCGCGGGTCCACCGGCAGCGGCGCGAACAGGTGCTGCCAGGCCCAGTCCAGCGGCGTCGTGAAGCGCGGCGCGCCGCGGGCGTCGACACCGTCCTGCCAGCGCAGCAGGCCCTGGAAGCGCGGGATCAGCCCGCTCATCGCATAGATGAACAGCGGGTTGCGGCCGAAGACCTCGCAGAAGGCCAGCGCGGCGCCACGGTGGCCGCGCAGGTCCACCCGCCACACCGTGGTGGCCAGCGCCGCGATCGCCAGCGCGCTGGTCAGCAGCACGTAGGAGCTGGTCCAGATCTTCTTGTTGACCGGCATCGCCAGCTGCCACGCATAGGCCAGCAGCGCCAGCGCCACCGCGGCAACGAACAGGCGCAGCAGCGTCTCGGCGCGGGCGCCGCCGTCGCGCAGCCGCTCGCCGGCCCAGCAGCCCAGCAGCACCTGGGCCACCGCCGGCACGGTGCTGGCCAGGCCCTCGGGGTCGAAGGGCACGCCCTCGCCGCGGTACAGGTGGCCGGGGCCGAGCAGCGCGCGGTCCAGCGCGGTGCCGAAGAAGCCTTCCAGGCTGTAGGGATCGGCCGCTGCGCCGAAAGCCACGCAGGCGCCCCAGTAGACCAGCAGCAGCGCGCCGGCCCAGCCCAGCAGCGCGCGCGGGGCGGGTTGATAACGCATGATCAGCGCGGCCAACCCCCAGGCCAGCGCAATGCGCTGCAGCACGCCCATGAAGCGCAGGCGCTCCCAGTCGCGCATCACCAGCGCGCCGTGCTCGTCCCAGCGCACGAACGGCGCGGCGTTCAGCAGCAGGCCGATGCCGAAGATCAGC
This sequence comes from Aquabacterium sp., assembly GCF_044226965.1. Lineage (GTDB taxonomy): Bacteria > Pseudomonadota > Gammaproteobacteria > Burkholderiales > Burkholderiaceae_C > Pseudaquabacterium. The sequence goes on along the minus strand of NZ_JBGAGA010000006.1, from coordinate 25,832 downwards.
AGAACCCGCTTGGCGACCTTGGCCGCGAAGGCCGCGCCGTCGAGCTGGCGGTAGCCCGGCATCACCAGCGCCAGTGCATTGCCCACCGCGAACAGGAAGAACGGGAACACCAGGTCGGTGGGCGTGCAGCCGTGCCAGCTGGCATGCGCCAGCGGCGGGTACAGCGCGCTCCAGCTGCCGGGGTTGTTGACGACGATCATCAACGCCACGGTGGCGCCGCGGAAGCCGTCGAGCGCGCGCGAACGCGCGGGGGCGGAGGAAGGGACGGGGGTGGTCAAGGCGTGCGGAGTATCCGCCGCCCGGGTTCAGGGCAGGCCCAGTGTCTTCACGAAGGCATCGACCGCGTCGCTGTACTCGCCGGGCTGGCCCAGGTCCTGGTTGATCTCGCGGTGCGACAGCGCCACCGGCAGCACCGTGGTGCGCCCGCCCAGGCCGTTGGCCTTGGCCGAGAAGGCGCGGTTCTGCGCGCAGGCGTTGTCGCGCTTGCTCGAGCAGACCAGCAGCATCGGCGCCTGCGGCGCACTGCTCAGCCGGTGCAAGGGCGAGCTCTGCGTCCACACCGCCCTGTCGTTCTTGAACACGGTGTCGAAGAAGCCGTAGTGCGGCGCCTGCATCGTGGCCACCACGTCCATCGCGGCGCTGTCGAGCGAGACGGTACCGAGCCACCTGGCCACGCCGCGGGCCTGGCCGATGGCCGGGTCGGCGGCCAGCAGCGAGACCAGGTGCGCGCCGGCCGAATGGCCCATCAGCACCAGCTTCTTCGCGTCACCGCCCCAGCTGGCGGCGCGCTGCTGCACCAGCGCCAGCGCGCGGGCCACGTCATCGGCCTGTTCCAGCGGCGTGGCGCGTGGCACCAGCCGGTAGTTGACCGAGACCAGGATGTAGCCGCGCGGCAGCCAGCGGCCGACCTTGTTGGCCACCACGCCGGGGTTGGCCTTGTCGCCGATCATCCAGGCGCCGCCATGGACCATCACCAGCAGCGGCGCCTGGGTGGCGCCGGCGGGGATGTAGGCATCGAGCCGCTGCTCGGCGGTGCTGCCATAGGCGATGTCGCGCTCGATGCGTGCGCCGGCCGGCAGCACCAGCGTGCCGCCGGGGTCGTCGTCGTCCAGGTCGCTGGGGCGGCGGCGTGCGCCGCTGGCGTCGATCAGGCTGCGCATCTCGGCGGCTTGGGCGGCCACGCTGTCGCTCAGCGCGCCGGCGCGGGCTGGCCAGGCCAGGCCGGCCAGGCCGAGGGCGAGCAACACAGCGGCGGCAAAACGGTGGGCGGGCATGACGGCCTTTTCGGCCGCCGCGCCGCTTTCTTGAGCCCGGGCGAGATCATGGGATCCAGGACCACACCTGCACGTTGAAGAAGCGCACCACCGCCAGCGTGAAGGCCTTCCACACCGGCAGGGTCGGGCCGCCGATCTTGGCGTAGCCACCCATGCCGGTGCGCAGCAGGTCGTCGCGGTTCTTGATCTCGGCGATCACCTTGATCACGTTGCCGAAGGGCTGCACGGTGATGTTGCGGTCGATCACCGTGACCTTGCCTTCGAACTCGACGTCGCTGTAGGGATTGGGCCGTGCCCGGATCGGCGAACCGATGCGGACCTGGGCGATGTCGGGCTCCGGCACCTCGATCTCGGCGGTGACGTACTCGGTGTTCTCGACCACCGCGAAAGGCTGGCCGCGGTCGAGGTAGGCATTGACCTTCTGCTTCAGGTGCAGCGTGAGGATGGCGCCGTCGAAGGGCATGGTCAGCGTGGTGCGCCCGACCTTCTGCTTCAGCCCGTCGCGCTCTTCCTTCAGCGCCACCAGCTTGGCCTCGGCCGCCTCGATGTGCTCCTTCGTGACGCCGGTCTTCACCAGCGCCAGCGCGGCCTCCTTCTGCGCCACCTGCTCGGCATCGACATCGCGGGTGCGGCGCGCGGCGTCCAGCTCGTCGAAGGCAATGCTGTGGTCGGCATACAGCTTCTCGTAGCGCGGCACCTTCTCGCGGCTGTAGTCGAGGTGCTTGCGCGCGACGTCGAGGTCGCGCTCGGCCAGCGTCACTTCCTCGGGCTTGGGCCGCGCCTTCAGGTCGGCCACCACCTTGGTCTGCTCGATCACCTGCGCTTCCAGGGTGGCCAGCGCGGCCTCGATGTCGGGCACCGTGAGCTTGGCGATCACCGTGCCCTTCCTGACCTTCTCGCCGCCGTCGAAGTACACCTCGGACACCAGGCCCGGCACGTCGGTGCCCAGCGGCTCCTGCTTGCTCGGGTAGATCTTGATCGGGCCGCCCGGCTCGTACGGGTAGGGCAGGAACAGGATGACGATGAAGATGATCAGCGCCGCGCCGCGCACATAGGACCAGAACCGGCTCTTGGCGCTGGGCTCGACCGGCTTCTCGCCTTCGGCCGCGACCGGCAGCGCGCGCTGGCGCCAGCGCTCGAAGCGTTCGCTGCGCTCGTAGGCTTCGCCGATCAGCCGGAAGCGGTTGATCGTGCCGCGGATCAGGTACAGGCCCAGCGCCAGCGCCAGGAGGATCGAGATGCCGCCCAGCCGCGCCTGGCCGAGGAACACCGCGACCATGAACACCGCGAGCCCGATCAGCACGTACGAGTACAGCAAGGTGGCCAGGCCGTAGCCGACCAGCAGGTTGCTCTCGGCCTCCTTGAAGCGGTCGCCGCGCATGCGGGCGACCACCGCCTTGAAGGCCTTGCCGCGCAGGTGCGGCTCGTTGGTCCAGGTGGTGATCAGGTGGTAGAGGCTGCCCTTGACGAAGGGGTTGGCCGAGGCGAACACCACGTCCAGCGCGGTCAGCAGCGCCACGCCAAGGCCCACCTTCGGCAGCAGCCCGGACTGGTCGCGCAGCGTGTACCACATCAGCATGCCCAGCGAGAACAGCAGCGCGCGCATGATCAGCGGCGTGCCGTGCAGCCAGAGCTTCTCGCGCCGGCTCAGCTGCTCGGCATTCGTGATGCGGGCCACGAAGCGCGGCAGGAAGCCGAGGAAGATCGAGATGCCGATGGCCTTGACACTGGCGCGGAAGTGGTGCGCCACCGCGGCCACCGCCACCGTGGTGGCGAGGTTGATCGTCAGCAGGCTGAAGACGATGTGCTCGAGCAGCGTGGTGGTGCCATGCAGGCGCCGGATGTCGTCGAGCACCAGCACCGGGTAGCGGCCGAAGATGTACAGCGACATCAGCAGCAGCAGCGGCAGCGGGTAGACGATGTACCGCAGCCAGAGCAGCGGCGGCACCAGCAGCTTCAGCGCGGCCGTCGGGTCGAACAGCGTCCACAGGCGCTTGACGGTGCGCGAATCGATGCCGTAGGCGTCCTGGATGCCGGCCGGCAAGGTGGCATCGGGCGCAGTCTCTTCGTCTTTCGCGGCAGCGGCCGCGGGGGCCGGCGCGGGCGGCGCCGCATGCGGCGCGCCGGCCGCCGGCACCGGTGCCACGACCGCGCCGGGCGAGAGGCCCTGAAACGACTTGACCTCCGGCTTGCCCTGCTCGTTGACCGTGTAGCCCTTCTTCAGGTACGGCGCCAGCAGCGGGTGGCGCGCGGCCTCGTCGTCGAGCAGCTTGTTGTCGGCCAGCGTCGCGAACAGCGCGCGCAGCTGCTCGGGCGTGAGCTTCTGGCCGAAGCGGTCTTCGAACACCGAGGCCAGCTTGGCGAAATCCTCGCAGCCCGGCAGCACTTCCAGCACGAAGAACTGCCAGGGCTCGAAGTCGTGGGTCTTGCCCAGCAGCTTGTCGCGGATGAGGTAGCTGTGGCCCGAATCGCGCGCGATGCGGAAGGCCTCCAGCCGGCGCGGCAGGTAGGCCGGCAGGGCGACTTTCTTGCTTTGTTCGGTCATTGCTGCGGTTCCTGGCGTTCTTGCTTTGCTGCTGCTAACACGTCATTGGCGCGGCGCGCCCGCGGCCAAGGATTCGGCCTGCGATGTCCAACCCCCACCCATGGTGCGGAACACCGCGATCAAGGCGTCCAGCTGGTTGCCCTGCGCGTTGACGTTGCTGATCTGCGACTGCAGCACCAGCGCCTCGGCATCCAGCACCTCCTGGTAGCTGGAGTAGCCGCCTTCGTAGCGATTGCGGGCCAGCCGCGCCGCCTCCTGCGTGGCGGCGATCTGCAATTGCTGGACCCCGATGCGGTCGCCGAGCAGCTTGTGCCTGGCGAGCGCGTCGTCGACCTCGCGGAACGCGGCCTGGATCGCGCGCTGGTAGGCGATGACCAGCTCGCGCTGGCGTGCCTCGGCCTCGCGCACGTTTCCGGCGATGCGGCCACCGTCGAACAGCGTGGCCGCGATCTGCGGACCATAGTTCCAGAAGTTGGACGTCAGCTGGCCGAAGTTGCGCAGCTCGGTGGACGCATAGCCGGCGCCACCGGTCAACGAGAGCGTCGGGAAGTAGGCGGCCTTGGCCACGCCGATGCGCGCGTTGGCCGCGATCAGGTCCTGCTCGGCACGGCGGATGTCGGGTCGCTGCTGCAGCAGCTCGGAGGGCAGCCCGGCCGGGATGCCGGTCACCTGCAGCTGCTCGAAGCGCCTGCCGCGCGCGATGGGCCCGGGGTTGCGGCCGGCCAGGAAGTTCAGGTTGTTCTCGGCCAGCGCGATCTCGTATTCCTTCAGCGGCAGCTCGGCGCGTGCTTCCTCGAACACGGCCTTGGCCTGGGCCACCTGCAGCGCCGCGATCGCGCCGCCGGCGGCCTTGCCCTCGAGCAGCTTCCACACCGCCTCGCGGTTGGCGACGCGCGCCTTCATCAGCTCGAGCTGGCGGTCGAGCTGCAGCAGGTTCAGGTAGCTGGCGACCAGTTCGCTGACCAGGCTCAGCACCACCGCCTCGCGGTTCTCCTTCACCGCCAGCAGCTCGGCCAGCGCGGCCTCGTTCGAGCGCTTGACGCGGCCCCAGAGGTCGATCTCCCAGCTCGCGCCATAGCCCAGCTCGTACTGGTTGTTGGTCGGCGCCACATTGGCCGGCAGCGGCACCGGGCGCTGCTGGCTCATCGTGATGCGCTGGCGCGAGCCATTGGCATCGACCTGCGGATAGCGGGCCGACTGGCTGATCTGCAGCCGGGCCTCGTACTGCTCGATGCGCGCCACGGCCATGCGCAGGTCCTTGTTGTCGTCGAGCGCGCTGCGCACCAGCTCGTCGAGCGCCGGGTCGCCGAAGCTGCGCCACCACGCGCTGGACAGCGTCACCGTGCCGGGGGTGTAGGCCGAGCGCCACTGAGGCGCCACGTCCACGTCGGGGCGCTGGTAGTTCGGCCCCATCGTGCAGGCCGACAGGCCGAGCAGCGCGGCCAGCAGCAGGGACGGTGCAACAGGGCGGGCGGTCAGCGTCTTCATTCGGCGGCCTGGCCCTCGCTGAGGTAGTCCAGCGCCTGGTCCTCGATCTCCTTGATGCGCACCAGCGTGCCCTGCAGTTCGGCCAGCACGGCCTCGAACCACTTGATCTGGTACTCGACCTGCTGGCGCTGCCAGACGATGTCTTCCAGCGGCGCATTCGCCGGCGGGCGGCCGTGTTCGTCGAACAGGAAGCGGATGCCCTCGCCGACCTGGATGCGCATGTTGATGTGTTCGACCTGCCGCTCGACGAACTTGCGCATCTTCTTGGCCTTGAACTCGCGGATCACCGCCTCGCGCAGCCCGCGCTGGTAGGGGGTGAGCTTGTCCAGGTCGGGGTGCGTGGTCACCGGCTTGCCGGTGATGGCACCGATCGTGGCGCGCAGGGGTGAAGTGGGTTCGTCGCTCATGCTCGCGCTCTCATTGGTAGCCGAACTCGTGCGCCAGCGCCAGCACCTCGGGCTTCAGGCCCTGGTTGTCGTCGCGCCAGGGCACGGGCTTGGTCAGCGAGGGGAACTTGACCTTGTGCGGCCGGAAGGTCGGGCCGCTGAGGAAATTGGGATCGTTGCCGAACAGCGCGTTGATGGGGCCGAAGCAGGCGAACGGCGAGCGTTCGGGATGCATCATGTCCTCGACGGCCTCGTCGTCGTCGCGCAGGCCGGCCCAGCGGCAGATGGCTGCCAGGTGCTCGCGCGGGTTCTCCATGATGTCCTCGCCACGCACCCGCATCTGCAGCTCGGGGGGCACCTCGGCGAGGAAATTCAGGATGTTGATGTTCAGGTCGTGCCAGGCGATCTGCGGCTCGATGATGGCGCGGTCCTCGAGGAACTCGATGGCATTGACGTACAGCGCGAACGCGCCTTCGTTCAAGGCCATCACCGACTTGCACTGACCCACCGGATGGCGGATGAGGTGCAGGTAGCGCGCATCGGGAAAGGCCGCGCGGATGGCCTGCATGCGTTCGAGCGAGATGGTGTAGGACGGGCTCTTTTCCACCGCCACCAGCGGGTGCAGCCGCTCGACGATCTCCTGGTAGACCAGCCCGGTGGACAACTCCTGCCGGGCCGCGCACCAGTGCTGCGCCATCTTCACGGTGGCCGCGGTCTGCTCGCCGCCATAGATCTCGGCCACCGCGCGCAGGATGCCTTGGCGCGTCTTGGCCTCGTTGCTCATCTCGTCGGAGGCGCGGATCCACAGGTCCTTCAACAGCGGCACGTTGAACAGGCACAGCTCCGGCAGCCCGAAGGCCTGCGGATGCTGCCCGAGCATCGCGTTGATCAGCGACGTGTAGGACCTCGGTGGAGCCAGCAGGAACAGCGGTGCGGCCATCGGGCAAGGCTTACTTCACGAGCCCTTCCACGAACGGCACCTCGAAGCACTTCTCGTGCATGATGGGTCCGTGGCCGAAGTAGCCCTCTTCGCCGAAGAGTTCGCCATGGTCGGCGGTGACGATGAACCAGGTGTTAGGCGGCGCCTTCTCGTAGAGCTTGCCGATCAGGCCGTCGATGTATTCGCAGCACACCACCTGCTGCTTGCGAAGCATCTCCAGCATCGCGGGCTCGAACACCTGCTTCTCGCCGCTGACCGCGACGTTCGGGTCCTTGCCCAGCCCCTTCACCGCGCCATGCACGCCGGAGATGTGCGGCAGGTTCTCGCCCGACAGCATGTACGGATAGTGCGTTTCGCCGAGGTTCAGGAAGTAGTACTGCGGCTCGTCGTCCGGAAACTCGATTTCCTCCACCATGCCGGCGAAATTGTTGTGGTTGTCCATCAGCTTGTAGTCGTCGAAGTGCTGGCTGATCAGCGTGTACTTGTTCAGCACCGGCATCGACACCTTGGCGGTGGTGCGGTAACCCAGCTTCGACAGCACCTTGGGCAGCGAGAGTTCGGGCAGGAAGTTCTTGAACTCGATCGCATCGGTGCCGATGCGGTCCTTCCACTGCAGGTACTCGCTCTTGTAGACCTCGGAGGCGAACACCTCCTTCGGACTCGCATGCGGCAGCATGCCCATCGTGAACACGTAGTGCGAGGGCGCGGTCCACGAGGCATACGAGAAGCGCTTCTCGGCCTGACCCAGGCGGTCGATGTTCGGCGTGCGGGCGGCCGTGAACGTGTCGTAGCGGCAGCTGTCCATCACGATGAAGACGATGTGGTTCAGGGTCATGGTCGGTTCTCGAATCGATGTGAATGAATCAACACGCGGCCCCATTGCGCGGCGGCGAGCATGCTGCCGGCATGCTGGCGCTGGCGGCCCCTCACTGTCCCTTCAGGCCGGCGCGACTCACAACTCCCCGATGGCGGCGAGTATGCCCGCATCAAGGCACCCAAAGCGTGCACTTGGCCACGCCTGCGCCCCGCAATAACCCGGCCTCGGGGCCGCACGCAGCTGCGTTCGCCGTCAGCGATCTGCCGGCAGCCCGCTGGCCACGAAATGGGGGTTGTCCAACCCCGGTTTGCCGTAACGCAAGGGGCTGCCTTGCAAGTCGCAGACCTGCCCGCCGGCGGCCGCCAGCACCGCATGGCCGGCGGCGATGTCCCACTCCATCGTGCGGCCCAGTCGCGGGTACAGGTCGGCCGCGCCGCGCGCCACCAGGCACAGCTTCAGCGACGACCCGGCATTGGTGGTGGACGCCACGCGGCGCCCGGCGAGAAAGGCATCCAGTGCCGCCGCATCGCCGTGCGAGCGGCTGGCGACCACGGTGAGTCCTTCGGCCGGCACCGCGCGGCAGTGGATGGCCTGGCGACCTTCGCCTTCGTCGACCCATGCACCAGCGGCGCGCGAGCCGGCGTACAAATGCCCGGCCTTGCCCAGCGCCGGTGCAAGCACCACGCCGAGCACCGGCGCGCCGTGCTCGATGAGCGCGATGTTGACGGTGAATTCGCCATTGCGGCTGATGAATTCCTTGGTGCCGTCGAGCGGGTCGACCAGCCAGAAGCGCTCGCCCATCTCGGGCACGCGGCCGGCGGCGGCGGCTTCTTCAGCGACGATCGGAATGCCGGGCGCGAGCCTCTCCAGGCCGGCGGTGATGACCTGCTCGGCGCGCTCGTCGGCCTCGGTCACCGGCGAGGCATCGTTCTTGCCTCGCACCGCGAAATCGGTCGCATAGACCGCCATCACCACCTGGCCCGCGGCACGCGCGATGTCGGCAATGCCGTTCAGGAGCGTCTGTTCATCGGGTACGGCGGCCATGAATTCGGATCCTTCAAATGAGGGGGGAATGCGTTGAGCGAATCACGCTTTGCAGCGACGCAGCCCGCGGGCGGCGCGGATTGTGCGACAGAATGGCCCGGCCATTCGGCCCGCTCCCCCGCGAATGCAAGTCCCGCGCCGCAGGGGGTCCTCCCCGGCGGCGATCCGCCTTCCGCAGCCCAGCCGTACCCCATGATCGACCCTGTCCGCCTGACCCACCTGCAGCGTCTCGAGGCCGAGAGCATCCACATCCTGCGCGAGGTGGTGGCCGAATGCGAGAAGCCGGTGATGCTGTACTCGATCGGCAAGGACTCGGCCACGATGCTGCACCTGGCGAAGAAGGCCTTCTACCCTTCGCCGCCGCCGTTCCCGCTGCTGCACGTGGACACTACCTGGAAGTTCCGCGACATGTACGCGCTGCGGAACCGCATGGCCACCGAGCTGGGCATGGAGCTGCTGGTCTACCAGAACCCCGAGGCCAAGGCGCTGGGCATCAACCCCTTCGAACACGGCTCGCAGATCCACACCGACATGTGGAAGACGCAGGGGCTGAAGCAGGCGCTGGACAAGTACGGCTTCGACGCCGCCTTCGGTGGCGCGCGGCGCGACGAGGAGAAGTCGCGCGCGAAGGAGCGCATCTTCTCGTTCCGCTCGGCCCAGCACCGCTGGGACCCGAAGAGCCAGCGACCCGAGCTCTGGAACCTGTACAACACCCGCAAGCGCCCGGGCGAATCGATCCGCGTGTTCCCGATCTCGAACTGGACCGAGCTCGACATCTGGCAGTACATCTACCTGGAGAACGTGCCGATCGTGCCGCTGTATTTCGCCGCCGAGCGCCCGGTGGTCGAACGCGATGGCACGCTGATCATGGTCGACGACGAGCGCATGCCGCTGCGCCAGGGCGAGGTGCCGATGATGAAGAAGGTTCGCTTCCGCACGCTGGGCTGCTACCCGCTGACCGGCGCGATCGAATCCGAGGCCGACTCGCTGACCGCGATCATCCAGGAGATGCTGCTGGCGCGCACCAGCGAACGCCAGGGCCGCATGATCGACCACGACACCTCGGCGTCGATGGAGAAGAAGAAGCAAGAGGGGTACTTTTGAGCCCCGGCCGCCTGGCGGCCGCCCCCGAGGGGCTACGAAACCGGCCCGGGGAACCCGGGTCCGGTTTCGCCCTTCCGACCAGATCGCCCCTGGTCGCCGTTGGCGACCTGTCCCATGGGGACCTAGAGACGGATCACTGACATGGCCCACGTTTCCGACCTCATCGCGACCAACATCGACGAGTACCTGCACCAGCACGAGCACAAGAGCCTGCTGCGTTTCATCACCTGCGGCTCGGTGGACGACGGCAAGTCCACCTTGATCGGCCGGCTGCTGTACGAATCGAAGATGCTGTTCGAGGACCAGCTCGCCGCGGTCGAGGCCGACTCCAAGAAATGGGGCACGCAGGGCGGCGAGATCGACTTCGCGCTGCTGGTCGACGGCCTCGCGGCCGAGCGCGAGCAGGGCATCACGATCGACGTGGCCTACCGCTTCTTCTCGACCGACAAGCGCAAGTTCATCGTCGCCGACACGCCCGGCCACGAGCAGTACACGCGCAACATGATCACCGGCGCCTCGACCGCCGACGTCGCGGTGATCCTGGTCGACGCGCGCCGCGGCGTGCTGACGCAGACGCGGCGGCACAGCTACCTGGTCTCGCTGATCGGCATCCGCAAGGTCGTGCTGGCCATCAACAAGATGGACCTGATGGGCTACTCGGAAACCGTGTTCCGGCAGATCGAGGACCAGTACCGCGAATTCGCCAAGCAGATCGGCCTGACCGACATCACCGCGATGCCGCTGTCCGCGCTGCGCGGCGACAACATGCTGGCGCACAGCGAGCACATGCCCTGGTACCGCGGGCCCACGCTGATGGGCTTCCTCGAGACCGTGGACCTCGACGAGACGCGCCGCCAGGCCGGCACCTTCCGCCTGCCGGTGCAGTGGGTGAACCGGCCGAACCTCGATTTCCGCGGCTTCGCCGGCACCATCGCCAGTGGCCAGGTGAAACCGGGCGACCGCATCCGCGCCCAGCCTTCGGGCCGCGAGAGCACGGTCGCGCGCATCGTCACCGCCGACGGCGACCTGGCGGTGGCCGTGGCCGGCCAGTCGATCACGCTGACGCTGGACGACGAGATCGACATCTCGCGCGGCGACGTGATCTCCGCCGCGCAGGCGCCGGCCGAGGTGGCCGACCAGTTCGAGGCCACCATCGTCTGGATGGCCGACGAGCCGATGCTGCCGGGCCGGCCCTACCTGCTGAAGATCGGCACCCGCACGGTGACCGCCACCATCACCGAGCCGAAGTACAAGGTCAACGTCAACACGCTGGAACACCTGGCGGCCAAGAAGCTCGACCTCAACGAGATCGGCGTGTGCAACGTCTCGCTCGACCGCGTGGTGGCCTTCGATGCCTACACCGCCAACCGAGAGACCGGTGGCTTCATCCTGATCGACCGGATGAGCAACCACACGGTGGGCGCCGGCATGCTGCATTTCGCGCTGCGCCGCGCCCACAACATCCACCTCCAGCATGTGGACGTCGACAAGGCCGCGCGCGCCGCGCAGAAGCACCAGAAGCCCTGCGTGCTGTGGCTCACCGGCCTGTCGGGCGCCGGCAAGTCGACCATCGCGAACCTGGTGGAGAAGCGCCTGCACGCGATGGGCAAGCACTCCTACCTGCTCGACGGCGACAACGTGCGCCACGGCCTGAACCGCGACCTCGGCTTCACCGAGGCCGACCGGGTCGAGAACGTGCGCCGCGTGGCCGAGGTGGCCAAGCTGATGGTCGATGCCGGCCTGATCGTGATCACCGCCTTCATCTCGCCGTTCCGCGCCGAGCGCGCGATGGCGCGCGGGCTGGTGCAGGACGGCGAGTTCCTCGAGATCCACGTCGACACGCCGCTGGAAGTGGCCGAAACACGCGACGTCAAGGGCCTGTACCGCAAGGCCCGGCGTGGCGAGCTGGCCAACTTCACCGGCATCGATTCGCCCTATGAAGCGCCCGAGAACCCGGAGCTGCGCGTGAACACCGTGGACGCCACGCCCGAAGCCTGCGCCGAACAGGTGATCGCGCGCATGCAGGCACTCGGCCTGCTGGACGACTGATTCCATGATGGTCGACTGGATGAACCCGCTGGCCGGGTTCGGCGTCGGCATGCTGGTCGGGCTCACCGGCGTGGGCGGCGGCTCGCTGATGACACCGATCCTGGTGCTGCTGTTCGGCGTGGCACCGGCCGCTGCGGTGGGCACCGATCTCTGGTTCGCCGCGATCACCAAGCTGGTGGGCGGCGCGGTGCATCACAAGCGCGGCAGCGTCGACTGGCAGGTGATGCGGCGTCTCTCGCTGGGCAGCCTGCCGACGGCGGTGCTCACGCTGTGGTGGCTGCATGCCAGCGGCGCGGCGCAGATGAAGCAGGGCCTGATCGTCAGCATGCTGGGCGTGGTGCTGCTGCTGACCGCCTGCGCGATGATCTTCAAGAAGCCGCTGCATGCCATCGGCCAGGCGCTGCGCTCGAAGGCACCGGAGCAGTTCAAGCATGCACAGCCCATCGCCACGGTGGTCGCCGGCATGCTGCTGGGCTTCCTGGTCACGCTGACCTCGGTGGGCGCCGGGGCCCTGGGCACGGTGATGCTGCTGTACCTCTACCCCTTCCGGATGACGCCGGCGCGGCTGGTGGGCACCGACATCGTCCACGCCATTCCGCTGACCATGGTGGCCGGCGCCGGCCACCTGATGATGGGCAACGTGAACCTCGGGCTGCTGGGCCAGCTGCTGCTGGGCTCGATCCCCGGCATCATCCTCGGCTCGCTGCTCGGCACCCGCACCCCGGAGAAGCTGCTGCGCGGCGCGATCGCGGTGGTGCTGGTGGCGGTGGGCACCAAGCTGCTGCTGGCCTGATTGCCTAGCAGCCATCCGGTGCGGCCACGGCGGCCGCCGATGGCCGCGCCGATCGTAAGCAATCGTGCTGGGCTACGCTTGGCGCTTCTTCCGGCTTCGACAGGACCGCGCCACCGTGACCGCTGCCTCGACTTCTCCCGCAGTTTCCTCCCTCGCCAGCCGCGCGATGCAGGGGGCCTGGCTCGTCGTCGGCACCAGCCTGCTGGCCGCCTGCGGCGGCGGCGGTGGCGCGGCCGGCACGCCGCCGCCGCCCACGGCCGTGGTCATCAGCAGCCAGCCGGCCAGCCAGGCCGTGGTCAGCGGGCAGTCGGCCAGCTTCAGCGTCACGGCCACCGGCAACGGCAGCCTGGGCTACCAGTGGCGGCTCAATGGCGTGGACGTGGCCGGCGCCACCGCCGCCAGCTACGCGCCGCAGGCGCTGGGCACGGAACAGGACAACGCGCAGGTCACCGTGCGCGTCAGCGACGCCGGCGGCTCGCTGCTGTCGGCCGCCGCCACGCTGCGCGTCTACGATCCCGCCAAGCTCACGCCACCGACGCTGAACGCCTTCGCGGCCAACGTCAACGACGCCGGCATCGACACGGCCTTCGGCCAGCACCTGGCCTCGGTGCCGAACAGCCTGCTCAGCGCACGCGGGCGGCTGTTCGTTTTCCTGCCGGCCAGCCTGTCGGTGCCCAGCCGCACGCAGCTGATCCTGCAGGCCGCGGCGAACAACGGCTTCCATGCGATCGGCCTGGCCTACCCGAACGACGTGGTGATCGACGATGCCTGCAGCGGCAGCAGCGACGCGGCCTGCTGGCGCAATGCGCGCGAAGAAATCCGCAGCGGCAGCAACGCCTCGAGCAGCGTGGCCGTGAACGCCGCCAACAGCATCGAGCACCGGCTGCAGCGCGCGCTGCAGTACCTGGCGCAGACGCAGGCCGATGCCGGCTGGTCGCAGTACCTGGACAGCACCGGCGCCGTCCGCTGGGACCGCGTGCGCCTGTCCGGCCATTCGCAGGGCGGCGGCCATGCCGCCTACATCGCGACGCAGCGCAGTGTCGACCGCGCCTGCCTGTTCTCGTCGCCGGCCGACTACGACACCCTGCGCCAGCAGCCGGCCGCCTGGCTGTCGGCCGCCAGCGCCACCCCGGCCAGCCGCGTCTACGGCTTCACGCACGATCGCGACACCGTCGTCGGCTTCGCCAGGATCCAGAGCACCTGGGCCGCCCTGGGCCTGGCCGCGTTCGGGGCCGTGGCGCAGGTGGACGTCGCCCTGCCGCAGCCGGGCTACCAGGGCCGCCACATGCTCGCCAGCGACCTGCCGGCCGTTGGCGGCCTGCCCGGAACCCCCTACCACGGCATGCCGGTGGTGGACTTGCTAACGCCGAATGACAGCGGCAGCGGCCTGCCGGTGTACTGGCCGGTCTGGCAGTACGCCTGCTTCCTGTGACGGCGAGGCCCGCGGTCTTCCGGGGCCGGCGCGCTCAATCGCGCGCGAAGAACACCTCGCAGCCACCGCGCGGGTTCGGCACGTAGCGCGTGCCGCCCAGCGGCATGATCTTCGGCCCGAAGGGATTGGCGGTGCCGATGAACAGGCCGTGCGGCGTGGACACCAGCGTGCGCAGGCCCATGTTGTACGGGTTGTCCATGCCATTGGTGGTGACCGGCACCCAGTTCTCGCCGTCGAAGCTGCGGTACAGGTCGAAGCCCGATTGCCGCTCGAGGATCAACTGCGGTCCGACATGGTTGATCATGTTGGCGAACACCTGGGGCCAGCTGCGGCGATTCGCATAGCCCAGCACCGAGCTCCACTCGAAGGTGCCCATGTACAGCCAGCCCTGGTGCTCGACCATGCGCCAGAAGTAGCCATTGAAGAAGTTGTCGAAGCCCGGCAGGTAGCCCGACAGCGCGGGCTTCACGCCATCGGGCGTGTCGCGGCTGTCGCCGACGATCAGGTCCCACCGGCCATCGGGCCAGATGCGGATCAGCTCCGGCGGCGCCGGGCCGACCTTGTTCTGCTTGTCGATGCCGCCGCCCTGGATGCCGCTGCCGACGTACAGCGCGCCCTTGAACGGCGTCATGCTCAGCACGCACTGGTTGAAGCGCCCGCGCCAGGCGCCCTTGTCGATGATCTTTTCCCAGTGGTAGGGCGCCTCGCCTTCGACGGTGGAGCGCCAGACCTGGAAGCCATCGACATTGAAGGTGCCGACGTAGAGGTGCTCGCCGAAGCCGCACATCTCGAAGATCGTCAGGTTGCCGGGGTCGCCGAAGCCGAAGTCGCTGACCGGCTCCCACTGGCCTTCGAGCGGATTGCGGCTTTCGTAGACCACCGAGTGCGACGAGACATTCGGATTGCCGCCACGCGACCCCGCCGGCGTGGTGAACACCCGGCCCTTGAACGAGACCATCGTGCGGATGGTGGTGACCGGCAGGCCGTTCAGGCCCGGCTCGCAGGTGGGCTCGAAGCGCCGGCCATCGTGCGACGCCAGGATGTGCGGGCCGGGTCCGCGCGCCGGCGACCAGGTGCTCACCAGCAGCACCGGCTCGGCCGCGCCGGGGGGCTGGTAGACGATCATGCCGCGGAAGCCCAGTTCGCGCGGGATCGGCTTGCCATGGCTGCCGATGATGCGGGGCGCCTTGAACACGCGCTCCCACTCGTTGGCGGCCACGTCGTAGCGCCAGATCTCGGCGTGCATGTCGAGGTCGAAGGGGTCTCGCGGGCACTCGACTGGCCACACGTCCATGCCGATCGGCAGCCGCGCCTTCATGAACGGAAAGTTGCCGCGCGTGGTGGCCACGTAGAGATGGCCCTTGAACCAGGCCATCGAATGCGCATAGGCATTCAGGCCATCGCCAAAACCGCCATGCGCAATGAGCTGGAAATCGTGGGCGCTGAATCCGGGCGCAACGCCCAGGCGATTGGCGGTCTTGTGCACGGCCCCGAGTATCGCGGACGCCGCCCGGCTGCCCTAGCCGACCACCCCGGCGGCGGCCGGCACGGGCACCGCGCCGGCCATCGCCGAGATGAACGAGGCCAGCACCTGCTGGGCTTCTTCCTGCCGCTCGAAGGGGCCGACCTGGGCCTGCTCGCGCGTCATGAAGAACCAGCCGCCATCGGCCTGGTAGACGCGGTCGCTGCGGAAGTGGCTGCGCCGCGTGTCGCCGGAACGGTGCTTCGGGCCGGAAGCGAATTCGCCGCCCCAGAAGCGTTCGCAGGCATGGATCACTTCCTCGGGCCGCGACGCCGGGAAGAAGTGGCCGGCCTTGCGCACGCGGCGGAAGTCGGCATGCGGCCACACGTCCAGCAGTTCCTTGCCCGTCAGGCGGGCCTGCGACTGGTCGCCATACATCGCCAGGATCGGGAAGCTGAACTTGCGCAGCTCGGACAGCGACAGCCCGTCGTCACCCATCAGCTCGGCTTCGGCCCGCGTGCAATCCATCAGCTTGATCCACTGCGCGGCCGTGCGGTTGCCGTACTTGCCGACCAGCGGGCTCACCAGCTCGACCAGCTCGGGCGGCACCTCGGCGCTGCGCATCTGCAGGTGCGAGACCTCGGTCAACAGCTTGTAGCCGAAGTAGGGGTCGCGCGTGTCCAGGTTCAGGCCGACCTTGTCGACGATGGCCTGGATCTCGGGGCCATGGCCCCAGCCTTCGACCCGCGCATCGCGCCGCACCGCGGCGATGTGGGTGTCGCACAGCACCAGGCTGGCCACGCGCGAGGGGTCGAGCTTCGCGAAGTTCAGTGCGACCACCCCGCCGTAGCTGTGCGCCAGGAAGTGCGCGCGCCGGATGCCCAGGGCATCGAGCAGGCCTTGCAGGTCGCGCGCCAGGTTGTCGGGCGTGTAGCCCGATTCGGTCATCTCGGAGCGGCCATGGCCGCGCAGGTCGAACAAGGTGACGCGGAAGCGCCGCTGCGAGAACCGAGCGGCGTACTGGAAGTACCAGAAGGCCATGTTGGTGGCCAGGCCGTGCACCATCACCAGGTCTTCGGGCTCGGCGGCCGTCGACGGGTGGCCCGCGCCATGGTCCGCCGGATGGCAGTCCAGCTGGACGTAGTTGATGCGAGCGCCGTTGACTTCCAGGATGGACACGATGCTTACTCCATGTACCCCAGCATCTGCAACTGCGCGAGGATCTTGTCCTTCTCGTCGTCGGCCATGGCCTCGGACTCGGCCTTGCCGGCGACGGCGGTGGGCGCCCCGATCACGATGGGCTGGGCCTGCAACTGCTCCGACGTGAACATCGATGCAGGCACCTTGCCCTCGAAATCCGAAGGCACCGGCAGCCCCAGGCTGTACAGCAGGGTCGCGCCCACATCCACGATGTTGCGGCGAGCAATATTTGCGCCACGGGCGATGCCCCGGCCGTAGGCCAGGAACACCCCGTCCGGGTGATGGGTGCCGGCGATTTCGGTGCGCTTCTCGACCACCGGCAGCTTGTTCTTGATCGACACGAAGCCGTGGTCGCGCAGCACCAGCAGCAGGTCGGGAGCGTCTTCCATCGCCGGGCCCGGGAAGGCTTTCTCGCGGGTGTGGATCTCGGTGATGATGCGGTCGCCGGTGTCGGGATCCTTCAGGTCCTCGAGGTCGCGGATCAGCTTCGCGCGCACCTTCTCATAGTCCTCGGGCTTGATGCCCTGGTCGCCCGGCTTGCGCGCCACACGGATGTTGATGCCGTTGGACGAGGGCGTGCGGCAGTAGGCGATGGTCTCGTTCCAGTCGAGGTTCGCGAACATGCTTTCCTCGCGGCGCTTGCCGGCCTCGCTGTCGTCGGCTGGCTTCCACTTCAGCCAGCCTTTCTCGTGCAGCCAGGCATTGATGCGCACCACCTCGTAGGTCGCTGTGAAGCCATGGTCGGAGGCCATGAACACCTGCACCTCCGGGCCGGCCGCGGTGACCAGCTTCTCGATGAAGCCATCGAGCTGCTTGAAGTAGGCCAGGCACAGCTTGCGCATGCGCTGGTGGTATTCGCTCAGCTCGCCCTTCTGCTGCGCCGGGTCGACGTACAGCCAGGCCTGGTGCTGCAGCTTGTCGACGCCGTCGAACATCACGGCCATCAGCTCGGGCGCTTCTTCGCGCAGGAGGTAGTCGGCGATGCGGAACCACTGCTGCTCGCGCGGCAGGTGGTACTCGACCCAGTGCTCGCGGTCCTCGTCGGTCAGCTCGTTGAGCGCCTGCTTCTCCTGCTCGAAGTCCCAGGCCAGTTCCTGCGGGTTGAAGTCGGGAATCGCCTTCAGCTTGTCGTACAGGTCGGCCGGCGCCGAGTTGCGGCGCAGGTGGCGCCACGGGATGAAGCCCGGCACCATGAAGCCGTTCAGGTCCTTCGGCGGCGGCGCGGTGAACGGGAAGTTCAGCGCCGCGACGCGCTGGCCCTGGCGGCTGGCGATCGACCAGATGGTTTCGCAGCGGCAATCGCGCGAGTCGTACAGCGTGAAGAAGACGTCGCTGTTGCGCTCCTCGGCGCGGATGAAGTCGTACAGACCGTGGTTGCCGGGCGAGCGGCCGGTCATCAGCGAGACCCAGGCCGGCGGCGTCAGCGGATTCGGCGTGGAGCGCAGCTTGGCGCGGGCGCCGTCGCGGAAGATCTTCGACAGGAAGGGCATCACCGACGCGTCGGGGTCGGCCTTCGAGGTCAGGTCGTCCAGCACCGTGAAGGTGGCGCCATCCATGCCGATGAAGAGGGTCTTGACGGTCATTTCGCTCGCTCCGGGATCAGGCGCTCAGCTTGGAATCGATGAAGCGCGCGAACTGCGCGAGCGACAGGTCGCCCACGTAGCTGCCGTCCTTCATCAGCAAGTCCTGGAAGCCGAACTTGCGGTCATAGGCCTGCTCCAGGGCCACGCAGAGCTGGATGATGTCCACCGAGGCGAACTGCAGGTCCTCGACGACCTTGGACGCCGTGAGCACCCCTTCGGGCAGGTCCAGTCCCCAGTCCTGGATCAGGTCCTCGACCACCGCAATAACCGTGCCCTCGGCGGTGTCGCGCACCAGGGTACTGCTCATGCCGCCACCCCGATGTCCTGCACAGCCATCGCCGCCAGCGCCACGATCGCGCCCTGTCCCGTCATCAGCAGCACCTCGATGCTGTCGCCCTCGTAAGCCACCATTGCCTTGTTGTCACCTTCACCGACCAATCGAACGTCGAATGCCGCGGGCTGCCCCTGCAGGCCAAGCCCGGTCAGCTTGGCGGCGGCTTCCTTCGCGCACCAGATCTTCAACATGCGCTGCCCGAGCACTGCGTCCTGCAGGCCTTGCAACTGCTGTTGTTCTCCCTCTGTCAGCGCGTCGCGCAACAGCTCGGGTCGCTGCACACGGCCGGCTTGTTCGTGGTCCACCCCGATCCGCCAGCCTGGCGCTGCAACTGCCGCCAAGCAACCAGTGGCATTGTGCGACAGGGAAACGACGGGCGGCGTGAAGTCCGCACACCAGGGCCCGTCGATGAAGGGCCCCCCCTGTTCAAGGTGTCCGACCCAGATGTCGGCGGTGTGCAGGCGCTCGCCGGTCTGGCGCTGCACCCACTCGCGCACCGCTTCCTTCAGGCACAGCCGGCCCAGCAGCCATTGGCGGCGCCAGGCCACGCTGCCCTGCAGCGCGGCCCACTCGGCCCGCTCGGGCGCGCCCAGCGTGGCATGCGCCAGCATGCGCAGGAAGATGCCACCGGACTGGGCGCAGAACTCCTCCGGCAGGTGCGGCAGCTGCCACAGCAGCAGCTCGGACGGGGGTGACGCCAGCGGCTCGCCCAGCGCACCTTCGAGCGGCGAGCGCCGCACCTGGTAGAAGCGGTTCGGCACCGCGAAGAACACGTTGACCAGGTTGGCGACGCGCAGCAGCGGCTGCCCCTGGCCATCCAGCACCTCGAAGTCCCAGCGCCGCACCGCGCCCACCTCGGTGGCCGCCGGGTCCAGCGGTGCCTGTCGCGCGACCAGCCGCAGGCCGGGCTGGTCGGCCGGGCACTCGGCATGGAGCTCGATGCGCTCGATCGTCGACGGGAAGCAGTTGAAGTCGTAGCCGGCGTACTGGGCGATCCAGAAGGCCGCGAGCTGCCCGACCGCGTCGAGCATCACCGGATTCAGCACCAGCGCCGGCCGCGCGCCGGGCTGCAGGAAGCCGTCCAGGCTGCAGCGCGAAAGCTGCGCGCTGATGGCCCCCGGGTCCCAGCCTTCGATGTGGGCAATGCTCTGGAAGATCGGCCCGTGGAACATGCCGATCTGGTACAGCGCCTCGTCGTTCCACGGCGTCGGGTTCAGCGTGGCCGGCGGCGCGACCGGGGCCAGGCGCCAGTCAGCCTCGAAGCCGAAGCTCGCGCTCATGATGGGCTTGCCGTCGCGGCTGAGCAGGGCCTTGCACTGGTGGGTGCCGGCAATGCGTTCGGCGCGCACCTGCAGGTCGGCAAAGCCCTCGTCCAGCGCGATCCAGTCGAAGGCCTTGACCTGCTCGATCAGCCGCACGGTGCCCGGCGTGCCGAGCGGGTCCATCAGGCAGGCGCAGGCCTCGGCCATGATCTCGAGGCTGACCATCATCGGCACGCAGGCCAGCCCGCGCAGCTCGGGGTCGAAGCCCGAGACCGCGCCGGACAGCACATGGTCGCGCAGATAGGCCTGGGTCTCGACATCGACGCGGCAGGCGGCCACCAGGTGGCTCTCATCGGCTTCGAGCAGGCCGTCGAGCAGCGGCCAGGCACGCGCCTCGGCCTCGGGCAGGGCAGCCGCCTCGTCGTCGCCCTGCCAGCGGCCGAGCACCGCGCGCTGCTGGTCGAGGAAGCCCCGCATCAGGTCGAAGTATTCGGCCACCAGTTGCTCGCGGCCGTCGGCCACGGTCTCCGCCGCAGGGGCAGGCGCAGGCTCCGCCATCGGCGTCGCCGGTAGCGCTGGCCGCTCATTTTCAACGCTAGCAGGCAGCGCCGCCGGCGGCGCCGTCAGCGCGCGCAGCGCGGCGCGGTCGGCATCGTTCAGCCGCACCCGCGGCATCGTGTTGTCGAGCAGGAAGCCGGGCTGGGGCTTGGTCGCCGCACCGGCCAGGTCGATGGCGTCGAGGGCCCGATCCTGGAACAGCCGGCCCAGGTTCAGCGGCCGGCCGATCACGAACAGCTGGCCCAGCGTGGCCAGGAACTGCTCCACGCCGTTGCGGCGCCGCTGGTTGGTGGCCAGCGCCAGGTGCTCGCGCTCGTTCAGGATGTCGCCGACGAAGGCGCTCAGGTTGTTCGACGGGCCGACCTCGACGAAGCAGCGCACGCCGTCGTCGTGCATGCGCAGGATGGTCTCGCGGAAGCGCACGGTGTCCGACCATTGCGCGGCGGCGAGCTGGCGGATGCCGCTGGCGGTGTCCGGGAACAGCCCGGCCGAGGCGCAGGAGTACAGCGGCACGCTCGGCTTGCCGAGCTTGATGCTCTTGTAGTACTTCAGGAACGCGTCGCTGACCGCCTGGAAGTGGGGCGTGTGGTAGCCGCGGTCGAAGGGCAGCGGCAGGCAGATGCCGCCCTCGGCCGCCAGCGCGTCGCGCATCGCGTCGATGGCTTCACCGCTGCCGTACAGCACCAGCTGGTTGGCGCAGTTGTCCATCGCGACGACGACCTGACCCTCGCCCGAAGTGGCCGCCACCTTTTCCAGCACCGTGGCCGCCGGCAGCGCGCCCACCGCCAGCAGCGCGCCGGTGGGGATCTTGCCCGCGGCCAGCACCTGCTGGTACACGACGTTCAGCTCGCGGATGAACTCGGCCAGCTTCTCGCGGTCGGCCGCGGGAATGGCGCCCGAGGCCGCCAGCGCCGACGACTCGCCCGAGCTGTGACCCAGCATCGCGTCGGGCTCGACACCGCAGGCCTTCAGCAGCGCGTACATCGCCTGGCCGCCAACGAACACCGCCTCGGAGCCCACGTCCATCTGGTGCAGCCGCGCCTCGAGGATCGCGCGGCGCTCGGGGCTCAGCTCCACCGCCGGCGGATAGACGATGTCGGTGCGGGTGTGGCCCGGCGCATCGGGGTACAGGCCGCGCCAGAAGTCCAGCCACTCGCGCACCTCGTCGAAGCACAGCGCGAGGTCGGCGAACATGTGCAGGAACTGCGAGCCTTCGCCGGGGAACAGGAAGGCCAGCTGGCCGACCTGGCGCACGCGGCTGTAGGTGATGCCGGTGCGCGTGGCCCATTGCGGCGCATCGTCCTTGGCCAGCTTGTCGGCGGCCTGGCGCAAGGCCTTGACCAGTGCGGCCGGGTCCTTTGCGACGATGGCGATGCGGTGCGCGCCGTCCAGCGGCTGCTGCGCCAGCGCCTTGGCGACCTCGGCCACACCCCAGCCGCACACCTCGCAGCGTTCGGCCAGCTCGCGCAGCCGCTGCACCAGCCCGGCGGCCGAGGCATCGGCCAGCACGCACAGCTCGGCCGGCCAGGGCATGAAGCGATCGGGCCGCTTCGCCGCGGCCGGCGCCTGCTCGACGATGCCGTGCGTGTTGATGCCGCCGAAGCCGAACGAGTTGATGCCGGCGCGGCGCGGCGCGTCGCTGCGGTGGATCCACGGCGCGAGCTGGGTGTTGATGTACAGCGGCGTCTGCGCGATGCCGAGCTCGGGGTTCGGCGCCTCGCACAAGGTGGGCGGCAGCGCGCGGTGGTGCAGCGCCAGCGTGGCTTTGATCAGTCCGGCAATGCCCGCGGCCGGGATGCAGTGGCTGATCATCGACTTCACCGAGCCGATCGCCACCGTGCCCTGGTCGGCCTGGCGCTCGCCCAGCACGTTCTTGATCGCCGCGATCTCGGTCTTGTCGCCCAAAGGGATGCCGGTGCCGTGGCATTCGATCAGGCCCACCGTCTGCGGGTCGATGCCGGAGTCCTGGTAGGCGCGCCGGATCGCCAGGGTCTCGCCGTCGACGCTGGGGGCTAACAGGCCATGTCCGCGGCCATCGCTGGCCTGGCCGACGCCGCGCAGCACGCCGTAGACCTGGTCGCCGTCGGCCAGCGCGTCGTCCAGGCGCTTCAGCGCGACGACGCCCAGGCCTTCGCCCAGCAGCGTGCCGTCGCTGCCGGTCTCGAAGGGCCGCACCTTGCCGCGGCCGCTCAAGGCGCCCAGCTGCGTGAAGATCACCGACACCTCGGCCGGCAGCGAGGCGTTGACGCCGCCGGCCAGCATCAGCTTGCTGCGGCCGGTGCGCAGTTCGTCGATGGCCGAGGCCACCGCCAGCAGCGACGACGAGCAGGCCGCGTCGACGAGGTAGTTGGGTCCGCGCAGGTTCAGCCGGTTCGCGATGCGGCCGGTCATCACGTTCGGCACCAGGCCGGGCGCGATGTCGGCGGTGGAACGCGGCACGCGCTTCTCGAGCAGCGCACGCACCTGGCCCAACTGCTCTTCGTCCAGGTGCGGGCAGGCGATGCGCATCAGCTCGATGGTCTGGTCGAGCACGATGTGGTTCTGGATCAGCGTGCCCTGGCCGCGGTGCAGGTAGGTGCTGTGGCCGAGCACGATGCCGGTGTCGCGGTGGTCGACGTCCGGGCCGGCATAGCCCGCGTCGGCCAGCGCGTCGCTGGCGATCTTCAGCGCGAGGAACTGGTCGGGCTCGCCGCCGTCGAGCGAGCTGGGCATGATGCCGAAGGCGCGCGGGTCGAAGCGGTACAGGTCCTTGAGATAGCCGCCATGTGCCGTCTTGATGCGGCCGGAGCTCAGGTAGCGCGGCGCGTCCCAGGCCTCGGTGGGCTCGGAGATCGCGTCGACGCCCTGCACGATGTTGCGCCAGAACGCGCGCAGGTTCTCGGCCTGCGGGAACAGGCAGGCCATGCCGATGATCGCGATGCCGTCGCTGTTGTTCTGGCTGCTCATGCCATGACTTTCCGGTTCGCCGCTGCGGCCAGGCGATTGAGTGCCTGGCTGGAGACGCAGCGCATGTCCTCGATCGCCAGCACCACCGCGCCGGTCTCATCGAGGAAATACACGTTGGCCCGCACGGTGGACGCGTCGTCCGAGGGCAGCGCCTCGTAGGCCATCTGCAGCGTGGCCGGCCAGTCGGCGCGGCAGCGCTGCACGCGGCCGAAGCCGGTGGGCAGGCAGGTCTGGTCGTGGAACGCGCGGTCCCACAGGATGGCCATCTGCGGCGCAGCGTCGACCACCGCGGGGTCGAACACCCAGCCCGGCGCACCCGCAGGCAAGGCCGGCAGCCAGTGCTGCGGCGACACCGTGCGCACGCTGCCGGTGGCTCCGGCGGCCGACAGCCCCTTGATCGCGCTGATGACCTGGAACCGCGGGCCGTGGAACAGCCACTCGGCGTACGCCTTGTCGACCGCCAGCCGCTTCTCGGCATGGCGGCGCGCGACCGGCGCGGGCACCCCGCTGAACTGCTGCTCGAGCCGGATCAGCGTGCGGTAATGCACCAGCTTGCGGCCCCCGTCCAGCTCGGTGTGCAGCGTCGCGTCGACCTCGAAGCCTTCGCTGCTGCCATAGGGCGGCGGCTGCACCAGCACCGTGAGGCTGCGCGGCATCTCGGCCAGCTCGATGCCCTTCATCAGCCGCAGGTCGCGCAGCTCCACCACCTGCCAGCCGGGCCACAGCGCCCGTGCGGCCTCGGCGAACACTTCCAGCGCGGCGGCAGCCGGCAGCACGGCCTTGCCGTCGATCGCATGGTCCTGCAGGTAGGCATGGCCGGCATCGATCGTGAAGCGCAGCAGCTGGCTGCCGGTGGGCTGCGGCTCGATCACGGCCGCGCCGATCAGCGGGCCGCGGATGCTGGATGCATCGGCCGGCGCCAGCGTGAAGCGGCCGTTGTCGGCCTCGCGCTGCTCCCAGGGCCCGACGCCGCAGATGACCTCGACCGCGCCGGCCACCGGGCCGCGCAGCTCGTCGATGAACAGGCGCCGCCCTTGCGCGGCCTGCACCAGCAACACGCCCTTGGTGGCGAACTTGGCCTCGGTGTCCTCGGTCACCATGCCGGCGCCGAACAAGGTCGGGCCCCACGGGCCCCAGCACATCGCCCGCACGGTGACGCGGCCGGCCCAGCGTTGCGCCAGCTGCGTGGCCAGGCGGTTCATCAGCTCGTTGGCGGTGGCGTAGTCGCTCTGGCCGCTGTTGCCGTAGCGGCCGGCCACCGAGCTGAAGATGCTGACGAAGCGCAGGTCGGCCGCCGGCACCAGCTTGTGCAGCAGCAGCAGGCCGATGACCTTGGTCTCGACGACGCGGGACCAGCTCTCGGGCCGCTTGTCGGCCAGCAGCTTGTCCTCGATCACGCCGGCGCCGTGCACGATGCCGTGGATCGCGCCGAGGCGGCCGCTCACATCGGCCACCAGCGCCGCGAGATCGGCTTCGCCCGTGACGTTGACCGCGTGGTACTCGACCGCCGCGCCGCGCCGGCGGAAGTCGGCGATGTTCTGGCGCATCTCGCGCTCGCCGAGCACCGCCTGCACCCTGCGCGGCACGTCGCCGATCTTGAGGGCACCGGCGCGGGCCTGGGCGACGAAATGCTGCCGCAGCTTTTCGGTGTTATCCAGCGCGGCGGTGTCGGCGCTTTCGGTCGCCGGCAGCGCGCTGCGGCCGGTCAGCACCAGCGTGTTGCCGGGCCGCGCGAGCTCGCGCAGCACCTCGGCGGTGATGCCGCGCGCGCCGCCGGTGGCCAGCACGACGATGTTGTCGAGCTGCGGCGCGGCCAGCTTCGCGGGGGCCGCCGCCTCGACGGTGCGGAAGATCGTGCGCACGCCTTGCGGATAGCCCACTTCCTGCCGGCCGCCGACGGCCAGCAGTTCGTCCATCAGCTGTGCGGCCCAGCCAGGCTGCGCGGCCGGGTCGAGGTCGACCGCCTTGACGCGCAGGCCCGGCCGCTCTTCGAGCAGCGACTTCAGCACGCCGGGCGCGCCGCCTTGCAGCAGCAGGCCGTCGATCGGCGGCAGCGCCGTGCGGCCGAAGCCGCCGCCCAGTGCGCTGGCCGCGAGCACCTGGCTGCCATCGGCCAGCGCGGCGCTGAAGCCGTGCAGCAGCTGGTACAGCGATTTCTCGCTGGCCTGCAGGCTGCGCCGCCAGTCGTCGACCTTGCCCTGTGGGTCGATCGCCGCCGCGCCCACCGGCGCCAGGTGCAGCAGGCCGGCCAGCGGGGTCAGCGCGTCACGCTGCGCAGCGATCCACGCGGCCAGGCCGGCCTCGTCGGCCAGCAGTTCGCGCGGCAGCCGGTGCACCGTGCATCCGCGCTGCACCAGTTCCGCGGCCATCAGGTCGGCCAGCTGGCCGCTCGCATCGGACGCCAGCAGCCAGTGACCGATGTTCAGTTGGCGAGCCACCTGCGTGGGAAGGGGCTCGGCCACCGCTTGCATGTCATACCGAGGCGGCAGCGCGGCCAGGGCAGCGGAACCCTGGTCGGCCGGTTGGGCCGCCTCGGCCACTTCAAAAGGGACCGTGGCCCCCTGCTTGGCACTGGCCAGGATGTCGAGCATCCCGTTCAGCGTGGGCTGCGTGTT
>NZ_JBGAGA010000110.1:0-14446 GCF_044226965.1 Aquabacterium sp. | reverse complement strand
CTGGTCGCCTGGCGCATCACCCGCAGCATCAAGCTGCCGATCGCCCGTGCCGTCACGGTGGCCGAGCGCATTGCCGAAGGCAACCTCGGCACCACGGTCGAGCAGGGCGGCAACGACGAGATCGGTCGGCTGCTGCATGCGATTGCCGCGATGCAGGACCGCCTGCGCGGCCTGGTCGGCGAAATCCGCCAGACCGCCGAAAGCATCCAGGTGGCCAGCGCCGAAGTGGCGACCGGCAATCAGGACCTGAGCCAGCGCACCGAGCAGGCTGCCAGCAACCTGCAGCAGACCGCCAGCTCGATGGAGCAACTGACCGGCACCGTGCGCCAGAGCGCCGATGCGGCCTCGCAGGCCAACCAGCTGGCGGCGTCCGCCGCCGAAGTGGCGCAGCGCGGCGGCCAGGTGGTGGCGCAGGTCGTGACCACGATGGACGCGATCAACACGAGTTCCAAGAAGATCAGCGACATCATCGGCGTGATCGATGGCATCGCGTTCCAGACCAACATCCTGGCGCTGAACGCGGCGGTGGAAGCCGCGCGGGCCGGCGAACAGGGCCGCGGCTTCGCGGTGGTGGCCGGCGAAGTGCGCAGCTCGGCAACTCGGTGGACAAGGTGGAAACCGGCAGCCGCCTGGTGACCGATGCGGGCTCGACGATGAACGAGATCGTGGCCAGCGTGCAGCGGGTGACGGACATCATCGGCGAGATCACCGCGGCCTCGACCGAGCAGAGCGCCGGCCTGGGCCAGATCAACGGCGCGGTGAACCAGCTCGACCAGATGACGCAGCAGAACGCGGCGCTGGTGGAAGAGAGCGCGGCAGCGGCCGAAAGCCTGCGCGAACAGGCGGGCCGCCTGGCCGGCCTGGTGTCGACCTTCAACCTGGGTGATGGCGCTGCCGCAGCGCGCCCGGTGACGGCAGCGCCGGCCGCCAGCAGTGCAGCAGCCCCGGCTGCCGCCAAGCCCGCACCGGCCAGCAAGCCGGTCGCAGCGCACAAGCCGGTGCCGGCCGCTGCCGCGAAGCCGGCCGCAGCCGCCGCAGCGACGAGCAAGCCCGTGGTGGAGAAGCGGGAGACAACGGTGGCGGCCGCTCCGTCAGCCCCGTCCAAGGCTGCCGTCGGCGCAGGCGACGACTGGGAATCGTTCTGACCCTCTCCGATGGAGTGCTCCCGTGAATCTGCTCAATCGCCTGACCATTCGCGCGCGGTTCAACGTCATGATCGGCATCGTCACCACCTCGCTGGTGGTGACGGCGGCGGTCAGTGCGCTGGCTGACAGTGCCGGCCGACAGGACGCCACCCGCGTCTTCGAAGAATCCAATGCGGCGTTGACGGACGCCGGCGAATTGCGCGACTCGATGTCGCAGATGCGGCGCCTCGAAGCCAGCATGATGGCCATCGGTGCCTCCAACGCGATCGAGATCGACCGCCTGGCCAAGGAGTGGCAGCAAGCCGTGTCGGCCTCGAAGGCCGTGGCCGAACGCATTGCCAAGTCGCCCGCGGCCACCGACGAGGTGCGCACGATGACGGCCAACCACGCCAAGCTGGTCACCGACTACGTGGCGGTGATCCAGCCGCTGGCCGCGCAGCTGAAGGGCGCGCAGATCGATGGCACCGTGGCGCTGGCCTATGCGGCCAAGGCCGAAGGCACCGTGAAGTCGATGCTGGCGAATGTCGATGCGCTGACGAAGTCGCAGCTGGCCCGCGTCGAGACGGTGCGCCACCACGCGCAGCAGCGCGCCACGGTGGCCGACGCCACCAAGCTCGGCCTGATGGGCCTGACGCTGGCGCTGTTCCTGCCGCTGGCCTGGCTGACCCTGCGGGCGGTGTGCAAGCCGCTCGACCGCGTGGTCGGCGTGGCCGAGCGCATTGCCGAGGGCGACCTGACCAGCCATGTGGAGCCGGGTGGCAACAACGAGATCGGCCGCCTGCTGAACGCGATTGCCGCAATGCAGGACCGCCTGCGCGGCCTGGTCGGCGAAATCCGCCAGACCGCCGAGAGCATCCAGGTGGCGAGCACCGAAGTGGCCACCGGCAACCATGACCTGAGCCAGCGCACCGAGCAGGCTGCCAGCAACCTGCAGCAGACCGCCAGCTCGATGGAGCAGCTGACCGGCACCGTGCGCCAGAGCGCCGATGCCGCCTCGCAGGCCAACCAGCTGGCGGCGTCCGCCGCCGAAGTGGCGCAGCGCGGTGGCCAGGTGGTGGCGCAGGTCGTGACCACGATGGACGCGATCAACACGAGTTCCAAGAAGATCAGCGACATCATCGGCGTGATCGATGGCATCGCATTCCAGACCAACATCCTGGCGCTGAACGCGGCGGTGGAAGCCGCGCGGGCCGGCGAACAGGGCCGCGGCTTCGCGGTGGTGGCCGGCGAAGTGCGCAGCCTGGCGCAGCGCAGTGCCGAGGCCGCCCGCGAGATCAAGGCGCTGATCGGCAACTCGGTGGACAAGGTGGAAACCGGCAGCCGCCTGGTGACCGATGCGGGCTCGACGATGAACGAGATCGTGGCCAGCGTGCAGCGGGTGACGGACATCATCGGCGAGATCACCGCGGCCTCGACCGAGCAGAGCTCGGGCCTGGGCCAGATCAACGGCGCGGTGAACCAGCTCGACCAGATGACGCAGCAGAACGCGGCGCTGGTGGAAGAGAGCGCGGCCGCGGCCGAAAGCCTGCGCGAACAGGCGGGCCGCCTGTCCGGCCTGGTGTCGACCTTCCGACTGACCGCCACTGCCTGACGATTCCCTGATGCCTTCCGCCTAAACTCCAAAGGAGCCGGCCATGAGCAAAGCAGTTTCCCTCGTGGCCCGCCTCCGCTGGATGGCCGGCCTGATCACCGTGGTGGTGCTGGCAGGCGCTGCCTACACCGGCTACTCGTTCTACCAGGCCTCGCTGGACCAGCGCCTGTCCACCACCCGCGCGGTGGTCGAGCAGTCGCTGGCCATCGCACGCAAGTACAACGACGAGGAGAAGGCCGGCCGCCTGCCCACCGCCGAGGCGCAGGCCAAGGCCATGGCCGAGATCAAGGCCATCCGCTACGAGGGCAAGGAATACGTCTGGATCAACGACATGACGCCACGCATGGTGGCGCATCCGATCAAGCCGGAGATGGACGGCAAGGACCTCTCCGACTACAAGGACCCGAACGGCAAGAAGCTGTTCGTCGAGTTCGTCGAGGTCGTCAAGAAGAACGGCTCGGGCCATGTGGACTACCTGTGGCCCAAGCCGGGCAGCCAGGACCCGGTGGCCAAGCGCTCGTATGTCGCCGGCTTCGCGCCCTGGGGCTGGGTCGCCGGCTCGGGCGTCTACATCGATGAAGTGGGCCAGGCGGCCCTGCGCTTCGCGCTGGTGAACCTGGGCGTCGGACTCGCGCTGGCGATCGGCGTCTTTGCCTTCGTGCAGGCGTTGGCCAGCACCTTGAAGAAGCGCCTGGCCGCGGTGGAGCAGGGGCTCAAGGCGATTGCCGACGGCGACCTTTCGGTGCAGATCGAGCCCGGCAGCGCCGACGAGATCGGCCGGCTGGTCGAATCGGTGCGCCACACCCGCGACAGCTTGAGCCGCATGGTGGCCCAGGTGCGGCAGACGGCCGATTCGATCCAGCTCGCCAGCAGCGAAGTGGCCACCGGCAATGCCGACCTGAGCCAGCGCACCGAGCAGACCGCCGGCAACCTGCAAAAGGCCGCCAGCTCGATGGAAGAGCTGACCGCCACCGTGTCGCACACCGCCGATTCGGCACGCACCGCGAACCAGCTGGCCAGCTCGGCCGCCGAGGTGGCGCAGCGCGGCGGCCAGGTGGTGGCCGAGGTGGTGAGCACGATGAACGAGATCGACGCCAGCTCGAAGAAGATCGCCGACATCATCGGCGTGATCGACGGCATCGCGTTCCAGACCAACATCCTGGCGCTGAACGCGGCGGTGGAAGCCGCCCGCGCCGGCGAGCAGGGCCGCGGCTTCGCGGTGGTGGCCGGCGAAGTGCGCAGCCTCGCGCAGCGCAGCGCCGAAGCGGCGCGCGAGATCAAGGGCCTGATCGGCAACAGCGTCGAGAAGGTCGCCACCGGCAGCCGCCTGGTGGGCGATGCCGGCAGCACGATGCGCGAGCTCGTCGACAGCGTGCAGCGCGTGTCCTCGATCATCGGCGAGATCACGCTCGCCTCGCGCGAGCAGAGCCAGGGCCTGGGCCAGGTCAATGGCGCGGTGAACCAGCTCGACCAGATGACGCAGCAGAACGCCGCGCTGGTGGAAGAAAGCGCCGCGGCGGCCGAGAGCCTGCGCGACCAGGCGGGCCGCCTGGCCGGCCTGGTCTCGACCTTCCGGTTGACGGTTTAGGCTAGAAAGACGCCGTCCGCGCCTCCAGCCAGGCGCGGGCGTCGCCGCTCACTTTGGCCGTCAGGCGCTCGCGCACCATCGCGTGGTAGGCGTTGAGCCAGGCAATCTCGTCCTCGCGCAGCAGGCGGCGATCGATGCAGCGGGTGTCGATCGGGCACAAGGTCAGCGTCTCGAACTCCAGCATCTCGCCGAAGGCGTCGTTCTCCGGCGTGGCGACCGGGCGGTTCAGCACCAGGTTCTCGATGCGCACGCCCCACTGGCCGCCGCGGTACACGCCGGGCTCGATGGAGGTGATCATGCCGGGCTCCATCGCCATCGTCGCCTCGGGCACCGCCTTGCTGATGCTCTGCGGGCCTTCGTGCACGTTCAGGAAATAGCCCACGCCGTGGCCGGTGCCGTGGCCGTAGTCGATGCCCTCGGCCCACAGTGGCGCGCGCGCAATCGCGTCGAGCATCGGGCTCAGCGTTCCGCGCGGGAAGCGCGTGCGCGACAGCGCCATCATCGCCTTCAGCACCAGCGTGAAGTCGCGCTTGTGCGCGTCGGTGATCGTGCCGATCGGCCAGACGCGGGTGATGTCGGTGGTGCCGCCGAGGTACTGGCCGCCGGAGTCGATCAGCAGCAGGCCGTTGCCCTCGATCCAGCTGTAGGACTCGGGCAGCGCGCGGTAGTGCGGCAGCGCGCCGTTGGCATTGAAGCCGGCGATGGTGGAGAAGCTCAGGCCCACGAAGCCGGGGCGGCGCGCGCGCGCGGCGCTCAGCTTCTCGTCGATGGTGAGTTCGCTGATGCGTTCGCGGCCGAGGGCCGACTCGAACCAGGCGTAGAACTCGCACATCGCCGCGCCGTCCTCGGCCATCGCCTCGCGCACGAAGCCGGCCTCGACCTCGCCCTTGCGGCTCTTGAACAAGGTGCTGGGGTTGATGGCCTCGACCACCCGCACGCCGGCCGGCACCTGCTGGCGGAAGCCCAGCGTGATGCGGCGCGGGTCGACCAGCAGCGTGCTGCCGGCGGGCAGCGTCGCCAGCGCGGCGGCGGCCTGCGCGTAGTCGGCCAGCGCCACGCCCTCGGCCTGCAGCTGCGCGGCCAGCGTGGCGGGCACCTTGCCGGCGCCGACGTACAGGGTGGCGCGCGTGGCGTCGATCAGCAGGTGGGCCAGGAACACCGGGTTGTACTCGACGTCGGCACCGCGCAGATTGGTGATCCAGGCGATGTCGTCGACGGTGGAGACGAAGTGGTGCGTCGCGCCATGCCGCGCCATCGCCTCGCGCACGCGCATCAGCCGCGTGGCCCGTGGCTCCGGGGCCTGCGGCGCGGCATGCGCGTACACCGGCGCAGCCGGCAGCGCGGGCCGCTCGGGCCACACCTCGGCCAGCAGGTCGACATCGGTGCGCAGCTGCACGCCCTGCGCTTCGAGCGCCGCGCGCAGCTGCTGCGCGCCGGCCAGGCCCAGCACCTGGCCATCGACCGCGACGGTCTGGCCCGCCGGTACTTCGCGCGCCAGCCATTCGATGTGGTGGGCGGCCGCGGCGCTGGGAATCTTCACCAGCGCGATGCCGCTGCCCGAGAGTTCCTTCTCCGCCTGCACCCAGTAGCGGCTGTCGGCGAACAGCGCCGCCTGCGTGGTGGTGATCACCAGCGTGCCCATCGAGCCGGTGAAGCCCGACAGCCACTCGCGCCCCTGCCAGCGGCCGGGCAGGTATTCGCTGAGGTGCGGGTCGGCCGAAGGCACCAGCAGCGCGGTGAGGCCATGGCGGGCAAGCGCCTCGCGCACGCGCTCGACGCGCTGGCGGGCCTGGGAGAGTCGGGTGTCCATCGTGGGGCTCCGGGGTGGGGCTCGGCGCCCGGGTCGGGTGCCGTCCGAAGCCGCGGATTCTAGGACGCCCCTCCGCGCTCTTCCGCGTCGCTATGCCGGCTGGGGCACGGCGCTCAGGTCCCCCATGCCGGTCTCCCAGGCATATTCACGCCAGCCGTCGGGGATGGTGGTGATCACGTCCAGCAGCGCGAAGTGCTGCCGGTCCAGGAAGGCATGGCGGCGCAGCGTGGCCACGGCCTCGTGGTACTCGGGCAGGTCGGTGGTCTCCCACACCAGCACGTCGGTGCAGCGGCCATGGAAGGCGCTCGCATCGTGCCAGCGCAGGCGCACCGCGGCGAAGCGGTTGTAGACCTGCATCAGCGCGTCGTCGCACAGGGCTTCGCGCTGCTCGCGGGGCAGTGCCTGCCAGTCCGGCTGGGCCTGCAGCAGCATGAACACGGTGTAGGGCCGCGGCGGCGGCACGGGGGCCGCCGGGCGCTGGAGTCGGTTGACGTTGTCGCGGTGCATGGCCGACACTATGCGAGTATCTGCTCGCATTTCCAACTCGCATTTCACGCGGCCCGCGCCGCGCCTGCCGACCATGCCCACCAAGCCCCCGCCACTGCCGAGAAAGGCCCCGCGCCAGGCGCGATCCCAGGCCACCGTCGGGGCCATCCTCGACGCCACGGCTCGCGTTTTGGTCGAGCGCGGCTATGCCGCCACCAACACCAACCTGGTGGCCGAGCGCGCCGGCGTCAGCGTGGGGTCGCTGTACCAGTACTTCCCGAACAAGGACGCGCTGATCCGTGCGCTGCACGAACGCCACATGCAGCAGATGTACGAGGTGATCGGCCGCTCGCTGTGCGTCGGCGCGGGATTGCCGATGGAGCAGGCGCTGACGCTGGCGATCGAAGGGCTGGTGGAATCGCACCGCATCGACGCCGGACTGCACCGCGTGCTGGAGACGCAGGTCACTGCGCTGCAGCTGGCCGATGCGCACGAGCGCTTCGAGGCCGACCTGAACGAGCAGCTGTGCGCGCTGCTGCGCAAGTTCCAGGCCGAACTCCGCGTCGAGAACCTGCGCCTGGCCGCCTACGTGCTGATGCACGCGGTGCACGGCCTGGTGCATGCGGTGGTGCACCAGCGGCCGGGCGGCGTCTCGTTGAAGCAGGCCACGCGCGAGATCGTGCGCTTGACGCGCGCCTACCTCACCGCGCCGCTGGACGCGCCGGCCTGAGCCGGGGCGGCCGGCGGCGCGCCCGGCAGGCCCTGCGGCTGTGCCACCACCCGCGCATGCCGCGCAAAGGTCCAGTAGCTCCAGGCCCAGTCGATCAGCACCACCAGCCGGTTGCGGAAGCCGATCAGGAAGTACACGTGGGCGAACAGCCAGAACAGCCAGGCCGGATAACCCGAGAAGTGCACGCGGCCGAGCAGCGGCGTTTCCAGCTGCACCACCGCGGCATTGCGGCCGAGTGTGGACAGCGAGCCGTAGTCGGCATAACGGAAGGCTTGAGCGGCCTCGCCACGCAGCCGGCGCAGCAGGTTGGCCGCCGCCAGCCGCCCCATCTGCTTGGCCGCGGGGCTGACACCGGGCACCGGCTTCGGGCCCTGGGGCGACGGCGTCGTCGCCGCGGCCAGGTCGCCGATCACCTGGATCTCCGGGTGGCCGGCCAGCGTCAGGTCCGGCTGCACCTGCACGCGGCCGGCGCGGTCCAGCGTGGCGCCGGCGCTGGCGGCCAGCGCGCGGCCCAGCGGCGAGGCCGCCACGCCCGCCGCCCACAGCACGGTACGCGCGGCCAGGCGCTTCGG
Source organism: Aquabacterium sp. (assembly GCF_044226965.1). Lineage (GTDB taxonomy): Bacteria > Pseudomonadota > Gammaproteobacteria > Burkholderiales > Burkholderiaceae_C > Pseudaquabacterium. Next base: position 6,524 of record NZ_JBGAGA010000110.1, on the reverse strand, counting down.
TTCGCCCGCCGACCGGTAGTCGACACCGCCGGCGTCGATGCCCACCACCTGGCAGCCCAGGTGCAGCTCGACGCCCAGCTTCTGCAGCTGCCGCGCCGCGCTGGCCGACAGGCTTTCGTCGAAGGCGCCCAGCACGCGGGGCGAGCCTTCCATCAGCACCACGCGGGCCTGGCGTGAATCGATGCGGCGGAATTCCTCGGGCAGCGTGTGCCGCGCGATCTCGGCCAGCGCGCCGGCCAGCTCCACGCCGGTGGGGCCGCCGCCGATGATCACGAAGTTCAGCTGCGCGCGGCGTTCGGCCTCGTCCTGGCAGCGCTCGGCCTGCTCGAAGGCGCCGATGATGCGGGCGCGGATCTCGAAGGCATCGGCCAGCGTCTTCAGGCCCGGCGCGAAGCGGGCCCATTCGTCGTGCCCGAAATAGCTGTGCGTGGCGCCGGCGGCGACGATCAGGTGGTCGTAGGGCAGGGGGCTGCCATCGTCCAAGGTGAGCGTGTGCGCACGGGCGTCGATGTCGCGCACCTCGGCGCGCAGCACGGTCAGGCGGCCGCGCTTCATCTCCCGGCGCAGGATGTGCCGGATGGGCCCGGACACCGCTGGCGCCGACACGTCGGCCGTGGCCACCTGGTACAGCAGCGGCTGGAACAGATGGTGGTTGGTGCGGTCGACCAGCGTGACCTCGACGGCCGGGCTGCGCGCCAGCGCCCGCACCGCCTCGAGGCCGCCGAAGCCGCAGCCGATGACCACCACCTTCGCCCGTGCAGCCGCCGCTGCGTTGCGTTCCTGCATGTTTCCTCGCTCCCTGGCGCCGTGCGCCTCAGCCGGCCCCGGCCGGGCCGAGCGTGCCTGATTGTCCGCGCTCCGCCCCGCGGTCCTGGCTTGTTGGCGCCGGCATTGCGCGCTATTCTGGTTCGCCAGGGATGGGCAGTGCGCCGCAACCTTGTGCGCCGCAGCCGCCGCGTGGGCGGCCAAGGATGGCAGACGTGAGCATGGACCGCGGCAGGACGACGGGTCGCATCCGGGCAGCTGGCTGCACGGCGGTCGTTCTTGCGCTGTGTTCGCTGCCGGCGGCGTCGCGCGCCGATCTGCTCGAGCAGGCGCGGCAGGTCGTCGCGCTTGCTGCCAGCCGCTCGCCCCCCTGGACCGGCCCCAGCACCGGCCCCAGCGCTGCGCCAGGCAAGACCATCGCGGTGCTCGCCGAAGACCTGCGCAACGGCGGCGTGCTCGGCGTGGCCCAGGGCATCCGCGAAGCCGCGCGCGAAATCGGCTGGACCGTGCGCATCGTCGACGCCGGCGGCACGCCCGCGGGCCGCAGCCAGGCGCTGGCCGAGGCGCTGGCCGCACGGCCGGATGGCCTGGTCATCTGCGGGGCCGACGCCCACGAGCTCGGGCCCGCGCTGCGCTCGGCCGGTGACCGGCTGCCCCCGGTGGTGGGCTGGCATGCGGCGCCGGTGGCCGGCCCGGTGGCGGGGACGCCGGTGGCGATGAACGTGACCACCGATCCGATCGCGGTGGCGCGCACGACGGCGCTGGCGGCCGTGGCCCAGTCCGGCGGGCGTGCCGGCGTCGTCGTGTTCACCGATTCGCGCTTCGCCATCGCCAGCGCCAAGGCCCAGGCCATGGCCGAGGTCATCCGCCAGTGCGGCGGCTGCACGCTGCTCGACCTGCGCGACGTGCCCATCTCCGAGGCGGCCACCCGCATGCCGGCCGTGACCCGCGCGCTGCTGGCCGCCCACGGCACGCGCTGGACGCATGCCCTGGCCATCAACGACATCTACTTCGACTACGCGGTGCCGGTGTTCATCAGCGCCGGCATGCCCACCGGCGCGCTCAGCCTGCTGTCGGCGGGCGACGGCAGCGCGCCGGCCTTCATGCGGGTCCGTTCCGGCACCTTCCAGACCGGCACCGTGGCCGAACCGCTGAACATGCAGGGCTGGCAGGTGGTCGACGAGCTCAACCGCCTGATGGCCGGCCAGCCGGTGAGCGGCTTCGTCGCACCGGTCCACCTGGTGACGGCCGAGAACCTCGGCGCCGATGGCGGTTCCCGCCTGGCCTACGACCCCGAGAACGGCTATCGGGACCACTACCGGCGGATCTGGAAGCGCCGCTGACGCGATGCACCGCCTGGTCCAGCGCATCTTCTCTGCCTGGCGCAAGGGCCCGCTGCTGCGCCGGCTCGTGCCGCATTCGCTGCGGGCGCAGTTCGCGGCGGCGCTGTTCGCGATGGGCGCGCTCATCGTCGCCGGCGGGGCCACGGCGGTCTTTGCGCTGCATGCCACCAGCAGCGCGGCACGCCAGTTCTCGCAGGAGCGGCTGGCGCGCATGCAGAACGCGCAGGACCTGCAGCAGCGCACGCAGCAGATCCAGCTGCTGGCCGACCGGATGCTGTCGACCGACTCCGACCGGGTCGCGCACCAGACCTACGCGCAGATCCTGGCCGAGCTCGATGCGCTGGACGAGCTCACCGCGCGGCTGGCGGTCGGCGAGGACGTCTCGGTGCTCGACCTGCACCAGTCCAGCCAGCTGTTCCGCAATTCGGCCCACGTGATCGCCCACCTGCGCGAAGCCGCGGCGCTGCCCGGTGCCGCGGACGTGGCGCGCACGGCGGCGCTGGCCAGCCAGCGCGAGGAGATGCGCTCTTACGCGCAGGCGATGACGGTGTCCGCGCGCGAGCGGTCCGACCAGCTCACGCGCGGCTACCAGGCCGCGGTGCTGCGGGTGGTGAATGCCTCGAACGTCAGCGCGTACTGGGTGGTGGCCTGGCTCGCCTTCGGCCTGCTCGCGGCCTGGCTCATTGCGCGGGTGTTCCTCGGCCAGCATGTCATCGCGCGGCTGCAGCAGGTCAGCCGCAGCCTGCGCGAAGCCGGCGAACCGGGCGCTACCTCGGGGCAGGTGCCGGTCCAGGTGCCGGTGCAGGGTGACGACGAGATCGGCGCGATGGCGCGCGCGGTGGAGCAGTTCCTGTGCGACCGCCGGCAGCTGGCGGCCACCCGCGTGCGGCTCGAGGAAGAACAGCAGCGCCTGGCCGCGATCATCGACAACACCGCCGACAGCATCGTCGTGCTGCAGGCCGGCAAGGTGCTGCAGCTGAACCATGCCGCCGAGCGCATGTTCGGCCTGCACGCGGCCCAGGCCGTGGGCCAGCCGGGCGAGGCCCTGCTGCCCGACCTGGACTGGCAGCCCCGCGGTGTGCCCGGCCTCACGCGCGACGCGCTGGCGCGCGGCAGCGGCGGTGAACCGATTCCGGTGGAGGTCTCGCTCAACCCGGTGTCCGCCGGCGACGGCGGGCTGCTGGTGCTGGTGATCCGCGACGCCACGCTGCGCAAGGAAGCCGAGCAGCACCTGATCGCCGCGCGCGACGCCGCCGAGGCCGCCCGCGCGACGCAGGCCGCCTTCCTGGCCAACATGAGCCACGAACTGCGCACGCCGCTGAACGCGGTGCTGGGCTATGCGCAGCTGCTCGAGCTGGACAGTGGCCTGAGCGTCCAGCAGCGGCGCGGCATCGAGACCATCCGCCGCAGCGGCGACCACCTGCTGGCGCTGATCAACGACCTGCTCGACCTGGCCAAGCACGACGCCGGCAAGCTGGAACTGTGCCTGGGCGAGGTGCAGCTGGCCGAATGCGTGCGGGTCACCGCCGACATCGTGCGCGTGAAGGCCGTGGAGGCGGGCCTGCGCTTCACGGTGGACGTGGCGCCGGACGTGCCGGCCGAGGTCATCGCCGACGAGAAGCGCCTGCGCCAGGTGCTGCTGAACCTGCTGAGCAATGCGGTGAAGTTCACCGACCGCGGCGAGGTCGCGCTGACGGTCCGCGTGCTGCGGTCCGGCGCGCACCGCGTGCGCTTGCACTTCAGCGTGCGCGACACCGGTGTGGGCATCCGCGAAGACCAGCTCGAGAAGATCTTCCGGCCGTTCGAGCAGGTGGGCGACGTGCGGCACCGCACCGCCGGCTCGGGACTCGGGCTGGCCATCAGCCGCCAGCTGGTGCGGCTGATGGGCGGCGACATCCAGGTGCGCAGCGAGCCGGGCCGCGGCACCGACTTCAGCTTCGAGCTGGACTTGGCGCTCGTGCGCGCCGCGGCCGACGAGCCGGCCGTCCACCCCGGCGCGGCCGTCGGCGCCGGCCTGGGCGGCGGCCCGCGCGCGCGCATCCTGGTCGTCGACGACATGCCGGCGAATCGCCAGCTGCTGTGCGACATGCTGCGACCGCTCGGCTTCGAGATCGACGAAGCCGGCGACGGCCAGCAGGCCCTGGCGCTTGCCGGCCAGCAGCCGCCGGACCTGGTCATCATGGACGTCGAGATGCCGGTGATGGGCGGCCTGCAGGCTATTGGCCTGATGCGCGGGCTGCCGGCGCTGCGCGGCGTGCGCATCATCGCGGTCTCCGCCACCGTCGACGCCGACGCGGTCAGCGTCGGTCCTGGCCAGGACGCCGATGCCTTCCTGGCCAAGCCGCTCGACCGCGAACGGCTGTTGCGCGAAATCGCGCGCCAGATCGGACCGCGGCAGGCCCTGCCCAGCCCGTCGGCCGTGCAGCCGCTGTAGCGCCGGCGCGCCGCCGGCTATGCTTGGCTGGATCCGTTCGATCCGGCCCCGACAAGACCTTCAACGATGCGACTGCTGCTGGTGGAAGACGACCGCATGATCGGCGAGAGCCTGCGCCAGGCCCTGCGCCTGGAGGGGCATGCGGTCGATTGGGTGTACGACAGCGCGGCGGCCAAGGCCACGCTGGGCAGCGAGCGCTTCGACCTGCTGCTGCTGGACCTGGGCCTGCCCGATGCGCCGGGCCAGCCGGCGCGACCCGATGGCGGGCTGCAGGTGCTGCAGCACCTGCGCGGCCGTGGCGAGACCACGCCTGTGATCGTGCTGACCGCGCGCGACGCGCTGGGCGACCGCGTCGCCGGCCTCGACGCCGGGGCCGACGACTACCTCGTCAAGCCCTTCGAGCTGGACGAGTTGCTGGCCCGCATCCGTGCGGTGATGCGCCGGCACGGCGGCCGCGCCAGTACCGCGCTGGTGCACGGCGCGCTCAAGCTCGACCCGGCCACGCGCGAGGTCAGCTACCAGGGCCAGCCGGTGCTGCTGTCGGCGCGCGAGTTCGCGGTGCTGGAGGCGCTGATGCAGCGGCCCGGCGCGGTGCTGTCGCGCGCGCAGCTCGAAGATCGGCTTTATGGCTGGGGCGAGGCGGTGGAAAGCAACGCCGTTTCGGTCTACGTGCACCAGCTGCGCAAGAAGCTCGGGCCGGAGGTGATCCAGAGCATGCGCGGTGTCGGCTACTTCCTGTCGCGGGCATGAAGTCGCTGCGCGCCCGGCTGCTGCTGTCGCTGCTGGTGGCCTTGCTGCTGTCCGCGGGGCTGGTCGGCGGCGTCACGTACCACAACGTGCTGGAAGAGGCCGAGACGCTGTTCGACTACCAGCTGCGGCAGATGGCGCTGTCGCTGCGCGACCAGGGCGAGATCGCCGGAGACGAGGCCGCCGCGCTGCGCGACGAGGACCTCGATTTCGTCGTGCAGATCTGGCGCATCGACGGCCGCAGCGTGTATGCCTCGCGCGCGCACCGCAACCTGCCCTCGCGCACCGTGCTCGGCTTTGCCGACATCGTGGTCGACGGCCTGCGCTGGCGCAGTTTCGCGATCGCCGCGCACGACAAGGTGATCCAGGTGGCGCAGCCGATCGCCATCCGCGAAGGGCTGGCCGCCAAGGCCGCGCTGCGCAGCGTGCTGCCGCTGGCGGCGGTGGCGCCGTTCCTGGCCGCCGCGCTGTGGTGGCTGGTGGCCAGCGCGCTGCGGCCGCTGTCGCGCATGGCCGGCACGCTGCGCGAGGCCGATGTCGCCACGCTGCACCCGCTGCCCGAGGACGACCTGCCCGACGAGGTGCGCCCGTTGGTGCATTCGCTGAACGCGATGCTCGAGCGCGTGGGCCAGGCCTTCGACAGCCAGCGCGCCTTCGTCGCCGACGCCGCGCACGAGCTGCGCTCGCCGCTCACCGCGCTGAAGCTGCAGGCCCAGCTGCTCAAGCGCGCGCCCGACGACGCCAGCCGCGCCGCCGCGCTGGACGCGCTGGTGAACGGCGTCGACCGCGCGACGCGGCTGGTCGAGCAGTTGCTGACGCTGGCGCGCCAGGAGCCGGGCGCTGCCCCAGCGCCGGCCAGCGACCTGGCCCTGCTGCCGCTGCTCAGGCAGGTGCTGGCCGACCTGCACCCGCTGGCGCAGGCGCGTGGCAGCGGCCTGGCGCTGCAGGCGGACGAGGCCGACGATGCGGTGGTGCGCGCCGACGCGCCGGCGCTCTCGGTGCTGGTGCGCAACCTGGTCGACAACGCGCTGCGCTACGCGCCAGCCGGCGGCGAGGTGCAGGTGGGCGTGCAGCGGCAGGACGGCCGCGTGTTGTTGCAGGTCGACGACAGCGGGCCCGGCATCCCCGAGCCGGAGCGCGAGCGGGTGTTCGAACGCTTCGTGCGCGGCAGCAGCGCGGCGCAGGACAGCGGCAGCGGCCTGGGCCTGGCCATCGTGCGCTCGATCGCGCAGCGC
>NZ_JBGAGA010000109.1:0-14236 GCF_044226965.1 Aquabacterium sp. | reverse complement strand
TCAGCAGGGCCCCACCAGCCAGGGCTTGGGATGCGTGCTGTCGAACGGGTCGATCTGGCCGGCGCGTGAGGGCCGGGCCACCAGGCACTCGTTGCCGCGGCGGAAGCGCCGTGAGCCATCGGGCAAGGCCTCTTCGTGGATCGTGCCGTCCAGCGCCTGCGCGAGGCGTTCGGTGGCCGTCAGCGGCCGATCGCGCAGCCGTGGGTCGTCACGCAGCAGCGACGCCAGCGAACGCGGCTGCGAGGCCGCGCCCTTCGGCAGGCGCAGGTCCAGCGGCGCCGAGGCGGGCGGCGGCGCCGCGGCGGCCACCGGCTCGGCCGGCGCTGCGCTGATGGGCTGCGGCTGCGGCTGCGGCTGCGCAACTGTGTCGAGCGCCGGTGCAACGGTGATCGGCTGCGGCTCGGGCCGCAGCGGCGCGAGCTTCGCTGCCCGTGGTATCGGCGCCGGCGGCGGCGCAGGCGCCGGCAGGCGAGGATTCGGCGCCGGCTCGGGCACCAGCCGCAACCACAGCGGGCGGGCCTCCGCCAGCGGTCGTTCGGACCGCAGCCGCGGCCGCAGCGCCGCGCCCAGCCACCACGCGGCCAGCAGGTGGGCGCCGATCACGCACAGCAGCAGCCGGCCCCGGCCGGGCCTGGACAGGGGAGGCAGGCTCACGGCTTGTCCGGCGCCGGCGGGTCGGGCCGGTACTCCAGCAGGTCGGCGGGCTGGCACTGCAGCACCTCGCAGATGCGGGCCAGCGTGTCGAAGCGCACGCCGCGCACCTTGCCGCTCTTGAGCAGCGAGATGTTCTGCTCGGTGATGCCCACCGCCTCGGCCAGTTCGCGCGAGCGCATCTTGCGCCGCGCCAGCATCACGTCGAGGTTGACGACGATGGGCATGGGTCAGCCGACGCTGGGCCGCCCCAAGGCGGCTGATCCCCGTGGGGGACGCGAGCGGAGCGAGCAAGGGGCCAACATTTTCAGACGAAGCCGTCGTTCTCTTCGGCCAGGCGCACCGCCTCGCTCATCACGACCGCGACGGCCAGCAGCACCGCGCCGCAGAGGATGCCGACGTAGTCGTTCCACGACAGGCTGAACGCCAGCAGGCGCTGGCCTGGCGGGTTGCCCAGGGTCAGCGCGACGCCGACCGCCGCACGCAGCAGCGGCGACAGCAGCGCCGAGGCCAGCATGCACCAGGCAAAGCCCCGCAGGTGCCGCTGCGATAACCTGCCAAAGACACGGCCAGCGCCGTATTCGCCGAACAGCTGCCACAGCTGCCACAGCGCCGCCAGCCCGAGCAGCACGCCGGGCAGGCTGGCCAGCGCGCCCAGCAGCAGCGCGCGTTCGTCGATCACGGTGGGATGGTCGCCAATGCCGGCGATCGATGGGCCGGCGCTGCGGACCCAGTCCGGCGACAGCCAGAACAGCAGCGGCACCAGGCACAGGGTGGTCGCGCCCAGCACGGTCAGTGCGCGCACCACCCACACCAGGCTGCGCAGCCCGGGCGGCAGGGGGCGTGCGGCGGCGGCTCCGTCAGGCGCTGCCGCGCTCACCGAATGTTCATCGAATGATTCATAAAAATTACTGTAAAACAGTAAGTTTTAAACGTCAATCGGAAAACTGCGAGGCTTGCACCTGCATCTGCAGCGGCAATGGCGGCAGGCGGTCAAGCCCGGTGCCCGATTCCAGTGCCTCGAACAGCCGCACCGGGTCCACCGTCCATTGCAGGGTGCAGCCTTCGCCGTGCAGCGCGGCGCGCACCATCGCATGCTCGAAGGCCAGCACCTCGGCCAGCCAGGGCACGCGGGCCAGCGCGCCGGCCTGCAGCTGGCCGCTCAGATAGTGTGCAAAGTGATCGGCCTCGATCGCGGTGAAAAGATGGCTGGGGCAGCTGCGGCAGTAGGCGCGCATCAGCGTGTCGACCTCCACCGGCCCGAGCGCGCGCAGCATCGCCAGCAGCGAGTAGCGCATCACCCGCACGATGCGGCCGCAGCGGAACTCGCGCACCAGCTGCTCGAAGATGCGGCAGCCGGGATCGTCGGCCAGGCCCGGCACGGCGGCGCGGTCCTCGGCCGTGGCCTGCGCCAGGGCCAGCGGGCCCAGGCAGCGTTCCCAGTCGTGCAGCGCGGCCCGCGCGTCGGCGGCCAGCGGTGCCATCGGGCGCAGCGCGGCGCGCTGGCGCCGGTGCTGGGCCGCCGGCACCGGGCGCGGCGGTCGCAGCGCCCACAGGGCCGCCATGGCGTCGAGCTGCCGCGCGATGGCATCGAGCCCGACGCCGGCCACGTACTGCGGCAGGATCTCGAAGATCAGCGCGCCCAGGTTCGGCAGCCGCGGGATCAGCGCAGCGGCGATGTCCAGCAGTGCCTGGTCGGCCAGGCGGTCGTGCGCATCGAGCCAGTAGCCATCGAGCAGCGAGCCGCCGGCCAGGTGCAGCTCCCAGACACGGTCGAGCGGCAGCTCGTCGAGCACCTGCTCGACCGCAGCACGGCCATTGCGCGCGTTGACCCACAGGTTGTGCAGGTCGAGCAGGACGCCGGCATCGCCGGCCTCGGCCACCTGCGCGAAGAAGCGGCCGTCGGGCAGCTCGTCGGGGCGCGGCTGCAGGTAGTTGACGCCGGTCTCGAAGGCCACGGGCGTGCCGCTGAGCGCCCGCAGCTGGCGCAGGCGCTGCGCGGCCTGGGCGACGCCGGCGGCCGTCTGCCGCGGCGGCAGCAGGAAGCTGGTCTGCGCGACGCGGCCTTGCGCATCGACGAAGCGGTTGAAGCTCAGGTGCTCGCTGGTCCACGCGGGCTGCAGCGCCTGCGCGCAGTGGCGCCAGGGCGTGCGCCAGTCCAGCGGATCGTCGCAGCTGCCACCCAGCGGATGGCCCACGCCATGCATCAGCTTGGCCTGCGGCAGCGCCGCCACCCGCTGCAGCAGACCCGCGTTGACGTGGTAGTGCCAGGCGCCGCCATCGTGCCGCTGTTCCCACAGGGTCTGTGGTTCCAGCTCCAGCACCTGCAGGCGCTGGTCGCCGGCGGCGAACAGCGGCTCCAGGGCCTGCCAGTACACGAGGCCGATGCCCAGCGGTGGCGGCGCATCGAGGGTGCCTGGGGTCGACATGGTCGCGGTCAGCCGCGCAGGCCGGCGCCGTTGAAGACTTCGTCGACCTGCAGCGACTTCGGGTTGGCGACGAATTCCTGCGTGATCACCCAGTCGATCACGCGGCCGGAATGGCACCCGTCGCAGCCCAGCTTGCCGAGCACGGACTTGGTGATCTGCGTCATCTTGTCGAAGTTGTAGGCCATCTCGCGCGTGATGTGCACGGTGACGCGCGGGGATTGCAGCGTGGTGGCGGCCTTGGTGAGTTCGTCCATCGTTGACTCCATCGGTTGGGTTGAGCATCGAATCACTGCGGGCGGCGCATGTCCGCCGGTCAGTGCTTTCAGCGTAGGCAGCGCTGGCGGCAGCGCCATCCACAACGCGAGCTAAAGACCCATGCACCCCCCAAGAACCGAGCGGCTGGCACACTCGCCGTTTCATCCGACACGACATGCAAGGAATCCCATCGATGGAGTCGATCCGGTTGGGCGGCGGCCCGCTGCAGGTGAGCCGCATCTGCCTGGGCACCATGACCTTCGGCGAGCAGGTGGACGAATCCACCGCGTTCCAGATCCTCGACCGTGCCGTCGAGGCCGGCATCGACTTCATCGACACCGCCGAGATGTACGCCGTGCCGGCGCGGCGCGAGACCTACGGCGCCACCGAGACCATCCTCGGCCGCTGGTTCGCGGCGCGGCCCGGCGTGCGACAGCGCGTGGTGCTGGCCAGCAAGGTGGCCGGCCCTTCGCGCGGCATGGACTGGGTGCGCAACGGCAGCGACAACCTGACGCCCGCCGAGATCGTGCAGGCCTGCGATGCCAGCCTGCAGCGGTTGCAGACCGACGTCATCGACCTCTACCAGATTCACTGGCCCAACCGCAACGTGCCGATGTTCGGCGCGACCTATTTCGATCCGTCCAAGGACCGTGCCTTCAGCAGCATCCACGATCAGCTGCAGGCCCTGGCCGGGCTGGTGCAGGCGGGCAAGGTGCGCTGCATCGGCCTGTCCAACGAAACGCCCTGGGGCCTGAGCGAGTTCGTCCGCGTGGCGCAGGCGCATGGCCTGCCGAAGGTGGTGAGCGTGCAGAACCCGTACGCGCTGGTGAACCGCGTGGTCGACAACGGGCTCGACGAGGTGCTGCACCACACCGGCGTCTCGCTGCTGGCCTATTCGCCACTCGGCTTCGGCACCTTGACCGGCAAGTACGACGAACCCGGCCTCGATGCCGCGCAGCCCGCGCTGGGGCGGCTGGCGCGCTTCGAGACCATGCGCAAGCAGCGCTGGGGCCGCGCCGACACGCTGGCCGCGGCGCGGCGCTACAACGCGCTGGCGCGCGCGCATGGCCTGAGCCCCACCCGCATGGCACTGGCCTTCTGCTACGGCAACTGGCGCGTGGCCAGCACCATCATCGGCGTGACCAGCGTGGCGCAACTGGAAGAAGACCTGGCGGCCTGGGGCACCCGGCTGTCCCCGGAACTGCTGGCCGAGATCGACCGCATCCGCTGGGAGATCCGCGACCCGGCGCAGTGAAGGCATCCCCCGCGGCGAGAATGAGATGGCGAAGAAGGACAAGCACGTCAGCGAAACCCCGGCCACGCAGGTGCTGCGCGGCGCGGGTGTCGAGTTCACCGAACATGTGTACGACTACGTCGACCATGGCGGCACGGCCGAATCGGCCAGGCAGCTGGGCTGGGACGAGCATGCGGTGGTGAAGACGCTGGTGATGCAGAACGAGCGCGCCGAGCCGCTGATCGTGCTGATGCATGGCGACAAGCAGGTGAGCACGAAGAACCTGGCGCGTGCGATCGGCGCCAAGAGCGTCGAGCCCTGCAAGCCCGAGGTGGCGCAGCGCCACAGCGGCTACCTGGTCGGCGGCACCTCGCCTTTCGGCACGCGCAAGGCGATGCCGGTGTACGTGGAGCAGAGCGTGATGGCGCTGCCGAAGATCCTGATCAACGGCGGCCGGCGCGGCTACCTCGTCGGCCTAGCGCCCGAAGTGCTCGGCCAGCTGCTGCAGGCGCAGCCGGTCAGCTGCGCGCTGTAGCGTCACAGGAAGTTCGAGAGGAAGCGGAACAGCTTGATCGCGGGGCTCAGCTCCTGCGTCTTGTCGTGCTCGCGGTCGACCTCGGTGTTGCGCATGACCGGGCCGCGGTCGAGCACCGCATCGACGAAGCTGCCGACGCTGGCGATGCCGGCGTCCTCGATGCCGGTGCCGGAGAAGTCGACGATCGTCACGCAGTGCGATTCGTTGAACTGCCGCATGAACGGGATGTGGTACGCGAGGTTCCCGAAGCTCTGGTTCATCGCGGTCCAGGCCTGCAGGTCGGGCGTCCAGCGGGCGTAGATGGCCTGCAGCCGGGCCACCTCGTTCGGCGCGTTGGCGATGTCGGGGTAGAACTTCTGGTAGCTGAAGGCCGAGAAGTTGGCGTCGGCCTGGAACACCATGTAGCCGAACCGGTCCTGCGGGTACTTCTGGGCCAGCGCGCCGGTCACGGTGCCCAGGTTGTCGGGGTTGAAGCCAGGCAGCGTGCTGGCGTAGCTGGCGATCAGGCCGCCGGGCTCGTCCAGGCCCCAGGCGCTGCGGATGGTGTTGTGCATCAGCACCGAGGGGTACTGCTCGGGCGCGCCATTGCGCGGCGCGGACATCAGCGGCCCCGAGTCGGCCAGCAGCGATGCATTGCCCTTGGGCTGCAGGGTGCTGCGCACGATGTCGTAGGTGACGGTGGAGCCCACGCCGCCGGCGGAGAAGCCGGTCAGCATCAGCTTGTTCGGTCGGCCCAGGTTGTCGCGCAGCCACTGGGCGGCGCCGCGGATGTTGGCCTGGCCGCGGTGGTACTCGACGCGCGGATGCGCCGGGTCGGCATCGGTGTAGGTCACGACCTTGCTGCCGGAATGAACGTCACCGGTGCAGTAGGGGATGTAGACGATGTTCCAGCTTTGCGTCTGCACCGCCTGGAAGGGGTCGTTGCGCGCGCTGAAGGGCGTCACCAGGCCGTAGGCCGCGGTGTTGAGCTGCTGCAGGTAGTCGGGCGGAATGCCGTCGGGGTTGGCCGCGCTCAGGTCGCCAATGCCGAGGCAGGCGTTCTGGTCCCAGCAGGCGCCGCCGCCTTCGTAGATCAGCACCAGGTCCTTCGACAGCGGCGTGCGGTTGACGAAGAAGCGGTAGGGCGTGCCGTTGCCGCAGGCCGCGCCGCTGCTGGCGGGCAGCTCCACCATCTCCCAGCGGAAGTAGTCGGCGCTCAGCGCCAGCGGGCCCAGCACGGCCAGGGCCGTGCCGAACAGCGTGTGGGTCAGCAGCTTGTTCATCGTCAGGGTCCTCCGGAGGATGTCGGGAAGCTTTGGCGCCGTAGCGCATCGAGTTGCTGCTCCAGCGCGCGCGGGTCGCGCAGCGCCGGTGGCTGGGCCTGCCAGGCGGCGACCAGCGCGTCCTGCCGCTGCAGAAAGGCGGCCTGGCGCGCATCGGGCGGCGGTGCCTGGCGCTGTTGCTGCTGCCGCCAGTCGTCGCGCCAGCGCTGCAGGCGCTGCGTGCGCTCGGCCAGGTCGTCGACCTGCACCTCGAGCACCGCGGTCTTGATCTGCTGCGCCTCGCCCGCGGTCATCTCGTGGCGCGCCAGGCGGTCTGGCAGGCCGGCGTCGAGTTGCGCGGCCAGCGCGCGCAGCTCGGGTGAGGTGCCGCCGCCCTGCCGCAAGCGGCGGAAGCGCTGCGCGGCGTCGCTGTAGTTCAGGTAGTCGGCCAGGCGGGCCAGCTCGGCCGCGCCATCGGGGCGCTGGGCCATCTCGGCGCGCAGCGCGGCCCACTGCGCGGGGCTGACGCCGGCCGGTGGCGGCGGTTCGGCGATGTTCGCGGGCGCCGGAGGGCTGGCATCGACCGGTGCGGCTCGCGCTGCCGAGACGGCGAGCCCGGCGACCGGCTGCGACGGCCGATCCTGCCGCGGTGGTGGCCCGGTCACGCCACGTGCGGCGAGCGCCCAGACGACCAGCGCAGACGCCGCGCCGCCAGCGATCAGGGCCATGGCCTTCAGTCCGGATCGGTGTCGCACCCACATGCGGCCGAGTATCCCGACCGTGACCGCCTGTGCCAAGCGGTTTCCAACTAGTGCGCCGCGTCACCCCCATGTTGCTGCACCTTGCGGATGAACCAGGCCACGCCGACCATCACCGGCAGCACCGCCACGCCCACCACCAGTTCGGGTTGCAGGTGCAGCGGCTCCAGCGCCGGCAGAGACTTGGCCGCCTTCGCGAGATAGCCCACCAGGCCCAGCGCGTAGTAGCTGATCGCCACCACCGAAAGGCCTTCCACCGTCTGCTGCAATTGCAGCTGCTGCTTCTGGCGCTGCGCCAGCGCGCGCAGCAGTTCCTGGTTGCCCTGCTCGCGGCGCGACTCGACGCGCACGCGGGCCAGGCTGACGGCCCGGTTGATGCGCTCGCCCAGGTCGGTGAGCCGGCGGTCGATGCTCTCGCAATAGGCCATCGCCGGCGCGAAGCGGCGCGAGAGGAAGCCGGACAGCGTCTGCACGCCGTCGATGCGCTGCTCGCGCAGGTCGGCCAGCCGCCGCTCGACCAGTGCGTGGTAGGCCCGCGTGGCCGAGAAGCGGTAGCGCGTGCGGGCGGTGCCGTGCTCGACCTCGGCGGCCAGCCGCGTCAGCGTCTCGAAGGCCTGCGCATCGTCGAACTGCTGGTCGTTGGCCATCGCGTCGACGGTGGTCTGCAGCGTCTTCTCCAGCTCGGCCAGCAAGGCCGCTTCGCGCTGGGCGACCGGGAAACCCAGCATCGCCAGCATGCGGTAGGACTCGATCTCGCACAGGCGCTGCGCCTCGCGCGCGGCCTGGTCGCGCGGCAGGCCGAAATCGAGCATCACGAAGCGGGCGAAGCCGTCGCGGCCCAGCCGCAGGTGGGTGAACAGCGCGCCGCGCCGCGCATCGCCGATGAACGCGCCCATCAGGGGCGCGGCGTCGTCGCTGCCGGCCACGCCGGCCTGCGCGGCCAGCAACGACTGCACGCGCGGCAGCATCGTGTCGCTGTCATGGGCCTGCAGCATCAGCACATGGGCGGCGGCCAGCATGCGGCCGCTTCCTTCGCCTGATAGGTGGACGATGAAGGCGTCAGGCAGCTCGACCAGTGCGCTGCCTTCCTGCATCAGCGTGCGCAGCATGCCATCGTCCGGGATGTCGTCCTCCAGCGCGAGCGGTCGGTTCACCTGCCAGCTGACGAATTCGCCGTGGCGCTCGAACTTCAGCACGTAGCCGGGCGTCTGCACCACATGGTGGCGCACGTCCGGCGGCGGCGGCGGCAGGCCCTGGCTCAGGCACAGCGCGGCCAGCGCGGCCTCGGCGCGCGCCGGCTGCATCTCGGCATGCACCCAGTAGGACACCACGCAGTTCGGCCGCGCCGGCAGGGCCGGGCGGGCATGCAGTTCCTGGTGCAGTGCCAGGTCGGTGCGGGTGGGGAAGGGCGTGGCGTGGGCGGGGGCTTCCATGCGGGCGGCGGGGTGGGCAGCTACGGGCGGGCGCGATTGTCGCGCTGCGCCGATGACAGCCCCCCGGGCCGCGCTGCGGCCGCCGGCCCGTCAGTGCACGGTGACGATGTCGCGGTGCAGCGGTGCCAGCCTGACCAGCAGCTGGTTCTGCGCCGCGAAGGGGATGCCGCGCGCGGCCATCGCGGCCTGCAGGATCTCGACCAGCGCATTGAATTCGCGCTTGCGGATCTCCAGGTCCTGGTGGGCGCTCTTCATGTCCAGGCCTTCGTAGGCGCAAGGCCCGCCGAGGGCCTGGCAGAACTGGTCGACCAGCTGCTGCTTCACATGCGCCTGGTTGGCCTTCTGGAAGAACGGCCCGGTGCGCGGGTCGGCCAGCAGGCGGACCATGAAGTCGTCCATCAGGCTCACCAGCCCGGGCCTGGCGCCGAAGGCCTGGAAGGCGGTGTTCTCGGCGCTGGATTGGGCCTGCGCGGCCGGGCCGATCAAGGCCAGCACGAGCGTGGCGAGCAGCAGCGGGCGATGGCGCATGGCGGAGTCTCCCGGTGGGGGCCGCGTCGGCGTCAGAACGCGATCTGCGCCGACAGGTAGGCGCCGGTCTGGCGCCGGTTCTTCACGCCGGGCACGATGCGGCCGAGGTCCACATACGCGGCGGTCAGCGAGAAGTGCTTGCTCGGCGCCCAGGCGATGAACACATCGGCCCAGTCGTCTTCCTTCAGCCCGGCACCGAGCAGCGAGGGGTTCAGGTTGTCGGGCTTGACGCGGTATTCGGCGCCCACCGCCAGCGTGCGGTTGACCAGGTAGGCCACCGAGACTTCGGGCAGCAGCTGCCAGCGGCTGTGGGCCGTGCCGCCGTAGCCGAGCAGGCCACCCTGGTTGGCCTTGCTGGCGCGCAGCGTGGCATTGACCAGCACGCCCTGCGCCAGGAACAGCTTGGTCGCGCTGAGGTACAGGTCCACGCCGTGGCGCCGGGCGCCCAGCGCGTCGAGCGTCGGCGCCAGGCCGCCGGCATCGACGCGCTTGACCAGCATGCCTGCCGCGATCTGCGGCATCAGCGTGTCGCTGTCGAGCACGGCATCGCCGGCCAGACGCAGCTTCGCGCCGACGATGTCCTGCTTCAGCGTCAGCCCGGGGATGCCGAGGGCCGGGCCGGTCTCGCCGGTGTCGAAGTCCTGCCGCGCCAGCGAGAGTTCGACGCGGTCGTTGAAGCCCAGCGCCACGCCATAGGCGTCGAGCTGGTAGTCCTGCGTGCGGGCATGGCTCACGTACGCGGCGGCGCCCCACTGGCCCTCGGTGGCATTGCTGCCGATCACGCCCCAAGGCGAGAGGCCACCGCCGGCGGCGCCGTCGATGGTGCTGACGCCGCCGGTCAGCAGCAGCTTGTCGGTGGCGGCATGGGCGAGGCTGGCCGTGGCCAGCAGGCAGGCTGTGGCCAGGCTGCGGGCCGTGGCGGTCCGGGGGCGGAAGGTCATGGGCGCTTGGGCTGTCTTGTTGGGGGGTACGCAGCGCCGGGCGCTCTGGATGCACGCGGCGCAAAGTTGATGGTGGCGCAGGGCTGTGCATCGCAGCAAGGGCCGGTTGCGTAGAAGCCGCATCCGCATGACAACAAGGACACGCGATGCTGCTCATCGACCTGCGTGCGGCGCTGCTGGCCGCCGCGCTGACGGGACCGGCGCTGATGGGACCGCCGCTGGCGCTGGCCGCCGATGACGTCGTGGCCCGCGGCCAGGCGCTCTATGAAGCAAAGTGCTCGGCCTGCCACAGCGTGGATGCGCACCGCGTCGGGCCGCTGCACCGCGGCGTGCTGGGCCGCCGGGCCGGCAGCGCGCCGGGCTACGACTACTCGCCGGCGCTGGCCGCGAGCCAGTTGATGTGGACCCGCCAGAACCTCGAACGCTGGCTGGCCGATCCCGAGGCGCTGGTGCCAGGCCAGCGCATGGGCTTCAGCGTGCAGCAGCCGGCCGATCGGCAGGCGCTGGTGGCCTACCTGGCTTCGCTGAAGCTCTGACCAGGCAAAGGATCAGTGCGAGGGCTTCAGGTGCAGGTGCGGCGCCTGCCCGCTGCCCTTGCCGTGGCGGTGCGGCTGGTGCAGCTCCACCGCCACCAGGTTCAGCTTGCCATGGTGCACGCCGCGCTCGGCGCACAGCGCGTCGGCCAGGCGGGTGACGTCGGCGGTGCGGCCGCGCAGGATCACGGTTTCCAGGCAATGCTCGTGGTCCAGGTGCACGTGCATCGTGGCGGCCAGCAGGTCGTGGTGCTCGTGCTGCAGCGCGGTCAGCCGCTCGGCCAGGTCGCGCTCGTGGTGGTTGTAGACGTACGAGAGGTTGGCCACGCAGTGCACCGCTTCGCCGCTGTGCAGCCGGGTCTGCTGCAGCTCGGCGCGCAGCAGGTCCCGCACGGCCTCCGAGCGGTTCTCGTAGCCGCGCTGGACGATCCAGCTGTCGAACTGCTCGGCGAGCGCGTCGTCGAGCGAGATGGTGAAGCGTTGCATGGCGCGCATTCTGCGCCGGGCCAAGCCTGCAGCCCGGCGCAGAACGCGCCATGCAGGCCCGCGATCAGAACGCGTGGAAGATGCCCGGCGCGTAGCCGCTCTTGTGGGTGTTGCTGGGTGCCTTGCTGTCGTTGGCCACCACCGCGAAGATGTTGGTGCGCTTGGACAGGAAGTATTTGTAGCCCAGCGACAGCAGTTGCTCGAGGCGCTGGCCACCCTGGTCCTGCACGTCGTAGGAGCCGCCCACCGCGTGCTCGTAGCTCACCGCGTTGTTGACCCAGAAGGCGCCTAGGCAGCCGTCTCGGAAGGCCGGGCCGCAGCCCACGCTGCCGTAGGTGCCTTCGCCCAGCGTGCCCATGCCGAAGGGGTCGGACGCGAACTGCGACTTCAGGAAGGCCTGCGACCACCAGCGGCCGACCTTCACCGATCCCATCGCCGGGCTGCTCAGGCCGACCCAGGAGCCGCCTTTCCGGAACGGGCTGTTGACCGCCCCGTCGTCCGGGTTGAAGCGCTGCTCCAGGTAGAGCGAGGCCTTCAGCCCGTCGCCCAGGTCTTCGTCGCCTATGAAACCCACGCGGCTGCCGCCGAACATCGTGGTGCCCGGCGCGTCCTGCGTCTGCCGGCCGACCTGGGCTTCGAGAAAGCCGAACACCGTCACCGACGACTGGGCCCAAGCGCCTGTCGTGCCAACCAGGGCGGTCAGTGCCGCACCCCGTATTGCTTCATGCCGACATGTCTCCGAATGATGGAATTACGCCGTTCGTGGCTCACGGCTTTGGATCGAAGGTTCCTCGTAGCAGCAGCAAACTAGCGCGACAATTTAATAAAAAATCAATCTAGCAAAATCAATTTAAGAAAATTCACATCAGACCGATACACCGGCAGCTGATGGCCACTGGACATGGGGTCCCGACCGGCCGCGGCGCAGTACCTGGAGACAACCCATGCACGCGAAATCCCTTGCTTCCCCCCGCGCCGGCGTGGCGCGCCGCATCACGCTGGTGGGCGGCGGCTTCCTGCTGGTCGTGCTGGCGGCCATCTGCGCGGTGATGAGCGTCATGCTCGGCCGGCGGGCACAGGAGCGCACCGTGTCATGGGTCGACGCCCGGGTCGAGGCGGTGGCGCAGGCGCTGGATGTCGGCGACCAGACCGCGCGGCTGCTGGTCGAGCGCTTCTTCAAGGTCTTCGGCGACCAGTTCGGCAAGAACTTCGCGCTGGACGAGGCCAACGGCCGCCTGACGCAACTGGGCATCGCGCTGAACGACTACCACAACCCCTGCGACAAGTTCACCGAGTTCACCGGCGGCGCCGCCGCGGTGCTGATGAAGCGCGGCAGTGCCTTTGTCGCGGTCAGCACCTCGCTGAGGGACGACAAGGGCGAGCGGGCCGTCGGCATGGTGGTCGACGCCTCGCACCCGGCGCATGCGGCGCTGCTGCGCGGCCAGCCCTATGTCGGCCGCGCCAGCCTCTTCGGCCGGCCCTACATCACCCGCCTGCAGCCGGTGCGCGACCTGCAGCAGCAGGTGGTGGGCGCGCTGTTCGTGGCCTTCGACCTGAGCGACATCGAGCGCTCGCTGGAGACCATGGTGGCCGGCGCGCGTTTCTTCGACAGCGGCGGCCTGTACGTGCTGGACCCGCGCGGCGGTGATGCGAAGCAGGCCACGCTGATGCTGCCGGCCGCGCTGCGTGGCCGCACGCTGGCCGAGGTGGCGCGCAATGCGCCCGAGCTGCTGGGCGCGCTGCGCGGCGCCAGGCCGGGCCAGGAACTCAACGCGGTGCAGGGCGTGCTGCGGCCGGGTGCGGGGGACCGCTTTGCCGTGGCGCGACCCAGCGCCGCCACCGGCTGGCTGGTGGTGGGCGAGGTCTCGGGCAGCGAGGCACTGCGGCAGCAGCGGGCCACGCTGGCGCCCTTCCTGGCGCTGTTCGCGCTGGCGGCGCTGGGCCTGTGCGTCGGCCAGTACCTGCTGATCCGGCGCTGGGTGGCGCAGCCGCTGCAGGCGCTGACCGGCTCGCTCGAACGCGTGGCCGACGGCGACCTGTCGCAGCCGGTGCCCGCGGGTGGCCGCGACGAGATCGGCGGCATGATGGCCGGCGTCGAAAGGCTGCGCCAGCGCTTCATCGAGATGCTGGGCGCGGTGCGTGCGTCAGCCGATGCGATCGCGCTGGCCTCGGCCGAGATCGCCTGCGGCAACCAGGACCTGAGCCACCGCACCGAGGAAACCGCGGCCCGGCTGCAGCAGACCACGTCGGCGATGGAGCAGGTGCATGGCAACGTGCGCCACACCGCCGAGGCCACGCAGACCGCCGACACGCTGGCTGCCGAAGCCTCCGAGGCCGCCCAGCGCGGCGGCGCCGCGATGCGCGACGTGGTGCAGAAGATGGCGCGCATCTGCGCCAGCAGCCAGCGCATTGCCGAGATCACCGGCGCCATCGACGCCATCGCGTTCCAGACCAACATCCTGGCGCTGAACGCCGCGGTGGAGGCTGCGCGTGCCGGCGACAGCGGCCGCGGCTTCGCGGTGGTGGCCGCCGAGGTGCGCAGCCTGGCCCAGCGCTCGGCCGCGGCGGCCAAGGAGATCAAGCGGCTGATTGCCGGCAGCGTCGAGGAAGTGCAGGGCGGCTCGACCCTGGCCGATGCCGCCAGCGCCCGCGTGCAGCAGATCCTGGCCGGTGTCCAGCGCGTCAACGGCATGCTCGGCGAGATCAGCACCAGCACGCGCGAGCAATCGGACGGCCTTGGCCACGTCAACGCATCGGTGGCCACGCTGGACCGCATGACGCAGCAGAACGCGGCGCTGGTGGAGCAATCGGCCGCCGCGGCCGAGAGCATGAAAGCGCAGGCCGCCGCGCTGGTGGCGGCGGTGTCGCAGTTCCGGCTGCAGGCGGCGAAAGAAGCGGTGGCGGAGGCGGGGGCTACCAGCGCAAGGCCGGCGTGACGACGGGGGCGTCCCACAGCCGCAGCAACTCGTCGTCCAGCGCCGTCAGCGTCAGCGAAGCGCCGGCCATCTCGAGCGAGGTGCTGTGGTTGCCGACCAGCCAGCGCTTGACCTGCAGGCCATGGGCGCGCAGCTGCTGGGTGGCGATGTGGTTCAGCAGGTGCAGCTCGATCAGCGGCGTGCCACCGAAGCCGTTGACATGCAGCAGCACCTCGCGCCCGGCGGCCAGGCCCAGGTCCTTCAGCACCGGCTCGAGCAGCAGCGCGACGATGTCGT
>NZ_JBGAGA010000108.1:0-14719 GCF_044226965.1 Aquabacterium sp. | reverse complement strand
CTGCCCGAGGCGATCTCGTTCGAGACCGGCGCGGCGATGATGTTGAAGGGCCTGACCGCGCAGTACCTGCTGAAGAAGACGCTGCCGCAGGGCGGCCTGCAGCCCGGCGACTTCGTGCTGTGGCATGCCGCGGCCGGCGGTGTCGGGCTGATCGCCTGCCAGTGGGCCAAGGCCCTGGGCCTGCAGCTGATCGCCACCGCCGGCAGCGATGCCAAGTGCCAGCTGGCACTCGAGCACGGTGCGGCGCATGCCATCAACTACCGCAGCGAGAACTTCGTGCAGCGGGTCAAGGCCATCACCGGCGGTGCCGGCGTCAAGGTGGTGTACGACTCGGTGGGCAAGGACACCTTCGAAGGCTCGCTCGACGTGCTGCGCCCCTTCGGCCTGCTGGCCAGCTTCGGCAATGCCTCGGGGCCGGTGGCGCCCTTCGCGCCCGGCATCCTCGGGCCCAAGGGCTCGCTGTACATCACGCGGGCCACGCTGTTCACCCACATTGCCACGCGCGAAGCGACCCAGGCGATGGCCGACGACCTGTTCGCGGTGGTGCAGAGTGGTGCGGTGAAGATCCGCATCGACCAGCGCTTTGCCCTGGCCGACGTGGCCGAGGCGCACCGTGCGTTGGAAGCGCGCAATACCACCGGTTGCAGCATCCTGCTGCCCTGACTGCGTGTTGGCACGGACGAGGGAGCCCGGCGGCCGCCAGTAAGATGCCGCCGGTCTGGCCGTACCCAGGTCGGAACGCTTCTTGCCTGGAGTCTCGCCCGTGAACCTGCGCGCCCTGCTTGCCCTCGTCCCCGCCCTGCTGTTGTCGGCCTGCGGTGGCGGTGGCGTACCGCCCAGCGGCAATGACCTGGTCGTCAGCGGCAGCGGGCCGACCGCGCCAGTGGCTGCCGGCCAGAGCACCAGCTTCACGCTGACGGTCAAGAACAGCGGTCCGGTCGAAGCCAAGGACGTGGTCCTCACCGCCAGTGCGCGCGGCCTGGTGCAGACGCAGCTGGCCTACACCTGCGCGGCCGCCGGCGGGGCGGCCTGCCCGAGTGCGCTCGGCGCCTCGATGTTCGCGAGTTCGCTGCCAGTGAACGGCAGCCTCACCTTCACGGTGACCGGCCCGGTGGGCGACAACGTCGATGGCACCATCAGCGCCACCCTGCGCGCCGAGGCCGCCGGCGACAACGACCGCAGCAACAACGTCGCGACGATCAACGGCACCGCGTTCACGCTGCAGAGCAACGTGGTGGTCACCGGCATCGGGCCGAGCGCCCCGGTGGCCGGCGGCGGCATCGCGACCTTCACGATGGTCGTCACCAACCAGGGCCCGCAGCCCACCGGCGACGTGCTGATCGAGAACCGCCCCGGCGCCGGCTCGAGCCTGAACAACATCACCTGCGCCGGCGGCGGTGGCGCCGTGTGCCCGACCAGCCTGAACCCGATCATGCTGGCCACCGGCATCCCGATGGGCGGCACGCTGACCTTCACGGTGCAGAACAACGTCGCCAAGGGCTACAACGGCACGCTGAACAACACGATGCAGGCCACGGTGGCCAAGGACCCGGACAAGACCAACAACATCTTCAGCGCCACCGGCATTGCCGACAGCGCCAACCTCTCGGGCAGCAACATCGCGGTCACCGGCACCGGGCCGGCCTCGCCCGTGGCCGCCGGCGGCGTCGCGACCTTCGTGATGACCGTCAGCAACCCCGGTCCGCAGGCCTCGAAGACGGTGAACCTGGTCAACTCGGTCGGTGCGGGGGCCATCCTGACCGGCATCAGCTGCGACGCCAGCGGCGGCGCGGCTTGCCCCAGCGCTGTGGGCCCGTCGATGCAGCTGTCGACGATGCCGGTCGGCGGGGTGCTGAACTTCACCGTGTCGGCCAATGTCGCCGCGGGTGCCGGCTCCGGCACGATCAAGAACACGATGTCGGCGATCCTGTCCGACGACCCGGACAAGACCAACAACCTGTTCACCGCCACGGCGGCCACCTTCGCCGCGGACCTGCAGGTCAAGGCCAGCCCGCCGTCGACCACCGTGAAGGCCGGCAGCGTGGCCAGCTTCACGATGACCGTCACCAACCTGGGCCCCGATGCGGCGCAGGACGTGGCGATCACCAACACCGTCGACGACAACCTCACGCTCAGCCGCATCAGCTGCAGTGCCACCGGCGGCGCGGTGTGCCCGCCCGACCTGGGCGCGGCGATGAGTGCCGCACTGATCCCGGCCAACGGCACGCTGGTGTTCACGGTGGAAGACACCATCACCGCCGGCGTGGTCGGCCGTGTCAGCAACACGATGACGGTCTCGGCCGCCGGCGATGCCAAGCCCGGCAACAACACCGCGACGGCCGCGGCGCAGTCGACCAGCGTGAACCTCGGCGTCTCGCAGACGGTGGCCGAACGGGTGGCCGCGGGCAAGACCGCGTTCTTCACCGCCACCGTGGCCAATGCCGGTCCGAGCCTGGCCACCAACATCGTGCTGGTGCACACGCTGCCCAGCGGCTACACCGCCGGCACCATCTCGTGCACCGCCTCGGCGCTGGCTGCCTGCCCGGACACCACCGGGCCGCAGATGACCGTGGCCTCGCTGCCGGTGGGTGCCAAGCTGGCGTTCACGATTCCGGTGGCCATACCGTCCAATGCACGCGGCCCGATCGACGCGCTGTGGACCGCCACCGCCGATGGCGATTCGGACACCAGCAACAACACCGCGCAGGCCACGGTGATCGCCGAAGACCCGCGCAACGGTGGCTACAAGGTCTTCGCCACCAACGGTCGCCAGTACGGGCTGACGATCGACTTCGACGCCGGCAGCTACTCGATCGCGGGCCACGGCAGCACGCTCACCGGCAACTTCAGCGCCGACACCACCGGCGGCGGCTTCACGATCAGCGGCAACCAGCGCTTCCGCGTGGCCGAGGACCTGGTGACCGGCGGCTTCGATTTCGGCGACGGCGTGAAGCCCTTCGTCGCGGCGCGCCGCTTCGCCTCGGCGGTGTCCGAACTGGCCGGCGCCTTCAATGTCGCTTCGCTGACGGTGCCCGTGGACAGTACGCCCTCGTCGCGCGTGATGGCCTCGCAATTCGGCACCAGCGGCTACCAGCTGTGCACGGATTCGACGCAGATCTTCTCGGTCGCCAGCTGCCCCGCCGCCAGCCTCTTCACCTACGTGCTCAGCGTCGAGAACGGCATCTTCACCGGCGTCGATGCGACGCATGGCGACATGCTGAGCTTCTATGTCGCTAAGTCGGGCAACAACCTGATCTACCTCAGCGCTGGCGATGCCGGCGGGGCCAGCTCGGGCACCTTCCGCATCGCGCTGCCGGACACGCCGAATGGCTTTGCCGGCGGCAATTCCTTCGGCGCCAGCAACCTGGGCAGCTGGGACGCGGTGACGCTGAGCCCGCAGACCTACGCGGTCAGCGGCACCAACGCCAGTGGCGCGGCCTTCAGCGACACCATCTCGCTGGGCGTCCTTGCCAGCGGGCCGCTCGGCTTGCGCACCGGCCTGCGCAGCGGCGACCAGGCGCGCATCTACGTGATGCAGAGCAGCGGCCTGACGGTGCTGGCCGGCGCGCGCAACGGCGCCGCGAACGGGTTGATCGAGATCAGCGCGCCGTAGCGTCGGCCCTAGCGTCGGACGTGTGCCGCGCCGGCGCCGCAACGGCCGGGCGGCAACGCGCCATCGCGCGCTCGAAGGCGTCGAGCAGGGCCCGCGCGCGCAGCGCATCGCCGGCATCCGCGCCGGGGCCGCCCAGCGCCGCGGCGCGCGAGTGGAGCTCGCGCGCCAGCTCGCGCAGCCGCCACTGCAGCTCGCGCAGCACGATCGCCGTCTCGCCATGTTGCGCGGCGTCCATGGCGGCGAAGTGCTGCTGCAGCGTCGACGCCGGATGCGCATCGAGCCCGGTGCTGGAGAACGCGGCATGGATGCGCCGGGTGCGCTCGAACAGCCGGCCGGCCAGCTCGCGCAGGCCACTGCTGCCCGCCTGCAGTGATGCCTCGAGCCCGCCGTGTTCGTGCTGCACCTGCTGCAGCGCGCAGCCCAGCGCCACGGCCTGCTGGGCCAGCGCCGCGGGGTCGGCCGGGGCCAGCCTCTGCTCGGCATCGTCGCTGCCGCGCACCGCCGCGGCGGCCTGCGCGACACGGTCGCGCAGATGGCGGTCGAATTCGCCGGGCATCAGCTTCACCGCGATGGCGGCGCGTTCGCCCGGCGCGCGGCCTGACTCGCAGATGCCCATCAGCGCCTCGGCCAGGCCCAGTGCCTGGCTGGCCGGCGGCAGTGCGCTGCCGGCCAGCGCCTGCGGGTAGCCGAAACCGTCGAGCCGCTCATGGTGGTGCAGCACGGCTTCGGCCACCTTGGGGCCGGCGCCGGCCAGCTCGCGCAGCACACGCGCACCGACCACCGGGTGCGCCGCAATGTGGCGCCACTGCGACTGCGTCAAGGTCTCGCCGGCCTGCAGGATGGCCGGATCGATGTACAGCTCGCCGAAGTCATGCGCCAGGCCCGCCACCAGCAGCGTCGGCATCGCAGCCTGGCCGGGCGCCTGCCACTCTTGGCCCAGCGCAGCGGCCAGCAGGCCCACGCCGACCGCATGCTCGAGATGGCGCGGGCCCTGCTCGGCGTACAGGCTCAACATCGACTCGAGGGCCGTGCTCAAGCGCAGGTCGTGCAACGCGCGGGCCACCAGCCTGGCGCTGCGCGGTCCGCACAGGCTGGCCAGCAGCGCGTGGCGGGCCAGCAGGTCTTCGGCCACGCGGTCGATCGGCCGGCTGGCAACGCCGCCGACCACCCGCAGCATCGACTCCAGCGGCTTGCGCAGCTTGTGCTCGAGCAGGCGATCGCGCACGCGGCCATCGATCCGGCCGCCCTTGGCGACCAGCTTGACGCCGCTGCCGCTGACGATGTCTTCAGTGGCCTCGACCAGCGTGGTGTCGGCCATCGACACCACGCGGTCGAGGTAGTGCTGGTTCACCTCGTCCATGACGCTCCCTGTGCGGGGCCGTGGCCGCATGCGGCAGGCTCCGTCGTGTCGGACGAGTATGCGCTGAAGTGAGCGGCGTGGTGCCGCGGTGGGAATATTCCGGTGACGGCAGGCTAGCGGTTGAAATGAGCGTCCATCACGCCGGCTCCGCTGTCGTCGAAGGCCGGCAGCGCCACCGGCACGACGAAGCGGAAGCAGCTGCCTTCGCCCGGCCGGCTCTGCACCTCGATGCGTCCGCCCATCAGCTGCACCAGCCGGTGCACCAGCGACAGGCCGAGACCGGTGCCGCCGTGGCGGCGGGCCAGGCTGGTGTCGGCCTGCGTGAAGGGCTCGAAGACGATGGCCTGCTGCTCGGGCGTCATGCCGATGCCGGTGTCGCTCACGCTGCAGGCCAGCAGCAAGTGCTGCGGGTCCTCGTCCTCGAGCCGTTCGACCAGCACCTGGACATGGCCCTGTTCGGTGAACTTCAGCGCGTTGCCGGCCAGGTTCAGCAGCAGCTGGCGCCAGCGCGCGGCATCGGCCATCACGCGGTCGGGCACGTCCGGGGCGACCCGCCAGTCGAAGCCCAGGCCGCGCTGCAGCGCCTGCACCTGCAGCGGCGCCAGCGCCTGGCGCAGCGTGTCCTGCAGCGACATCGGGGCGGGCTGCAGCGGCAGCTTGTCGGCCTCGAGCTTCGACAGGTCCAGCACGTCGTCGAGGATCTGCATCAGCCCCTGCGCCGAGTTCAGCACCAGGCCCAGGTAATGGTGCTGGCGCGCGTCGACCGGGCTGTCCAGCAGCAGTCGCGTCAGCCCGATCACGCCGTTCATCGGCGTGCGCAGTTCGTGGCTGATGTTGGCGAGGAAGCTGGTCTTCGCGCGGTTGGCGGCTTCGGCCGCATCGCGTGCGGCCTCCAGCGCCGCGAGGGCTGCCTTCAGGTCGCTGATGTCGCGCGCGTTGAACTGCAGCACCGCGCTGCCGGTCACCGGGTCGCGCACCGCGCGGGCATCCACCGCATGCCAGCGTTCGCCCTGGCGCGTGCGCAGCAGCGCCTCGCCGGCATGGCCGCGGCCGGCGCGCACGGTGGCGACGATGGCCTCGGCCAGCGCCGTGTCGCAGAACAGCTCGGCAAAGGCCTCGCCGCCTTCGGCCTCGACCGCCCCGAAGGCCTGCACCGCCGCGGGGTTGCGCATCACCGCCGGGCCGCCGTCGATGCGGTGCATCGCCACCCGCACCGGCGAGTGGCGCATCGCCTCGATGCCGCGCAGCACGGTCGCGTCATAGCTCGCGGCCAGCGGTTCGGAAGCGAACAGGATGGCCTGCCGTCCGTCGGGCAGGCGGATGCCGCGCGACAGCAGCTCGGTGGTCATCGGCTCGTCGCGCGGGTACAGCGTCCAGGGTTCGCGCACCAGGCGGCCCTGGGCGTGCTGCTGCATGCTGCTCAGCAGCCGGGCGTGCGCGGCGGGCGAGATGTCGGAGTAGTCGCGCCCGGTCAATTCGGGCAGGTCGGTGGCGCGCCAGAAGTCCAGCGCCGCGGTGTTGGCCCACAGGATGCCCGGCCGTTCGGCATCGAACACCCACACCGGCACGTGCAGCCACTCGTAGTGCGGCAGGTCGCTGTAGGCCAGCATCGGCGCCGGCGCGGCACGCTCGAACATGCCGTCGTGCCGGTGCTCAGTCGCCTACCGCCGCACGGTAGGCGTGCCAGGACGCATGGCCCAGCACCGGGCCGATGACCAGCAGCCCGGCAAAGCCCGGCAGCATGGCCAGCACCACCAGCAGCGTGATCAGGGCACCCCACAGCAGCATCACGCCGGGCTGGCCGAGCACCAGCCGCAGGCTGGTCAGGCCCGCGCTGATGGCGTCGACCGGCCGGTCCAGGATCATCGGGATCGAGACCACGCTGACCGCGAAGATCAGTCCGGCGAACAACCCGCCGACGCAGAGGTAGGCCACGATGAAGCCCAGGTTCTCCGGGTTCAGCAGCGCGAGCAGCGAGCCCTTGAAGTCGGGCATGCCGTCGAAGCTGACGGCAAACACCACCAACGAGGCGCGGGCCCACAGCATCTCCAGCACCAGCAGCACGAAGCCGAACACGGCCAGCGTGCCGATGCGCGCCTCCCAGGCCAGCAGCGATTCGCCCAGGTCGGTGGCTTCGCCGCGCTCGAGGTGCCGGCTGGCCTGGTACAGGCCCAGGCACATGAAAGGGCCCATCAGCAGGAAGCCGGCCGACAGCGCCAGCACCCAGGCCGGCGCATGCTGGAAGGCCGCCACCAGCAGCCAGCCCATGGCCATGAAGCAGCCGCCGTAGAACAGGCCCAGGCCCGGGCAGCGCAGAAAGTCGCGCCAGCCGGCCGCGAGCCAGCGCAGGGGATCGCCCAGGCGCAGCGGGCGCAGCGCCGGGAACATCGACACCGCCGGCTCGGCGGCGGGCGCGGCCTCGGCCGGGGCGGCCGTGCCGGGGGGCAGTTGCGGGCTGTCGGCGGCGCTCATGACAGCAGCCTAGGGGCCGATGCCGCCGGCGTCCACCCGGGCTGTCCCGGGGCCCGCGACGAGGGCCGGCGGGGTCAGCGCCGCGGCCGGCCGCCGAAGATCACCCAGCCGGCGCCCAGCACGGCGCCGACGAAGCCCAGCAGCCCGAAGGCGGGCAGGCCGAACAGTTTCGGGCCGCCACCGACCGTCATCACGATCGACGAGCCGATGATCAGCGCGGCGATCACCAGGCTCACTGCGATGCGCTGCGCCGCGCGTTCGAGCTGGTCGGCCACCGGGTGCAGGTCGGTGACATCGATCTGGATCTGGATGCGCCCGCGCCGTGCGGTGCGCAGCAGGCGCGACAGGTCGCGCGGCAGGCCGCCCAGCAGCATGCCGAGCTGGCGCAGCGTCTGCCAGCCGCGCTGGGCCAGCTGCTTGGGCTGATAGCGGTCGTGCACCGCCTGTCGCAGCAGCGGCAGCGCCTCGCCGGCCATGTGGAAGCCCGGGTCCAGGCTGCGGCCCAGGCCTTCGAGCGTGATGAACACCTTGATCAGCAGGGCCAGGTCGGCCGGCAGCGCGAGCTTGTGCTGGCGCAGGATGCCGGTCACGTCGCCCAGCATCGCGGCCAGGCTCAGGTTGGCCAGCGGCACGCCGTGGTACTGGTCGACGAAGCTCTCGATGTCGATGTGCAGCGCGCTGTCGTCCACCGTCGAGTCGTTGCCGGCCCAGTCGATCAGCACCTCGGCCACCGACATCGGGTCGCGCTGCACCAGGCCCAGCATCAGCGTCAGCAGTTCGTCGCGGCGCTGCGGCGAGATGCGCCCGACCATGCCGAAGTCGATGAAGGCGATGCGCTCGCCGGGCAGGAAGAACAGGTTGCCCGGGTGCGGGTCGGCGTGGAAGAAGCCGTCGCGCACCACCATCTTCAGCACCGCGTTGGCGCCCCGTTGCGCGATGAGGCGGCGGTCCAGCGCGGCCGCGTCGATGCCGGGCTGGTCTTCGGCGGGTACGCCGCGGATGCGCTGCTGCACATTGACGCGCGGCCCGGTGTGCTCCCAGTAGACCTTCGGGATCACGATCTCGGGCTGGCCCGCAAAGGCCTGGGCAATGCGCTCGGCATGGCGGCACTCGCTGGCCAGGTCCAGCTCGCGGCGCAGCGAGCGCGCGAGCTGGCGCGCCAGCTCCACCGGCCGGTAGGGCCGCAGCTCCGGCCACTGGCGTTCGGCGCTGCCGGCCAGGCGTTCGAGCAGGCGCAGGTCGGCCTCGATCGTCGACTCGATGCCGGGGCGGCGGATCTTCACGACGACCTCGGTGCCGTCGCCCAGCGTGGCGGCATGCACCTGGGCGATCGAGGCCGCGGCCAGCGGCGTGTCGTCCCACTGCGCGAACACCGCTTCGGGCGGAGCCCCCAGGTCTTCGGTGAGCTGCGCGCGCAGCAGGCCGATTTCCACCGGCGGCGCGCTGCTGTGCAGCTTCTCGAGCTCGGCAATCCACGCCGGGCCCAGCAGGTCGGCGCGGCCGGCCATGATCTGGCCGAGCTTGACGAAGGTGGGGCCCAGTTCCTCGAGCGCGCGGCGCAGCTGCTCGGGCGGGCTCAGCCGGGCCAGGTCGGCCGCATGCTCGATGTGCAGCGCATGGCCGGCCTTGGCCAGGGCCTCGGTCCAGCCCAGCCGGTGCACCAGGTCGCCCAGGCCATGGCGCACGAACACGCCGGCGATGTGGCGCAGCCGGCCCAGGTCGCGCGTGTTCAGCAGGGCCTGCAGCGCCGTCATCAGGAGCGGCGCACGCGGCGCAGTTCGTCCAGCACCAGGCAGATCGCGCCGAGCGTGATGGCGCTGTCGGCCAGGTTGAAGGCCGGGAAGTAACCGCCCGGGAACATCGGTGCCAGGAAGCGCCAGTGGAATTGCAGGAAGTCGACGACGTAGCCGTGCAGGAGCCGGTCGATCACGTTGCCCAGGGCGCCGCCGAGGATCATCGACACCCCGAAGCAGAACAGCTTCTGCTCCGGGTGGCGGCGCAGCATCCAGACGATGAAGGCCGAGGCCACGATGCCCAGGCCGACGAAGAACCAGCGCTGCCAGCCGGCGGCATCGGCCAGGAAGCTGAACGCCGCGCCGGTGTTGTGGGCGCGCACCAGATCGAAGAAGGACGTGACCTGGCGCGTGTCGTGCAATCGAAAATCGCCGAGGATCAGCACCTTGGTGAACTGGTCCAGCAGGATCACCACCAGCGCCAGGCCCAGCCACAGGGCCAGCGGGCTGGCAGAAGATTTGGAAGAAGGCATCGAGGGGAAATACCGGACGGCAGTGAAGGGATCGGGCGCTACTGTAGCGCCCGGGTTTGCGGCGATCACGTTGGCAGCGCGATCGAGGCGCGCGATCGAGGCGCCCGATCAACACGAGGGCAATGACGACTTCCTGGCTCAGCTTCGACCTGCGGGTGGCGCGCGATGCGCAGGACCTGCGCGAAGCCTGCGCGGTGCGCGCGGCGGCCTACGGCCACCACCTGCCGCAGCTGAAGA
The DNA here is from genome assembly GCF_044226965.1 of Aquabacterium sp. Taxonomy (GTDB): domain Bacteria; phylum Pseudomonadota; class Gammaproteobacteria; order Burkholderiales; family Burkholderiaceae_C; genus Pseudaquabacterium. Next base: position 4,771 of record NZ_JBGAGA010000108.1, on the reverse strand, counting down.
AGGCGCTGGCCGAGCCCGACGAGCTCGACCACCAGCCCGGCACCGCGGTGCTGCTGTGCCAGGACAAGCGCAGCGGCGAGACCATCGGCACCGCGCGCATCCAGCGCGCCGGCCCGCAATCGAGCGTGCAGCTCGAAGCCAGCGTGCAGCTGCCCGAGTGGCTGGCCGCCAGGCCGCGGGCCGAGATCACGCGTCTGGCCATCCGGCCCGGTGCCGACCCGCTGGTGCGGCCGATGCTGATGAAGGCCAGCTACCTGTACTGCGTGGCCAACCAGATCCGCTGGCTCGTGATCGGCGCGCGCAGCGACGCGCTGGTGCGCATCTACCGCCGGCTCGGCTTCATCGACGTGCTGGCCGCCGACCAGACCGTGCCGCTGGCGCATGCCGGCGGGCTGCAGCATCGCATCCTGGTGTTCGACGTGGTGGCGGCCGAGCGCAGCTGGCACGGCTGCCAGCACGACCTGTATTCGCTGATGATCGAGACCTTCCATCCCGACATCCAGCTCTTCGGCGAGCCCCCGCGCCGCGATCGCAGAGCCGCGGCCTGAGGGGGTCAGTGTCCCTGGCGCAGGGCCAGCGCCAGCTGCTCCAGCGTGAAGGGCTTGGCCACCACCGCGTCCATGCCGGCCTCCAGGCACTCGGCCTGGTCGGCGGCCGCCGTGGCGGCGGTGAGCGCGATCACCGGCACGCGCGGCAGCGCCAGCGTGCGCTCCTGCGCACGGATCTCGCGCGTGGCGGCCAGGCCGTCGAGCACCGGCATGCGGCAGTCCATCAGCACCAGCTGCGGACGCTGCGTCTCGCGCAGCGCGCGGCTCACCGCCTGCTTGCCGTCGGCCACGCGCTCGTGCGCGACGCCCAGCTTGTCGAGGTAGCCGCAGACGATCAGCGCGTTGACGTCGTCGTCCTCGGCCACCAGCACGCGGCCGGGCAGGGTGCCGACGGCCACCGTGGTGCCATTGAGCCCTGGCGCCGGGGCGGACTCGAGCGGCAGCTGCGCGGTGAACACGAAGGTCGCGCCCTGGCCCGGCTGGCTGAAGACCTGGATGTCGCCGCGCATGGCCTGGGCGATCTCGCGGGCGATCGTCAGGCCCAGGCCCACGCCATCGGTCGGGCCTTCGCCAGCGCGCTCGGCCTGGTGGAAGGCCTGGAAGATGCGGGAGCGCTCGGCCTCGCCGATGCCGGGGCCGGTGTCCTGCACCTGCAGCTCGATCCGCGGGCCATCGGCCGCCAGCCACAGCCGCACTTCGCCCTGCGGCGTGAACTTGATCGCGTTGCCCAGCAGGTTGTGCAGCACCTGGCGCAGCCGCACCGCGTCGCCGCGCACCCAGTGCGGCTTGGCGACGCTGCAATGCCAGTGGAAGCTCAGCCCGCGGTCGGCTGCCCGCAGCGCGAACACCTCGGCCACCTGCTCGACCTGCGCCACCAGCTCGAAGCGTTCGTCATGCAGCGTGAAGCGGCCGGCCTCGGTGCGCGACACATCGAGCAGGTCGTTGATCAGCCCGAGCAGGTGGGTGCCGGAGAACTCGATCAGCTCGACCCTGCGGGTGACCGCGGCATCGCGCGATTCCAGGTGCAGCAGGCGCGACAGCCCGAGGATGCCGTGCAGCGGCGTGCGCAGCTCGTGGCTGACCTTGGCGAGGAACTGCACGCGCAGCGCGATCTGCTGCTGCGCCAGCTGCAGCGCGGCATCCTTGTCGGCCACCAGCGCCTGCGCCTGCAGGCGCAGCAGCATGCCGGCGGTGAGCCGGCCGGAGGTGGCGCGCGCGGTGGACAGCAGCAGGGCCAGCAGGATCAGCTGGCCCAGGGCGGTGATGCCCGCCACCTCCTCCTGCCGCTGCACCAGGCCCACTGCGGTGGCCAGCAGCATCGGTGTGACGTAGGCGGCGGTGTAGGCCACATGCACCTGCAGGCCGAAGGTGGCGATGCAGCTCATCGCATCGACCACGCCCACCACCACCGCGGTGGTGACCATCGGCTCGCCCATCATGCGCTGCGCGCCGATGCCCAGCACCAGGCCGTCGAGCGCCATCAGCGCCAGCGTCCAGCGTTGCCAGTGGGCGATGGCATGCGCGCCGTCGAGCTCGTCGCCATGGCGCTCGCTGTGGCGCTGGTAGGCCTGCGCCAGCACGATGCGGCCGAGGGCGACCAGCAGCTTCGCCGTGATCCACACGTCCACCTGCGCGGCCGGCACCACGCCGCGGTAGTGCCAGGCCATCAAGGCGGCGAAGATGGTGGCGGCGACCGTGCCCAGCCGCGTGTGCGTGAGCACCAGACGCAGCTGCTCGTGCCCGACGCGCGCGCGCAGTGCGGGCGTGAGTGCCAGCGCCAGCCCCAGTTCGCCTGCGACCCGGTCGAGCAACGAGGGGCGTTGGCCGGGCTGCATCGGTCGCCGCTGTCTCAGGCGGCCTGCCGCATCTCGCCGCTGCCGTACAGGTTGTCCGTGCAGCGCCGGCACAGGCCCGGGTGCGCGGCATCGTGCCCGACGTCGTCGCGCCAGTGCCAGCAGCGCTCGCACTTGGGGGCGGTGGACGGCGTGACCTGGACCGACAGGGCCTCGCCGGCGGCCAGCGCGGCGGCGGAGGTGATGAACACGAACTTCAGGTCCGCGCCCAGCGAGGCCAGCAGCGCATGCGTCTCCTCGCCGGCCGTGACCGTGACATTCGCCTGCAGCGACGAGCCGACGCCGCCGGTCGCGCGCACGTCCTCGATCGCCTTGTTCACGGCCTCGCGCACTTCGCGGATGCGGGCCCAGCGCGCGAGCAGCGCTTCATCGGGCGTGGCCAGCGGCCAGTAGGTCTCGACGAAGATGCTCTTGCCGCCGGGCTGGAACACGCCCCAGGCTTCCTCGGCGGTGAAGCTCATGAACGGCGCCATCCAGCGCAGCATCGCCTGCGTGATGTGCCACAGCGCGGTCTGCGCGCTGCGGCGCGCCAGGCTCTTCGGCGCGGTGGTGTAGAGCCGGTCCTTCAGCACGTCGAGGTAGAACGCGCCCAGGTCTTCCGAGCAGAACACCTGCAGCTTGGCCACCACCGGGTGGAACTCGTAGACCTGGTAGTGCGCCAGCACCTCGGCCTGGAACTGCGCGGTGCGGGCCAGCGCCCAGCGGTCGACCTCGAGCATCTGCTCCACCGGCACCGCATCGGTCGCGTGGTCGAAGTCGCTCACGTTCGCCAACAGGAAGCGCAACGTGTTGCGGATGCGGCGGTAGGCATCCACCACGCGGGCCAGGATCTTGTCGTCGCCGGCGATGTCCCCCGAATAGTCGCTCGCCGCCACCCACAGCCGGATGATCTCGGCGCCCAGCTTCTGGCTCACCGCCTGCGGCTCGATGCCGTTGCCCAGGCTCTTGCTCATCTTGCGGCCCTGGCTGTCGACCGTGAAGCCATGCGTCAGCAGGCCGCGGTAGGGCGCGCGGCCTTCCAGCGCGCAGGCGATCAGCAGCGAGGAATGGAACCAGCCGCGGTGCTGGTCGTGGCCTTCCAGGTACAGGTCGGCCTCGGGGCCTTCGTCATGGTGGCCCAGGCTGCCGTGCAGGTTCTGGTGCGTGCCGCGCAGCACGTGCCAGAAGGTCGAGCCGGAGTCGAACCACACCTCGAGGATGTCGCTGCTCTTGGTGTAGTGCGGCGCGTCGGTGGGTCCCAGGATCTCTTCGGCCGTCACGCGGCTCCAGGCCTCGATGCCGCCCTGCTCGACGATGGCCGCGGCCTGGTCGAGGATCTCCATCGTGCGTGGGTGCAGTTCGCCCGAGTCCTTGTGCAGGAAGAACGGGATCGGCACGCCCCAGCTGCGCTGGCGCGAGATGCACCAGTCGGGCCGGTTGGCGATCATGTCGCGCAGTCGGGCGCGGCCGTTCTCGGGGTAGAAGCCGGTCTGGTCGATGGCCTCCAGCGCCATCTGCCGCAGCGTCTTGGGCGCCTTGTCCTTGGTGAACACGCCTTCGCCCTCGTCCATGCGCACGAACCACTGCGCCGCGGCGCGGTAGATCACCGGCGTCTTGTGGCGCCAGCAGTGCGGGTAGCTGTGCGTGATGGTCTGCGTGGCGAACAGGCGGCCGGCGTTCTTCAGCGCGTCGATGATCACCGGCACCGCCTTCCAGATGTTCTGGCCGCCGAACAGCGGGAAGTCCGGCGCGTAGCTGCCGTTGCCCTGCACCGGGTTCAGGATCTGGTCGTACTGCATGCCGTGCGCCACGCAGGAGTTGAAGTCGTCCAGGCCATAGGCCGGCGAGGAGTGCACGATGCCGGTGCCGTCGTCGGCGGTGGCGTAGTCGGCCAGGTACACCGGGCTCAGCCGGTCGAAGCCGGCATCCACATGCGCCAGCGGGTGGCGGAAGTTCAGGCCACCGAGCTTCTCGCCCGCCGCGGTGGCGACGATGCTGCCCTGCAGGCCATAACGCTCCAGGCACGCGGCCACCAGGCTCTCGGCCAGCACCAGCAGGCCGCGCTCGGTGTCCACCAGTGCGTAGGTGATCGCCGGGTTCAGGTTCAGCGCCTGGTTGGCGGGAATCGTCCACGCGGTGGTGGTCCAGATGACGACGAAGGCGTCCTTCGTGAACGGCGTGACCTCGAAGGCCGCGGCCAGCTTGTCCGGCTCGGCGCAGAGGAAGCCGACGTCCAGCGTCTGGCTCTTCTTGTCGGCGTACTCGATCTCGAACTCGGCCAGCGAGGAGCCGCAGTCGAAGCACCAGTACACGGGCTTCAGGCCGCGGTAGACGAAGCCGCGCTCGATCACCCGCTTGAAGGCGCGGATCTCGCCGGCCTCGTTGGCGAAG
>NZ_JBGAGA010000107.1:0-15550 GCF_044226965.1 Aquabacterium sp. | reverse complement strand
CGACACCTACGATTTCGTCGCCGAGCTGAACGCGATCTGAGCCAGCGCGATCCGGCAGGCGGGCTCAACGCACGCCCCGCGCGGCCGGCTGACAGCGGCTGCAGTCTGTTGCCACATTTGCCCGCATTGCGCGGGTAGACGATTGTCTTTACCTGGGCTTGACCTGCGCCGGTGAACGGCGGCTTCGCGGCACCCGTTGTCTGGCCATGGCGCAGCGATACCCGCCGCGCAGATCGCCCAGGAGATGACAGATGAACCGCAAGCAACTCGTGATGGCCGCGCTGACCCTCGCCGGCCTGGCCGCCGCCGGTGCTTCGCAGGCACATGGCGTGCAATGGTCGGTGAGCATCGGCCTGCCGGTGCCGGCCGTGGTGCTGCCGCGCCCCGTGGTGGTGGCCGAGCCGGTCGTCGTGCCGCAGCCGGTGTACGGCGCGCAACCGGTGTATGTGCCGCAGCCGGTGTACGCGCCGTACCACCGCGCGCACTACTACCAGCATCCGACCCGCTGGGACGCCGATGGCGACGGCATTCCGAACCGCTACGACCGTGTCTACAACCCGCGCTGGGACCGTGATGGCGATGGCGTGCCGAACCGCTACGACCACCACTACGGTCGCGGCCGCTGAACTCCGGCGCTAGAAGTCGCAGCGACTTTCCAGCGCCGGTTGCGGCGCCGGCACCGTGTCCAGGTGCGCCGTGCCGGCGCGTCGCCAACGCGCAACCTGAGCGGCCACCTGCGCCGGGCGGAGCCTTGCTTCGCGGGCGTGGAACACCCAGTCCACGTCCTGCTGGTAGACACGCGGCTCGGCGCTCGGCGGCAGCAGCCCACCGGGCGAGAACCACAGGTTGAAGTTGATCGACATCGGCACCACTGGCACGTTGCGCCCGGCGTGGCGCGCCACAGGTTTCCCGTCGACAAACATGCGCACCTGGCCGGGCTCCACCTGCATCAGCAGCACATGCCAGCCGTCGAGCGCGCGGAATTCCTCGTGGGCGCTGTTGTGCGATTCCCAGGGTTCCACCTGCACCGTCTGCCACGAGATGCCGTACAGCCGCGTCTTCTCGCTGCCCCAGCCGCCATTCGGCAGGTATTCCCAGTCGACCTCGCTGAACTGCGGGTCGAAGGCGTGCTGCAGCGGACTCACCGCGTAGAAGGTCTGGATCACCGGATCGCCGTCGAGGCCTTGCACTGGCGCATCGGTGAAGCGCACACGGGCCGCGTAGGTGCCGTACAGGAACTTGCGCTGCTGGCAGATCTGCGCCTGCACGGTGCCGGCCGGCGTGCCGTCGGTGCGGGCCGTCATGCGCAGCAGCTTGTTGCCGGGGCGCTGCGGGTCGTCGTGCAGCGTGAAGGCCTCGGGCCGCCAGGCCCCGCCGGGCACGCCGGGGTGGCCGGCGGCCTCGCGCAGCTGCCAGCCGCTCTGCGCCAGCTGCGGCAGCGTGGCGTAGCTGAAGTCGTCGAAGAAGAACAGCGGCATCAGCGCGGCATCAGGCGGGCTGGTGTTCGGTGGCCGTGGCGGCAGCCGCCGGCGCGGCGCCGGGCATGCGCACGAAGAACTGCAGCAGCAGCGCCGGCACGCCGCAGGCAATCGTCCACAGGAAGAACTTCTCGTAGCCGAGGGCGATCTGGATGTCGCCGCTGATGGTCTTCGCGAGGATGAAGCCCAACTGCATCACGCCCGAGCCCAGCGCGTAGTGCGCGGTCTGGAAGTGGCCGGGCGCCACCGCCTGCATCAGGTACAGGATCATGCCGACGAAGCCGAAGCCATAGCCGAACATCTCGATGCTCACCGCCACGCCGGTGTGCAGCAGGCTGGTGGGCAGCGTGAGGCTCAGGTAGTAGAAGACGATGTTGGGCACCGCCATCGCGACGATCAGGATCGGCATCGCGCGCTTCAGGCCCAGCCAGGCGGTGAAGTAGCCGCCGAGGATGCTGCCGACCAGGAAGGCCGCGGTGCCGGCGGTGCCGTAGATGCCGCCGACCTGCTCGGTGCTCAGGCCCAGGCCGCCCTTGTCGCGCGGCTCGATCAGGAACAGCGGGCCGATGGTCTGCACCTGGCCCTCGGCCAGCCGGAACAGCACGATGAACAGGATGGCCAGCCAGATGCCCGGCTTGCGCAGGAAGTCGGCGATGACCTCGCCCAGCGTGCGCAGCACCGCGGCGGCGTGCAGGTCGTGCGACTGTTCACGCGCGGCACGCGGCAGCGCCCAGGCGTTGTACGCGGCCAGCGCGGCCAGCAGCAGCGCCAGCAGCGCGAAGATCGTGCTCCAGGCGTTGTGCACGCCGAACTGTCTTTCGAGGTGCCCCGCCAGCACCAGCAGGCCGCCGAGCGTGAGGAACTTCGAGGCATTGAAGAACGCGCCCTGCCAGCCGGCATAGGCCGCCTGCAGCTTCGCGCTGAGGCTGGCCATGTACAGCCCGTCGCAGGCGATGTCGTGCGTGGCCGAGGCATAGGCCAGCAGGAACAGCACCGCGATGCAGGCGGCGAAGAACATCGGCAGCTGGATCGCCAGCGCCATCAGCGCCAGCCCGATCGCGCCGGTGAACTGGCACAGCACGACGATGCTCTTCTTGCTCGGCGCCAGTTCGAGGAAGGGGCTCCAGAGCGGCTTGAAGGCCCAGGCCAGGCCGAGCACGCCGGTCCAGCGCGCGATCTGGTCGTTGGGCGTGCCCATGTTCTTGAACATCAGGCCGGCGATGAGCATCACCACGAAGAACTGCAGGCCCTGCACGAAGTACAGGCTGGGCACCCAGCGGATCGGCGAGCGGGCAGGGGCGGGTGCGGTCATCGTCGGTCGTCTTGCGGCGGTGGGGTCAGGCGCTGCGCGGCGCCAGGGGGACCGGCGCCTGTGCGCTGGCCGGCGTGCGACCTTCGAGCCAGGCGCGCAGCGCGGCCAGCGCGCCGTCGGCGTAGCCCCAGGTGAGCAGTGCCGGCGCGGCGATGTCCGCGGCCTGGAACGGGTTCCAGATCACCAGGTGCAGGTCGGGGCGCAGCGCAGCGGCGCTGCCAGGGTAGCGACCCCGGTGGTTGGACAACAGGATATTGATGCGGCCATCGCGCGGCAGCAGGTCCGGCGTGGCCTGGCGCAGGTCTGGCAGCCGCAGCCACTGCACATCGGCGAAGCCGGCGAACAGCGGGGCCAGCTGCTCGGCCGAGGCGCCGGCCTCCGACACGCCGTCGCTCGCCACGCTGGCCTGCGTCAGCACCCGCAGCCGGGCACCGGCCGGCGGCGGCAGGGCCTCGCCCAGCGCGGTGAGGCCGCGTGACCAGGCGGCGGCCATCAGGGCCTCGTCGGCAGCGCGCTGCTCGGCGGCATAGTCGCTCGGCAGGGCGGGAAAGCGCCGGGCCAGCGCCTCGAGCCGCGCCCGCGCGCGCAGCACCTGCGCCGGCAGCAGCTCGCCTTCGCGCAGCGCCTGCTCGATGGCCTGCACCGCCGCCGATTGCTCGGCCTCGCTGCCCTGGGCCAGCGGCAGGTCGGCCCCGGCCTGCAGCGCCAGCACCGCGGCGCGCGCATGGCCATAGCGCTCGTGCACCGCCTTCATGAACAGCGCGTCGGTGATCACGACGCCGTCGTAGCCGATCGCCTCGCGCAGAACGCCGGTGAGGATCGGGCGCGACAGGGTGGCCGGATGGGCCGCGTCGATCTGCGGGTAGACGATGTGCGCGGTCATCATCGCCGGCGCCGCATCGGGCCCGTGGGCCAGCGCGCGGAAGGGCTTCAATTCCAGCGCCTCGAGTTCGGCCAGCGACTTGTCCACGGTCGGCAGCGCGTGGTGCGAGTCGACATGCGTGTCGCCATGGCCTGGGAAGTGCTTGGCGCAGCAGGCCACGCCTTCGCTCAGCGCGCCGCGCAGCCAGGCGCCGGCCAGGCGGGTGACGGTGCCGGCATCGGCGCCGAAGCTGCGCTCGGCGATCACCGGATTGGCCGGGTTGTTGTTGATGTCCAGCACCGGCGCGAAGTTCCAGTTGATGCCCAGCGAGCGCAGCCCGCGCGAGACGGCCGCGCCCACCTGCTCGGCCAGGGCTTCATCGCCGATCGCGCCCAGCGCCATCGCCGCTGGCGCCTGCGGCAGGAAGGTGGCGCGCACCACCGAGCCGCCTTCCTGGTCGATGCCGATCAGCGCGTGCGGGCCCAGCACCTCGCGCAGGTCGGCGACCAGCTGGCGCACCTCCGCCTCGGTGCCGAGGTTCTTGCGGAACAGGCACACCGCGCGGATCTGGTGGCGGCGCAGGAAGTCGGCCGTCTGCGCCGAAAGTGCCTTGCCCGGGATGTCGACCATCACCAGATGGCCGGGATGAAAGTTCGAGGCGCTCATCGCCATCAATGGGTCTTGGTCACCTTGCTCAGGTGCTTCGGGGCGTCGGGATCGAGCCCGCGCGCGTGCGCGAGCGCCTCGACGGCCGGGTAGAAGCTCTGGATCGCGGCGATCGCGTCGAGGTCTTCGCTGCCGGTGGTGGCCAGCGGTAGCTCGGCACCCGGCGTGCCGGCGGGCGCGGCCAGCAGCACGCGGGCGCCGCGATGGCGCATCGCGTCGGCCAGCGCCAGCAGGCCGGCCTGGGCCGGGCCGCGCGGCGCGAACACCAGCAGCGGGAAGCCTTCGTCGATCAGCGCCATCGGGCCGTGCTGGACCTCGGCGCCCGAGAAGGCTTCGGCCTGGATGCCGCAGACTTCCTTGAACTTCAGCGCCGCTTCCATCGCGATGGCCAGGCTCAGGCCGCGGCTGATGACGAACAGCTTGTCGGCCCCGGCCAGCACCTCGGTCATCGGCTGCCAGTCGGTCCAGGCGGCGCGGTCCAGCGCCTCGGGCAGCACCTCGAGCGCGCGGCTCAGCACCGCGTCGCCCTGCCATTGCGCGACGAAGCGGGCGCCAGCCACCAGCTGCGCGATGTAGCTCTTGGTGGCGGCCACGCTGGTCTCGGCGCCGGCATGCAGCGGTAGCAGCCACTGCGCGGCCTCGGCCAGTGGCGACGCGGCATCGTTGACCACCGCCACCGTGCGCGCGCCGCCGGCGCGGAAGAAGCGCTGCGGCGCCACCAGGTCCGGGCTCTGGCCCGACTGCGAGAAGCCCAGCGACAGCAGACCTTCGCACTGCAGCCGCGACGAGTACAGCGTGACCAGCGACATGGGCAGCGAGGTGACCAGCCGGCCCAGTCGCGCCATCACTAGATAAGCCATGAAGTGAGCGGCATGGTCGGAGCTGCCGCGCGCCACCGTCAGCACCGCGTTCGGCGGCTCGGCGCGCAGCGCGGCGCCCAGCGCGGCATAGGTGTCGCGGTCGGCCGCCAGCATCCGGGCCACGGCCGACGGCGCTTCACGCGCCTCAGCCAGCATGCGCGAGCTCAATCTCTTCTCCTTCGACGAATACACGTTGCAGTTGCAGGGCGCTGTCCAGCACCACCAGGTCGGCCCAGGCGCCGCGCTCCAGGCGGCCGCGGTCGTGCAGGCCCAGGAAGTCGGCGGCATGGGTGGCGGTGCGGCGCGAGGCTTCCTCGATCTCGAGGCCCAGGCCGACCAGGTTGCGCAGCGCCTGGTCCATCGTCAGCGTGCTGCCGGCCAGCGTGCCGTCTTCCAGCCGCACGCCGCCCAGGCATTTGGTGACGGTCAGGCTGCCCAGCTTGTACTGGCCGTCTGGCATGCCGGCGGCGGCGGTGGAATCGGTGACGCAGTACAGGCACGGGATCGCGCGCAGTGCGGCGCGGATGGCGCCCGGGTGCACGTGCAGCAGGTCCGGAATGATCTCGGCATAGCGCGCATGCGCCAGCGCCGCGCCCACCAGGCCGGGCGTACGGTGGTGCAGCCCGCTCATCGCGTTGAACAGGTGCGTGAAGCCCGTGGCGCCGCGGTCCAGCGCGGCCACGCCGTCTTCGTAGCTGGCCAGGCTGTGGCCCAGCTGCACGCGGAAGCCGGCGGCGATCAGCGGTTCGATCAGGGCGAGGTTGCCGGGCAGTTCGGGTGCCAGGGTGATCAGGCGGATCGGCGCCAGCGCATGCAGCTGCTGAAGTTCGGCCAGCGAGCCGCTGCGCACGAAGTCGGGCTGCGCGCCGAGCTTGCCGGGGTTGATGTACGGGCCTTCCAGGTGCACGCCCAGCACGCGCGCCGCGCCGCTGCCGCGCTGGCGGCAGACCGCGCCCATCGCCGATATCGCACTCACCAGCTCGGCATGCGGCGCGGTCATCGTCGTCGCCAGCAGCGAGGTGGTGCCGTGCTGCACGTGCAGCTGCGCGATGCGCTCGACCGCGGCACCGCCTTCCATCGTGTCGGCGCCACCGCCGCCGTGCACGTGCAGGTCGATGAAACCGGGCAGCACGATCGGCAGCCCTTCGCTGCGCACCGCGTACTCGGTGCGCGGTTCACCCAGCACGGCCTCGATGCGGCCTTCGCGCACGGCGAGTTCGCCGCGCACGAAGCCGCGGGGCGTGAGGATGTGGCCTTCCAGGCGGGATGTGGGCATCAGCAGGGCATCAGGAATCGGGGCAGGTCGCGGTTGCCGGAAGACGCGCCAGCAGCAGCGCGCCATCGATCGCATCGCCTTGCGGCGCGACGCAGCGCGCCAGCAGTTCGGCCGGCAGCCAGGGCTTCAGGCGCTGCGCGATGCTACCGGCCAAAACGAGCGGCAGCTCGGCTTCCGGGTCGAGCGCGCGGGCCATCTCGACCAGCGCGGCGGCGGCCTCGTTCAGCAGGCGGCGCGCAGCCTGGTCGGCATCGGCGTTGTCGAACACCAGCGGCGCCAGGCGGGCATAGCCGTGCTGGCCGGCCGCGGCGCACCAGTCGATCAGCGCGTCGCGTTGGCCGCCGGCCGTGCGCCATACCGCGCGGGCCAGCGCGCCGGCGGGGATGCGGCCATCGAGTGCCCGGTGGGCCAGGCGCATCGCGGCCTGGCCGAGCCAGGCGCCCGAGCCTTCGTCGCCGATGCCGAAGCCCCAGCCACCGACGGTGATGCGCAGGCCGTTGCGGCGCAGCGCCTCGCCGACGCTGCCGGTGCCTGCGGCCACCACCACGCCAGGCGCGCCGCCATGCGCGCCGCGCAGCGCGGTGCCGCCATCGGTGTCCAGCGCCAGCAGACCGCAGGCCGGGGCCTGGACCCGGAAGGCGTCACGCCGCGCCGGCGAATGGGCGCCGGCCAGGCCCAGGCCGAGCGCGCAATCGGCCAGCGGCGGCTGCGGCACGCCGGCCGTCGCGAAGGCGCGTGCAATGGCCAGCTGCACATGCGCCCAGGCCTGCTCGATGCCCTGGCCCAGCGCCGACGGCCCCGCCTCGCCCGCGCCGATCACCCGCCCGTCCACGTCGACGACACGCGCCCGCGTGCCGCTGCCGCCGCCATCGATGCCGATGAAGAAGCGCCAGGGGGTGGTGGCTGGGGTGGGGTCCGGCATGGCTCAGTCGAATAGTACCAATATAGTACCACATAGAACCGGATCGTCAATCGCCAGGCGGCCGGGCGCGATCCAAGAAAACCCGGGTGCGGTGCCGGTCGAGAGGCCTCCGGAGCCGGCTGGCGCAGTCTCGTCGTGAAACCATCGGTAATACCAGTTTGTGAGGACAGGCGGCGCACAATGCCAGCCCCGGACAGCCACTGGCCATCTTCCCATGCAGATCATCGAGTTCCCGTTGCGCGGCGAGTTCATCACGCTGGACCGCCTGCTCAAGGCCACCGGCGTGGCCGGCAGCGGCGGCCAGGCCAAGACCCTGGTGGCCGAGGGCCGCGTGCAGGTGGACGGTCAGGACGAGCTGCGCAAGACCGCCAAGCTGCGCGCCGGCCAGGTGGTGAGCCTGACTGGCGTGCGCATCAAGCTGCTGCCGCCGCCGCTGGACGCGGTGGCTGAATAAAACATTCCGCGGCATCACGCCGGCAGCGGCTTAAGCTCCCGGGCCGAATGCGACAAGCCCTGCGGACAAGCACACCATGACCCGGCCCACCCTGATCGCGCTGGATGCGGACGACACGCTCTGGCACAACGAGACGCTGTTCCGCATGACGCAGCAGCGCTTCCACACGCTGCTGGCGCCGTATGCAGAGGCCGCGCGCGTCGAGGCGCAGCTGGCCGCGGTGGAGCAGCGCAACCTGAAGGTCTTCGGCTACGGTGCCAAGGGCTTCATGCTGTCGATGCTGGAAACGGCGATCGAACTCAGCGCCGGCAGCGTGCCCGCCACGGTGCTGGCCGAGATCATGGCCGCCGGCCGCGAGCTGATGACCCACCCGATCCAGCCGCTGCCCGGCGTGCGCGACGCGCTGCAGGCGCTGGCGCAGCGCGCGCCGCTGGTGCTGGTGACCAAGGGCGACCTGTTCCACCAGGAATCCAAGCTCGCGGCCTCGGGCCTGGGCGAGCTGTTCTCGGGCGTCGAGATCGTCAGCGAGAAGCATGCGGACACCTACCGCCGCGTTTTCCGCCGTCATAACGCCGATCCGGAGCGGTCGATGATGATCGGCAACTCGGTGCGATCGGACATCCTGCCGGCGCTGGAGGCGGGCAGCCATGCGGTGCTGATCCCGTACCCGCTGGTGTGGGCGCACGAGGCGGCCGAGGCGCCGCGCGCGCATCCGCGCTTCCGTCAGTTCGACGCGCTCGGCGAGGTCGTGCCCTGGCTCGACAACTGGGCGTGATGCACCCCTGCGCTGCGCAGCGGGCGCCAGGGCAGCGGCTCGAGCGTCTCCACCAGCCGCGCGAAGCTGCCGTCCGAGAGCTGGAAGCGCACCCAGCGGAAGCGGCTGGGGATGATGCTGATCTCGCGGAACGCGTTCGGGCCGGTGATGATTTCCAGCGCCGGGGGCGCCGGCTCGTACCAGCCCCAGCCCGCCAGCTGGCCTTCGGCTGCGACGATCTCGGGGCTGGCATAGGGCCACAGCGACTGGCCGACCAGTTCGCTACGCGGCACGCTGCACTGGCGCTCCCGGTCGGGCGACAGCGCCAGCAGCCGGTGCGTCAGGTCGCACACCAGGTGCACAGCGGCGCTGGACTGGTTGACCAGCCGCGCCAGCTCTCGGTCGGCCGCGCTGTCCAGCCGCGCGCCCATCAGCGCCCGCAGGCGCATCTGTTCGTCGGGGTCGGGTGCCAGCCGGCCCTGCTCCCAGCGCGAGATGGTGGCCTGCGACACGCCCAGCAACTCGCCGGCATGCGACTGCTTGACGCGGCGGAGCGCGCGCCAGCGTTGCAGCGATCGGCCGAGCTGGCGGGCGTCGCCGCAGTGGATGCGAACAGCGGTGTCCATCGGTTTGCGCGGGCTGGGGCGGCGCGATGAAGTCCACGCCCTGGCCGGCGATTGTCGGCTACTACCTGATCGGCCTGCTGGCAGCAGCCCAGCTGGGCAAGATGTCGGCGTTGGCGCCGCTGATCGCTGCCGAGCTGCAGCTGCCGCTGACCACCGCGGCGGCAGCGATCTCGCTGCTCGAAGCGGGCGGTGCCACGCTGGGCGTCGTGGCCGGCGTGCTGGCCGCGAAACTGGGGTTGCGCCGCACGCTGCTCGGCGGCGTGTTTTGCCTGGCGGCGGCGGGGCTGGGCATTGGCGCGGCGGGCAGCGCGTTCACGCTGCTGGGCTGGCGGCTGATGGAGGCAGCCGGCTACCTGGCGATCATCGTCACCGCGCCGGTGCTGATCGTGATGCGCGCGACGCCCGGCGGCCACACCAGCCTGGCGCTGGCACTGTGGAGCACCTTCGTGCCGGTGGGGCTGGCGGTCGGCGCCTGGGCCTGGGCCGGCGTGGCGGCACTGTCGAACTGGCGCTGGGCCATGGCCGCCGGCGGCGGGCTGGCGCTGGCCGCGGCACTGGCACTGGGCTGGCAGCTGCGCCGCCCGGGGGCGCTCGCGGCCGGGCCCTCGGGGCCGCCTGCCGGCACGGCCGCCGTGCGCTACGGTGCGGGCCGGGCGGCCTGGTGCCTGGCCGCGTCTTTCGGGTGTTATGCGCTGTTCGAAGTCGGCCTGCTCGGCCTGCTGCCGAGCTTCCTGACATCGCGCGCCGGCATGCCAGTGGCCGATGCCGGCCGCTGGACTGCGCTGGCCTCGATGGCAACCATCTTCGGCAGCCTCGGCGCGGCCTGGTGGCTGCGGCGCGGCGGGCATTTCGCGGTGCCGGCGCTGCTGGCGCTGGCCCTGCCGGCGGCCTTGCTGCCGGCGGTGTTCGTCGAGTCGCCGCGGGCGCTGTGGGTGGCCGGTCTCGCGGTGCTGCTGAACGCGGTGTCGGGCATCTATCCGAGCCTGGCCTTCGCGCTGCTGCCACAGGCCGCCGGCAGCCTGCAGCGCATGGTGCGCGCCAACGGCGTGTTCTCGCAGTTCGGCGCCAGCGGCTCGCTGCTGGGCCCGCCGGTGATGGCCTGGTTCGTCGACCGCTTCGGCTGGCCGGCCGCCGCCTGGTGCGGCGTGGCGGTGTCGGTGCCCAGCGCGTGGCTGTTCGTGCAGGCGCTGCGCCTGACGCAGCGGCAGCAGGGGGCGTCGCGGGCGGCCGAGGCTTAGGCTGCTGCCGGGTTCGCGATGGCCACGGTCTCGCGCCGCAGGCAGGCCACCGCATGGCCGCCCTCGGCCGCCAGCGATTGCAGAGACGGCGCCTCGCTGCGGCAGCGCTCGATGGCTTCCGGGCAGCGGGTGTGGAAGGGGCAGCCGCCGGGTGGGCGGATCGGCGAGGGCAGCTCGCCCTGCAGGATGATGCGCTGGCGGCGCGCCGCGGCATCCACCGTCGGCGTGGCCGACAGCAGCGCCTGGGTGTACGGGTGCTGCGGGTTGTCGAAGATGTGCGCCCGCGGACCTTGTTCGACGATGCGGCCCAGGTACATCACCGCCACCTCGTCGGCCACGTGGCGCACCACGCCGAGGTCGTGCGAGATGAAGACGTAGGCCACCTGCAGCCGCTGCTGCAGCTCGACCAGCAGGTTCAGCACCTGCGCGCGGATCGAGACGTCGAGCGCCGAGACCGGTTCGTCCAGCACCAGCACGCGTGGCTCGAGCATCAGCGCGCGGGCGATCGCGATGCGCTGGCGCTGGCCGCCGGAGAACATGTGGGGATAACGGCCAAAATGCTCGTCACGCAGGCCCACCTCGCGCATCATGCGGCGCGCGGCCTGCTCGCGGTGGGCGGGGTCGGCGTCGCCGTTGACCAGCAGCGGCTCCATCAGCGCGGCGCCCACGGTCTGGCGCGGGTTCAGCGAGCCGTACGGGTTCTGGAACACGATCTGCACCGCGCGGCGCAGGCTGCGGCGCTGCTCGGCGCCGGCATGGGCCACGTCCTGCCCGTCGATCAGCAGCCGGCCGGCGGTCGGCGTCTCGATCATCGTCAGCAGCCGGGCCAGCGTGCTCTTGCCGCAGCCGGATTCGCCGACCACCGCCAGCGTGCGGCCGGCGTGGACGTCGAAGGACACCCCGGCCAGCGCGCGCACCGTGGCCGGCGCGGCGAACAGGCCGCGGCGCACGCTGTAGTGGCGCTGCAGGTCCTGCGCGGTCAGGACGGGCGTGCTCATCTGGCAAGCTCCAAGGCCCGGCCCTGCACCAGCGGCGTGTGGCACAGCGCGCGTCCCAGGCCATCGGCCGCCGGCTTCGGCGCCACCGCGCAGGCCGGCTGCGCGAAGGCGCAGCGCGGCGCGAACAGGCAGCCGGGCGGGCGGTCGAACTGGCCCGGCACCACGCCGGGAATCGCGGCCAGCTTGCGGCCCTGCGCCTTCTCCGGCAGCGCGGCCAGCAGCGCGGCGGTGTAGGGGTGGTGCGGGTCCTCGAACAGCGCGCCCGCGGCCGACGCTTCCACCTGACGGCCGGCGTACTGCACGATCACGCGGTCGGCGGTCTCGGCCACCACGCCGAGGTCGTGCGTGATCAGCACCAGCGCCATGCCGCTGCTCTTCCTCAGGCCCAGCAGCAGGTCGAGGATCTGCGCCTGGATCGTCACGTCCAGCGCGGTGGTGGGCTCGTCGGCGATCAGCAGGCGCGGCTTGCAGGCCAGCGCCATCGCGATCATCACGCGCTGGCACATGCCGCCCGAGAGCTGGTGCGGAAAGGCGCTGACGCGGCGCGGCGCATCGGGGATGCCGACCTGTTCGAGCAGTTCGATCACCCGCGCCTTGCGCGCGGCGCGGTCGAGCTTCAGGTGCGTGGCCAGCGCCTCGCCGATCTGGTAGCCGACGGTGAAGCAGGGATTCAGCGAGGACATCGGCTCCTGGAACACCATCGCGATGTCGCGGCCGATCAGTTGCCGGCGCTGCCTGGGCGTCAGCCCCCGCAGGTCCTGGCCGTCGAAGGCCAGGCGCTCGGCGGTGACGGTGGCGGTCCACGGCAGCAGGCCCATGATCGCCAGCATCGCGACCGACTTGCCCGAGCCGGATTCGCCGACGATGGCCAGCACCTCGTCGCGCTCGACGCGGATGTCGACGCCGTCGACCGCGGTGAACGCGCCGCCGCGGGTGGCGAAGCGCACCGTCAGGCCTTGGATATCGAGCAGCGACGTCATGGGCATTGGCACCGGTGTCGGCCGGCCAAGCGAACGCCGCGGAGCCGGCTTTGCCGGGCCGCTGGCGTTGCCCCCCTGGGGGGGAGGTGCCGCAGGCGCTTCGGGGGGGGGGCTCATGACCTTCTCATCTTGGGGTCGAGCGCGTCGCGCAGGCCGTCGCCGGCCAGGTTGATCGACACCACGGTGACCAGGATCGCCAGGCCGGGCAGCGTCACCAGCCAGGGGTTGGAGCGGATGAATTCGCGCGCATCGGCCAGCATCGTGCCCCACTCGGCAGTGGGCGGCTGCGCGCCCAGGCCCAGGAAGCCGAGCGCGGCGGCCTCGAGGATGGCGTCCGACACGCCCAGCGCGGCCTGCACGATCAGCGGCGACAGGCAGTTGGGCAGCACGGTCATGAACATCAGCCGCCAGGGGCCGACGCCGGCGACGCGCGCGGCGATGACGTAGTCCTTGCCCAGCTCGGTGAGGGCCGAGGCACGCACCAGCCGCACATAGCGCGGCAGGTAGACGATGGTGACCGCGACGATGGTGTTGGTGAGGCTGGGCCCCAGCACCGCGACGACCAGGATCGCCAGCACCAGGCTGGGCACCGCCATGATCAGGTCCATCAGCCGCGTGATGGCCACGTCCACGGTGTTGCCGAGGGACACGCAGGCCAGCCCCATCAGCACGCCGATGATGAACGAGACGCCCATCACCGCCAGGCCGATGAACAGCGAGATGCGCGCGCCGTGGATCAGGCGCGAGAGCATGTCGCGGCCCAGGCTGTCGGTGCCGAGCACGAAGCGCGCGCTGCCGCCTTCGGCCCACATCGGCGCGGCGCGCACGGCGTCGCGGAACTGCTCGGTGGGCGAGTGCGGCGCGATCAGGTCGGCCAGGATCGCGACGGCGACGATGAACAGCACCACGGCCAGGCCGATCACCGCGCCGCGGTTCTCGCGGAAGCTGGCCCAGAACGCGCGCAGCGGGCTCTGGGGCGCGGCGCCGGCGGGGTCGGCGGACGACAGTGGGGAAGCAGTGGCCTCAGCCATGGCGGATGCGCGGGTTGATCAGGCCGTAGGTCAGGTCGACGAGCAGGTTCACGCCGATCACGAGCGACGAGATCAGCATCACGCCGCCCTGCAGCGCCGGGTAGTCGCGGCGCGAGATCGACTCGATCAGCCACTTGCCGACGCCGGGCCACGAGAAGATGGTTTCGGTGAGCACCGCGCCGGCCATCAGCGCGCCCACCTGCAGGCCGATGATGGTGACCACCGGGATCAGCGCATTGCGCAGCGCATGCAGGCCGACCACGCGGCTGGCCGACAGGCCCTTGGCGCGCGCGGTGCGCACGTAGTCCTCGCCCAACACCTCCAGCATCGCCGAGCGCGTCATGCGGGCGATGACGGCCAAAGGGATCGTCCCGAGCACGATGGCCGGCAGCACCAGGTGGTGCAGCGCGTCCTTCACCGCGCCGGCCTGGCCCGAGAGCCAGGCATCGATGACCATGAAGCCGGTGACCGGCTCGAAGTAGAACCTGATCAGGTCGATGCGGCCGGACACCGGCGTCAGGCCCCAGCGCTCGGCCACGAACATGATCAGCAGCAGGCCCCACCAGAAGATCGGCATCGAGTAGCCGGTGACCGACAGGCCCATCAGCGTCTGGTCGAACCAGGTGCCGCGCCGCGCCGCGGCAATGGTGCCGGCCGGGATGCCGAAGACCACCGCGAACAGCATGCCGGCCACCGAGAGCTCGATGGTGGCCGGGAACAGCGCGGCGAACTCGGTCAGCACCTTCTGGTTGGTGGCCAGCGAGGTGCCGAAGTCGCCGTGCAGCAGCTGCCAGGCGTAGTCGAGGAACTGCTTCCACACCGGCTGGTCCAGCCCCAGCTCGTGGCGGAACATCGCCAGCCGCTCGGCCGAGATGCCGCGCTCGCCGACGCGCACCTCCACCGGGTCGCCCGGCACCAGCCGGATCGCCACGAAGGTGACGAACATCAGCGCGATGAAGGTCGGGATGGTCAGCGCCAGCCGGCGCAGCAGGAAGCGAAGCATGGGGCGGCGCTCAGGCGCTGGGCCGCAGCCGGTCGAGCCAGGCGCTCATCGCCGCGTGGAGGGCGGGGAGATCGTCGCGTACCGTGGTGAACACGGTTTCATCGTCGACGGCGTCGTAGCCGTGGATGATCCGGTTGCGAAGTCCTACGGCCAGCCGCGATGGCGGGATCTCGTCGAACAAGGACGCATGCTCCTTGGCCAAGCGGCTGCAGGCTTCGCCCAGGATTTCCAGCTGCCGCTCGACGGCTGACCTCAGCATCAGGTCGGCCTCGTAGTGCGGCAGGTCCTTGCCGGCGACGAAAGACATGGCCGCGTCCATTGCACCGATGGCGTCCACCAGCAGCTTCAGGCGGCGGTCAAGCATAGACCGGGATGCGGGTGCGGGCCACTTCGGCAGCGAAGTACGGGTTGCGGATGTAGCGAGGGTTGACCAGATCGACATGGGCGCCGAGCAAGGCCTCCAGCGCATCGGCCAGGCCGAGCAGGCGCTCGGCTCGTGATCCGGAAGCCGCCGGGTTCAGTTCGACAAGGAAGTCGTAGTCACTTTCTCCCGGCCTGAAATCCCCGCGCGCAGCCGACCCGAACAGCGCCAAGCTGGCAACGCCATAGCGTTGGCACAGCTCGGCAATCTGCGTTCGATACGGTTCGAGGGGGTGACTTGGCACGCCTGAATTATCGGTGGCGCGGTTGCCCGCGGCTCACTTCAACTCCACCCCGTTGAACTGATGCGATCCGAACGGGCTCTGCTTGTAGCCGGTGAGTTCCTTGCGCATCACCTCGTAGACCACCGAGTGGGCGATCTTCATGTCGGGCGCGTCGTCATGCTCGATGACCTGCATCTCCTGGTAGAGCTTGGTGCGCTCCTTCATGTCGGCGATGCTGCGCGCCTTCTCGAGCCGGCTGTCGAATTCCTTGTTGCACCACTTGCTCAGGTTCTGGCCACCGGGCCGGGCGGCCTCGCAGCCGCGCAGGAAGAAGAAGTTGTCGGGGTCGCCGTTGTCGCCGGTCCAGCCCAGCATGCCGGTGATGTGCTCGCCCTGCTGCATGCGCTTGCGGTACTCGCCCCATTCATAGGTGACGAGCTTGGCAT
>NZ_JBGAGA010000106.1:0-15733 GCF_044226965.1 Aquabacterium sp. | reverse complement strand
CTGCCCACCACCGTGGTCGTCGACCACATGGGCCGGCCGGACGTGAGCAAGCCGGTCGACGGGCCCGAGTTCGCGCTGTTCGAGCGCTTCATGCGCGAGCATCCGAACGTCTGGTCCAAGGTCAGCTGCCCCGAGCGACTGTCGGTGGCGGGACCGCCGGCCTTGAACGGCGAGCAGGCCGCCTACCGCGACGTGGTGCCCTTCGCGCGCCGCATCGTCGAGCAGTTCCCCGACCGCGTGCTGTGGGGCACCGACTGGCCGCACCCGAACCTGAAGGACCACATGCCCGACGACGGCCTGCTGGTCGACTTCATTCCGCACATCGCGGGGACGCCGGAGCTGCAGCGCAAGCTGCTGGTGGACAACCCGATGCGGCTGTACTGGCCTGAGGAGCAGCGCTGATCATGGCTCTGAACAAGCCCTACCTCGACGTGCCGGGCACGACGATCTTCGACGCCGAGCAGTCCCGCAAGGGCTACTGGCTCAACCAGTTCTGCATGAGCCTGATGAAGGCGGCGAACCGCGAGCGCTTCAAGGCCAACGAGCGGCTCTACCTCGACGAGTGGCCGATGACCGAGGAACAGAAGCAGGCCGTGCTGGCGCGTGACCTCAACCGCTGCATCGCCGCCGGCGGCAACATCTACTTCCTGGCCAAGATCGGTGCCACCGACGGCAAGAGCTTCCAGTACATGGCCGCCAGCATGACCGGCATGACGCAGGAAGAGTACGCGGCCATGATGCTGGCCGGCGGCCGTTCGCCCGAAGGCAACCGCTACATCGGAGAGAAGAAATAATGGCCAGGATCAGCGCCAGTGTCTACACCTCCCACGTGCCGGCGATCGGTGCCGCGCTCGACCTCGGCAAGAGCGCCGAGCCCTACTGGCAGCCGGTGTTCAAGGGCTACGAGTTCTCCAAGCAGTGGCTGAAGGAGAACAAGCCCGACGTGATCTTCCTCGTCTACAACGACCACGCCAGCGCGTTCAGCCTCGAGCTGATTCCCACCTTCGCGATCGGCTGTGCCGCCGAGTTCCAGCCCGCCGACGAGGGCTGGGGCCCGCGCCCGGTGCCCAAGGTGGTCGGGCATCCGGAACTGGCCGCGCACATTGCGCAGTCGGTGATCCAGGACGACTTCGACCTGACCATCGTCAACAAGATGGACGTCGACCATGGGCTCACCGTGCCGCTGAGCCTGATGTGCGGCCAGCCCGAGGCCTGGCCTTGCCCGGTGATTCCGTTCGCGGTGAACGTGGTGCAGTACCCGGTGCCCTCGGGCCGCCGCTGCTACAACCTGGGCAAGGCGATCCGCAAGGCCATCGAATCCTTCGACCAGGACCTGAACGTGCAGGTCTGGGGCACCGGCGGCATGAGCCACCAGCTGCAGGGCCCGCGCGCCGGGCTGATCAACAAGGAATTCGACAACCGCTTCCTCGATCGCCTGATCGCCGACCCGGCCGACCTGGCCACCCTGCCGCACATCGACTACGTGCGCGAGGCCGGCAGCGAAGGCATCGAGCTGGTGATGTGGCTGATCGCCCGCGGTGCGATGAACGATCGCCCGCCGAAGGTGCGCCACCGCTTCTACCACGTGCCCGCCAGCAACACGGCGGTCGGTCACCTGATCCTGGAGAACGTATGAGCAACAAGACCATCAAGGTGGCGCTGGCCGGTGCCGGTGCCTTCGGCATCAAGCACCTCGATGCGATCAAGCTGATCGATGGCGTCGAAGTCGTCTCGCTCCTCAGCCGCGAACTCGAGAAGACGCGGGAGGTGGCGGCGAAGTACGGCATCGGCCACGTCAGCACCGATCTGGCCGACAGCCTGGCCCTGAAGGAAGTGGATGCGGTGATCCTGTGCACGCCGACGCAGATGCATGCCCGGCAGGCCATCGCCTGCATGCAGGCCGGCAAGCATGTGCAGGTGGAGATTCCGCTGGCCGACAGCCGGGCGGACGCGCAGGCCGTGGTCGACCTGCAGAAGAAGACCGGCCTGGTGGCGATGTGCGGCCACACGCGGCGATTCAACCCCAGCCACCAGTGGGTGCGCCGGCGCATCGTGGCCGGCGAGTTCAACATCCAGCAGATGGATGTGCAGACGTATTTCTTCCGCCGCACCAACATGAACGCGCTGGGCCAGCCGCGCAGCTGGACCGACCACCTGCTGTGGCACCACGCGGCGCACACGGTGGACCTGTTCGCGTACCAGGCGCGCAGCCCGATCGTGAAGGCCAATGCCGTGCAGGGGCCGATCCACCCGACGCTGGGCATCGCGATGGACATGTCGATCCAGCTGAAGGCGGCCAACGGCGCGATCTGCACCCTCTCCTTGAGCTTCAACAACGAAGGGCCGCTGGGCACCTTCTTCCGCTACATCGGCGACACCGGCACGTACATTGCGCGTTATGACGATCTGGTCGACGGCAAGGACCAGAAGATCGATGTCTCGCAGGTCGACGTGTCGATGAACGGCATCGAGCTGCAGGACCGCGAGTTCTTCGCGGCCATCCGCGAAGGTCGCGAGCCGAACGCCAGCGTGGCCCAGGTGCTGCCGTGCTACGAGGTGCTGCACCAGCTGGAGCAGCAGCTGAACGCGGGTTGACGTCCATGCAGCAGCGTCGCCTCGGCCCGTTCAGCGTCTCGGCCATCGGCCTGGGCTGCATGAACCTGAGCCATGCGTATGGCGTGCCGCCCTCTGCCGAGCAGGGCGAGCGTCTGCTGCTGCAGGCGCTGGACGGCGGCGTGACGCTGTTCGACACCGCGGCGCTGTACGGCTTCGGTGCCAACGAAGAACTGGTCGGCCGGGTGCTGAAGCCGCACCGGTCGCGCATCACGCTGGCCAGCAAGGGTGGCATGGCCGGTGTCGCGTTTCCCGACGGCATCAAGCGCGTCATCGATGGCCGGCCCGAGGCGATCCGCCGCAACTGCGAAGACAGCCTGCGCCGCCTGGGCACCGAGGTCATCGACCTGTACTACCTGCACCGCTGGGACAAGCGGGTGCCGATCGAGGAGTCGGTCGGCGCGATGGCCGAACTGGTGCGCGAAGGCAAGGTGAGGGCGCTGGGCCTGTCGGAGGTGTCGGCATCCACCCTGCGGCGCGCGCATGCGGTGCATCCGATCGCGGCGCTGCAGACCGAGTATTCGCTGTGGACCCGCAATCCGGAGATCGCGGTGCTGGCGGCCTGCCGCGAGCTCGGCATCGCCTTCGTGGCCTTCAGCCCGCTGGCGCGCGCCTTCCTCACCGGCACCCTGCGCGACGTGAGCGCGTTCGATGCCAAGGACATCCGCCGCGCGATGCCGCGCTTTGCGCCGGACACCTACGCCACGAACCTGAAGCTGCTGGCGGACTACGGCGCCCTGGCGGCCGAGGCGGGCTGCAGCATGGCCCAGCTGGCGCTGGCCTGGCTGCTGGCGCGTGGCGAGCACGTGATCCCGATTCCCGGCACGACGCGCGCCGACCACCTGGCCGAAGACCTGGGCGCGGCCGCCGTGTCGCTAGCGCCCGAAGTGATCGGCCAGCTCGATGCGCTGATCAACCAGCACACGGTGGTCGGCGAACGCTACAACCCGGCCGGGCAGGCCGACGTGGACACCGAGCAGTTCACCCCTTGAGCCGCCCGCCAGGGGCTTGACGGCCCTATCCAGTTTATTGGACACTGATTCCATCTTGAGGGAATCGCGGTGTCCAGCACTTCCGACCTGAACCAGCGCATCGCCGCCCGCGTGCACGCGCTGCGCAGCGCGCAAGGCCTGTCGCTCGACGCGCTGGCCACGCGCTGCGGCGTCAGCCGCTCGATGATCTCGCTGATCGAGCGCGGCGAAAGCAGCCCCACCGCGGTGGTGCTCGAGCGCCTGGCCACCGGCCTGGGCGTGATGCTCGCGAGCCTGTTCGACGAAGCGCCGGCCGCCAGTGCCTCGCCGGTGGCGCGGCGGGCCGAGCAGCCCGAATGGACCGATCCGCAGTCCGGCTACGTGCGGCGCAACCTCTCGCCGCCGGGCTTTGCGTCGCCGATCCAGCTGGTCGAGGTGCGCTTTCCGCCGGGCGCCCGCGTGGCCTACGAAACCACGGCGCGGCAGAGCCCCACGCACCAGCAGGTGTGGGTGATCGACGGGGCGATGGACGTGCAGCTGGGCAGCGAAACCCACCGCCTGGCCGCCGGCGACTGCCTGGCCATGCAGCTGGACCAGCCGATCATCTTCAGCAACCCGCATCGGCAGGCCGCGCGCTACCTGGTCGCGATCACCGCCGAGGCCTCCGCCATCCCCACCGCACGCCGAGCCCCATGAGTAGCGACCTCCGCATCACCCGCCTCACCCGTGCCGACGACGAAGCCGCCCTGCAGCAGCTGACCGACGTGTTGCTCGACTGCGTCGAAGGCGGCGCCTCGGTGTCGTTCATGTGGCCGCTGCCGCGCGAACAGGCGCTGGACTTCTGGCGGCGCGTGGCCGCAGGGGCCGAAGCCGGCGAGCGCATCCTGCTGGTGGCGCGCGACGAGGCCGACCGCATCATCGGCACCGTGCAGGTGGTGCTGGCGCAGCCGGACAACCAGCCGCATCGGGCCGACATCGCGAAGATGCTGGTGCACGGCCGTGCGCGCCGGCGTGGCGTGGGCGAAGCCTTGATGCGCGCCGCCGAGGCCGCGGCGCTCCAGGCCGGCAAGACGCTGCTGGTGCTGGACACGGTGACCGGCAGCGACGCCTCGCGGCTGTACAGCCGGCTAGGCTGGTTGATGGCCGGTCACATTCCGGGTTATGCGCTGTGGCCGCGCGGTGGCTACTGCAGCACCACCTACTACTACAAGCCGCTGGAGGCGGGGGTCCCGGCGCTGGGTTAGCATCGGCGCCCGTTTGGCGTTCCAGGATTCCTTGCCGTGCCCTTCAGTCAAAGCAGCCAGATCAGCACCATCGTCGGCTGCGTCGAGGCCCTGCGGCCGCAATCGGTGCTCGACGTCGGCGTCGGCATGGGCCAGTATGGCTTCCTGCTGCGCACCAACCTCGAGCACATCCACCTGTTCGAGGTGAACGGCCGCGACGCGCGGCAGACGCCGCGCGAACACTGGCGCGTGCGCATCGACGGCATCGAGGGCTATGGCGGCTACCTGACGCCGGTGCACCAGTGGGCCTACAACGAGGTGCGTGTCGGCGACGCGTTGCAACTGCTGCCGACCATTGCCGACGGCGCCTACGAACTCGTGATGGCGATCGACATCCTCGAGCACTTCGACAAGGCCGACGGCCTGCGCTTCCTGCAGCAGTGCCGGCGCATCGCGCGGCGCATGGCGCTGGTCAGCACGCCGAAGGACTTCGTCGAGCAGCATGTCGAGGCCAATCCCTTCGAGGACCACCGTTCGGTGTGGTCACGCGAAGACCTCGCGGCACAAGGCTACGGCCGCGTGCTGCCGAATGGCGAGAGCTGGATCGCCGCCTGGGAAGCGCCGGCCGCATGACGCGCCACGCACCCAGCAAAAAGCCGGCGCGAGGCCGGCTTTTTGCTGGGTGACAGGGCAGGGCCCTCAGGCCTTCGCAGGGCCGCCCGCCTCGGCCTCCTTGCAACTCGGCGAGCAGACGAACTGCGCCTTGCCGAGCAGGCGGCGCGACTTCAGCGCGCTGCGGGGCCGGTGCTTGCCACAGAGAAAGCAGGACATCGTGGCGGCACCGAAGGCACCGGCCGCCGTGAAAGGCGAGCCAGGCGCCTTGCTGCGGTAGCGCAGGCCGTCGGAATCGATGGAGGTCTTGGTGTCGGCTTTGGACATTGGGGGCCTGAGGTGGTGGGGCGGCTTGATCGAGGCGGGGCTGCCTCGAGAGACGGCAAGTAACGACCCAGCGAACATTATGCCATGCCGCTCCAAATTTGACATAACAGAGCGGGCTTGCCTGGTCGCCCGATATCCGGCCGGCGCATATCGATAGGCGGATCGCTTTGTTCTCGCGCGCGGGCCCGCTGCCTAGCATCGGTGCTCGTTTTCGCTGCCGAGTTCCCGCTCCCGCCATGTCCGCTTCCCACACTTTCGGTTCTGCCCGCCGGCTGCTGCTGGCACTGTCCATCGGCGCGTCGGCGTTGGCCGCCCAGGCCAAGGAGATCACGCTGCTCAACGTGTCCTACGACCCGACGCGTGAGCTGTACGCCGACTTCAACAAGGCCTTCGCGAAGTACTGGCAGGGCAAGACCGGGGACACCGTCACGATCAAGCAGTCGCACGGCGGCTCGGGCAAGCAGGCGCGCTCGGTGATCGACGGGCTGGAAGCCGATGTGGTGACGCTGGCGCTGGCCTACGACATCGACGAGATTGCCGAGAAGGGCAGGCTGATCCCGGCCGACTGGCAGAAGCGCCTGAAGCACAACAGCGCGCCCTACACCTCGACCATCGTGTTCCTGGTGCGCAAAGGCAATCCGAAGGGCATCAAGGACTGGGACGACCTGGCCAAGCCCGGCGTCAGCGTGATCACGCCGAACCCCAAGACCTCCGGCGGCGCGCGCTGGAACTACCTGGCGGCCTGGGGCTATGCGCTGAAGAAGTACGGCAGCGAGGCCAAGGCGCAGGAATTCGTCGGCAGGGTGCTGGCAAACGTGCCGGTGCTCGACAGCGGCGCGCGCGGCGCGACCACCACCTTCGTCGAGCGCGGCCTGGGCGACGTGCTGCTGGCCTGGGAGAACGAGGCGCTGCTGGCGCTGAAGGAACTCGGTCCGGACAAGGTCGATGTCGTCGCCCCTTCGCTGTCGATCCTGGCCGAGCCGCCGGTGGCGGTGGTCGACAAGGTGGTCGACAAGCGCGGCACCCGCGCGGTGGCACAGGCCTATCTCGACTACCTGTACTCGCCGGAAGGCCAGAACCTCGCCGGCGAGCACTACTATCGTCCAATTGACGCGGCCGCGGCAGCCAGGTACGCGAAGCAGTTCCCCAAGCTGACGCTGTTCACGATCGACGAGGTGTTCGGCGGCTGGGCCAAGGCGCAGAAGACCCACTTCGCCGATGGCGGCAGCTTCGACAAGATCTACACCCGGCGCTAGCCCCGTGCTGTTCACCCGCACCCTGCTCAAGCGCCACAGCGTGCTGCCGGGCTTCGACCTGGCGCTCGGCTTCACGCTGCTGTACCTGAGCTTCATCGTCCTGATCCCGCTGTTCGCCGCCTTCCTGAAGACGGCGACGATGACCTGGCCGGCCTTCTGGGACACCGTGAGCTCGCCGCGCGTGCTGGCCTCGTACCGTCTGACCTTTGGCGCCTCGTTCGCCGCGGCCGTGCTGAACGCCGGTTTCGGCCTGGTCGTCGCGTGGGTGCTGGTGCGCTACCGCTTCCCGTTCAAGCGCATCGTCGACGCGCTGGTCGACCTGCCGTTCGCGCTGCCCACCGCGGTGGCCGGCATCGCGCTGACCGCGCTGTATGCGCAGAACGGCTGGATCGGCCGCTGGCTGCCGTTCAAGGTCAGCTTCACGCCGCTGGGCGTCTTCGTCGCGCTCACCTTCATCGGCCTGCCCTTCGTCGTGCGCACGCTGCAACCGGTGCTCGAAGATCTGCAGCGCGAAACCGAGGAGGCCGCCGCGACGCTGGGCGCCAGCCGCTGGCAGACCTTTCGCCACGTGATCCTGCCGACACTGACGCCCGCGTTGCTGACAGGCTTCGCGCTGGCCTTCGCCCGCGCGCTGGGCGAATACGGCTCGGTGATCTTCATCGCCGGCAACATGCCGATGGTCAGCGAGATCACGCCGCTGCTGATCATCACCAAGCTCGAGCAGTACGACTACGCCGGCGCCACCGCGATCGCGGTGGTGATGCTGGTGGCGGCCTTCGTGCTGCTGCTGGCGATCAACGGCCTGCAGGCCTGGGCCCGCGCGCGGCAGGGACGCTAGACCATGAGCACGCCCGCCTCCGCCTTGCCGTGCGCCGGCAGCGCGACGCCCGCATCGGGCGTGAGCGTCGCCCGCCCCGGCGTCGCGCCGCGCAGCATCCGCGCCGCCACCGAGGAGCCGGCCTGGATGCGCCGGCTGCTCATCGTCCTGGCGCTGGCCTTCCTGACCTTCTTCCTGTTCGTGCCGCTGGCCATCGTGTTCTTCGAGGCCTTCAAGAAGGGCTGGGCTGTCTACCTGGCGGCCATCGTCGAGCCCGACGCGCTGGCCGCGATCCGCCTCACGCTCATCGCCGCGCTGGTGTCGGTGCCGATGAACCTGGTGTTCGGCGTGGCGGCGGCCTGGTGCATTGCCAAGTTCGAGTTCAGCGGCAAGAGCCTGCTGCTGACGCTGATCGACCTGCCGTTCTCGGTGAGCCCAGTGATCTCGGGCCTGGTCTATGTGCTGATCTTCGGGCTGCAGGGCTGGCTCGGCGAGTGGCTGCGCGACCACGACCTGAAGGTGATCTTCGCGGTGCCCGGCATCGTGCTGGCCACCGTGTTCGTCACCTTCCCGTTCGTGGCGCGCGAGCTGATTCCGCTGATGCAGGCCCAGGGCACCGAGCAGGAAGAGGCGGCCCGCGTGCTGGGCGCCAATGGCTGGCAGATCTTCTGGCGCGTCACGCTGCCGAACATCAAGTGGGCGCTGCTGTACGGCGTGATCCTGTGCAATGCGCGGGCGATGGGCGAATTCGGCGCGGTCAGCGTGGTGTCGGGCCACATCCGCGGTTCGACCAACACGATGCCGCTGCACATCGAGATTCTCTACAACGAATACCAGTTCGCCGCGGCTTTCGCGGTGGCCTCGCTGCTGGCGCTGCTGGCGCTGGTGACGCTGGTGCTGAAGTACCTGGTCGAGCAACGGGTGAAGGCCGTGAAGAAGGTGGCCGCCGAACGCGGCGGCGAGTGAGGAAAGAAGGTCATGAGCATCGAAGTCCGCAACCTGAACAAGCGCTTTGGCAAGACCGTCGTCTGCGATAACCTGAACCTGGACATCCCGGCCGGCGAACTGGTGGCGCTGCTGGGGCCGTCGGGCTCGGGCAAGACCACGCTGCTGCGCATCATCGCCGGCCTGGAAGTGCCGGACTCGGGCACCGTGCTGTTCCACGGCGCGGACGCCACCTTTGCCGACGTGCGCGAACGCCAGGTCGGCTTCGTGTTCCAGCACTACGCGCTGTTCGCGCACATGACGATCTTCGAGAACGTTGCGTTCGGGCTGCGTGTGCGGCCGAAGGCCACCCGCCCGCCGGAGGCCGAGATCAACCGCAAGGTGACCGAGCTGCTGACGCTGGTGCAACTCGACTGGATCGCCGGCCGCTACCCGCACCAGCTCTCGGGCGGCCAGCGCCAGCGCATCGCGCTCGCGCGGGCGCTGGCGGTCGAGCCCAAGGTGCTGCTGCTCGACGAGCCGTTTGGTGCGCTCGACGCCAAGGTGCGCCAGGAGCTGCGCCGCTGGCTGCGCCGGCTGCACGACGAGATGCATGTGACCAGCGTCTTCGTCACGCACGACCAGGAAGAGGCGATGGAGGTGGCCGACCGCATCGTCGTGATGAACGAGGGCCGCATCGAGCAGGTGGGTTCGCCCGACGAGGTCTACGACCAGCCGGCCACGCCTTTCGTGCTGCAGTTTCTGGGTGACGTGAACCTGTTCCACGGCCGCTTTGGCGGCAGCGGCCCGGTGGCCGGGGTGGATGTGAGTTATGTCCGGCCGCACGAGCTGGAGCTGATGGCGCAGGCCGAGCCCGGCTCGATCGCGGTCACGCTGTCTCAGGCGCTGACCGTCGGCCCGAACACCCGGCTGGAGTTCAAGCGCAATGACGACGGCGGCTATGTCGATGTCGAGCTGCCGCGCAGCGAATTCACCGTGCTGCGCGAGCGACTGGCGCTGAAGCCTGGCGCGCCGGTGCACCTGCGGCCGCGCCGCGTGCGCCGCTTTGCCGAGGTGCCGGTCGACCCGGCCGCGATGATCTGATCGCGATGATCTGATCCGTCGGCGAAGCATTCGCTGCTGCGCAGCCTGCGTCTCTCGCGGGCTGCTCGGCAGCCTTGGCCGTGGGTGCTCCAACGGTTCTCGTGGCGCGCCGACAGCCTGTAGTCCGCGGCTGACCCGGCTTCGCGCCGACGTCCGATACGCCCGGCCCCGGGGCCTGCCTAAAGTTTGATCCATCGCGGCAGACGCTCACTTCGGCGTCCAGCGGCTGCGAGATCGACAACCCCGGAAGGAGTGCACATGCGCCATCACGCCACGTTGACCCGCCCCATGCGTGGGACCCCGTGGGCAGCCGTCGGGCTGCTTGCGCTGTTGACCGCCTGCGCCAGCGAGCCGCCGCCACGCGCCCAGCTGGCCGTCGGCCAGGCCGCCGTCGAGCGTGCCACCGGACCGGCCGCCGCCGAGGCGCCGGCCGAGCTGGCGATGGCGCGCGACAAGATCAGCCGCGCCAACGTGGCCTTCGCGAACAAGGACTACGCGCTGGCTCGCCAGCTCGCGGCCGAGGCCGATGCCGACGCCACGCTGGCCGAAGCGCAGGCGCGATCGGTTCGCTCGGACCGCGCGCTGGCTGCGGTGCGCGACAGCATCCGCCAGCTGCGCCTGGAGATGGCCCGCCAGTAAGGCGACGGCCCAGCCTCGTCACGACGATCACACCCAGGAGTTCGACCATGAAGCCCACCCTTGCCGCCACCAGCCTGGCCGCCGTACTGGCCCTCGGGGCCTGTTCCAGCGTACCGCCGACACCACCGGCCCTGCTGGAGGCCCGTGCCGCGGTGCAGACCGCCGAGAGCGACGCCGACGTGCTGGCCAAGGCGCCGGTTGAATTGCGCAAGGCCACCGAATCGCTGAACCGCGCGAACATGCTGCAGGCCAAGGGCGAATCGCTCGCCGAGGTGAGCAGTGCCGCTCACATTGCGCAGCAGCAGGCTCGCACGGCGATGGCCATTGCACAGGCCGCGCGCAACGAAGACGCCATTCGCGGCGCCGAGGCCGAGCGCGAGCGCGCCCGCGCCGACGTGCGCACGCTGGAAGCGCAACGGGCGCAGGTGCAGGCCCGGGTGGCGCAGCAGAAGGCGGCGGCGGCCGAGGCCCGCGCCAGCGGCGCGGAGCAGCAGGCCGCCAGCGCCCAGGCGCAGGCCAGCGAGGCCCAGGCCCAGGCCAACGAAGCCCAGGTGCGGGCGGCCGCGCTGAAGCAGCAGCTGGCCGAGCTGCAGGCCCAGCAGACCGAGCGCGGCACCCTGGTGACCCTGGGCGACCTGCTGTTCGAGTTCAATCGCGCCGAGATCAAGCCCGCTGCGCAGGGCGAACTGGCCAAGCTGGCCGAGTTCCTGAAGGCCTACCCGGATCGCCGCGTGCTGATCGAAGGCCATACCGACAGCATCGGCTCGGACGCCTACAACGAGCAGCTCTCGCGTCGCCGCGCCGAGGCCGTGGCCACCGCGCTCGAACGCATGGGCGTGGCGGCGCCCCGCGTCACCGTCATCGGCTATGGCAAGCAGTACCCGGTGGCCGACAACTCGACCGACACCAACCGCGCGATGAACCGCCGCGTCGAGGTGTACCTGTCGAACAACAACCAGCCGGTGCGCCCGCGCGGTTGACCTTCCCTGCGCCGCCCGTGTCCTCACGCCAGGAGTCGACGATGATGAAGCGAACGATGTCCCTGTCCATCCTGTGCGGCGCCGCGTCGCTGCTGCTGACGCTGGCGATGCCGGCGCGGGCGCTCGGTGTCTGCAGTGCGCCGCCGATGCCGGAGTCGCGCTCGACGGCCTTCGCGTCCACGCTGTTCCGGCCGGGGGCCGCCGATCTTTCCCCGGCGGGTCGCGCGCGCATCGGTCAGTTCGTGCAGGGCCTGGCGCCGGCAACGCTGGAGGCCGTGGTCATCAGCGTGCCGGCCCCGGCCGGCGCCGGCGAAGCCGCGGCGCAGGCGCTGGCCCGGCTGCGGGCCAACGCGGTGCGGATGGAGCTGGTGGCCGAAGGCGTGCCGCGCGAGAGCATCTACCTCGAGCAGCGCGAGTCCCGCGTGCCGGCCGCCGTCGCGCTGGCGGCGCCGCTGACGATCGAGACCGTCGGCGCCTGGCCGCGCCAGGCCGCGCTGCACCGTGGCTGGCGCTGCATGGCCTGACGGCCCGGTCTTCGGCCGGCGCTTGTAGGGCGTCCCCTACACGGCCCCAGCCGTCACCCTGATGCCGGCGGCACCCCCGTCGGCCGACAATGGGCACCTGTCCATGAAGCCGCTGGAGGGCGTGCCCCATGCTGATCATCCGCCTCGGTCTGTTCGACGACCATGACATCGTGCGCGCCGGCTTCCGCTACATCCTGGAAGGCAGCAGCGACATCCAGATCGTGGCCGAGGGCGCCACCGGCCGCGCCGCGCTCGACGCGGTGCGCAAGACGCCGATGGACGTGTGCGTGATCGACCTCTCGCTGCCCGACCTCTCGGGCATCGACGTGCTGCGCCAGGTGCGCGCTTCGACGCCGGAAACGGCCATCCTGATCCTCAGCGCCTATCCCGAAGACCAGTACGGCCTGAACGTGCTGAAGGCCGGCGCCAGCGGCTTCCTCAGCAAGGAGCTCGCCACCGACCAGCTGGTGCAGGCGGTGCGCACCGTGGCCGCCGGCCGCCGCTACGTCAGCCCGACGCTGGCCGAGCTGCTGGCCGCGGGCCTGACCGAAGACATCGAGCAGCCGGCGCACCTGCGCCTGTCCGAGCGTGAGTTCCAGATCTTCTCGAAGCTGGCCGTGGGCCGCAGCGTGACCGAGATCGCCAACGAGCTCAGCCTCAGCAGCAAGACCGTCAGCACCTACCGTGCGCGCTTGCTCGAGAAGATGAACTTCAAGACCAACGCCGACCTCACCCAGTACGCGGTGCGCAAGAACCTGGTGCAGTGAGGCCGGCGCGGATGCGGTGCGGATGATGTCGATCGCGGTGGAAGCTTCGACCTCTTCTTCTTCGTCGTCGGCCGCGGCCTTGCGCGTGCTGATCGTCGAGGACCTGCCGCGGGTGCAGGCGGCCTTGCGCGAGCTGATCGACGAGCCCGGCCGCCTGGAAGTGGCCGGCGTGGCCGACACCGAGTCCCAGGCCATTGCCGACTACCAGGCGCTGCAGCCCGATGCGGTGGTGATCGACCTCAGCCTGCGGCAGGGCACCGGCCTGGGCGTGATCACGGCGCTGCGCCGCAGCGAGGCAGCCACTGGGCGCCGGCCGTTGCTGATCGTGCTGACGAACCACGCGTTTCCGGTGCTGGAGACGGCCTGCCGCAATGCCGGCGCCGACCACTTCCTCGACAAGAGCCGCGACTTCCGCCAGGTGCGCGCCCTGCTGGAACAGGCGCGCGGCGCCTGAGCGCAGCGATTCGCTAGCGCCTAATTGCTGCGGCCACCGTCGGCCATCGGGAAGAAGGCCTCGATCGTCGTGCCCGCGCCGGGCGCGGTGCGCAGGTCGAAGCGGCCGCCCAGTGCCCGCGCACGCTGCCGCATGCCGGCGATGCCGTGCGACAGGTGGTTGGCGCGGAAGTCCTGGATGCCGATGCCGTCGTCCTGCAGGCGCAGGCGGTAGCCGCCTTCCACCCGCTCGACGGCCACGTCGATGCTGGTGGCCTTGGCGTACTTGATGCAGTTGTTCAGGCCTTCCTGCACCAGGCGGTAGATCGCGATGGCCATCTCCGGTGGCACCACCGCGGTGTCGTCCGGCGTGCGCAGCGTGCACTTCAGGTTGGCCTTGCGGCAGGTGTCGCGCACGTACCAGTCCAGCGCCGCACCGAGGCCGAGGTGATCGAGCAGCGAAGGGCGCAGGTTCTCGACCACGCGCCGCTTCATGTCCACTGCCTCGTCCAGCACCTTGGCCAGGCGCTGCAGGCGCGGCACCACCTCGGGGTCGGTGGCCTTGCTGTGGCCCTCGAGCCAGCCGATGTCGATCTTGGCGGAGGTCAGGATGCCGCCGAGCTCGTCGTGCAGGTCGCGTGCCAGGCGCGCCTTCTCGCGCTCGCTGCTGCTCTGCAGGTAGGTGGACAGCGCGGAGAGTTCCTCGGTGCGCTCGTTCACCGCCTGCTCCAGCAGCCCGGCCTGGCGTTCCAGCTCGGCGCGATGCTCTTCGCGCAGCGTGAACTGGCGGATCATCATGTTGGCCAGCAGCGCCAGGAAGCCGAGGTTGATCAGCACCACGATGCCGACGCCGAAGCGCTGCTGCAGCAGCGATGCCGAGATGGCTTCCTGCTTGGCCTGCAGCGCGGTGAGTTGCTGCGTCTCGAAGGCATCGCAACGCGCCACCAGGTCTTCCATCAGCTGGATGCCGAAGCCACCCTTGAGCACCGCCATCGCCAGGTCGAGCCGGCCCTGCTCGGCCTGCGCGACGGTGACGCGGATCTCGTCGAGCTTGCGATTGCCCAGCGCGACGATGTCCACGCTGCGCTGCAGCGTGCCGCGGTCGCTCAGGCTCGAGGCCTGGAGGCTGACAGCCGCCTTTTCGGCCCGTGCGGCCGCATCCTTGAAGGGTTGCAGGTAGCGCTGCTCCTGCGTCAGCAGGTAGCCGCGCTGCGCCGATTCGGCCTGGATCAGCGCCTGCCGCAGCTCGCTGACATGGGTGGCGCGCTCGCGCAGCTCGACGGCCGCGCTGCGCGCTTCGTTGACGCGGCCGGCC
Source organism: Aquabacterium sp. (assembly GCF_044226965.1). Classification (GTDB taxonomy): domain Bacteria; phylum Pseudomonadota; class Gammaproteobacteria; order Burkholderiales; family Burkholderiaceae_C; genus Pseudaquabacterium. Next base: position 1,229 of record NZ_JBGAGA010000106.1, on the reverse strand, counting down.
GCCAGTTCGGACACCGCCAGCACGATCACCGACACCACCGCTGTCATCACCAGCGCCAGCAGCACCTGCGGCGGCGCGGCAAGGAACCAGCGGATGCGGTGGGTGTTCGGTGTCGTCAAGGTCGTGCGGCGGCGGGCGGGCTGGAGTGGCTGATTGTGGGGCCAGCCCGATCCCCGGGTCGCGTCAGCCGTTGTCCGTCTTCAGGCGGATGTCGTTCTTGACGCTCTTCACGCCCTTCACCGCACTGGCCAGTTCCTCGGCGCGGCGGCGCTCGTCGCCGCTGTTGGCAAAGCCGCTGAGCTGGACGTTGCCCTTGAAGGTCTCGACCTGGATGTTCAGCGCGCTGACGGCCTTGTCATCGACGAAGGCGTCCACCGTCTCGCCGAGGCTGGCCTGGGTGGGTGTGCTGGAACAGGCGCTGCTGAGCAGCGCGCAACCGAGTGCCGCGGAGAGCGTGGCCAGGAAGGCCAGGCGGTGCAGGGGGTGGGTCATGGTGCCTCCGGGACGTGCCTTCACTGGTTCACGACCAGCTGGTTGTCGACATGGGTCACGCCCTTGACGGCGGCGGCCAGCTGCGTCGCGCGCTCGCGCGCCGCGTTGTCGGGCGCGGTGCCGCGCAAGGACACCTCGCCGTGGCTGGTGTCCACGTTGATGCGCATCGCGCTCAGCGAGGCGTCCTTGGCCAGCTCGGCGTTCACGCCGGCGGTGATGGCCGCGTCGTTCATCTCCTGCTTGACCTCGGACTTGGTCTCGGCCGCCTTCTGCTGGGCGTCGGCGATCACCGAGTCCATCTTCTGGCCGACGGTGCGGCCGTCGTCGGCCTTGTTGCACGCGGCCATCGACACTGCGGCGATCAGGGCGCCCAGCAGCGGCGCCATCAGGTGCGTGTTACGGGCATTCATGGCACTGCCTTTCGAAGGTGAGGAAGGGATGCCGAGAGATTAGGATGCGCCCGCAGCCCGACCTATCGGCGGGCAACGGGTTCGCATGTGGGATGTGCCTGACACGCGGCCCCCGTTACAAAGGATCGCCATGCCCATTTCCAAGCCCCTGTTCGTCCTCGGCGTCTCGTTGCTGGCGCTGCTGGGCGCGCCGGCCGGCGCCGAGCAGATCGGCGAGGTCAGCACCGCCTTCATCCTGATCGGGCCGAACCACAAGATCGTGGTCGAGGCCTACGACGATCCGCGCGTGTCCGGCGTCACCTGCCATGTGTCGCGCGCCAAGACCGG
>NZ_JBGAGA010000005.1:0-143995 GCF_044226965.1 Aquabacterium sp. | reverse complement strand
CGTGTTGGCGGTGGTGTCCTCGCCGGCCAGCAGCATCGTCAGCACGTTGCCGGCCACCTGGGCGTCGTCGATGCCGCTGCCGGGCTGGTCGGCGGCGACGATCATCGCCTCCAGCAGGTTCTGCGGCCGCTCGCGCCGCGCCGGCTCGGCCTGCAGGCGCGCGCGGGCCTGGGCGATGAAGCCGGACACCGCCTGCATGACCTCGGGGATGCTTTGCGCCAGCGCCTTGTCGGCCGCCGATGGGACATAACGCCAGAAAGCCACGGGCGACAGCACGCGCCGGAACAGCGCCGGGAAGATCTTGTCCAGGTGCTGCTGGATGATGTCGCCCTCGCTGCCCAGCGTGTCGACCTCGGCGCCGAAGGCCAGGCCGGCGATGGTGTCCACCGTGTAGCGCATCAGCTCGGGCTGCAGCGCGATGGCCTGCTGGGCCTGCGCGGCACGCTGCCAGCGCGCGGCCAGGCGTTGCGCCACCTTCTGCATCGCCGGGTAGTAGGACTTGACGTGCGCGGGGTCGAAGCCGGCCATCACCATGCGGCGCTGGCGCTTCCACACCTCGCCCTGCGCGCCGAACACGCCGATCGGCAGGCCGAGCTCGACCCAGATCTGCTCCAGCCGCTGCGTGCGGCGAAAGCCCTCGGGCCGGTCGCGCAGCACCGCGGCCACCGCCTCGTGGTCGCCGCACACCACCATGCGGCGCTGGCCGATGCGCAGCTTGTAGAACGCGCCATAGTCGCGGCTCCAGTCTTCCAGCTGCCGGTGGAAGCGATCGGTCTGGATCTTCAGCGCATTGCCCAGCACCGGCAGGCCGCGCGGGCCGGGCAGCGTGTCGGCATGGCGCAGCGTGCGCGCGGGCGGCGTGGCGGCGGGCGTGGCGGTGGAGAGGTCGGACATGGCGGGCCCTCGGGCGGGTGGCTGCGCAGTCTGCCGCCGGGTGCCGGCGGGCGTCAACGCCTGTCGGCGGGACGACGCGACGCGGCCAGGCTGTCGGCGGGCAGCTGCTGGCCCTGGAAGAAGTCCCACAGCGGATCGGCCAGGCGCAGCGGATGGTTGCTGCCGTTCGGGTAGGCGTGGTCCAGGTCGCCGATCACCACCAGGCCGAAGGCATTGCCGGCACGGCCCAGCGCGTTGCGGTACAGGAACTGGCTGGTGGCCACGCCGTTGACGGTGGGCTGGCTGTGGCTGGTGCCGATGCCCAGCTGCAGCGCCGCCAGGAAGGGCTGCACCAGGCTGGCCTGCACCACGCTGCTGGCCACCAGCGTGCCGTTCATCGGCAGGCCGGCGGGATAGCCGAGCTTCGGCGCGATCTCGCTGTCGAACTGGCCCACGGTGTAGACCAGCGAAGGCGGCCGTGCGGCGACCACGCCGCCCAAGGGTGCGGGGGCGGCCGCGACCGCGAAGGCGGCGAAGGTGGTCGACGCCTCGGTGGCCAGGCGGCCGGTCATCTCGCCGCCGTTCGAGAAGCCGGCCACGTACAGCCGGCGCGGATCGGCGCCGAAGCCTTGCACCAGCTGTGCCGCCATCGCGCGGAAGAAGGCCATGTCGTCGGCCAGCGGATGGTCGGCCGCCGCGCGCTGCGCGGCCGGCAGCGCGGCCAGCTCGTCGGCCGTGCACAGCGGGCGCAGCGTCGGCTGCCCCAGGCGGCCGCCGGCCCACTTGCTGGTGACCTGGCGCTCGTCGGGCTGGAACTGGCCGTCCTCGTTGCTGTCTTCGTAGAAGCAATGCGTCAGTGCGCTCGGGAACACCACGATGAAGCCGGCTTCGTCGGCCTTCTCGCGCCAGCCCGAAGCGCCGAAGAAATGCTCGCCGTCGCCGCCGGTGCCGTGCAGCGCGAAGACCACCGGCACATTCGTCTGGCCGCTCACCTTGTAGGGCAGGTAGACGATGAAGTCGCGCGTCAGCCCGCCCACCGCGGCCTGCAGCAGCCGCTTGTCGCCGCAGGCCGCGGCGTCCACCTGGCAGCTGAAGTCGGCCAGCTCGCCCATGTAGCGAGGCGTGCTGCTGCTGCCGATCACAGGACCCAGCAGCCACACGCCGCTGCCGGCCACGCCGATGTAGTTGCCGCTGCCGGCATAGAAGCGGTAGGTGTAGGGCGCCGCCGTCTGCGTGGCCGGATGGCCCGGAAAGTACGCCGGGTAGGCCTTCTCGGCCCAGTCCATCAAGGCCTGGGCGTCGGGGACGGCGACGGCGAGCGCACGCGACGGCACCACCGCCAACAGCGCCAGCACCAGCAGCACCCACGACGCAAGGCACCGACCCTGCCGAGTGGGCGCCGCGGAACCGGCTCTGCCGGGCCGCTGGCGACGCCCCCTCGGGGGGAGGCGCCGCAGGCGCTCCGGGGGGGTCATTTCAGCTGCTGGCCGGTGGTGTCGAACACGGTCACCGTCACCGGGATGGCGGCGCGCACGCTGGCGGTGACGGTGCAGAACTCCTCGAAGGTGGCGAGCACCCGGTCCAGGTGCTCCAGCCCCGTGGGCGGCACGCCCAGCGTGATGCGCGCGCTCATGCCGAGCACGCGCACGCGGTTCTCGGCATTGCGGCCGGCCTCGACGCCGACCTCGGTGCTCACCGACAGCGGCTCCTGCTTGAACTTGCGCAGCGCGAACAGCAGCGAGGCGCTCAGGCAGTTGGCCACCGCGGCGGCCAGCAGCTGCTCGGGGTCGGGGCCGGCGCCCTGGCCCAGCGGCGGGCCCAGGTCCGACTGCAGCGTGCCCTGGCCCGTGCCGAAGGCGTTGTCGAAGCGGTAGTCCTGCTGCAGCGTGGCGCGGACGGCGGGGTGGTGGGCATCGCTCATCGGGTGCTTTCGGAGTCGGTCGGAGAAAGTGGGTCGGAGAAAGTGGGTCGGAGACGTCAGTCGAAGCCGCGCAGCGGCAGCCGCTCGCGCCGCAGCCAGTTGGTCTCGGCATAGTGGCAGCGCGCATCGGTGGCATGCAGCGTGTACGCGTGGCGCGAGACCGGCGAGCGGTTCGGCGCGCTCCAGTGCGGCAGCAGGCCGTGGAAGCACACCAGCGTGCCGGCGGCCACTTCCACCGGCACCGCGCTGGCCGTGTCGGGCCAGGGCGTGTCGTCCAGCGCCTGCATGCGCACCGTGTCGCCTTCGCGCACGAAGCGCTCGCGCAAGGGGCCGCGGTGGCCGCCGGGCTGCACCCACAGGCAGCCGTTGTCACGCGTGGCATCTTCCAGCGCGAACCAGAACGCGGTCACGCTGCCGGGCGTGGTGTCGAAGAAGCTGGCGTCCTGGTGCCACTTCACTTCACCGCCAATGCCGGGCTGCTTGAAGATGTACATCGACTGCCACAGCTGCGGCTGCTCGAGCCCCAGCGCGCGCGCCAGCGCGGCGATGCGCGGCCCGCGCGAGAAGGCGTCGAACACCGGGTCCAGGTCGTGCATCGCGTGGCCGATCTTGTTGATCGACAGCGCCTTGGCCTGCTTCAGGCGCCCCTGCGCGTCGAAGGCCTCCTCCTCGAAGAAGCAGTGGATGCCTTCGGCCGAGGCCAGGAACTCGTCGCCGGTGCCGCGCGCCTGGTCGGTGGTGGAAAAGATCGTGCGCCTGTCGCCGGGGTCGAAGGCCTCGACGATGGCCAGCGCCCGCTGGCGCAGCGCCGCCACCTCGGCCCCCGACTTGAAGCCGGGCAGCACCAGGTAGCCGTCTTCGTGGTAACGCGCGATCGGTGCGTCCATCGCGAATCAGGAATCGAGCTTGATGCCGCGCGCGGCGATGATCTCGCCGAGCTGGCCCGCGTCGGTCTTCATGCGGGCGGCCAGGGCTTCGGGCGTGCTGCCCACGGCCTGCCAGCCGGCATTGAGCAGGCGCTGCTGCGACTCGGCGCTGCGGATGGCTTCCATCAGCGCGGCCCCGAGCTTGTCGACGATGGCCTTGGGCATCGTCGCCGGGGCGGCGGCGGCGGTCCAGATCTCCAGGTCGGCGCCGGTCACGCCGGCCTCGCGCAGCGTGGGCTGATCGGGCACCAGCGCGCTGCGCGCCGGCGAGGTGATGCCGATGGCCTTGAGCTTGCCCGACTTCACGTGCGGCAGCGCCAGCCCCGGCGGCAGCAGTGACAGGTGGATCTGGCCGGCCAGCATGGCGTTGATCACCTGCGGGTTGCCGGTGAAGGGCACGTGGACCGCGGCCACGCCGGTCTTGCTCTTGATCAGTTCCATGCCCAGGTGGCCGACGGTGCCGATGCCGGGGGTGCCGTAGTTGGCCTGGGTGCCCAGGCCGCGTGCCCACTGCAGCAGCTCGGCCGGCGTGCCGCCGGTGGCGCTACCGGCCGCCGTGAGCAGCAGCGGCGCGGTGCCGATCAGCGACAGCGGCGCGAAGTCCTTTGCCGGGTCGAACGACAGCGAGGGATTCAGCAGCTTGGCGACCGTGAGATTGCCGTTGATCAGCACGCCGATGGTGTGCTGGTCCTGCGCCTTGGCCAGCAGGTCGGCGGCGATGTTGCCGGAGGCGCCGGGCCGGTTCTCGATCACCACGCTCTGGCCGATGGCCTTGGCCAGTGCATCGGCGATGGCGCGGGCCGCCAGGTCCGGCGTCGAGCCCGGCGGGAAGCCGACCAGGATCTTCAGCGGCTGCGTCGGCCAGGCATGCGGCGCGGGGGCAGTCTGGCTCCAGGCGGCGGGCAGGGCCAGTGCGGCGGGCCCGGAGGCCAGCAGGGACAGCAGGCGGCGTTTCGTGATCATCGACAGTCCTCGTATTTCAAATGATAGGAAAAGCGGCCTTTCAGCCGAGGAATACGCCCTCGGCCTGCAGGCGGGCCTGCAGCGAGGCGGCGGCAAGACGGCGCGGTGGCTGCGCGGCGGCCAGGGCCATCGCCGCCAGCGTGCCGGCGGCCTCGCCCATCACGAAGCAGGCACCGCTGACACGCGCGGCCGATTGGCCCAGGTGCGTCATCGACGCGCAGCGCCCCGCGACCAGCAGATTGTCGACCCCGCGCGGCACGATCATGCGCAGCGGCAGCTGGTTGTAGCCGATGCACTCGCCCAGGCCGCGCACGAACTCGAAGCGCACGTCGCCGGCCACGTGGGCCTCGATCGGCCAGCCGTTGACGCCGATGCTGTCCGCGAAGCGCGCGCAGTCGAGCACATGGTCTTCGCTCAGCTGTAGCTCGCCGACGATGCGCCGCGTCTCGCGCACGCCCACCTGTGGCGCGATCTCCAGCAGGTAGGCGTTCTCGAAGCCCGGCACGCCGGCCTGGCCCTCGCGGCCGCGCAGGAAGGCCACGAACTCGACGATCTGGCGCCGGCCTTCCACTTCGGCCGCGCTGAGCTCGAAGGCGTCGATGCCGTCGACCGGGCTGCCGTCGGGGTTGGCCAGTTGCGTGACGTTGGCGCGCCATTCGCTCGGGTTCTTCTGCGGCCGGATGATCGGCGTCTTGCGCGCAAAGCGCTGGCCGCGCGCCTCGGCCTCGGCCATCAGGCGGCCGAAGTGGTTCCAGGCATCGCCGGCGCGCGCGGCATCGACGCCGTTGAGGCGGAACATGGTCGAGGGGTACAGCAGCTCGTCGTGCTCGAAGGGCGCGCCGGCGGCGGCGGCCAGGTCGCCGTCACCCGAGCAATCGATGAAGGTCTGCGCGCGGATCGCGCCGCGGCCGGACTTCGTCTCGACCAGCAGCGCGTCGATCTGGCTGGGCGAACGCATCACGACGCCGGCGGCGAGCGCGTGGAACAGCAGCTGCGCGCCATGGCCGATCACCAGCTGGTCCGCGGCCACCTTGAAGGCCGCGTTGTCATAGGCCTGCGCGCAGATCTTGCCGCCGAACAGCGTGTGCGGCTCGTTCAGGCCGTTCAGCGCGCGCATCCGATCCAGCAGCTCGTCGGCCAGGCCATGCACCACCTGCTGCAGCTCGCCGCGCACGTTGGCATGCAGGCCGCAGAAGTTGGTGACGCCGGCGGCCGTGCCCATGCCGCCGAGGAAGCCGTAGCGTTCCACCAGCAGCGTGCGCCGCCCGGCGCGTGCGGCCGCCGCGGCCGCGGCCATGCCGGCCGGGCCGCCGCCCAGCACCAGCACCTCGCATTCGGCGATCACCGGGGTCTGGCGCGCCGGCTCGGTCAGCGTCGGCAGCGTCGGGCTGAAGGGCATGGCATCGGGCTTGCTGGGAAAACCGCTAGCCTATGCGAAATCGACGACGTGACTTGTTGACGAGGGTTGAACCACCATGCTGATCCGCAACGCCACCCTGCCCGACGGCCGCAGCGGCCAGCACCTGCTGGTGCGCGAAGGCCGCTTCGCCGCCATCGGCCCCGAGGTGCAGGGCGCCGAGCACGAGCCGGTGCTCGATGCCGACGGCTGGCTGCTGAGCCCGCCTTTCGTCGACGCGCATTTCCACATGGACGCGACGCTGAGCTACGGGCTGCCGCGCGTGAACCAGTCGGGCACGCTGCTCGAAGGCATTGCGCTGTGGGGCGAGCTGAAGCCGCTGCTGACGCGCGAGGCGCTGGTCGAGCGTGCGCTGCAGTACTGCGACTGGGCGGTGGCCAAGGGGCTGCTGGCGATCCGCTCCCACGTGGACGTGTGCGACCCGCGGCTGCTGGCGGTCGAGGCCTTGCTGGAAGTGCGCGAGCGCGTGAAGCCCTACCTCGACCTGCAGCTGGTGGCCTTTCCGCAGGACGGCGTGCTGCGCGCGCCGCATGCGATGGTGCAGCTCGAGCGCGCGCTGGACATGGGCGTCGACGTGGTCGGCGGGATCCCCCACTTCGAACGCACGATGGCCGATGGTGCCGAGAGCGTGAGGCTGCTGTGCGAGCTGGCCGCGCGCCGCGGCCTGCGCGTGGACATGCACTGCGACGAGAGCGACGACCCGCTGTCGCGCCATGTCGAGAGCCTGGCCTTCCACACGCAGCGCCTCGGGCTGCAGGGCCGCGTCACCGGCTCGCACCTGACGTCCATGCATTCGATGGACAACTACTACGTCTCGAAGCTGCTGCCGCTGATGGCCGAGGCCCGCCTGCATGCGGTGGCCAATCCGCTGATCAACATCACGCTGCAGGGCCGGCACGACAGCTACCCGAAGCGCCGCGGCATGACTCGCGTGCCCGAGCTGCTGGCCGCCGGTGTCAACGTGGCCTTCGGCCACGACTGCGTGATGGACCCGTGGTACTCGCTCGGTGCGGGCGACATGCTCGAAGTGGCGCAGATGGGCCTGCATGTGGCGCAGATGACGGCGCAGGCACAGATGCGCGCCTGCTTCGACGCGGTGACGGTGAATGCCGCGCGCGTGCTGGGACTCGAAAGCTACGGGCTCGAGGTGGGTTGCCGTGCCGATGCGGTGCTGCTGCAGGCCCGCTCGCCGGTGGAGGCGATCCGGCTGCGGGCGACGCGGCTGGCGGTGCTGCGGGGCGGCGAGGTGATCGCGCGCAGCGCGCCGGCCACCGCGAGCCTGCGGCTGCCGGGACGGCCCGAGCAGGTCGACTGGTGCCTGCAGCGCTGAACCGCAACGCGCATTCTGACCATGCCGGCACGATCTGTGGGTGACGATCTTCACGGCCGTGGGCTGGCCGCGACAGGCCGGCCTCCTTCGATCGTGGGGCCCTGTCGCCACAGGGTGCTTGGCTAGAATCGATCGCACAGGGGCATGCCCCTTGCTGACTTCCACAAGCCCATGAAACTGATCGGATCGCTGACCAGCCCGTACGTACGCAAGGTACGGGTCGTGATGGCGGAAAAGAAGCTCGACTACCAGCTGGTGCTCGAGGACGTATGGGCCAAGGACACCATCATCGCGTCCAACCCGCTGGGCAAGGTGCCCTGCCTGGTGATGGAAGGCGGCGAGGCGGTGTTCGATTCGCGCGTGATCGTCGAGTATGTCGACACGCTGTCACCGGTGGGCAAGCTGATCCCGCCCTCGGGCCGCGAGCGTGTCGAGGTTCGCACCTGGGAAGCGCTGGGCGACGGCGTGTGCGACGCGGCGATCCTGGCGCGCCTGGAAGAAACCTGGGCGCCGCGCGGCGAAGCGCGCAGCCAGGCCTGGATCGACCGCCAGATGAGCCGCGTCAGCGCGGCGCTGAAGGCGATGAGCCTGGGCCTGGGCGACAAGCCCTGGTGCAACGGCAACCACTTCACGCTGGCCGATGTGGCGGTGGGCGTCGCGCTCGGCTACCTGGACTTCCGCTTTGCGCACATCAACTGGCGCTCGGACCATCCGAACCTGGCCAAGCTGGCCGAGAAGCTGGCCACTCGGCCGAGCTTCGCCGACACACTGCCGCCGGCCTGATCGGCCGGGCGCCGGCTCAGGCCGCCGCGCCGGCCACGATCTTCGAGATGCGATCGGCCAGGCCGTGCATCGTGAGCGGCTTGGTCCAGTAATCGTCGAAACCCGCCGCGCGGGCCCGCTCCAGCTCTTCGGGCATCGCGTCGGCCGACACCGCGATGCAGGGCATGCCGGCCCAGGCCGGTTCGGCGCGCAGGCGCGCCAGCACCTCGTAGCCATCGGCACCGGGCAGGTGCAGGTCCAGCAGCACGATGTCCGGCCGCTCGTCGGCAATCATCGCCAGGCCCTCTTCGCCGGTCTCGGCCAGGCGCAGGCGGTGGCGCGGCTGCTGCACCGCCAGCGCCTCGCTGACCAGCATGGCATTGACCGGATGGTCTTCGACATACAGCACGTGGCACGCCACCGGCGCGTCCGGCACCAGCGCACGCGCCGGGCTGTGGACGCCCACATCGGGCGCTAGCACGCCGTCGCAACGCCGCAGCGTCACGCGAAGCTCGGTGCCGGGCTGGCCGCCGGGCGGTGCCAGCTCCAGCAGGCCGCCCATCGCCTGGGTCAGGTGGCGCGCGATCGTCAGGCCCAGGCCGCTGCCGGGCACCACGCTGGCTTCGGCGCCGAGGCGGTTGAAGGGCTGGAACAGCTCGCGCCGCCGCTCGGCGCTGATGCCCGGGCCGCTGTCGATCACGCGCAGGGTCCAGGCCGGCGCACCCAGCGCGGCGGAGCCCTCGTCGACCAGCAGGCGCACCTCGCCGCCGACGCGGTTGTACTTGATCGCGTTGCTCAGCAGGTTCAGCAGCACCTGGCGCAGCCGCGTCGGGTCGGCCTGCACCCACGCACCGCTGGGGCCCCAGGGCCGCAGCGCGACGCCACCGGCCAGGGCCTGCGGTGCGACCAGGCGCAGCGCCTCCTGCACCACGGCGTCCAGCGCCACCGGGCCCAGCTGCAGGCGCGGCGCGCCCGACTCGATCGAGCCCAGGTCGAGCATGTCGTCGATCAGCGTCAGCAGGTGGTCGCCGGCCTGGCGGATCAGGCGCAGCGGCTCGGCGGTCCAGCCGGGCAGCTCGCCGGCGCGGTGCTGCAGCAGCTGCGCGAAGCCGAGCACGCCGTTCAGCGGCGTGCGCAATTCGTGGCTGACGCGCGAGAGGAACTCGCTCTTCGCGCGGCTGGCGCGCTCGGCCTCGGCCTTGTCGCGCAGCGCCTGGGCATGGGCCGCGCGCTCGGTGATGTCCTGGAACAGGCCGACCACGCGCACCACGCGGCCTTCCTCGTCGCGCTCGGCGCTGCCGGTGGTGCGCACGCGCTTGTGCTGGCCGCTGGCGCTGACCAGGCCCAGCGCCAGGTCGAAGGGCGTGCCCTGCGCCAGCGTTTCGGCGATGGCGGCACGCAGCCGCTCGCGCGAAGCTTCGTCGTAGTAGGCCAGCGCCTGCAGCGGCTCGGGCGCGGTGCCCGGCGGCAGGTCGTGGATCGCAAAGGTCTCGTCGCTGAAGCGCACCAGCAGCTCGTCCGGCTCGTAGGACCAGGCCCCGACGCCGGCCAGTCGCGCGGCCTCGCGCAGCAGCTGGCCTTCGCGGTCGGCGGCGCGGCGCTCGCGGCGCTGCTCGGTCACGTCCATCAGCGAGATCGCGCCGCCCAGTCCGGCGCTGGCACGGTCGGCCGAGCCGATCGCCTGCAGCTCCAGCCGCAGCCAGCGGCGCTGCGGCAGCTGCAGCGGCAGCTCGACGCCATGGGCCAGCCCGGCGCCGATGGCCAGGCATTGCAGCAGTTGCGTGAAACCGGGTTGGGCCCGCGCGCTGTCCTGGAAGAAGCTGGCCAGCGGGCGGCCGCGCAGGTTGGCGCTGGCGCAGCCTTCGAGCAGGCGCGCGGCCGTGGCGTTGTGCCAGCGCAGCTCGCCGGCGGGCGACAGCAGCAGCACCCCCAGCCGCGAGCCCGCCAGGATGCCGGCGAGCACGTTCACGAGCGGGGGCTCGTCGGGCAACGCGTCTGCGGAAGGGTCACCACCGGCCATGGGCAATTGCGGGGCAGAGGATTGCGGCGCAGTGTAGCGGGCACGCCCGCGGCCCGAAGCCGGGAGCTGGCAGGCTTCTGCGGGCCAAACGTCGCCCGGCGGGCCGGTGCGGCGCGCCCGGTACCATCGCGGCTTGATGCTCGCCACCCGTTCCGCCCCCGCCGCCGCGCCCGCGGCCGACAGCGCCGCGCCGCTGTCCATCCTGCAGCATGTGTTCGGCTATGGCGCGTTCCGCGGCCAGCAGGCGGCCATCATCGACCGCGTGACGGCCGGCGGCGACGCGCTGGTGCTGATGCCCACCGGCGGCGGCAAGAGCCTGTGCTACCAGATCCCGGCCATCGCGCGCCACCGCGCCGGCCACGGCGTGACGCTGGTGGTGAGCCCGCTGATCGCGCTGATGCACGACCAGGTCGGCGCGCTCGAAGAAGCCGGCGTGCATGCGGCGTTCCTCAACTCCACGCTCGATGGCGACGACGCGCGCCGCATCGAGCGCGAGCTGCTCGCCGGCAGCCTGCCGATCCTGTATGCCGCGCCCGAGCGCATCCTGACGCCGCGCTTCCTGGCGATGCTCGAATCGCTGCACGAGCGCGGGCTGTTCAGCCTGCTGGCGATCGACGAGGCGCATTGCGTCAGCCAGTGGGGCCACGATTTCCGCGAGGAGTACCTCGGCCTGTCGCAGCTGCACGAGCGCTTTCCCAGCGTGCCGCGCATCGCGCTCACCGCCACCGCCGACGCGCACACGCGGGCCGACATCGTCGAGCGCCTGGCGCTGCACGAGGCGCGCGAATTCATCTCCAGCTTCGACCGGCCGAACATCCGCTACCAGATCGTCGAGAAGGACGATCCCAAGCGCCAGCTGCTGCGCTTCCTGCGCGACGAGCATGAGGGCGACGCCGGCATCGTCTACTGCCAGAGCCGCAAGAAGGTGGAAGAGACGGCGGCCTGGCTGGTGGCCGAAGGCATTGCCGCGCTGCCGTACCACGCCGGGCTCGACGCCGATGTGCGCCGGCGCCACCAGGACCGTTTCCTGCGCGAGGAAGGGCTGGTGATGGTGGCCACCATCGCCTTCGGCATGGGCATCGACAAGCCCGACGTGCGCTTCGTCGCCCACCTCGACCTGCCCAAGAACATTGAAGGTTATTACCAGGAAACCGGCCGCGCCGGCCGCGACGGCCAGGCCGCCGACGCCTGGATGACCTACGGCCTGGTCGACGTGGTGAACCAGCGCCGCATGATCGACGAAAGCCCGGCCGGCGACGAGTTCAAGCGCCTGCAGCGCGCCAAGCTCGATGCATTGCTGGCCCTGGCCGAGGCGCACGACTGCCGGCGCGTGCGGCTGCTGTCCTACTTCGGCGAGGCGTCGACACCCTGCGGCAACTGCGACAACTGCCTCAGTCCGCCGCAGACCTGGGATGCGACCGATGCGGCGCGCAAGGCGCTGTCCTGCGTCTACCGCTTCCGCCAGCATGGCGGCATCAGCTTCGGCTCGGGCCACCTGATCGACGTGCTGCGCGGCAAGCGCACCGACAAGGTCGCGCAGCACCAGCACGACCAGCTGTCGACCTTCGGCATCGGCGCCGACTTGAGCGAGCAGCAATGGCGCGGTGTGCTGCGCCAGCTGATCGCGCTGGGCCATTTGCGGGCCGAGGGCGAGTACAACACGCTGGAGCTCACCGAGTCGGCCCGTGCGGTGCTCAAGGGCGAGGTGCCGGTGATGCTGCGCGTGGCCGCCGATCCGCCGCCCAAGCGCGGGCGGTCGTCGCGTGCCAGCTCGGGCAGCAGCAAGGAGAAGGCGCCGCCACTGCCTTTGGGCGATAGCGGCCTGTCGCGCTTTGCCGCGCTGAAGGCCTGGCGGGCCGAGGTGGCGAAGGAGCACAACCTGCCGGCCTACGTGGTGTTCCACGACGCCACGCTGGCCGAGATGGCGCGCGCCTGCCCGGACTCGCTCGATGCGCTGGCGGGGATCAGCGGCGTCGGCGCGAAGAAGCTGGACGCCTATGGGCGGGAGATCCTGCGCGTGCTGTCGGGCTGCTGATCGGCGCGGGACTCAGGGCAGCACCAGCCGCTCGCGCACGAAGTCGAAGAACACCTTCACCCGCCGCAGGTGGCGCACGTCCGGGTGCGTCAGCAGCCACAGCTCGGTGTCCAGCGCCGGCTCGTCTCCCGTCAAGGCCACCACATCAGCCTGGCCCTGCAGCAGGAAGCGCGGCGCCACGCCGATCGCCGCGGCGCAGCGCACGGCCTGCGCCACCGACAGGATGCTGTTGCATCGGAGCACCGGCTGCACCTGCGGGTAGACGCGGCGGCGCCAGCGGATCGACAGGTGATCGGCCAGCGAGTCGTCCGCATCGGGTGACACCCAGGGCAACACGGACGGATCGGACTGCGACACCGATGCTGGCAGCAGGCGCCGGTGCGCCCACAGCGCCGAGCGGATCACGCCCAGCCGCGCGCCCACCAGGTGCTCGGGCGGCCGCGTCGTCGCGCGGATCGCGATGTCGGCATCGCGCCGGCTCAAGGAGGCGAGCTGGTTGCCAGCCAAGAGCTCCAGCGTCAGCTGCGGAAAGGCCACGCGGAAGTCGCTGACCAGCGGCAGCAGCAGGCCGATCAGCAGCGTGTCGGTGGTGGTCACGCGCAGCGTGCCGTGCAGGCGGCGGTCGCCGGCCTGCAGCAGCTCGTCGGCGCGGTCGAGCTCGCCTTCGATGGCCTCGGCACTGCGCGCCAGTGCCAGCGCCAGCTCGCCGGGCTGCAGGCCCAGGCGATGGCGCTCGAACAAGGCCAGGCCCAGGCGCTTCTCCAGCCGCTGCAGCGCGCGGAACACCGTGGAGCCGTCCTGCGCCAGCAGGCGCGCGGCCTCGCCCAGCGTGCCGCCGCGCACCAGCGCCAGCACCAGGGCCAGGTCGCGTGGCTCCAGCCGCGGGGGCGGCGTGGAGGGCATAGGCGTTGCTGCAATCGATGGCTTCATGGCCGCCTATTTTCATCGGCATCGGCGCAATCCACCATCCGGACCACGTTTCCACCCCTTCCCTGTCCCAGGAGTTCGCCATGTCCCTGTTCCGCCCTGCCCCCGATGCCGCCCGGCTGCTGTTGCGCGCCAGCCTGGCCACGATGTGGCTTTCACACGCCTGGCTCAAATACGGCGTGTTCACGATGGCCGGCTTCCAGGGCTTCCTGGCCCAGCAGCACCTGCCGACCTGGATCGCCTGGCCGGTGCTATTGGCCGAAGTGAGCGGCGGGTTGCTGATCGCGCTGGGCGCGGGCGGCCGCTGGGCGTCAATCGCGCTGCTGCCGATCCTGGCCGGTGCGACGGCCGTGCATTGGCCCAACGGCTGGGTGTTCACCGCGCCCAACGGCGGTTGGGAGTACCCGGTGTTCCTGGCCGCGATGTCGGTCGTGCATGCGCTGCTCGGCGATGGCCGCTTCGCGCTGCGGGCTGCGCGCGCCGAAGGCGATGCCGCCGCCGGCCGCAACGGCACCCGCCTGGCCGGAGCCCGCGCATGAAGCCGCTGCCCGCCAGCGCGACCGCGCTGCCCTTCACCGTCGGCGACGCGCCGGTGCTGGTGAGCCATGCGCTGTGCCCCTATGTGCAGCGCGCCAGCATCGTGCTGGCCGAGAAAGGCGTGGCCTTCCAGCGCGTGGACATCGACCTGGCGCACAAGCCGGACTGGTTCACCGCGCTGTCGCCGCTGGGCAAGACGCCGATGCTGCTGCTGCGCGAAGGCGATGGCGTGACCGCGCTGTTCGAGTCGGCGGTGATCTGCGACTACCTCGACGAGACCCGCGCGCCGGCGCTGCACCCGGCCGCACCGCTGGCCCGTGCGCGGCACCGGGCCTGGGTCGAGGTGGCCTCGGCCACGCTGAACACGATCTGGCAGCTGTACACCGCGCGCGACGACGCGGCCTTCGACACCGCCCGCCGCGCGCTGCGCCAGCGCGCCGTGCAGCTCGACGCCGAGCTGGCCGCGCGCGGCCCGGGTCCGTGGTTCGCCGGCGCCGCGTTCAGCCTGGTCGACGCCGCGTTCGCGCCGGTGTGGCGCTACTTCGAGGTGATCGACCCGATCATCGACACCGGCGTGTTCGCCGAGCTGCCGCAGCTGGCGGCCTGGCGCGACGCGCTGGCCCGGCGTGGCTCGGTGCGCGAAGCCGTGCGCAGCGACTACCCGCAGCGCCTGCGCGAGTTCATCGTGCGCCAGGGCGGCGTGCTGGGGCAGCGGGCGCAGGCGCTGGCGGTGTGATGGCGCCGGCGCCCGGGCCGCGACCCCGCGCTCGAGGTTCAGCGCCGCACGGCCACCGCGATGCTGGGGCTGTCGGTGCGCTGGCCGATGGTGTCGAACGCGCGGGCGAAGAAGCGCACCTCGGCCGCGGCGGTGTCGGGCATCGTCGTGTCCCACTCGTAGGGCGCCGTGCTGTCGTTGCCCAGCGAAGTGGCGCTGCCGTCGCGTTCGAGGCGGAAGAACTGCACCCGTTGCACGCCGCGGTCGTCGGTGGCGGCGGCGGCCAGACGCAGCGGCTGGCCGATGCCGGCGCTGCCGCTGCTGGCCACCAGGCTCACCTGCGGCGGATCGTCGAAGCCGTCGTCGTCGCCGATGCCGATGTAGAAACCGCCGCCACAGCCCGCCAGCGCGGCGGTGAGCGCTGCCTGGGCCAGCGGGAGGCGGCGGGCGATCTTCATGCGGACCATGCTACGCCGCGTGCCCGTGGCGCGACATCCCACTTGTGACGGGTGATTGCCGCGGCGCAACGCGCCGTCGTCGTTGACCCCGTCGCGCGCGGCTGGCCGTACAAGGGGGATGCACACGCTCCGGCACATGGCAGACTGGCCGGCCACCATGAACCCGCCGCCGCCCCGCAGTTCCCGCGACGACCGCGCCGCCGGCGCGCCAGACGCTGCGTTGGACGCTGCGTCCGACGCCGCGGCCGACGATGCGCGGCTGATGGCGGACTTCGCGCGCGGCGATGCGGCGGCCTTCGACACGCTGTACGCGCGCCACCAGGCCGCGCTGTACCGCTTCGTGCGGCGCGTGCTGGGCCCGGCGTTGCAGGCGCAGACCGACGAGGTGTTCCAGGACACCTGGCTGCGTGTGGTGCATGCGCGCGAGCGCTTCGCGCCGCAGGGCGCGAGCTTTCGCACCTGGCTGTTCACGCTGGCGCAGAACCGCGCCATCGACCTGCTGCGCCGCAGCGGCCGCGAGCTGCAGGCGCCCGAGGGCATGGACGAGGAGCGCTTCTTCACGCCCGAGGGCGAGCCCTGGCTCGACTGGCCGGCCCCCGGCGGGGTGTCGAACGAAGACCGGCTGTTCTGGCGCCGTGCCGGCGAACGCCTGCTCGGCTGCCTGGACGAACTGCCGGCCGCGCAGCGCGTGGTGTTCCTGATGCACCACGACGACGAGTGCACGCTGGACGACATCGCCCAGGCGCTGGAGCTCGGCTTCGAAACCGCGAAGAGCCGGCTGCGCTACGCGATGAGCAAGCTGCGTACCTGCATGGGCGCCTACCTCGGCGCCGATGCGCTGGCGCGGGGGCGCGGATGAGGGCCCGGGCATGAACGACGACACCCCGCGCCGGCCGGACGACCCGCGGCCCGATCCGCGTGCCAATCCGCCGCAGGACGCGCGCCTGCGCGCCGCGCTGCGCCATGCGCCCGACCACGACCTGGCGCCGCCGCCGGCGCTGAGCGCGGCGATCAGTGCGGCGGCGCGCGCCGCCGTGCGCGGGCCGGCCGCGGCCGCCCCGCCAACCTTGCCACAGCGCCTGGCGGCGCGCTGGCGATTGCTGTGGCAGGCGCTGGGCCAGCCCCGCCCGGTGTGGGCCGGCGGCATGGCCGCGGTGGTGGTGGCCGGGCTCACGGTGGCGATCTGGGTCAACGAGCCGGTGCCACCGGCGGTGGTGGCCGAGGCGCCGGCACCGCCGGCGACCACGCCTGCGGCCGCAGCGTCCCCCGCACCCGCACCGGTCGTGGCCGCGCCGGTGCCGCGGGCCGAGCCCGCTGCACCCGCCGCGGCCCGCGATGCGGCCGCACCGCCACCCGTGGCGCTGGCCAAGAGCCGCGCGGCCGATGCACCCGCGGCGCCGCCGCAGCAGCCGGCCGCGCAGGCCCGGCCCGAAACCCGGCAGGCAGGCCAGCTGAAGTCGGCCGAGCGCGCCGAGACCGCGGACAGCAAGCAGGCCGCCGCCGAGCCGGCCTTGCGCCAGCGCGCCGACAACGCGGTGCGTGACGAGCCGGGCAGCAAGATCGCCGAGTCCGCAGTCCGGCCGACGCCCTTCCCGGCAGCACCAGCTGCACCAGCCGCTGCAGGACCTGCACCCGCGCCGATGCCGGCCCCTGCCGCCATGCCCATGCCGGCGCCTGCGCCGATCACGATCGCACCGCCGCCGACCCCAGCCGCCACACCACAGCGCGAGTCGCGTGCACCGGGTGCTCTGGCCGATGCCGCCAACCCGTCGGCGGCTGCGCGACCGCAGGCCAAGCGGGCCGAGGCCGTCGCCCCGGGACGCCCCGCCGCATTGACCGACTTGATGTTCAGTGGCGCGCTGCCCGAATCCGAGCGCCAGGCCTTGCAGGCATTGGACGCGGCCACGCGCGGCCATTGGCAGCGCCTGGCCACGCCGGCACCTGGCCTGGCCGACCTGCAGCGGCGCTGGCCGGTGGCCGCCAGCGCCGCCGGCCTGCGCTTCGATGCCGACGGCGTGCACTGGGCCGAGCCCGACGGCAGCCACTGGTTCGCGCCGCTCGACGCGCCGGCCCTGGCGCGCCTGCGGGCGCTCTTCTGAGCGACGACCGAGCGGCCACCGATGGCAGCCAGACGCGGCGTCCTCGTCCTGGCGCTGCTGCTCGCGGTCGCGCTGGCCGCGGCCGGGTGGGCGTGGTGGCTGTCCACCCGACCCGGCGAGTTCGGCGTGGCGCAGCGCGAGGGCCCGCCGGCGCTGGTGCAACACGGCGGCGAAGCCAGTGTCTGGCTGATGGTGCAACTCGAAGAGCGCCACAGCTTCGCCGGCCAGCGCTACGGCACCCGCTACCACCTGGAGCTGCGCAGCTACGACAGCCGCAGCGGCACCCGGCAATGGTCGCGCCGGCTGCGCTCGATCGGCGAGCACGAGGGCGGCCATGGCGCGCGTGGCCGCATCCTGGGCCAGCAGGGCGACGCGGTGTGGCTCTTCGTCGCCGACCAGCCGGTGCTGGTGGCTGCGGCCGACGGCGCGCTGCGCGGCACCGGTCTGGACATCGCTGCGAAGAACCCGGCGCTGGCTGCACAGCTGGTCGGCGAGCTGGACCATCACCTGTTCGACGACGGCCTGGTGATCCTGGCCGCTGATGCGCGGCGTTATCGCATTGCGCTGCCAGGCTTTGCCGCGCAAGCCTGGCAGCCGGCCAGCGACGAGGCCTTGCGCCGGCTGCAGTTCATGGCCTCGGGCTGGAATGGCGCCTACCGCAGCAGCGAGTTCCTGATCCCCGCGGCGCGCATGCCCAGCGGCTGGCTCGGGCTGTACACCGCGGCGGAGGCCGCGGAGGCCGGCCGCGACGAGTTCGGCTCGCAGCTGGCCGACCCCTGGCGCGCCTGGCGCGACGACACCAGCGCGCGGCGCAGCCTGTACAGCGCGACCATCGGCCGCACCCGCGCGTTCAGCGAGGGCGCGCACGACCGGCTGGTCGAGCCCACGCGGCTGCCCGCTTCACCGGAGTTCCTGCAAGGCGGCTTTCTGCGCACGGCCGGGCAGCGGCAGCCGCTGGTGATCGAGGGCTCATCCTTGCTGGTGCTGCACCGCACCCGCACCGACGCCGCGGGCCGGCTGCAGCTGACCCGGTTGCTGCAGGAGGAGCCGGCTTCGGCCCGCGTGCAGTGGCAGGCCGCGCTGCCCTTCGGCGAGCTGCACAACCGCTGGCAGCTGCCCGACCGGCTGGTGATGGTGGGCAGCACCGAGTCGGGCCCGGCGGGCCGCACGCAGCACACCGAGCAGCTGGCGATCGTCGAGCTGGCCAGTGGCCGCGTGCGCGCCTGGAACCTGACGCTGGACATGCTGCTGCAAGTGCGCTGACAGCAGCCCGCGGCGCGCGGCGGCCCGGGCCCCGTGCGCGCAAAAGGCCGCGCCGCTATCATGGCCGGTTGCCCTGTCCCCGCCCGCCGATGCCTCGCCCGACCCCCTCCGCCGCCCCGGCGCAGCCCCCGCTGCACAACACCCATCTGCACAACACCCATCTGCACATCCGCGGCGCGCGCACGCACAACCTGAAGAACATCGACCTCGACATCCCCAAGCATGCGCTGGTGGTGATCACCGGGCTGTCGGGTTCGGGCAAGTCCAGCCTGGCCTTCGACACGCTGTATGCCGAAGGCCAGCGCCGCTACGTCGAGAGCCTGTCGGCCTACGCGCGGCAGTTCCTGCAGCTGATGGACAAGCCCGACGTCGACGTGATCGAAGGCCTGTCGCCGGCCATCAGCATCGAGCAGAAGGCCACCAGCCACAACCCGCGCTCGACGGTGGGCACCGTCACCGAGATCCACGACTACCTGCGCCTGCTGTACGCGCGCGCCGGCACGCCGTTCTGCCCCGAGCACGACCTGCCGCTGGAAGCGCAGAGCGTCGGCCAGATGGTCGACACCGTGCTGGCGCTGCCCGAGGACACGCGGCTGATGGTGCTGGCCCCGGTGGCACGCGACCGCAAGGGCGAGTTCACCGAACTGTTCGCTGACATGCAGGCGCGCGGCTATGTGCGCTTCCGCGTCGACGGCCACATCGTCGAGGTGCCCGACCTGCCGAAGCTGAAGAAGGCCGAGAAGCACGACATCGATGTCGTGATCGACCGCCTGAAGCCGCGGGCCGACGTCAAGCAGCGCCTGGCCGAAAGCTTCGAGGCCGCGCTGCGCGCCGCCGACGGCCGCGCCATTGCGCTCGAGATGGACAGCGGCAAGGAGCATCTGTTCAGCAGCAAGTTCGCCTGCCCGGTCTGCAGCTACGCGCTGCCGGAACTCGAGCCGCGCCTCTTCTCGTTCAATGCGCCGATGGGCGCCTGCCCGGCCTGCGACGGCCTGGGCCAGCAGACCGTGTTCGATCCCGAGCGCGTCGTGGCCTTCCCGAGCCTGAGCCTGGCCGGCGGCGCGGTGAAGGGCTGGGACCGGCGCAATGCCTACACCTTCTCGCTGCTCGAATCGGTGGCACGGCACTACGGCTTCGACATCGACACGCCCTTCGAGGAGCTGCCGAAGAAGGCGCAGAAGGCGCTGCTGTACGGCTCCGGCGCCGAGGAGATCGAGTTCCTCTACACCGCCGAAACGGCCAAGGGCAAGCCGCGCACCGTGAAGCGCTGGCATGCCTTCGAGGGCATCATCCCGAACTTCGAGCGCCGCTACCGCGAGACCGATTCGGTCGCCGTGCGCGAGGATCTGGCGCGTTATCAGGCCGCCAAGCCCTGTGTCGACTGCGGCGGCACCCGGCTGCGGCGTGAGGCGCGGCATGTGTTCCTGCTGGGCTCGGATGGCAGCGTGCCGCGCCGCGCGATCTTCGAAGTCGAACACGCGACGCTGGCCGACACGCAGGCCTACTTCGAGCAGCTGAAGCTCAAGGGCGCCAAGGCCGAGATCGCCGACAAGGTGGTGCGTGAGATCCGCTCGCGGCTGAAGTTCCTGAACGACGTGGGCCTGAACTACCTGAGCCTGGACCGCAGCGCCGACACGCTCTCGGGCGGCGAGGCGCAGCGCATCCGCCTGGCCAGCCAGATCGGCTCGGGCCTGACCGGCGTGATGTACGTGCTGGACGAGCCCAGCATCGGCCTGCACCAGCGCGACAACGAACGCCTGATCGGCACGCTGCGCCACCTGCGCGACCTGGGCAACAGCGTGCTGGTGGTCGAGCACGACGAGGACATGATCCGCTGCGCCGACCATGTCATCGACCTCGGCCCCGGCGCCGGCGTGCATGGCGGCGAGATCATCGCGCAGGGCACGCCGGCCGAGGTGGCCGCGAGCGAGGCGTCGCTGACCGGCCGCTACCTCGCGCATGCGCTGCGCATCGAGGTGCCCGAACAGCGCCACACGCTGGCGGAGAGCACCGACCCGCGCACGCTGAGGATCGTCAACGCCCGCGGCAACAACCTGAAGAACGTGACGGTCGAGATCCCGGTCGGCCTGTTCACCTGCGTCACCGGCGTCTCGGGCTCGGGCAAGTCCACGCTGGTCAACGACACGCTGTATGCCGCGGTGGCGCGCAAGCTCTACGGCAGCCACACCGAGGCCGCGGCGCACGACGAAATCGACGGCCTCGACGCCTTCGACAAGGTGATCAACGTCGACCAGAGCCCGATCGGCCGCACGCCGCGCTCGAACCCTGCCACCTACACCGGCCTGTTCACGCCGATCCGCGAGCTGTTCGCCGAAGTGGCGATGGCGCGCGAGCGCGGCTACGGCGCCGGCCGGTTCAGCTTCAACGTCGCCGGCGGCCGCTGCGAGGCCTGCCAGGGCGATGGCGTGCTGAAGGTCGAGATGCACTTCCTGCCCGACGTCTACGTGCCCTGCGACACCTGCAGCGGCAAGCGCTACAACCGCGAGACGCTGGAGGTGCAGTACAAGGGCAAGAACATCAGCGAGGTGCTGGCGCTGACGGTGGAAGACGCGCATGCCTTCTTCAGTGCCGTGCCCACCCTCGCGCGCAAGCTGCAGACGCTGCTGGACGTGGGCCTGGGCTACATCACGCTCGGGCAGAGCGCCGTCACGCTGTCGGGCGGCGAGGCGCAGCGCGTGAAGCTGGCGCTGGAGCTCAGCAAGCGCGACACTGGCCGCACGCTGTACATCCTGGACGAGCCCACCACCGGCCTGCACTTCGCCGACATCGAGCTGCTGCTGCGCGTGCTGCACCAGCTGCGCGACGCCGGCAACACCATCGTCGTGATCGAGCACAACCTCGACGTCATCAAGACCGCCGACTGGCTGATCGACATGGGCCCCGAAGGCGGCGCCGGCGGCGGCCGCGTGCTGTGCGAAGGGCCGCCCGAGGCCATCGCCGATTGCGCCGAGAGCTTCACCGGGCGCTTCCTGAAGCCGCTGCTCGGTCGGTGAGTCTCTGCGGCCGCTGTTGAACACGGTTCAGGGCCACGGCGCCGCCTGCTCCTGGCGATGCGCAGGTCCGTCAACGGACGGCCTCCTTCGGTAGCGGAAACGCAAACGCCCCGCGTCGCGGGGCGTTCGTGCGTTTGGCGGCAGGTGGGGCTTACTTCTTGCCGGCCTTCGCGTCGGAGGCCTTGGCATCCGCCGGCTTCGCGTCGGCGGCAGGCTTGGCTTCCTTCTTCGCGGCCTTTTCCTTCTTGGCGGCGGCCGCCGCTTCCTTGTCCTGCTTGGCCTTCTCGGCGGCAGCGGCCTTCTCGGCCTTCTTCTCTTCGGCGGCCTTCTTCTTCGCGGCCTTCTTGTCCTCGGCCGGCGCAGCGGCGGCGGCCTGCTTGTCGTCGGCCTTCGCGGCGGGCTTGTCTTCCTTCTTGGCCGCGGCCGCAGCCGGGGCCGGCGCAGCGCCCTTGAACGATGCGCCGTTGACCGTCAGGCCCTCGGCCGAGAACTTCGCTGCGTTGGCATCGCCGACACCCTTCACGCGGTCGATCAGGTCCTGCCAGTCCTTGAACGGCGCCTTCTTGCGTTCGTCGATGATCTTGCCGGCAATCGCGGGGCCGATGCCTTTGATGCCGTCCAGGTCGGCCTGCGAGGCCTTGTTGGCATCGACCGACGCCGCCATGGCCGCGAACGCGAACCAGGCCAGAACGGTCACGATGAGTTTCTTGATCATGAGCAGGACTCCTGCAGGAGTGTTGGGGAGGGGGAGGAAGAGCAGGGCCGCGAACCGGCCCGTGCACCTAACGAAACCTGCGCGCCTGCGGTTGACCCGGACCGCCGAGCGTGCCGCAGGCGCCGAGGGCCGGCCTACACTGCATTGACGACGTTTCCTTTGCCGGAGGGCGAGGCCATGCGCCAACTTCCCTTGCACCGCAGGCGCTGGCTCGCGATGGCCTTGTCGAGCTGCTTGGCCCTTGCCTGGCCCCTGTGGGCCGCCGCGCAGCAGCCCTACCGCGGCCCGTTGTTCGACGCGCACCTGCACTACAACGAAGAGGCCTGCGCCTTCCCCGGCGTCTGCCCCTATCCGGTGAGCGAGGTGCTGGCGATGATGCAGCGCGCCGGCGTGCGCGCCATCGTCGCGAACAGCCGCACCAACGACGGCACCAAGGCGCTGGCAGCGGCCGGTGATGCGACCCGCGCCGCCGGTGTCACCGTGGTGCCCTTCATCCGCCTGTACCGCAACCGGGCCGACTACACCGGCTGGTTCGCCGACGACAGCATCTACGGCATGGTGCAGCAGGAACTGGCCGCCGGCACCGCCGCCGGCGCCTACCGCGGGCTGGGCGAATTCCATCTCTACGACAGCCGCAACGCCGAGGGCCCGGTGGCCGTGAAGCTGATGCAGCTGGCGCAGGCCCGCGGCCTGGCGGTGCTGGCGCATGTGGACGACGACGCGATCGACCGGCTGATGGCGCATGCGCCGCAGGCGCGGCTGATCTGGGCCCACACCGGCATCGGCGGCGCGCCGGTGGCGCGGGTGCGTGCGCTGTTCAGGCGTTATCCGCTGCTGGTCGGCGAGCTGTCCTACCGACCCGGCCTGACCGATGGCGATGGCCGCTTGAGCGCCGAGTGGCGCGCGCTGTTCAGCGAGTTCCCCGAGCGCTTCGTGATCGGCTCGGACACCTGGATCAATGCGCGCTGGAGCGGCTACGAGCAGCTGATGGCCGAAGCCCGGCGCTGGCTCGGCGAGCTGCCGCCGGCTGCCGCCCGGCGCATCGCCTGGGGCAATGCGGCGGCGCTGTTCGGCGTGCGCGACCCGGATTGAAAAAGGCAACCACAGCGTTGCGTTTCATGGCATCATGCAACCACCAAGTTGCACGATGCGATGAACGAATCCCCTGACGACGAGATCGACCGCCTGCTGCGCGCACTGAGCGACGCGACGCGGCGCCGCCTGCTGGACCGGCTGCGCGACGCGCCGGGCCTGACGCTGTCCGAGCTGACCGAGGGCTTCACGCAGACGCGCCAGGCGCTGTCCAAGCACCTGGCGATGCTGGAAGCCGCCGAGCTGGTGGTGGCCGTGTGGCGCGGCCGCGAAAAGCTGCACTACCTGAACCCGGTGCCCTTGCAGGCGCTGCCGGCGCGCTGGGTGACCAGCAGCGCGCGTGAACATGCGGCCGCGCTGGCGGCGCTGAAGCGCGGACTGGAGCAGGCCGAATGAACACCATGCGCACCGCCCCGACGACCGGCCCCGCGATGCCGGTCCTGCCCGCCGCGTCCGCGCCGCTGCAGCTGCTGTGCAGCCGATTCGATGCGCCGCCGGACACCGTCTGGCAGCGCCTGGTGGCAGGTCCGTTCATCGCCGAGTACCTCGGCGCCCGGCTGCCGCGGCACGATGCGCCGCTGCGCAGCGGACAGGCGCTGCAAGGCGCCGACGCGCAGGGCCGCGCGTTGCGCTTGACGGTGACCGAAGCCAGCGCGCCGTGCAGCCTGTCGCTGCGGCTCGAGGGTGCGGACGGCGCGCAGGCGCTGCGCCTGTGCATCGAGCCGTGTGCCCAGGGCAGCCGGCTCACGGTGCTGCACGAACCGGTCGAGGGGCCGGATCATGACGAAGCCGGCGGCGACGCGATCGCGCGGCTGCTGCGCGCGCCGCTGCCGGCGGTGCTGGCGGCTGATCGCATCGCGAGCGCCGAAGGCCTGCAGCGCGCGCGCGCCTACCTTGCCGACAGCGCGGCCGCGGTGGCGCAGCTGCTGGCGGCGATGGCACCGCGTCAGGGCTATCGCAAGCCGGCGGCCGACCGCTTCTCGCTGGTCGAGCAGCTGTGGCACCTGGCCGATGTCGAGGAGTTCGGCTGGGCCCGGCGCTGGCCACGCGTGCTGCAGGAGGAGCGACCGCGGTTGCCCGGCGTGGATGGCGACCGGCTGGCACGCGAGCGCCGCTACCAGCAGCGGCCCTGGCGCGCGGCGGCGCGGCGCTTCATCGCGCAGCGCCGGCGCAGCCTGGCTGCGCTGGCCCGCCTGGACGCCGCGATGCTCGAGCGGCGCCTGCTGTTCAGCGGCCGCGCGGCCGATGCCGGCACGCTGCTGGCCGCGATGCTGGCGCACGACCATGAACACCGGCTCGAGATGGCCGCGCTCTGGACTGCCGAACGAGGACGCGATGAACCCTGAACCGACGACGCGCGCCGAGGGCGAGGTGCCGCTGAAGACCTGGCTGGACGAAGCGCAGGAACGGCATGCGCAGGCCCCGCGTGAAGTGGCCGAGGGCCTGCTGGCGCGGGCGGTGACGCTGCCCGACGATGCCGATGGCGCCGAGGCGCTGCGCCTGGCCGAGCATGTGATGCTGGCCCACCTGCGCGATGCCGGACTGCTGGCCCGCATGCTGGCCGGCACGCCGGCCACGCCGGCGCTGCAGCCGATGCGCGAGCGCGTGGCCTGGGCCCTTGCCACCGTGCGCGCCGGCGATGCTGCGGCCGTGGCGGCGGCCTCGCCCGTGCCCCTGGCGGCCCGCTGGCGGGCCTTGCAGAACGTGGTGCTCCTGTGGGCCCAGGACGGCCGCGCCGAAGCCGCCAGCGCGGCGTTGCGGGCGCCCGCGGTCGAGGCGCTGGGCCACCCCGAGGCCGAAGCACGCAAGGCCTATGCGGCCTGTGCCAACAACGTGGCCAGCGAGCTGCGGCTGCGTAAGGTGCCGCTAGACCAGCCACGCAATGCCGCGCTCGATGCGCTGATGCTCGAGGCCGCGCAGCTCGCGCGTCGCGCCTGGGCCGCGGCCGGCACCTGGCTGCATGTCGAGCGGGCCGACTACCAGCTGGCGCTGTGCCATGCCGTCGTCGGCCAGGGCGCCGAAGCCCTGCAGCATGCGCAGGCCTGCCTGGCCACCTGCGAGGCCGAAGGCGCCGATGCGGTCGAGCGCTTCTTTGCGCACGAGGCGATGGCCTGGGCGCTGCACGCATCGCGGCAGCCCGCCGCCGTGGCCCTGCAGCGCGCGCAGATGGAACGGCTGCTGGAGACGATTGGCGACGAGGCCATGCGGGCCTGGTGCCGAGAGACGCTGCAGGCACTGCCGGCAGCAACGACGTAGGCCCCAAAAGAAAAAGCCGGCTTTGCAGCCGGCCTTGTCTTCACACCTGGTGTCAGTTCACCGGGGCTTCTGCGCGTCGTAGCCTGCCGCCGCGCGAAGCCGGTGTGTCACTTCAGGTGAGCGTTGATGAGCTTGGTCATCTCGAACATCGACACCTGGGCCTGCTTGAAGATCTCCTTCAGCTTGGCGTCGGCGTTGATCATCGTCTTCTTCACCTTGTCCTGCAGGCCGTTCTTCTTGATGTACTCCCACACCTTCTTGGTCACCTCGGTGCGCGGCAGGGCCTTTTCGCCGATCACGGCGGCGAGTTGCGCGCTGGGCGTCATCGCCTTCATGAACGCAGCGTTCGGCGTGCGCTTCTTGGCCGGGGCGGCCTTCTTGGCGGGAGCAGCCTTCTTCGCAGGGGCCGCCTTCTTGGCCGGAGCGGCCTTCTTCGCAGGGGCCGCGGCCTTCTTCGCCGGAGCGGCCTTCTTGGCGGGGGCGGCCTTCTTCGCCGGTGCCGCCTTCTTGGCCGGAGCGGCCTTCTTCGCAGTTGCCATGTTGATTCTCTCCATCACGTGATTGGTTGATGTGCCGGGGTCCGGGCCGGGGTGACATGCACCCACGTTTCTCTCATGACCTCTGCGGGCGCAATGGTACTGCGCGTCATTCGTGCTGAGAAGCGGTTTTCCCTCGTAAGAGGCGCTTTCTTCTCCTCGGAAACCTGCATTTGTCGCCCCCGCACGTCACTCTCGTGGCTCCCAGGTGCTTCCCAGGGCGCCGCGAGGCAGCGTCGAGGTCGCTTCGAGAGGCCATCGCGTGAGGGCTCGATGCAGGGCGCGCGTGTATGCTGCGCGGCCATGAAGATCATCGTGCGCTGGTTTCTGTTGGCTGCAGCACTGCTGCTGGTGGCGAACCTCTACAGCGGCGTCACGGTCGCGAGCTTCGGTGCCGCGATGATCGCGGCGCTGGTGCTGGGCCTGCTGAACACGCTGGTGCGGCCGCTGCTGGTGCTGCCGACCTTCCCGGTCACGCTGCTCACGCTGGGGCTGTTCTTGTTCGTGATCAATGCGCTGATGTTCTGGGCCGCGGCCGAGGTGCTGAAGGGCTTCAACGTCGCGGGCTTCGGCGCCGCGCTGATCGGCTCGGTGATCTACAGCCTGTGCGGCATGGTGATCGACGTCGCGATGGAGCGGCTGTTCAGCAGCGCCACCTGATGTGGCGTCAGCGCTGCGCGACCAGTCCCGCGCCGCGCACCTCGAAGGCCACCTCGTCGATCAGCTGTCCTGCGGCTGTCTTCAACGCAAGCCGATGGTGGCCCGGCCACGGCAGCCACGCGAGCTGCGTGCCGCTGCCGATCAGGCGACCATCGAGCCACCACTGCCCGCCTTCGCCACGGAAGCTGATGCGCTGCACCGGCGCCGGCATGTCGGGGTCGAGTGCGTAGATCGCGCCGCGGCGCGGGCTGGCGATGCCGCTGGGCCGGCGCGCGGCCAGCTGCTCGCCGCCGCGGATGCGCAGTGCTGATGTCGAGGGTGGCGACGCCGCGCTGGCCACGGGCAGCCATTCGTCGCGCGCGGCTTCGAGTCCGCCGTCGAACACCACGTGCTGCCGCTGCAGGCCGGCTGGTGCCACAGGCGCGCGTGAGACCTGCTGCGCGTGCAGCTGCTGCACCAGCGCGCGCCACACCGGCGCCGCACCCTGCGTGCCGCTGATGTTGTGCATCGCCGCGCCGCTGGCATTGCCGACCCACACGCCGACGGTGTAGCGCTCGGTGTAGCCCAGGCACCAGTTGTCGCGCATGTCCTTGCTGGTGCCGGTCTTCACCGCCGCGAAGCCGCGCGTGACCAGCGCGCTGTCCAGGCCGAAGGTCAGCGCGCGTGCGCTGCTGTCGGCCAGGATGTCGGTGACCAGGAAGGCGCTGCGCGGGCTCATCACCTGCAGCGCGTTGCCGGGCTGTCCGGCCACGGGCCGCCAGCGGCCGCCGTTGGCCAGCATGCGGTAGGCATTGGCCAGCTGCAGCAGCGTGACGTCGGCACTGCCCAGCGCGAGCGCGAGGCCGTGGTAGCCGCCGCTCTCGGCCAGCTGCAGGCCGGCACGGTTGAGGCTGTCGAACAGCTCCTGCGGGCCGAGCAGTGCGGCCAGGCGCGCGGTCGGCACGTTCAGGCTCGAGGCCAGCGCGCTGCGGGCGCTGACCCAGCCCCGGTACTGGTGGTCGTAGTTGCGCGGCATGAACGCGCCGCTGCCGCCATCGAGATCGGCCGGCGCATCGTGCAGCAGGCTGGCCGGCGTGATCAGCCCGCGCTCGAAGCCCAGGCCGTAGACGAAGGGCTTGATCGTCGAACCCGGCTGGCGGCGCGCGAGCACCGCATCGACCTCGGGCGCATCGGACCAGGCCGCGCCGGTGGAGCCGACCCAGGCCAGCACCTCGCCGCTGGCGTTGTCCAGCACCACCAGCGCGCCGTCCTCGACCTGGCGGCCCTGCAGTTCGGCCATCTGCGTGCGCAGCAGCGCCACCGCGCTGCGCTGCAGCCGCGCATCGAGCGTGCTGCGCAGTGCACCGGCGGCGCGGGCGCGCGCGGCCTGGCCGGGCTGCGCCGTCAGCCAACGCGCAAAGTGGGGGGCCAGGTTCTCGGCCAGCGCCGGGCCGGCGCTGCGCTTCAATGCCGCCTCGGCCAGCGCCGCCTCCTGCTCGCAGCCGACGGGCTTGTTCAGCAGCGCGCAGGCGCGGCGCACCGCGACCTCGGTCTTCGCGTTCGGCGCGCGCACCAGCGCCACCAGCAGGGCGGCCTCGGGGCGATCCAGGCCTGACGAGTGCTTGCCGAACAGCGCCCAGCTCGCCGCCGGCATGCCGACCAGCTCGCCGCGCAGCGGCACCAGGTTCAGGTAAGCCTCCAGGATCTGCGGCTTCTGCCAGCGCGCCTCGATCGCGCGCGCGGCGCTGATCTGCGACATCTTCTGCAGCAGGCTGCGGCCACCGCTGGGCCGCGCCAGATCGGCGTCGAGCAGCGCGGCCAGCTGCATCGTCAGGGTCGAGGCGCCTTGCGTCGAACCCTTGGCACTGGCCAGCGCGCTGCGTGCCGCGGCCGACCAGTCCACGCCCTGGTGCTGCCAGAAGCGCTGGTCTTCGCCCTGCACGATCAGCTCGCGCAGCGCAGGCGAGAACTGCGCCAGCGGCTGCCACGGCAAGCGGCGTGCCTTCGCGTCGACACGCAGGCTCTGCAGCGGCTCGCCGTGGCGGTCCAGCAGCAGCAGGTCCGATGGGCGGTGGGCCAGGCGCACGCTGTCGAAGCTCGGCACCGCGTCGGCGGCCCGCGCGGGGCTGGCCAGCAGCGTGCCGACCAGCAGGGCGCAGCCCAGCGCGGTACGGCCGAAGCTCCACGCGGCCGCGGCGCGGCGTGTCATGGCTTCACCTCCAGCGCGGCGTTGGGCTGCTCGCCGTAGCTTTCGGGCGCGTACATCGCCTCGACGCGCGTCGGCGGCAGGCCGAAGTGGCCGGCGCTGTTCAGCCGCAGCGTGTACTCGATGACATGCTTGCCGCGCGGCATGAACTGCCAGCTGGCGCGGAAGGCCTCCTGGCCGCGTTCTTCGTAGGCCAGCATCGCGCTGCCCTCGCGCTTCTCGCCCTGCGTCGCGATCGCCGAATCGCGGCCCAGGCCCGAGCCCATCAGCGTGGCGCCGGCCGGCACCGGATCGACCAGCGCGACCCAGGTCATGTCGCTCTGCGCGTCGATCTCGATGCGCACGCGCATCACGTCGCCACGGGTCCAGGCGCTGTCGGTCTTGCGTTCGACGCCGCTCACCGTGCGCGTCAGGCGATAGCCGGCGGCCACCGGCGCATTCAGCGGCACCGCGGCCAGCGCCTGCACCGCCAGCCAGGGCTTGCCGCTGCCCTGCTGCTGCACGTTCAGCAGCGCCGGCGTTGGCGCATTCGCTGCCGGCCAGGGCAGCATCATGCGGCCGCCCGTCGGGGCACTCGTCCAGTCATGCGTCACGCTGGTGCTGCCCAGCGTCGCGCTGCTGCGGCCAGCCACCTTGCCGGCCTCGAAGCGCGCGGCAAAGCGCTCGAGCGCCAGCGTGCCCCACAGGTTGGCGGTGGTGGTCGACCAGGCCGCGCGCTGCTGGCGCGCCAGCGCGCCCAGCACCATGCGCGGCAACTCGTCCTTCCAGGCCGGGTCGTCGACCAGCGCCAGGATCAGCCGCGCCGCATTCGCATCGCCGCCGTCCATCAGCCACCACCAGGCATCGCTGTCTTCGGTGCTGAACTTCAGCGTCGTGCCGGCGTAGGTGAGGCGTGCGCGCAGGATGGTCTGCGCTTCCTGCAGCCTGGCCGCGCGCTCGGGCACGCCGTCGAGCCGCTGCAGGATGCGCAGCCAGTCGATCACCGCGGCGGTGGGCCAGCGGTTCGGCGCGATCGTGATCGACTGCAGCTGGCGCGGCGTGGCGCGGCCATGGCGCGACAGCGCCTCGATCGCCGCGAGCTTGCGCACATCCAGGTCCAGTCCGCGCGCGCTGGCGGCCGACCAGCTGTCGCGCATCAGCCGGCCTTCGACGAAGGCCTGCAGCGCCGCCAGCATGCGCTCGCGCGGCGCTTCGGGCAGGGCCTGGCCGGCCTCGTGTGCGGCCGAGACGAGGTAGGCGGTGAGCCTGTCGCTGCCACGCGGCGGATCGCCTTCGCGCGGCGGGTAGTACAGCGCCAGGCCGTCGCTGTCCAGGTAGCCCGGCAAGGCATTGGCCAGGCGCGTCCAGGCCGCGCTGTCGTGCAGCGCCAGCGCGCGCGAAGTCTGCTGCTCCAGGCAGTTGAACGGGTAGGTCTCGAAGAAGCGGCGGATGCCCGGCAACGCACTGGCCAGCGTGGGCTGCAGGCCGATCTGCACGCCGCCGTTCTTCACACCATTCGTGGCCAGCGCATCGGCCGGTGCGGCCACCGGCAGGCTGAGGCTGCCGTCCAGCTGCTGCAGGCTGGCGGCCCACACGCGGACTGGCACGGCCGGCTTGACCAGCTGCGTGAACTTCAGCTTGTCGCGCGCCGCGCCGCCGCCGGCCTGCGCCGCCGCGGCTTCGTAGACGAGGCTGATGGTGCCGGCCGGCACCTCGACCGGCCAGCGCACTTCCGCCGCCGCACCGGCGGCCAGCGTCAGGCTCTGCGGCTTGAACGCCAGCGGCGCGCGGCTCATGCCGCCCGCGCCATCGTCGCGCTGGGCACTCGCGTTCAGCGTGGCCTCGACCTTCAGCTCGCGCGCGGTGGTGTTGCGCAGCGTGAAGATCGCGTCGAAGCGGTCGCCCTCGCGCGCCAGCGGCGGCAGGCCGGGCAGCATCTGCAAGTCCTGCGTGACGCGCACCGTGGCACTGCCGGTGCCGAAGCGATCGGTCCCCGCGCTGGCCAGCGCGACGAGGCGGAAGCTGGTGAGCGAATCGTTCAGCGGCACTTCGATGGAGGCCTCGCCGTTTGCATCCAGCGTGATTGCGCCGCGCCACAGCAGCAGCGTGTCGAACAGCTCGCGCGTCGGGTTGCGGCCGCCGCCCCCGCCGGCCGGCACCGCCTTGCGGCCGTAGTGGCGGCGGCCGATGATCTCGCTCTGCGCGGTGGCGGTCTCCACCAGCCAGCCGCGCGGCTGGAACATCGCCTCCAGGGTGTTCCAGCTGCTGTTGCCCATCAAGGCCAGCAGCGCTTCATCCACCGCGGCGAAGGCGATCTCGGCGCCGGCCGCGGGCTTGCCGCCCTGCAGCACCTGCACCTTGGCCTTCACCGTCTGGCGCACGGTGTACTGCGGCTGGTCGGTGGTCACCTTCACGTCGAGCTTGTGCGCGTCGAGCCCGATGCGCAGCTGCGCGACGCCGAACTTGTGCGAAGGCTTGGCCAGGTCGACCATGGCCGTCGGCGCCTGGTACTCGCGGCCTTCGAAGCGGAATGCGTTCCACCATTCGAAGGGCGAACGCCAGCCCCAGGTGAACAGCGAGTACCAGGGCACATGCCGCACGCGGCCGCGCAGCACCAGCACGCTGGCATAGACGTTCGGTGCCCAGCTACCGACAGTGGGCCCCCCACCCCCCGAGGGGGCGGGCCCGCCTTGGGGCGGCCCGGCGTCGGGCCCGGCTTTAGGAATCGGCACCTCGATCGTCGGGTCCTGGCCTTGCAGCGTGACCACGCGGGTCGAGATCACGCCCTCGCGCTCGATGCTCAGCAGCGCGGTGGCCTGGCGGTAGGGCATGCGCACCTGCAGCTTCGCGGTCTCGCCGGGCGCGTAGCCAGGCTTGTCGGCCAGCACGTCGATGCGGTCGTCGTTGTCCTGCTCGAACCACAGCTCGCCCTGCTTCGTGACCCACACGGTGGTCGCGGCCTCGGCGACGCGGCCGGCGTCGTCGGCCGCGCGTGCCACCAGCTCCACTTCGCCGGCGGCCAGGATCGATGCTTCGCACAGCAGCAGGCCGCGCGCATCGCTCTGGCCTTCGCAGACGGTGCCGAGCTCCTTCTGCGTGGCGGTCTGGTCGTAGGCATAGAAGCCGCCGACCAGGCGCTGGCGGTTGGCCTGCCATTGCGTGACGCGGGCGACCACGCTCAGCTTGCCATTGGCCACCGGCTTGCCCTGCAGGTCCAGCAGCAGCGCCTGGAACTTGACCTTGCCGACCGACGCGGCCCAGCTGCCGGTGCGCACGCCGACCACGCGCGCCGAGGGCCACACCGGCAGGCGCGACGAGACGGTCTGCAGCTCGCCGTTCGGATCGCTGAAGCTCAGCTCGGTCTGCAGCTCGGCAGCACGCGTCACCTTCGGCAGGCCTTTCAGCGTGAGCACCGCGGCACCGTTGGCATCGGTGCTCAGGGCCTGCTTGTCGACCACCAGCTTCGCGTGGTCGCTCGGCGGGCCTTCGTCATCGTCGTTGCGGATGCTGCTGCGGCTGCTGGCCTCGCGCGGCGGCTGGAACGAGAAGGTCTCGTAGCCGGGGAAGCTGAGTTCGCGGTCGCGCAGCAGCGCGCTGGCGCGCGCCGGTGCGCGCGCGAAGCCGCCACCGGACAGGTGATTGAGCTGCACGCCGAACACCACCTCGGCCGGCGCCACCAGCTCGCCGCGCGGCGGCGCCAGGCGCGCATCGACCAGGGGCAGGCGGAATTCCTCGACGCGGAAGAAGCCGCTGACCCACTCACGCCCTTCTCGTTGCAGGCTCACTTGGTACAGCCCGAGCTTGGCGGTCGGCGGGATCTGCCAGCTGGCCAGCGCGGCGCGGCCGGCGGCGTCGAAGCGGATCGGCTGCTGCTGTTCCTCGCCGCTGCCGACGTGGGTGATCTTCATCGCCGTCGGCAGCAGCGCGCGCTGCGCATCGGCCAGGCCGGTGCGGGTCTCGGCGCGCACCAGGTGCTTCATCGACACCGTTTCGCCGGCGCGCAGCAGCATGCGGTCGAGCACCGTGTGCACGCGCAGCTTGCCGCCGGCGGCGCGCGCCTCATCGTCGTACGTGAGCGGCAGGTTGAAGCGCCAGGGCTCGATGCCGCGGTTCCAGCTGCTGAAGACGAAGGCCGTGTCGCGCTGCGGCCGTCCCTGGGCATCGGGCAAGGTCTTGCTGGCCGTGACGTAGTAGCCGCGCTGCCAGCTGCACTGGCCTTCCTCGGGCAGCTCGGGCAGCGCCTGTGGCACCAGCGCGATGCCTTGCGCATCGGTGCGGCCCTGCCACAGGGCCTTGCCGCGGCAGTCGTGCACCGCCACCTCGGCCTCGGGCACCGGCTGCGCGCGGTCCAGCGTGGTCACCCACACCAGCGCGTTGTCGACGCCGCGCTTGAAGTGCACGCCGAGGTTCGTCACCAGCACGCCGGTGCGCACGTACATCGGCGCCGGCGCCGCGAGCAGGCGTTCGCCGAGCAGGCGCGACTCCACCTCAATCACGTGATAGCCCGGCTCGGACAAGGGAATGCCGACCACCTCGAAGGGCCGCGGGTCGCCGCCCTGCAATTGCGGCAGGTCCAGGCGCCTGGCGGGATCGTTGGCCGGCAGCAGCGGCTGCTGGCGGCTCTCGTACTCGTTCTCCTGCGCCTTCGCGAGCTTGCCCATCCAGACTAGCCACTCGCGCTCGTCGACCTTCTTGATGCGCACGGAACCCTTGCGCAGGTCGGGCTGCACGTGGCGCAGCGTGATCGGCAGCATCGCCTCGGGTCCGGCTTCGACGATGCCGAAGGGCGCGGCGGCGAACTTGGCGATCGGTGGCATCGGGCCGGTGGCAACGTCCAGCGGAAAGGTGGCGGCGTTCGTCAGCGGCCGGCCGGTGGCGTCCTTCAGGCCGGCGGGCAGGGTCAGGCGCAGCTTGCCGTTCTCGGGCAGCGGGCCGGGGAAGCTGATGCTGTCGGACTCGTCATCGTCGCTCTTTTTGGGCGTTATCGGCTTGCCATCGGCGGTGGCGAGCTTGATGCCTTCGAGCTGCTTGCGTTCGACCGGCGCGGTGAAGCGCAGCACCGCGGCGCCCAGCGGCATGCAGGGCATCTGCGCCTTCTCGCGGTCGCAGCTGAACTCGGCGCTGAAGCGCTGGCGCACCTCGAAGTGCAGGCGCTGCGGCGCGCGGGTGAGCACCTGCGGGTCGGACGCCGACGCGATGCCGGCGCCCCACACCAGGCGCAGCTTGGCCTGCGGCGGCAGCGGGCGCGAGCAGCCGACCACCAGCTGCCGGTCAGCCTCGGCCGGCTTCACTCGCAACAGCTTGAGCACCTGCGCGCGCGCATCGCCTTCGATCAGCTCGATCGGGATGCGCTCGCCCAGGCCTTCGACTTCGCACCAGGCATTCGCCTTCACGCTCTGGGCCGTGGCCGGCCCGGTCAGGCGCAGCAGGAAGCGCTGGCCTTCCTCGATCTGCGAGCCGTCCCAGGGCTGGCTGCGTTCGATGCTCGGGCCGCCGGTGGAGAACTCGAAGCGGGTGTTGCCTTCGAGCGCGCCGCTGGTCGGCGACCAGCTCGGTACCGCACTCAGGCTGCAGCGCACGCCGGGTGGCAGCGGCGACTTGAAGTCGACGACCCATTCGCGCTCGTTGTTCCAGCGGCTGCTGCTGCCGGGCACCGGGCCACTGCACGCGAGCTGCAGCGGTGCCGGCTTGTTCGGGTCACCCAGCGCGACGACGGCTTCGCTGAAGCGCACGACGACCTGCCGCACCTGGGCCACTTCGCCCTGCGGCGTGACGCCGCTGATGCGGGCGGCTTCGACTTGCGTGCTCCAGCCGGCCAGGCCGAGCAGGCCCGCGAAACACCACCCGATGCGCCTGCGAAGCGCTGCGCCGATGACCATGCCGAGCCTCCTCGTCCCGTCCCGGGACATCGCGCGGCAGTGTAGGGGCGGCTCGTATCACGCAGGCGGCAGCGCGGGCCGCGGCGTGTTTCGTTTATTCCAGCTCTTCGGGCGGGTCGCCGCGTCGCTGCGAGCCGCCGCGTTGTTCGGCCATCAGTTGCCTGCGCTGGCTCATCAGGTCGCGCAGCCGGGAATCGATCACCGAGGCCTCGATGAAGTCGACGCCGGGGCCGCCGCGTCGCGCGATCTGCTGGCCGGCGCGCAGGCGGTCGATCGCGCCCGGCAGGTTGCCGATCGCGGCCTCGGCTTCGGCATGCGCACGCAGCGAGCGCAGGGTCAGGCCCAGGCGTTCGGCGCTGAGCGCCAGCGCCTGCCAGGCCTGCGCGTCGTCGCGGTGTTCGGCGACCCAGGTCTGCAACTGCTCGGTGCTTTGCTTGATCGACTCGGCATCGTTGCGCTGCTGCGCCACGCGGGCGCTCAGCAGCAGCCGGCTGCGCGAGCCATCGGCCGGCCAGGCGGCCAGGCGCTCGGTGGCCCGGGCGCTGTCGCCACGCGCCAGCGCGGTCTCGATGGCCAGCTGCGCCCAGGCGCGCTTGGTGCCGGCATCGGGCAGCAGCGGCTCGCCGGCGGCCAGCGCCTGCTCGGCGACCGTGAACTCGCGCAGCTGGGTCGAGGCGAACGCCCGCAGGTACAGCGCGGCGAGCCGGTCGCGCAGCGAAGCCGGTCCGCGCAGCTCCACTTCCTGGAAGCGGCGCAGCGATTGCGTCGACGGGTCCATCAGCACCTTGGCGCGCGACTGCATCAGCGCGTGCACCAGCGGCGAGGCCGCCTGCAGCTGCGCGCTGCTGGGCTGCGCGCCCAGCACCTCGATGCGCTGGCGCGCTTCACCGATGCGGTCGATGGTCAACGGGTGGCTGCGCAGGTAGGGGAAGCCGCCGCTGTCGTTCAGCCGCACCGACTGGTCGAGCTTCTCGAACATCGCGGCCATGCCGGCGGGCGCGAAGCCGGCCACGCTCATCAGGTTCAGGCCGTTGCGGTCGGCCTCGCGTTCCATGTCGCGCGAGAAGTTCAGCTGCGCCTGCGCGGCCGCGGCCTGGCCGCTCATGATGGCTGCTTGCGCCATGTCGGCATTGCGGGCCTTGGACGCGGCCAGGATGCCCAGCAGCATCGCCGCCAGGCTCAGCGTGCTGCTGCGGTTGGCCGCGACGATGCTGCGCGCGATGTGCCGCTGCGTGACGTGGGAGAGCTCGTGCGCGAGCACCGAGGCCAGCTCGTCGCGGGCGGTGGTCATCGCGATCATGCCGAGGTTCACGCCCACGTAGCCGCCCGGCAGCGCGAAGGCGTTGACGCTGCGGTCGCGCACCAGGAACGATTCGAACGGGAACAGCGTGCCGATGTCGTTGCCGATGTCGCCGCGCTGGCGTGCCGCGGCCACCAGCGGCTGCCAGATGGTCTGCAGGTACTCCAGCAGCACCGGGTCGTCGAGGTAGTCCGGGTCGCGCCGGATCTCGCGCATGATCTGCTCGCCCAGGCGCTTCTCCGCACTGAGGTTGAACTCGTCGGAGGCCGATTCGCCGAGCGCGGGCAGGCGCACCTGCGAGGCATCGCCCGGCAGGCTTTGCGCGGCCAGGGGCAGCGGCGCCAGCACCAGGCTCCAGGCCAGCAGCAGGCAACCGGCCCGCAGGCGGAAGGGAGTCAGGGCTTGGTTCAAACGCGGGTCCGGCAACGCTAGCCACGAACGGCTGCACCTATCATCGCACCGCTACATTGCCCGCAGGTAAACCATGAGTTCCCCGCTGACACACTTCGACGCCCAGGGCCAGGCCCACATGGTGGACGTGGCGGCCAAGCCGGACACGCACCGCATCGCGCTGGCGCGCGGCAGCATCCGCATGCTGCCGGCCACGCTGGCGCTGATTGCGCAGGGCCAGGCGAAGAAGGGCGACGTGATCGGCATCGCCCGCATCGCGGCGATCCAGGCCGCCAAGCGCACCGCCGACCTGATCCCGCTGTGCCACCCGTTGCCGCTGACGCGCGTGGCGGTGGACTTCGCGCTCGACGAGGCCGCCAGCAGCGTGCACTGCACCGTGCAGGCCGAGACCGTGGGCCGCACCGGCGTCGAGATGGAAGCGCTGACCGCCGTGCAGGTGGGGCTGCTGACGATCTACGACATGTGCAAGGCCGCCGACCGCGGCATGGTGATGGGCGACATCCGGCTGCTGGAGAAGCAGGGCGGCAAGTCCGGGCACTGGGTGGCCCCGGGCTGACCGAAGGCAAACGCGGCCGGTTGCGCCCGCTAGTAGGTCAGGAACTCGCGCCAGGGGTGCGGTGACAGCGGCGCCTGGCACTGGAACGCCGCCTGGTCGCCGATCTCGCAGGGGCTGAAGAACTCGGCACTGTCCGGATTGCGGAACTCGCGCAGGCGCGCGGCCAGCACGCGGGCGCGATCGGGCTGGCCGTTCTCGGCCAGGTAGCGCGCCCAGGCCACCATCAGGCGCGTGTCCATCAGGTAGTGCGGCGCGCGGCGGAAGGCCATCGGCGTGCCCGGCAGTGGCTCGGCGCTGGTGGCGGCAGCGTAGTCGGCATGGTGGGCGAACAGCACGCTGCGCTGGCCGCGCGCGATGCGCGCCTCGAGCGGACCGGCGTTCTCGCCCGGCGCGTAGATCACGACCACCGACATGTAGTCCACCACTGCCAGCGCGCCACCGATCACCAGCGCCATGCCGGCCAGTGGCGCGAAGCGGCTGCGCGGCGCCTGCGCCGGCACCACGCGCTCGGCTGCGGCCGGCACGCCCAGCGCGAAGCCCCAGGCAAAGGCCGCGGGCAGCAGGAAGTAGGCGTACCACAGCGGGTACTCGACCAGGCTGTGCCAGCCGGTCAGCAGCACCAGCATCCAGCCGGCGCGCCCGGCCAGGCCCGTGTCGCCACGGGCGCTCGCGCTGCGGGCAAAGCCCTGCCACAGCGCAATGGCCATCAGCGCCATCACCAGCGTGGCCAGCGGCACGCCCAGCTCGACGGCCAGTTGCAGCGGCAACGTGTGGGTGTGGTCGAAGAAGGCCGTCGGCCGGCCGGGGAACGAGGTCAGCGACCAGGCCAGGTTGAACTCGCCGAAGCCGACGCCGGTCCAGGGCTGTTGCGCGATCATCGTCACCGCATTGGCCCAGATGTTGCGCCGCGAGTTCGGGCTCTCGATGCCGCTGGCCTCGCCGGCCGCGATGCGCGCCTCGGCGCCGATGGCCTGGTGGCTCCAGGACCCGTACGCCGCCATCGCACCATACGACAGAGCATAGACCAGCGGCGTGGCCAGCAGCAGCCAGCGTGCGCTGCGCGACAGCCGCCGGTCGAGCCCGCCCCACAGCGCCAGCAGCAGCAGGCCGACCGCGCCGGTGCGCGAGGCGCTGAGCTCGATCGCGAACACCATCAGCAGCACCAGCGCGATGGCGATGCCGCGCGGCAGCCAGCGCAACTCCAGCAGGGTGACCGTGGCCACCACCGCCCACAGCAGCAGGCTGCACAGGTGGTTGGACTGGCGCAGGTTGCCGACGGCGCGGCCGACCAGGCCCGAATGTGCGATGACGTTGCCATCGGTCCATTCGGGCATGAAGACCTGGATCAGCGCCACCAGCGAGCTGAGGAAGCCGGCCAGCACCAGGCCGGCGGCGAACAGGCCGAAGACCTGCGGCGCGTCGCCGCGCCGCGCCGCATCGGCGCCGGCCCAGGCCAGCACCGCAGCGGCGATCAGCAGGCTCAGGGCCGAGAGCGTCAAGGCCGATGGCAACGCACCCGCGGTGCCCGACAGCACCACGGCCGCCGCCATCACCGCGATCGCGGCCTGCAAGGACCAGCCGCGCAGCGCCAGCCCGCCCGGCCGCAGCATGAACACGAAGCCGCCCCACAGCGCGACGGCCAGGCATTGGTTCAGCAGCGTCGGCGAAGGCGGCAGGTTGTAGGCCAGCAGCGGAGGCAGCGTGCCGGCGACCAGGGCGGTGAGCGCGAGCCCCCACGAGGCGGCGCGGGCGTTAGGCGACATCGGCTTGCCGGTGGTGGAACCGGCGCGCGCACCGTCTACTGCTTTGGGCGTACTCCGTCGCCCCGGAGGATGCGCAGATTGGC
Source organism: Aquabacterium sp. (assembly GCF_044226965.1). Classification (GTDB taxonomy): domain Bacteria; phylum Pseudomonadota; class Gammaproteobacteria; order Burkholderiales; family Burkholderiaceae_C; genus Pseudaquabacterium. Next base: position 105,320 of record NZ_JBGAGA010000005.1, on the reverse strand, counting down.
AGCGTAGGAGCTGTCACCGTCCAGGACATTGCCTCGGGGCGTGCCGTATTCGAGACGCAGGTTGTCATCGGTCGAGACCCAATATTCCAGTCCGACGCCATAGCTGAGCAGGATTCGATCGACATCGCGTGGGTTCAACAAGCGGCTCGCCTCGATGTCGGCGACGTTGACCTTCAGCGATCGCATCAGGTCCGCCAGGGGCTGCGATTGTGCCAGCGCGTCGACCTTCTGCCGGGTGGGGCCGGACCGCGGTGAATTGCCGGCAAGAATGATCCCCTGCTTGCCGACGACATAGATCCAGACCTCGGGAAACACCGCGCGCACCGAGCCGATGACGGTCAGCAGATCTTCGGTGCGCATGTGGTGGAGCTGCACCCACTGCTGTAGCACGCCGTCGGGCTGCAGGCGGCGTTTCACCAGCTCGTAGAAGTCCTTGTTGTACAGGGATCCCGCGCCGCTGAACCAGATCGACGTGACCTCGATGCCGATCAGGTCGTAGCGCTTGTCGCTCAGCAGCAGCAGGTTCCGGCCGTCCGTGATGTGCAGGTGGACGCCCGGTGCCTGCGAGGCGCGGCCGTTGATGCTGGCGAAGTGCTTGTCGGCCAGGCGGACGATGTCGGCGCTCAGGTCGGCAATGTCCAGCGACTTGAATCCGGCTTCGCGCAGGACATGCGCCGACATGCCGGTCCCGTAGCCGATCACGAGCGCTTGGTCACGTGCCGCGGTGTGCAGCAGCGGCGTGACCGAGAAGCCGAGCTGCGCCTGCATCTCGCCGTCGGGCGAATCGTTACCCTGGAACTTGCCGTTGGTGGTGAGCGTCAGGATGGGACGGGTGTGGGTGGACGTGCTGCGCGCGACGGCACTCAAGCCCCCGTCGACGCTCTCCGCGAAGTCGATCACCGACCCATACCGCAGCGGTGCGAAGTAGACGTTCGCACCGTTGGCCACGCGCGTCATGTCGAGCTGCCAGGGGGTCAGCAGGCCAGCGGCCCCCACCGCCAGCACCATGCCCGCCCGGGCCAGTCGTAGCGGCCTGACGGTTGGCCGGAGGCTGAGGCCCAGTGCCAGCACGGCGCAGAACAGCGCAGCCACCTTGGCGGCGGCGTGGGCGCCGATCAAAGGCAGCAGCACGAAGCCGCCAATGAAGACGCCGGCGATGTTGCCGAAGGTGTTGACGGCTGCTGCGATGCCGACGTTACGGGCGTCGCCGTCGGGCGCCGCCCAATGCATGGCCACCGGGTAGAGCGCACCAATCAGCACGGCTGGCGGGAACATCACGGCAAAGCAGACGATGCCACGCACGAATTCGTGCGGACCGAATGCGGGCGGCAGTCGGTAGCCCTGATAGCTGCCAAAGTAGTCGGCCATCGCGCCCCACTGGAAGCCACCCAGGATCAGCGTGAGCGCCAGCAGGGACAGGATCCAGGTTGCCGCCTGTGCCGGGTCCACGAAGGCGTTGCGCCATCTTCCGATGAGGTAGGCGCCAGCCGCCAGTCCGAGCAAGAACGTCGACAGCATCAGCGAGAAGGCGTAGGTGCTGCTGCCTGCAACGGTCGCCAGCAGGTGGATGTGGTTGGTCTCGACGATCATCGTGACCACGCCCGCCACCGCGAGGACCGCCATGGCCGATGCGCTGCGGACACTGTTGCTGCGTTGAGCTGCAGCGGCGGGCACCGCAGTGCGAACGGCTGCCAGCAGGCGGCCCAGGTGCACAGGCAGTTGCAGGCGCAGGGCGTCGGCTTTCAACAACCGCAATGCGAACCAGGCGACCAAAAGGCTCATCGCAGCGGCCAGCGCAATGCTGCGGCGCAAGCCGAGCGTGGGTATCAGCAGGTAGCCGGCCGTGAAGGCTCCCAAGGCGGCGCCAATGGTGTTGGCGGCGTACAGCATTGCGATCGGTCGCTCGGCGGCGACGCCGCGGTCCCGCAGGAAGGCCACCAGCACAGGCAGGCTGGCCCCCATCAGGATCGTTGGCACGATCAGCAGCGTCGAGCCGAGTCCGAAGCGCAGCGCCACCAGCCAGCCGGCTTCTGGTGAAGTCCCGCTGGCGATGGCGATGTAGGCCGCCTGGATGGCCTCGAGCAGCCATGGGGCGGCGACGCAGTAGGCGCCGACGCCGGCCTCGAACAACAGGTAGAGCGCCAGGCCGTGCGGATACCGTCTGTACAGCCGACCGCCGAGCCAGGAGCCTATCGCCATGCCGCCCATGTAGGTGGCGAGCACCGTGTAGCTGGCTTGGGCAGTGCTGCCGAACACCAGGGCGAGCTGTTTGCTGAACACCACCTCGTACATCAGCCCGGCGAAGCCCGACGCGATGAACAGGAAGAGGATCTGCGCCATCGGCGCCGTAGGCGCCGGCATCAGCAGCGTGCGGGCGGGGGGAACCACCGCCACGGCGCCTGCCGGATAGCCCCAGGCCACCTCCCGGCTCTGGATCCTTGAACGCAAGGTCTCAAGCCGGCGGAACAGCATGACGCCGTAGACGAGCGACATGGTGGTCATCAGCCACAGCAACCCCGGGGTGGCCAGGAGCAACGGGCTCGCGAATCGCATCGCGAGGATCCAGGCAGCATAGAGCCCGAAGCCGCCGAGCACGAGCGGTCGACGGCTGGCGTCCTGCCAGGGCACATCGTGCATCGTCAGGCATACGATGGCGCCGACGAAGGGCACGGCAACGGCGAGGTCGATCAGGTAGTGCTCGCCCAGCCCCAGCGTGGCGAGGATCATCAATGCGGCAAACAGGCCGAACAGCCAGGTCACCCAGCGCCGGCCGATCCAGTACGACATCAGCCACATGCCGAAGGCCCAGCCGAAGTGCAGCGAGGGCATCCCGTTACGCGGCGCCGGCGGGACAATGGTCATCATGGCGCCCGGTTCGGCGGGAACCGATGTCGGCGCGAAGAACTCTGGACCCAGCCAGTAGCGGGGCCCCGCGATAGGGAACAGGTGATAGGCCGTCATGCCGCCGAGCGTCAGCACGGCCCAGGTCCAGACGAAGTTCCAGACCTGCGGCCGTGGCGTGCGCAACTGCAGGCCGAACAGCATCGGAAAGCCGAAGACCACGACCATGTAGGCGGTCTTGACCGCGGTCAGCATTGCCGGCGTCAGCGACAGTGTTCCGCCAAGGATCGCGCTGGCGTCGAAACCGAATCGACGATCGATGGCCAATGCCAGCGGGTCAAGCGTGGCCGGGTGAAGGACCGTGGTCAGGCCCAGGATGACATCGCCGAAGGTCGTGAAGAGGGCGACGAACAAGATGGCGCCCATGGCTGCCGCCAGGCGGACCGTGTCGGGATCGCGCGGCCCTCTGGCAGCATGGCTGCGCCAGTAGCGCACCAGGACCGACAAGGCACCAAAGGTTCCGGCAAAGGCGAACGGACCGGCGATGTAGATGGTCTGCGCGGTGGCGGTCGCGAGGTCTTCCGAGACGAGCTGTCGTTGGATGGCGGCGCCCAGCCCCAGCAGGGCCGTGGCAGCCAGCCAGCCGGCCCGCCCCGGGCGGGAGTACGCGAATACCACGAACCACAGCGCACCGATCATGGCGGCGACGAGGAAGAACGTCTCCGCGCCGTATTTGTTCCAGGGCGTCGAAATCGCTCCGGTCAGCCCCGCCAGGCTGGCCACTGCGGTGGCCAGCAGGGACAGGGCCAGCAGGCGATCGTTGGGCGCATAGCGAAACAGATCAGCCGCCGCCACCCGGAGGGTCCGGGTCGCATTGGCAGCAACGTCGCCTGGATTCGAAGTCACGGAGCTGGTTGACATGCGCGGTCTCTCGGGTGGTGGACTTGACGGCCCCTTGCCAACGGTTGCCTGGGCCCATTCGCCTGAAAGCGCTCGTCCAGACAACAAAAAGGCGGCGATCGTGGAAACGATCGCCGCCGCGTCGGAAATTCGAGGGATTAGGTTGAGGAACCTGCCTTCAAAGATCCGTATTCACGCCGGACTCAACTTACTTGCACGAACCCGGCAGGAACTTGGCGATGCCCGACGTACCGGCCTGGCACTTGAAGGCGCCAACCTGGGTCGGAATGCTCGCGGTCGTCAGCGCCGTGCCCGAAGCGGTCGTCGGAGTCAGCGTGATCGTGCCACCGCCGGCCGTATCGAGTTCCGTAGCGCTGGCCATCGTCACCGTGATCACGCCAGCCGAGTCCGTGTTGATCGCCTTGACATACTTGGTCGGGTTGGCGACACCCTCGCCGCAGCCCCAACCATCAGCGTTGACCGTGGTACCCGACGCAGCGGTCTGGTACACCTCCGAAATGGTCGTGCGGCACTGGCTGGTGGCCAGGATGCCTTCCGAGACGCGGGCCTTGACCGTGTAGTCCTTGTAAGCCGGCAGCGCAACCGCTGCCAGGATGCCGATGATCGCGACGACGATCATCAGTTCGATCAGTGTGAAACCTTGTTGGACGGTGCGCTTCATGAGAGAGACTCCTGACAGTGAGGGGGGGTGAAGGACTGTGCCCTCCCTCATTTGCAGGGGGCGTGCCAGGCGCCGAATCGAGGTTTGGGGGGCGAAAGCCGGTGATTCGTCACGCTTGGCGGGCCCCACCTGCCGGTTTGTGTCGCCTGGCCCTGTCAGCGGGTGACGGAAATCGTCACCGCTGCCGCGTTCAGGCAATCTCGATCAGCTGGCCGGTGGTCAGCGCATGCACGCTGTGGTGGCTGCCCGAAGCGCCGATCTCGCTCATCACCGGATCGAGCTCGCCCGGCTTGATGTGCGTGATGTAGACCTGCACGCCGGCGGCCAGGTGCGTGAGTTCGCGTGCCAGCGCGGCCGGGTGCATGTGGCGGCTGATGGTGGCGAGCAGCTGCTCTTCGTTGCGGAAGGCGGTTTCGATCACCAGGCTGGCGACCGGCAGGTGCTGCAGCCGCTGCCACAGGGCGGGGTCGGGCGCGGTGTCGCCGGTGTAGACCCACGCGCCGCGGCCGCTGCCCTCGGGTGGCAGTACGGCGAACCCGACGGCCGGCACGGTGTGCAGCGCGGGCAGCACCTCGATGCGGCGGCCACCGGAGAAGCTCAGGACCTCGCCGGTCTCGAACGGCCGCAGGGCCAGCACGGGATGGTCGGCCGAAGGCAGGCGCGTGAAGTCGGGCCACAGCGCGCCGTTGAACAGGTGCTTGCGCAGCGTCTCCAGCGTGGCGGGCAGAGCATGGACCTGGATCGGCGGGCGGCCGGCGCGGCGGCGCATCACGCTGTCGGCCAGCAAGGGCACGGCCAGCACATGGTCGAGGTGCGAGTGGCTCAGCACGATGTGGTCGATGCGCTCGAGCTGTTCGAGCGACAGGTCGCCGACACCGGTGCCGGCATCGATCAGCACGTCGTCGTCGAGCAGGAAGGCCGTGGTGCGACAGCCCGCGGCAATCGAGCCGGAACAGCCGAGAACCCGGATATGCATGGGACGCTCAGGCGCCGAAGGCACTGAAGCCTCCGGTCTGCGGATAAAAGCCGATGGTCGCCGCAGCTCGCCCAAGCCGCAAGCTTGGTTTTTCGCAGTTCTTAGGCTGTTCGACGGACGCCCGTCCCAGCAATGCCGCGGCCGTGAACAAGGTCACGTTCACCTGCCAGGCTTGAATCGGCCGGCCGCTCGCGCGGTGGCGGGCTAGAACTGGATGAACTGCATCTGCGTGCCGGCCAGCTCGATCAGGTCGCCGTTCTTCAGCGGCGCGATGTCGCCGGCCAGCGGCATGCCGTTGACGCTGGGGCGCGTCAGGCCTTCGACATGGGCGATCACGTAGCCGCCCGGGCGCTTGGTGATCGAGGCCACCTGGACGCCGGGCTTGCCGACGGTGGTGACGACCTTGGTGAGCGTGACCTCGCGGCCGGCAGCGGCCCCGCTGAGGACCTTGATCGAGGCCGGCAGGCTGCTGGCACCGCTCATCGGCATGGGCCGGGGCGTGGTGGCGGTGGCATTGAACGGGGCCTGCGGCGCGGGGGCGTGGTGCATCGGCTGTGTGGCGCCGGGCCGCATGATCATCGTCTTCTCGTACTCGCCGGTGTCGTCGACGAGGTACTTGATCTTGTACTTGCCGATCTCGACGGTGTCGTTGTGCGCGAGCAGCTGCTTCTTGATCGCCTTGCCGTTGATGTAGGTGCCGTTGGTGCTGTTCAGGTCTTCGATGAAGACGTCCTGGCCCACCATCTGCAGCACGGCATGCTCGCCGCTGACGGCGAGGTTGTCGATCACGATGTCGTTGTAGGGGCGACGGCCCAGCGTGGTCTTGTCCTTGGTGATCTGGACTTCCTTGATGACCACACCATCGAGCGACACCACCAGCTTGCCCATGCTTGTCCTTATCCTGTCAGTCGGACCATCCCCCAGCCCGGATCGTGTGTGCGGTTCAGGGGTCGTCAACGACCGAAGCGCCACCACGGTTTGTTGGCCGAGATCGGTGTGCCTGCCACGCGCACGAGAACCAGCGCAATATTATCCTTTCCGCCCGCCTCATTGGCGGCATCGATCAGCGCCCGACCGGCAGAAGGTAACGCGTCGTGCGTCTGCAACAGCTGCGCCACGGTCGCGTTATCGAGCATGTCGGACAGGCCGTCCGAGCACATCAGGTACAGGTCGCCCGGCTGCACCTCATGCACATGGGTTTCGAGCAGCACGGTGTCCTCGACGCCGACGGCGCGCGTGACGAGGTTCTTGTTCGCGGAGAACGCGGCCTGCTCCGGCGTGATCAGGCCGGCATCGATCTGCTCCTGCAGCAGCGAATGGTCGCGCGTGATCTGCACCAGTTGGCCGGCGCGCCAGCGGTAGGCGCGCGAATCGCCGACATGGCCCAGCCTGAGCTGGCCTTCGCGGAACACCGCGACGACCAGCGTGGTGCCCATGCCGGCGTATTGGGGATTGGCATTCGCCGCGTTGAAGATGGCGCGGTTTGCGTTGTCGACGCAGATGTCCATCGCGCGCCGCACTTCGCTGTCGTTGGCCTTGCCACCGGCTTCCTGCAGCCAGCGGCCGAGTTCGCTCTTGATGAACGAGGTGGCCATGTTGCTGGCCACTTCGCCGGCGTTGTAGCCCCCCATGCCGTCGGCCAGCACGGCCAGTGCATTGGCTTCGTCGACCGCGACGGAGTCTTCGTTGTTCGAGCGCGCGCGGCCGGTGTCCACGGCGTGGAAGAACTCGAAGGTCATGCGGCGGGCAGGAGCGTCGTTCAAGGGCGATGGCAACTGATTGTGCCTTGTTGCGTGGCGTGTTCGGGCTGGGGGTCGACCCGAGCCGTGGGGGACGTCACGGCGGCGGCGGCTGCGGCAATGCGTCGGCCCAGCGTTCGAGTTCGGCCGCCAGTGCGGGCAGGCTCTGTGGCCGCAGACCCGGCGCGCGTTGCAGGATCTGCTGCAGCAAGGCCTCCAGCCCGGCGGGCAGCTCGGGCCGCCAATGGCGCAGTGGTGCGGGTTCACCGCCCGCCACGGCGCGCAGCAGCTCGCCCAGCGTGGTGGCCGGGAAGGGCAGCCGGCCGGTCAGCAGCTCGTAGAGCATCACGCCGAGCGCATAGGTGTCGGTGCGGGCGTCGGCCGGCTCGCCGAGCAGTTGCTCCGGTGCCATGTAGGCTGGCGTGCCCAGCGTCACCCCGGTGCGGGTGACGGCCTGGTCCTGCAGGCGGGCAACGCCGAAGTCGACCAGCTTCAGGCGCCCGCTGGCGACATCGAGCCGCACGTTCGCGGGCTTCAGGTCGCGGTGCACGATGCCACGCTCGTGCGCGTGGGCCAGCGCCCGCGCGATGCGCGCGCCGATGCGCAGCACCAGCGGCTCGGGCAGCAGGCGTTGGGCGCGCGTGTAGCGGGAGAGGTCGGTGCCAGGTGCGAGTTCGAGCGCAATCCAGGGCTGGCCCTCGCGCTCGCCGGCATCGAGCACGGTGACGATGTCCTCGTGGGCGAGGCCGCGCAGCACCTCGGCCTGCAGCAGGAAGCGCTGGCGCTGGTCCGCCTGCTCGGCGGCGGGCAATGCCGGATCGGTGACCAGCAGCTTGATGGCGGCCTGCCGCTCACCCGCCTGCGCCAGATAGACCGGCCCGGTCGCCCCCTGGCCCAGTACGCCCAGCGCCTGGTACGGGCCGAAGCTCGGCCTCGCGGCCGCCGGCGCAGCCCCCGCCGCAGCGGGCGCGGCCGAAGCGCCGCCCGGGGTGCGGCGCTTCCAACGTTGCCACCAGGAACTCGGGGCGGGCTGCATCAGGCATCGGCCAGGTTGTGGGCGGAAGCGCTGCAAGCTACCACAAGCGGCGCCGGGCCTGGCGGCAGCGCGCCCCAGGTCCGATGCGCACTACGCCGCGCTGCGTGCGGCGGTCGTGCGCCGGCCCATCCAGTGGCCGGCGGCCAGGACGCCGGCAATCGCCAGGCCGTACATCGCCCAGCGCGCCGGCGCATGCGGGTCGAACACCGCGTCGAGCAGCGGTTCGCCGACGATCATCTTCGCGGCGGTGAAGGCCAGCACCGCGGCGCCGATCGAGGTCAGCGCCGGGAAGCGGTCGACCAGTTTCAGCACGATGCTGCTACCCCAGACGACGATCGGCACGCTGATCAGCAAACCGATCACGACCAGGTCGAAGTTGCCGTGCGCGGCGCCGGCCACGCCAAGCACGTTGTCGATGCCCATCAGCGCGTCGGCGACGACGATGGTCTTCATGGCGCCCCAGAAGGTGCTGGGTGTCTGGCCCTCGGCATGCTCGTGGTCGCCGGCGGCGAGCAGGCCGTAGGCGATCCACAGCAGGCCCAGGCCACCGATCAGCATCAGGCCCGGGATCCTGAGCAGCCAGACCACCGCCAAGGTCATCAGCGTGCGCATGCCGATGGCGCCGACCGTGCCCCAGAGGATGGCCTTGCGCTGCAGATGGGTGGGCAGGCCGCGCGCGGCCAGTGCGATGACGATGGCGTTGTCGCCGGCGAGCACGAGGTCGATCAGGATGATCGCGCCAAGTGCAGAGAACCAGGCGGGGCTGAAAAATTCCATGGCGGGAGCTCCAGGCAGGGGTGGTAGGAGGACAACACCACACCATGGAAACCCGCTGCATCTTCGAGCCGATGCCTTCGAGCCCGCCGCGGTGTGCGACGACGCATCGAAGGTCTTGCTCGGAGCCCGGCCGCGGCGCGAGCGCGCGCGAGGCCGGCATCTGGCGGACCGGAAGCCTTGCAGCTTCGTACTGACGATCCGCCGCCCGTACCGGCCTGGGGTGGCCGGCACAGGGAGCTACTCCCCTTCAGGAGCGTATTGGACCCGACTTTCGCCGGGCCGGGAAATCTCAGGTCTTTGTTGTGCGGCGCCTTTGCAGAAGATTGCCGACAACGACGACCGCGACCGCACCGATGGCGCCGCCGATCAGCACCCAGTTGTGCGGCACGACGCCGACATGTTGTTCGAGGGCCGGGTCGGTGAGCAGCATCTCGCCGGCCAGGAAGCCCAGCAGCGCCGCTCCCAGGGTCACCAGCAGCGGGAAGCGCTCCATCACCTTCAACAGCAGCGTGCTGCCGAAGATGATCAGCGGAATGCTCAGCGCCAGGCCGATCACCAGCAACGGGACATTGCCCTTGGCGGCCGCCGCCACCGCGAGCACGTTGTCCAGGCTCATCACCAGGTCGGCCACCAGGATCGTGCGCACCGCGCTCAGCAGGCCGGTCTGGCCATTGCCGCTGTCGCCATGCTCGTCTTCGTCTTCCTCGAGCAGCAGCGTGACGCCGATGTAGAACAGCAGGCAGCCACCGACCAGCTTGAGGTAGGGCCACTTCAGCATCTCGAGCGCGATGATCGTCAGGCCGATCCGCATCACGATGGCCGCCGCGCTGCCCCAGAACACCGCCTTCTTCTGCTGGTGCGCGGGCAGGCTGCGCGCGGCCAGCGCGATCACCACCGCGTTGTCGCCGGACAGGATGATGTTGACCCAGATGATCGAGCCGAGCGCCGTCCAGAAGGCGGGCGAAGTGAGATCCATGTCAGCGGTCCTTCAGGGCTGTCGCCAAGCTGTCGATGCGTGAGGTGGCCGAGTGTAGGGAACGCACAGCAAAAAGCCGGTGCGTAGAACTACGCACCGGCTCTTCTGGTCGCCGATCGGTCAGCGGCTCAGAGCAGGCTTTTCAGCAGCTTGCCCATCTCGCTGGGGTTGCGGGTGACCTTGAAGCCGCACTCTTCCATGATGGCCAGCTTGGCGTCTGCGGTATCCGCGCCGCCCGAGATCAGCGCGCCCGCATGGCCCATGCGCTTGCCCGGAGGGGCGGTGACGCCGGCGATGAAGCCGACCACCGGCTTCTTCATGTTGGCCTTGCACCAGCGTGCGGCCTCGGCTTCGTCGGGGCCGCCGATCTCGCCGATCATGATCACCGCATCGGTGTCCGGATCGTTGTTCAAGGCCTGCATGATGTCGATGTGCTTCAGGCCGTTGATCGGATCGCCGCCGATGCCGACCGCGCTCGATTGGCCGAGGCCGATCTCGGTGAGCTGCGCCACCGCTTCATAGGTCAGCGTGCCCGAGCGCGAGACCACGCCGATGCGGCCCTTGCGGTGGATGTGGCCGGGCATGATGCCGATCTTGATTTCCTCGGGCGTGATGAGGCCGGGGCAGTTGGGGCCGAGCAGCAGCGTCTTCTTGCCGCCCGCGGCTTCCTTGGCCTTCATCTTGTTGCGCACTTCGAGCATGTCGCGCACCGGGATGCCTTCGGTGATGCAGATCGTCAGGTCGAGGTCGGCTTCCACGGCCTCCCAGATGGCGGCGGCGGCGCCCGCCGGCGGCACGTAGATCACGCTGACCGTGGCGCCGGTCTGGGCCTTGGCGTCCTTGACGCTGGCGTAGATCGGGATGCCTTCGAAGTCTTCGCCCGCCTTCTTCGGGTTCACGCCGGCGACGAAGCAGTTCTTGCCATTGGCATAGGCCACGCAGCCGCGCGTGTGGAACTGGCCGGTCTTGCCGGTGATGCCCTGGGTGATGACCTTGGTGTCCTTGTTGATGAGGATGCTCATGTCGATTCCTTCTCGCTCACTTCACGGCTGCGACGATCTTGGTGGCCGCCTCGGCCATCGTGTCGGCACTGATGATCGGCAGCCCACTCTCGGCGAGCATCTTCTTGCCCAGGTCTTCGTTGGTGCCCTTCATGCGCACCACCAGCGGCACGCTCAGGTTCACGGCCTTGCAGGCGGTGATCACGCCTTCGGCGATGGTGTCGCACTTCATGATGCCGCCGAAGATGTTGACCAGGATGCCCTTCACATCCGGGTTCTTCAGCATGATCTTGAAAGCCTCGGTGACCTTCTCGGCAGTGGCGCCACCGCCAACGTCGAGGAAGTTGGCCGGCTCGCCGCCGAACAGCTTGATGGTGTCCATCGTCGCCATCGCGAGGCCGGCACCGTTGACCAGGCAGCCGATGTTGCCGTCCAGGCTGATGTAGGCCAGGTCGAACTTGCTGGCCTCGATTTCGGCGGGGTCTTCTTCGTCGAGGTCGCGGTAGGCCACGATCTCGGGGTGGCGGAACAGCGCGTTCGCGTCGAAGTTGAACTTCGCGTCCAGCGCCTTGATGTTGCCGTTGCCTTCGAGGATCAGCGGGTTGATCTCGGCCAGCGAGGCATCGGTGTCCATGTAGGTCTTGTAGAGCTTCTTGAACACGTCCACCGCCTGCGGCTGCGAGGCCTCGGGTACGCCGATGCCCCGGGCCAGCTGCAGCGCCTGCGCGTCGGTCAGTCCGACAGCGGGTTCGACGAAGACCTTGATGATCTTCTCGGGCGTGTTGTGGGCCACTTCCTCGATGTCCATGCCGCCTTCGCTGGAGGCCATCAGTGCGACCTTCTGCGTCGCGCGATCGGTCAGCGCGGCAGCGTAGTACTCCTTCTTGATGTCGGCGCCTTCCTCGATCAGCAGGCGGCGCACCTTCTGGCCTTCGGGGCCGGTCTGGTGCGTCTTCAACTGCATGCCGAGGATCTGGCCCGCCAGCGCCTTGACCTCATCCATCGAGCGCGCGAGCTTCACGCCGCCGCCCTTGCCGCGGCCGCCTGCGTGGATCTGCGCCTTCACCACCCAGACGCTGCCGCCCAGCTTCTGCGCGGCTTCCACCGCCTCCTGCACCGTGAAAGCGGGGTAGCCCCGCGGTACCGGCACGCCGAACTGGCGCAGGATTTCTTTGCCTTGGTATTCGTGGATCTTCATCGGGGGCTCACTGCGAAGGGGGAGTCAAAACAAAAGCCGCCGCGCACGGTCGGCTGGGGCTGAGGGAGCCGGGCAGATGAGCCGGCGCTGGAGGAACAAACCTTCGCAATTTAGCATGCTGCGCCGCGGCAAACCTGACGGCAAGCCGACGGTGTGGCGTCCTGAACTCAGCGACAGGAGGGGCTATTGGCTCAGGTGTCGGATTCGCCGGCACGGGCCAGCACGCGGCGAATCACCTCCGGCGAGAAGCCTCGGCCGGTGAGAAAGCGCATCTGCCGCAATCGAGCGGCGGCCGCGGCGGCGGCATCGGCTGGGGCCGCGGCGGTACGGCCGAACTTCTTGCGCCAGACCTCGCGGGCACGATCGAACTCGCTTTCGTGCAGCGCCTCGCGCGCTGGTGCGTCGAGCACCGCGCCGTGCTGCTGCAGTTCGCGCTGGATGCGCAGGTTGCCGAAGCGTGCCTGCCGGGCCTGCACCCGGCTCTCGACGAAGCGCTGCTGCGAGAGGAAGCCATGCTGGCTCAACCATTCGAGCAATGCATCGACCTCGGCCGCGGCGGCCTCTGCGTCGGGTGCCGCAGGGTCGCCGTCCCCGGCTGCGGCGGCGGACCGGCGCTGCCCGTCCTGCAGCAGGCGCAGCAGCTTGCCGCGCAACTCGAGCGGACTGTGCTCGCGCTGCGCCAGCCACTGCAGCGCGCGCACCTTCAGGGAGGCGGGGCGAGCCGCCATCGTGCTAGAGGTGGCAAGGCGACCCGGCGGGGCCGCGTGCAGCGACCCTCATTGGCCGTCTGCTGCGCTCAGGGGCGGCAGCAGCGGCACGCCCACCGCTTCGCGCACCTTGTTCTCGATCTCGTGCGCGAGGTCGGGGTTCTCGCGCAGGAACTCGCGCGCGTTGTCCTTGCCCTGGCCGATCTTCTCGCCGTTGTAGGCGTACCAGGCGCCGGACTTCTCGAGGATCTTGGCGTTCACGCCCATGTCGATGATCTCGCCATGGCGGCTGGTGCCTTCGCCATAGAGGATGTCGAACTCGGCGGTCTTGAAGGGCGGGGCGACCTTGTTCTTGACGACCTTGACCTTGGTCTCGTTGCCGATGACCTCTTCACCCTTCTTGATGCTGCCGGTGCGGCGGATGTCCAGACGCACCGAGGCATAGAACTTCAGGGCGTTGCCGCCGGTGGTGGTTTCGGGGTTGCCGAACATCACGCCGATCTTCATGCGGATCTGGTTGATGAAGATGACCATGCAGTTGGTCTTCTTGATCGTCGCGGTCAGCTTGCGCAGGGCCTGGCTCATCAGCCGGGCCTGCAGGCCGGGCAGCGAATCGCCCATTTCGCCTTCGAGTTCGGCCTTCGGGGTGAGCGCGGCCACCGAATCGATGATGACCAGGTCCACCGAGCCGGAGCGCACCAGCGCATCGACGATTTCGAGCGCCTGCTCGCCGGTGTCGGGCTGGCTGATCAGCAGCTCCTGCAGGTTGACGCCGAGTTTCTGCGCGTAACCGGTGTCCAGCGCGTGCTCGGCATCGATGAAGGCGCAGGTGCCGCCGAGCTTCTGCATCTCGGCCACCACCTGAAGCGTCAGCGTGGTCTTGCCGGAGGATTCAGGGCCATAGATCTCGACCACCCGGCCGCGCGGCAGGCCGCCGACGCCCAGCGCGATGTCCAAGCCCAGCGAGCCGGTGGAGACCACCTCGATCGCCTCGACCACCTCGCCGTCGCCCAGGCGCATGATCGAGCCCTTGCCGAACTGCTTTTCAATCTGGGCCAGTGCGGCCTGCAGGGCCTTGGCTTTCTCGGTGTTCAGCGCTTTGACGGGTGCATCCATGGCAAGGCTCTCCTCGGGTTGGGCGCGACTATACGGCAGAAGCTGGATGTTTGTACAGTGAGTCCGACTGCGTTTTCGCAAGCCCTCCGTCCCCTTGGGGATGCCTAAAATCAAGGCCTGCAAGCGCCCACTTTGCGAGGCGGCCACCGCGCAGGAGACACGAGATGCGGATTCTGATCGCCGAAGACGACCAGGTGCTGGCCGATGGCTTGATGCGCTCGCTGCGCGCCTCGGGCTATGCCGTGGACCAGGTGGGCAGCGGCAGCGAGGCGGATGCGGCGCTCTCGTCGCACGAGTTCGACCTGCTCATCCTGGACCTCGGACTGCCCAAGCTGCATGGCTTCGAGGTGCTGCGCAAGCTGCGCGCGCGCGGCTCGGCGGTGCCGGTGCTGATCCTGACGGCTGCCGACAGCGTCGAGCAGCGCGTCAAGGGCCTGGACCTGGGGGCCGACGACTACATGGCCAAGCCCTTCTCGCTGCAGGAGCTGGAAGCGCGGGTGCGGGCGCTGACGCGGCGCGGGCTGGGCACCGCGTCGAGCCTGATCAAGCATGGGCCGCTCACTTTCGATGCTACTGGCCGCGTGGCCTACATCAGCGACCAGATGATCGAGCTTTCGGCGCGCGAGCTGAGCCTGCTGGAAGTGCTGCTGCAGCGCGCCGGCCGCCTGGTCAGCAAGGACCAGCTGGTCGACCGCCTGTGCGAATGGGGCGAAGAGGTCAGCAACAACGCGATCGAGGTCTACATCCACCGGCTGCGCAAGAAGATCGAGCAAGGGCCGATCCGCATCGCCACGGTGCGCGGGCTCGGCTACTGCCTGGAGAAGATTCAGGCCTGAGCTCGGCCGTGCGGTGCAGGCTATGCTGGCGCCGCCCATGCAAGCCCTTGCCCCGCGTGAACAAAGGTCGCTGTTCGGCGAGATCCTCGACTGGATGCTCGCGCCGCTGCTGCTGCTGTGGCCGATGAGCGTGGCGCTGACCTGGCTGGCGGCGCAGAGCATCGCGAACCGGCCGTTCGACCGCGACTTGGCCGAGATGGCCCGCACGATCGCCCGCCAGGTGGTCGTCGAGCCCGGTGGGCCGGGCCGCCTGTCGCAGGTCAGGCTGCGGCTGCCCGAAGTGGCGGCCGAGGTGCTGCGCGCGGACGACTCCGACCGCGTGTTCTTCCAGGTGCTGGGTGCGCGGGGTGAATTCGTTGCCGGCGACCGGTCCTTGCCGGTGCCCGACGAGCCGCCCGGCCCGGCGCAGGACCTGCGCTACCGCGATGACGAGGTGCAGTCCGACGCGGTGCGCGTGGCCTATGTCTGGCTCGCCGCCACCGGCGTGCCGGGCGAGGTGCCGCCGCTGGTGCAGGTGGCCGAGACGCTGGACAAGCGCTCGCACCTGGCCACCGAGATCATCAAGGGCGTCATCGTCCCGCAGTTCGTCGTGCTGCCGCTGGCGGTGCTGCTGGTGTGGTTCGCGCTGGCGCGCGGCATCAAGCCGCTCAACGAGTTGCAGCAGCGCATTCGCCGCCGCGAGAGCCACGACCTGAGCCCGCTCGAGGAACGCGACGTGCCCGAGGAGGTGGCGCCGCTGGTCGGCTCGATCAACGACCTGCTGGCGCGGCTGGACCGCTCGATGAGCACGCAGAAGCACTTCCTGGCTGACGCGGCGCACCAGCTGAAGACGCCGCTGGCCGGCCTGCGCATGCAGGCCGAGCTGGCCCAGCGCGAGATCGATGCGGGCGAGCAGGACCCGAAGGCGCTGAAGCGCTCGCTGCAGCAGATTGCCCATGCCAGCCAGCGCGCCGCCCACATGGTGAACCAGCTGCTGGCGATGGCGCGTGCCGAGGACAAGGAGGGCGCGCGCCAGCAGCAGGACGTCGACATCGTGCGGCTGGCGCGCGAGACCGTGCGCGACTTCGTGCCCAAGGCGATGGACAAGCGCATCGACCTCGGCTACGAGGGGCCGGAGGACCGGCAGGCGCTGCACGGCCGGCTGCTTGGCGAGCCGCTGCTGGTGCGCGAGCTGATCCGCAACCTGGTCGACAATGCGCTGCAGTACACGCCCTCGGGCGGTAGCGTCACGGTGCGGGTGGTGGACGACCCCTTCGGCCAGGTGGTGGTGCTGCAGGTGGAGGACACCGGCCCGGGCATTCCCGAGGCCGAGCGCGAGCTGGTGTTCCGGCCCTTCTACCGTTCGCTCGGCACCGACGTCGATGGCAGCGGCCTGGGCCTGGCCATCGTGCAGGAGATCGCGCAGCGCCACCAGGCCGAGATCTCGATTGCCAACGCGCGGCCGCGCGCCCAGGCGGCCGCGCAGGGCCAGGGGCCGGGCGCGCTGTTCACGGTGCGCTTCGCGATGCTGCCGCGCGGCGATGCCACCCCCGCGCCGGCCGTTGCGGAGGAGTGAGCTCAGCCCCGCGGCGGATCGATCCCGCGCCACAGCGCCTCGACGAAAGGCAGCAGGCTCGCGTCGTCGAGCCCGGCATGCCCGGCGTCGCAGGCGGCCCGGAACAGCGCGGCAGCCTGCACGCCGAGTGCCGGCTCGACGCCGGCCGCCCGCGCCATGCCGATCGCCAGCGCCGAGTCCTTGGCCAGCAGCGTGGTATGGGCGCGCGGCGCGAAATCGCCGGCCAGCGCGCGGGCCATGCGGTCGCTGCCGATCCAGCTCTGGCCGCTGGATTGCGCGATCACTTCCAGGGTGGTGGTGGCCTCCAGCCCCAGCCGCCGGGCCAGCGCGATGGCCTCGGCCGCGCCGGCCAGGTTCACCGCCGCCAGCAGGTTGTTGACCAGCTTGGTGCGCGCGCCGTCGCCCGGCCGCCGGCCGACCCGGAACAGCCGCGCGCCGATGCCGCGCAGCAGCGGCTCGTAACGCCCAAAAAAAGCGTCCTCGCAGGCCACCATCAGGCTCATGCTGCCGTCGCGGGCGCGCGCCGGGCCACCGGACATCGGCGCATCGATGCAGCCGATACCGTGGGCGGCGAGTTCCGCCGCGGCCTGCTCGACATCGTCCGGCGCGATGGTCGGGCACAGCAGCACGGCCACCGGCCGACGCGCCGCGTGAACCACGCCTTGCGCACCGAACAGCACCTCGCGCGTCTGCGGCGCGTCGACCACCGCCACGGCCGCCAGTTCGCACTGCGCGGCCAGCGCGGCGGCACTGGCCGCGCGCATCGCGCCGGCGGCCAGCGCCGGCGCCTCCTGCTCGGGCAGCAGGTCGCGCACCCACACCGCATGACCGAGCTCGCGCAGCCGCAGGGCCATCGCGCCGCCCATGTTGCCGGTGCCGATGACGCCCACCACGGGCTTCGCATCCATGCCGATCTCCTGTGGCGGTGTCAGCGCTGCATCAACCCGCGGCTGCGGGCAATCGACATCAGGATGCCCAGCGCGAGGCCGAGCGTCACCATTGCCGTGCCGCCGTAGCTGACGAAGGGCAGTGGAATGCCCACCACCGGCAGGATGCCGCTGACCATGCCCATGTTGACGAAGGCGTAGGTGAAGAAGCTCAGCGTGATGGCACCCGCCAGCAGGCGCGAGAACACCGTGGGCGCCTGCGCCGCGATCAGCAGCCCGCGCAGGATGACCCAGGCGAAGGCGACGATCAGCAGCCCGGTGCCGAGCAGCCCGAACTCCTCGGCATAGGCCGCGAAGATGAAGTCGGTGGTGCGCTCGGGAATGAACTCCAGGTGCGTCTGCGTGCCGTTCATGAAGCCCTTGCCGGTGACGCCGCCGGAGCCGATGGCGATCATGCCCTGGATGATGTGGAAGCCCTTGCCCAGCGGGTCCGTGGTCGGGTCGAGCAGCGTGCAGATGCGGTGCTTCTGGTAGTCGCGCAGCAGCGGCCACACGACCTCGGGCTCGCAGATCCGGTCCGCGCTGACCACCACCGCCGCCAGCCCGATGCCGGCCGCCAGCAGCACCGGCAGGATCAGCTTCCACGACAGGCCGGCAAAGAACATCACGTACAGCCCGGCCGACAGGATCAGGATCGCGGTGCCCAGGTCGGGCTGCTTGACCACCAGCCCCACCGGCACCAGCAGCAGCGCGCCGGCGATCAGGAAGTCCAGCATGCGCAGCTGGCCCTCGCGCTTCTGGAACCACCAGGCCAGCATCAGCGGCATCGCAAGCTTCAGGATCTCGCTGGGCTGGATCACGATGCCCACGTTGAGCCAGCGCGTCGCGCCCTTCTTGGTGATGCCGAACAGCGCGGTGGCCACCAGCAGCGCCACGCCCACGGTGTACAGCGGCACGGCCAGCCGCATCAGCCGCTGCGGCGGCACCTGCGCCATCACGAACATCACGACGAAGCCCAGCGCCATGTTGCGGGCGTGGTCGACGAAGCGGGTGCCGCTGTCGTAGCCGGCCGAGTACATGATCGTCAGCCCGATCGCGCACAGCAGCAGCAGCCCGCCGGCCAGCGCCCCGTCGAACACCGACAGCACCGGCCGCACGCGCTGCCACAGCGAGGGACGCTCGACGATCGCGATCATGCTGCCGCTCTCCGGCCCCGGGCGCTCATCGCGCGGCCTCCGCCAGCTTCGCGATCGGCACCGGCGGCTTCAGCGGTGCGGCGGCCTGGCCCTGCTGCACCGCGGCGATGTCCTCGTCGGTCGGGTACAGGCCCTGCAGCCAGTAGTCGAACACGCGGCGCACGATCGGCGCGGCCGACTGAGCGCCGAAGCCGGCGTTCTCCACGACCAGGGCCACCGCGATGCGCGGGTTCTCGGCCGGCGCGTAGGCGATGTACAGCGCATGGTCGCGCAGGTGCTCGGCCAGGCTCGCGGCGTTGTACTTCTCGTTCTGCTTGATGCCCACCACCTGCGCGGTGCCGGTCTTGCCGGCGGCCTGGTAGCCCGCGCCGCGGAAGGCGGTGGCCGAGGTGCCTTCGATGTTCACGCCCACCAGCGCCTGGCGGATCACGGCCAGGTGCTCGGGCTTGATCGGCACCGGTTCCAGCGGCTGCGCGCCGACCGAGCGCGTGTGGTTCGTCACCACGTCGACCACGTCCTTCACCAGGTGCGGCTTGTGCCGCTGGCCGCCGGCGGCCAGGGTCGAGATGGCCTGGGCCATCTGCAGGATCGTGAAGCTGTTGTAGCCCTGGCCGATGCCCAGCGAGATGGTCTCGCCCGCGTACCAGCGCTGCTGCTCGGGCTTGCGGTAGGCGCGCTTTTTCCAGTCGGTGGAGGGCAGGATGCCGCGCATCTCGCCTTCGAGGTCGATGCCGGTGATCTGGCCGAAGCCGAACGGCGCCATGTGCTGCGCCATCACGTCGACGCCGAGCTCGTTGGCGAGGATGTAGTAGTAGGTGTCGCAGCTCTGCACGATCGAGCGGTACATGTCGACCATGCCGTGGCCGCCTTCGCGGTCGTCGCGGAACTTGTGGTTGCCGAACCAGAAGTAGCCGGGGTCCGAGATGGCCTGCTGCGGCGAGCGCTTGCCGGTGGCCAGGCCGGCCAGTGCCATGTAGGGCTTGTAGGTCGAGCCCGGCGGGTAGGTGCCGCGCAGGGCCCGGTTCAGCAGCGGCTTGTCGATCGACTCGTTCAGCTCGCGCCAGCTGTCGACGTCGATGCCGTCGACGAACAGGTTGGGGTCGAAGGTCGGCTTGCTGACGAAGCTCAGCACCTCGCCGGTGTTCGGGTCGATCGCCACCAGCGCGCCGCGGCGATCGCCGTACAGCTTCTCCACCAGCTGCTGCAGGCGCATGTCGATGGACAGCACCAGCGTGTTGCCGGGTGTCGCGGCATGGCTGCGCAGCCGGCGCACCGCGCGGCCCCCGGCCGAGGTCTCGACCTCCTCGAAGCCGGTGGTGCCGTGCAGCTCGCGTTCGTAGCTCTGTTCGAGGCCGAGCTTGCCGATGTAGTCGGTGCCCTTGTAGTTGGCCTGGGCGTCTTCGTCCCAGTCTTCCATGGCCTGCTTTTCGGCGGTGTTGATGCGACCGATGTAGCCCAGCAGGTGGCTGGCCGACTCGCCTTCCGGGTAGTTGCGGAACAGCCGCGCCCGCACGTCGACGCCTGGGAAGCGGAAACGCTGGGCCATGAAGCGGGCCACTTCCTCGTCGGTCAGCTTGGTGCGGATCGGCAGCGACTCGAAGCTCTTGCTTTCCTCCAGCAGGCGCTTGAAGCGGCGGCGGTCGCGCAGCTGGATGTCGAGCACCTGCGCCAGCTGGTCGATCACCGATTCGAGCTCGCCCTCCACCTTCGAGGGCGTGATCTCCAGCGTGTAGGCCGAGTAGTTGGTGGCCAGCACCACGCCGTTGCGGTCGACGATCAGCCCGCGGTTCGGCACGATCGGCACGATGGTGATGCGGTTGGCCTCGGCCTGCGTCTGCAGGTCGTCGTGGCGGTAGACCTGCAGCCACACCAGCCGCGCGGCGAGCAGGCCGAAGCACAGCAGCACGAAGGCGGCCGCGGCCAGCAGCCGGCCGCGAAAGCGACTGAGTTCTCGCTCCAGATCCTTCAGCTCGGTCATGGTGCGACGCTACTTACAGCGGCCTGTTTTCATCCGGATCGGGCGGGCGCCGCTGCGGTGCCAGCAGCAGCCACACCACCACCGGCCACAGCATCGCCTCGAACACCGGCGCCAGCATCACGGTCCAGCCGGGGAACATGCCGCCGACGATCAGCCGCGCGATCATCGAGACGCCATGCGCGGCAAAGAACAGCGGCAGGATCTGCAGCGCCTGCGACGGCAGCGAGAACCACAGCAGCCGCCGGTGGATCGTGATCGCGAAGTAGCTCAGCAGCGTGTAGGCCAGCGCATGCTGGCCCAGCACCGCGCTCTCGTGCACGTCCAGCAGCAGCCCGAACACGAAGCCCAGGCCGACGCCGACGCGGTGCGGCTGGTGCACGATCCAGAACACCAGCACCAGCGCCAGCAGGTCGGGCGACGCGGGATGGCGGCCCACCGGCAGCATCTCCAGCGCCAGCGCCAGCAGCAGCGAGAAGCCGATGAACAGCGGGTTCACCGGCAGCAGCAGCTGGTCCGAGCCGCGCGGCATGATCATTTGCGCGGCCCCTTGCTGGCCCGCTCGGCCTTGTCGGCCTTGCCCTTGGCCGGCTCCGCCGGCTCGGGCGGCGGCGGCAGCTGCGCCGACAGCGGCTCCAGCACCAGCACATGCCGCACCCCGTCGACCGGCGCGGCCGGCGCGAGCAGGATGCGCGCGAAGCCCGAATCCACCTTGCGATCGACCCGGGCCACCTTGGCCACCGGCAGGCCCGGCGGGTAGACGCCATCGACGCCCGAGGTGGTCAGCGCATCACCCACCTGCACGTCGGCATTGCCGGCCATGAAGCGCAGCTCCAGCCCACCGCCCTCGGCACCGCCGAAGGCCGCGCTGCGCTGCTGGGTGCGGCTGTTCAGCACCGGAATCGCGGCGTCCTTGTCGACCAGCAGCGTCACCACGGCATTCAGCGGGTAGACCCGCGTCACCTGGCCCAGCACGCCGGCCTCGTTGATCACCGGCGCGCCGAGCACGACGCCATGGGTCGCGCCGCGGTCGATGAAGAGCTTGCGCGAAAACGGATCGGCCGCCTCGTACATCACTTCGGCCGACAGCGACTTCACCGTCAGCGCGGGCCGCAGGTCGAGCAGCGCACGCAGCCGGTTGTTCTCCAGCGCCAGCTGGTCACCACGTGCGGCGCGCTCGGCCTGCTGGGCCAGCTTCAGCCGCAGTTCGTCCTGTGTGGCGACGGCCTGCTTCAGTCCGCGCGCGTAGTCGCCGCCGCCCTGTGCCAGCTGCACCGGCACCAGCAGGGCCCGCTGCAGCGGCAGCAGCGCGGTGGCCAGGCCCGCGCGCAGCGGCTGCGTCAGCTTGAAGCGCGCGTCAGCGGCCATCAGGAAGATGGCCAGCGCCGAGCACAGCGCGAGTTTGCTCAGCGCCGAGGGTCCTTGCCGGAAGAACGGCGGCGGGGTGCGGTCCAGGGTGCCCAATGGCATGGTGAGCGCCGCGTCGTGGGTTGCGCCCGCATCGCGCGGGCGGACCGAACCTTACTCCGAGGTGAAGATGCTGCCCAGCCGTTCCATGCGCTCCAGCGCCATGCCGCAGCCGCGTACCACGCAGGTCAGCGGGTCTTCGGCCACCAGCACCGGCAGGCCGGTTTCCTCGGCCAGCAGGCGGTCGAGGTCGCGCAGCAGCGCGCCGCCGCCGGTCAGCATCATGCCGCGCTCGGCGATGTCGGCGCCCAGCTCGGGCGGGGTCTGTTCGAGCGCGTTCTTCACGCTGGAGACGATCTGGTTCAGCGGGTCGGTCAGCGCCTCGAGGATCTCGTTGCTCGAGATCGTGAACGAGCGCGGCACGCCTTCGCTGAGGTTGCGGCCCTTGACCTCCATCTCCTTCACCTCGCTGCCGGGGAAGGCCGAGCCGATGCTCTTCTTGATGCTCTCGGCGGTGGGCTCGCCGATCAGCATGCCGTAGTTGCGGCGGATGTAGTTGATGATGGCTTCGTCGAACTTGTCGCCGCCGACGCGCACGCTGCCCTTCCAGACCATGCCGCCGAGCGAGATCACGCCGACCTCGGTGGTGCCGCCGCCGATGTCGACCACCATCGAACCCGAGGCCTCGCTCACCGGCAGGCCGGCGCCGATGGCCGCGGCCATCGGCTCCTCGATCAGGTAGACCTCGCTCGCACCGGCGCCGAGCGCCGATTCGCGGATCGCGCGGCGCTCGACCTGGGTCGAGCCGCAGGGCACGCAGATGATGATCCGGGGGCTGGGCCGCAGCAGCGACTGCGGATGGACCATCTTGATGAACTGCTTGAGCATCTGCTCGGTGACGGTGAAGTCGGCGATCACGCCGTCCTTCATCGGTCGGATGGCCTCGATGTTGCCGGGCACCTTGCCGAGCATGGCCTTGGCCTCCCGGCCGACGGCCTGGATGGTCTTCTTGCCGTTGGGGCCGCCTTCGTGGCGGATGGAGACGACCGAGGGCTCGTCGAGCACGATGCCCTTGCCACGCACATAGATCAGCGTGTTGGCGGTGCCGAGGTCGATGGCCAGGTCGGTGGAGAAGTAGCGACGCAGGGATCCGAACATGAGAAGGGCGGAGAGGCGATCAGCGCTTGCGGCACGCGGCAGCCAGGCAACGGGTGCGGCGGCGCGATGGGTGGCTGGGGTGGGGAATTCGGGCGGCTAGGCCATGCGAACGGCTGCAGCCGGATGGGCGGCGATAATACCCGATCACCCTCGGGTTTTCGCTCTAGGAAACCCGCTGCAGGACGTAACTCCCGATGGCCCTGAACCTTGAAGACGTGAGCCGCATCGCCAAGCTCGCGCGGCTGGAACTGTCGCCGGCCGAAGCGCCGGTGATGCTGGCGAACCTGAACGAATTCTTCTCGATCGTCGAGCAGATGAGCGCGGTCGACACCAGCGGCGTCGAGCCGCTGTACACGCCGCTGTCGGCGCTGCAGCAGGTCGAGCTGCGGCTGCGCGACGACGTGGTCACCGAAGGCAACCAGCGCGAAGCCAACCAGCGCAGTGCCCCCGCCGTAGAGGACGGGCTGTTCCTGGTGCCGAAGGTGATCGAATGAGCTGGCATGACCTGGGGGTGGCGGCGCTGGGCCGGGCGCTGGCCGCGGGCGAATTCAGCAGCACCGAGCTGACCCGGCACCTGCTGCAGCGCGTGGCCAGCCACGAGGCACTCGGCTGCTTCCTGCATGTCGATGCCGAAGGCGCGCTGGCCGCCGCCAAGGCCGCCGACGCGCGCCGCGCCGCCGGTGAAGCGGGCCCGCTGCTGGGCGTGCCGGTGGCCCACAAGGACATCTTCGTGACCGCCGACATGCCGACCACGGCGGCCTCGAAGATCCTGCTCGGCTACCGCAGCCCGTTCGACGCCACCGTCGTCGCGCGCCTGGCGGCCGCCGGCACCGTCAGCCTGGGCAAGCTGAACTGCGACGAGTTCGCGATGGGCTCGGGCAACGAGAACTCGGCCTACCACCCGGTGCAGAACCCCTGGGACCACCACCGCGTGCCGGGCGGCTCGTCCGGCGGCTCGGCTGCGGCAGTGGCCGCGCGCCTGGTGCCGGCGGCCACCGGCACCGACACCGGCGGCTCGATCCGCCAGCCGGCCAGCTTCACCGCCACCACCGGCATCAAGCCGACCTATGGCGTGTGCTCGCGCTACGGGATGATCGCGTTCGCCTCCAGCCTCGACCAGGCCGGCCCGCTGGCGCGTTCGGCCGAGGATTGCGCGCTGCTGCTGTCGGCGATGAGCGGCTTCGACGAGCGCGACGCCACCAGCGCGCAGCGCCCGCCGCAGGACTTCCATGCGCAGATGCTGGCGCCGCGCGCCGGTGCCTCGGCGGCCCGGCCGCTGGAAGGCCTGCGCATCGGCCTGCCCAAGGAGTTCTTCCCCGAGACGCTGGGCGGCGACGTCGACATCACGGTGCGGCGCGCGCTGGTCGAGTTCGAGAAGCTCGGCGCCACGCTGGTGGACGTGAGCCTGCCGCGCACCGAGCTGTCGATCCCCGTCTACTACATCATCGCGCCGGCCGAGGCCAGCTCGAACCTCAGCCGCTTCGACGGCGTGAAGTTCGGCCACCGCGCCGCGCAGTACACCGACCTGCTGGACATGTACCGCAAGACCCGCGCCGAAGGCTTCGGCCCGGAGGTCAAGCGCCGCATCATGATCGGCACCTATGTGCTGAGCCACGGCTACTACGACGCCTACTACCTGCAGGCGCAGAAGCTGCGCCGCATGATCGCCGACGACTTCCAGCGCTGCTTCGCCGGCTGCGACCTGATCGCCGGCCCGGTGGCCCCCACCGTGGCCTGGAAGCATGGCGAGCAGGGCGACGACCCGGTCAAGGCCTACCTGGCCGACATCTTCACGCTGCCCGCCAGCTTGGCCGGCCTGCCCGGCATGAGCCTGCCCGCCGGCTTCGGCGAGCACGGCATGCCGGTGGGGCTGCAATTGATCGGCAACTACTTCGCCGAAGGCCAGCTGCTACAGGCCGCGCATGCCTTCCAGCAGGCGACCGACTGGCACCAACGTTCACCGCTATGAGTTCCGCTGCCCCGCTCGTCCGCGGCTACGAGGTCGTGATCGGCCTCGAAACCCACGCCCAGCTCTCGACGCAGAGCAAGATCTTCTCCGGTGCCTCCACCGCCTTCGGCGCTGCGCCGAACACGCAGGCCTGCGCGGTGGACCTGGCGCTGCCGGGCACCTTGCCGGTGATGAACCGCGCGGCGGTCGACCGCGCCATCCGCCTGGGCCTGGCGGTGGGCGCGAAGATCGCGCCGCTGTCGATCTTCGCGCGCAAGAACTACTTCTACCCCGACCTGCCCAAGGGCTACCAGATCAGCCAGTACGAGATCCCGGTGGTGCAGGGCGGCTCGGTGAGCTTCCTGCTGGGCGACCAGCCGCGCACCGTGCGGCTGACGCGCGCGCACCTCGAGGAAGACGCAGGCAAGAGCCTGCACGAGGACTACCACGGCCAGTCCGGCATCGACCTGAACCGCGCCGGCACGCCGCTGCTGGAGATCGTCACCGAGCCGGACATGCGCTCGGCCACCGAGGCGGTGGAGTACGCCAAGGCGCTGCATGCGCTGGTGATGTGGCTGGGCATCTGCGACGGCAACATGCAGGAAGGCAGCTTCCGCTGCGACGCCAACGTGTCGGTGCGCAAGCCCGGCGCGCCCTTCGGCACGCGGCGCGAGATCAAGAACCTGAACTCCTTCCGCTTCATGCAGCAGGCGATCGAGTTCGAGGTGAACTGGCAGATCGACCAGATCGAGGACGGCCTGGCCATCGAGCAGGCCACCGTGCTGTTCAACCCGGACACCGGCGAGACCCGGGCCATGCGCAGCAAGGAAGACGCTCACGATTACCGTTATTTCCCGGACCCCGACCTGCCGCCGCTGGTGATCGCGCCGGAGTGGATCGAGCGGGTGAAGGCCACGCTGCCCGAGCTGCCTGCCGCGATGGCCGCGCGCTTCCAGGGCACCGACGGCCTGCCCGCCTACGACGCGGCGATGATGACCCAGAGCCTGGGCCTGGCGCGCTACTACGAGGCCGCGCGCGACCTGTGCCAGGCGCCGAAGCTGGTGGCCAACTGGCTGATGGGCGAAGTGGCCAAGCGGCTGAACGCGGAAGGGCGCGACATCGAGGCCTGCCCGGTGCCGGCCGCGACGCTGGCCGCCCTGATCGGCCGCATCCAGGATGGCACGGTCTCGCACAACGCCGCGCGCCAGGTGTTCGAGGCGCTGTGGTCCGGCGAAGGCCGGGAGGTCGATGCGCTGATCGAGGCCAAGGGCCTGAAGCAGATGAACGACAGCGGCGCGCTGGAGAAGATCATCGACGAGGTGGTCGCCGCCAACGCGAAGTCGGTCGAGGAATACCGCGCCGGCAAGGACAAGGCCTTCAACGCGCTGGTCGGCCAGGTCATGAAGGCCAGCCGTGGCAAGGCCAACCCGGCGCAGGTCAACGACTTGCTGAAGAAGAAGCTCGGCTAGTGCCTTCGGGCGCGGCCGCCGGCGCCGGCAGCGAGCCCGGCTGGGCGCCAGCCCACAGCAGGCGCAGGTGCGCGAGCTCGGCGTCGTACAGCCGGTTGATGCGCACCAGTTCGGCTTCCTGGTTCTGCGTCGCGCTGCGCTGCGCTTCCATCGCACCGTCGTTCGCGTCGATCTGCTGCTTCAGCCGCAGCGGCAGGTTGCGGCCCTTGTAGAACTCGGCTTCCTCGTCCAGCGGCTTGCGCGCGGCGATCAGTTCGGCCACGCGCTGCTCGGTGGCCTTGGACGCGGCACGCACCGTGTCCAGCGCGGCCTCGCGCGCCTTGCGATGCGCGGCCTCGTTGGGGTATCGCGCCATCAGGTTGCGGTCGCGCCGCACCGCATCGGCCTGCGCGGCACGCGCGGCGGCGGCCCTGCGTTCGGCGGCTTCCTGTTCGGCGCGCTCGTCGGCGGTCAAGGTGGGTGGCAGCACGCGGCGCAGGGAGCCGTCGCGGTTCAGCACCCGCTGTTCCTTGCCGATGCAGGCCGGGATCGGGCGGTCGGAGGTCAGCCGGTTGCCGCGTTCATCGACACAGGTGTAGATGCCGGCGCCCGACGCCGCGCCATCGGGGCGGGCCTGCCCCCAGGCCGCCCCGGCGGCCAGCAGGGCCAGCAGCCCGGCCAGCGTGGCGCCGCGATCGAGATGCAAGGGCCGGCCCGGCATTCAGACCCCGTAGCGCGCGCGGTAGGCCGCCACGCGTTCGCTGTGGCCGGCCATCGCCGGGTCTTGTGCCGACGCCAGCACCTGCAGCAGGTCCTGCAAGGTGGCGATGGCCACCACGTCCAGCTGCCACTGCGCCTTCACCTGCTGCACCGCGGACAGCGGGCTGTCGACACCGCCTTCGGCCGCCTTCTCCTGGCGGTCCAGCGCAATCGTCACCGCCACCGGCTGCGCGCCGGCGGCGCGGATCATCTGGATCGATTCACGCACCGAGGTCCCCGCGGAAATCACGTCATCGATGATGAGAACGCGGCCGGTCACCGGCGCGCCGACCAGCGTGCCGCCCTCGCCGTGGTCTTTCGCTTCCTTGCGGTTGTAGGCGAAGGGCACGTTGCGGCCACGCCGCGCCAGTTCCACTGCCACCGCCGCGGCCAGCGTGATGCCCTTGTAGGCCGGGCCGAACAGCATGTCGAAGGCCAGGCCCGAGGCCATCAGCCGCGCTGCATAGAATTCCGCGAGCCGCCCGAGCTTGGCGCCGTCGTCGAACAGGCCGGCATTGAAGAAGTAGGGCGACAGCCGCCCGGCCTTGGTCTTGAACTCACCGAAGCGCAGCACGCCGGCGTCCACCGCGAAGCGGACGAAGTCCTGAGCCAGTGCATCGGTGCCCGCCATCCCTGAACCCGTCGAGGTCACTTTGCCTTTCCGTCTGGTCACGCTGAATCTGAACGGCATCCGCTCCGCTGCCAACAAGGGCCTGCTCGCCTGGGCCGAAACAGTGGGCGCCGATTGTATGGGGGTGCAGGAGGTCAAGGCCCAGGCGGCCGACGTGGCCGGCCGCTTCGAGGTGCTGGCCGGCATGCAGGGGCACTTCCATTTCGCCGAGAAGAAGGGCTACTCGGGGGTCGGCCTGTATGCGCGCAAGAAGCCCAGCGAGGTGATCGTCGGCCTGGGCCACGCCGAGTTCGACGCCGAGGGTCGCTACGTCGAGGCCCGCTTCGACAACGCGCGCCGCCGCCTCAGCATCATCAGCTGCTACTTCCCCAGCGGCTCCTCGGGCGAGGAGCGCCAGGCCGCGAAGTTCCGCTTCCTCGACGTGGTCTACCCCCACCTGGTGGCGCTGAAGGCCGAGGGGCGCGAGTTCATCCTGGTCGGCGACGTGAACATCGCGCACAAGGAAATCGACCTGAAGAACTGGAAGGGCAACCAGAAGAACTCCGGCTTCCTGCCCGAGGAGCGCGCGTGGATGACGCGGCTGCTCGAGGAGGCCGGCCTGGTCGACGTGTTCCGCACGCTGAACCCGCACCCCGAGCAATACACCTGGTGGAGCAACCGCGGCCAGGCCTGGGCCAAGAACGTCGGCTGGCGGCTGGACTACCACCTGGCCACGCCCGGCATCGCCGCCAAGGCGCGGCGCGAGCACATCTACCTCGAGCAGCGCTTCTCCGACCACGCGCCGCTGGTCATCGACTACGACTTCACGCTCTGAGCGGCGCGGGCGGCGCCGCCGCCGCGCTGCCGCTCAGGCCAGGTGCGCGAAGCCGTGGCGGCGCAGCAGCGCGCCGTACGCGGGGTCGGGCCGCAGGGCGTCGAACGCCGGGTCGACCGCCACGCAGACGAAGTTGCCGTCGGCCAGCGCTGCGCTGCGCTCCAGTTCGGCCAGCGCCGCGGGGCGTTCGCCCAGCCGCGTGTGCACCATCGCCAGCTGGTAGGGCGAGACCCAGGTCTCGCGTGCCATCGCCTGCAGCGCGGCCAGGTGCTCGCGTGCCGCTGCCTCCTGTCCTGCCAGCGCCAGCGCCTGCGCCAGCCCGCACAGGCCGATCGACAGCCGCGGCCAGCGTTCCTGCAGCGCCCGGTAGCGATCCCGGCCGGCGTCGAGCTCGCCCGCATAGAGGCACAGCGCCGCGCGCAGCGCCAGCGCGACCAGGTCGCCGGGCGCCACGTCCAGCACCGCATCCAGCGCGGCGGCCGCGCTGGGCCAGTCGCGTTCGTAGATCGAGATCAGCGCCTCGTGGCTGCGGTACTGCACGCTGGTCGGGTCCAGCTCGCGCGCCTCGAGGTAGGCGGCGCGCGCCTCGGCGAAGCGGCGGTTCATCATCAGTGCCCAGCCGTAGCGTGCATGCGAGGGCGCCAGCCCCGGTGCGCAGCGCAGCGCGGCCAGCAGGCGTGCCTCGGCGCGCGGCCAGTCGCGGTCGACCTGGAAGCGGATCATGGCCAGCACGCCGTGCGCCGAAGCGCAGTCCGGGTCGAGTTCGAGCGCGCGCTCGGCCGCGGCGCGGGCGCCTTCGAGCGCCGGCCGTGACGGCACCGCGGTCAGCATCGCCTGCGCCAGCAGGGCTTCGGCCAGCAGGGCCTGGGCCGGCGCGTGGGTGGCGTCCAGCTCCACCGCCTCGTGCATCAGTGCCACCGCCTTCGCGGTGCCCTCGGCGTTGTGCGACAGCAGCGCAATGCGTGCCAGCGCCATGGGGTCGCGCAATGCGGCCCCGGCCGGTGCCGCGCGGGTCCGCAGGGCTGCCGCCGGGCCGATGCGCTGCAGCCGTCGGCCGGCGGCTTCGCGGTGCAGTTCGGCGACCAGGCTCTTGGCCAGCGGCAGCAGGGCGTCGGCGCCGGTCTCCCAGGGCTGGTGGCGCGACCACAGCAGCGCCGTGTCTTCGGCGCGCTGCAGCGCCAGTTCCAGCCGGGGCGGGCTGCCGGCCAGGCTGCCGTGCAGCAGGCAGGCCGTGCCCAGGCGGCGCGCGGCCTGGCGCCGCGCGGCCTCGCCGTCCGGCGCGACGCCGGCGCGCACCACGCGCAGGCCGTTCAGCCGCACCAGCCAGTCGGCCAGGTCGGCCGTGGCCAGCCGTGCCGCTGGCGCCAGCGCGGCGTCTTCGGCGACCAGGTCGAACACCGCCACCGACGCGCGCGGCCGCGTGGCCGGGTCGAGACGGCGGCGCAGCACCTCGACCCGAAAGCTGCGCGTCGGGATGCGGAACTCCAGCCGCGCGTCCAGCCCCTCGTCGGCGTAGTAGGCCGCCAGCTTCGCGCGCAGGCGGCGCGCCTCGACGCGCACGATGCTGTCGGCACGCGGGTCGAAGCGCGCCCCATCGCGCAGCATCACGGCCACCGCGATCGCCTTCTCGCGCAGCGCGGCGCTGCGGCCGGCCTGCGTGGCCTCGACCAGATAACGCAGGAAGCGCACGTGGCGCGCGCTGCGGGCAAAGGTGTCGCTGGCGGCGATGCGGTCCAGCTCGGCCTGCACCAGCGCGGGCGAGGGCGGTTCGTCGTCGGCGTGGGCGGGCATCGCTTCGGGCGGTGAAGGTGTCGACGGCCTTGACAGCATGGCACAAAGCGGCACTGCCCGCAGCCCCGTGTCACCTGCCCGTCACCTGCGGCCGCCGGCCCCGGTGCGCGGTGGTGGCCGCAGCCCTGGCGGTGCCGGCAGGGGCATGCGTGTTGCACGCCGCGGCCTGCACCCTCAACCCCGGGAGTTCCACTGCCATGCGTCCGCTTCCCCGCACCTTCGGCCGGCTGCTCGTCGCCGCCGGCCTGGCCGCCACCGGCCTGGTCGCCACCGGCATCACCCAGGCCGCCGTCGTCTTTTCCGACACCAGCATGAACACCGCGCTGTTCAGCGCCACCCCGGCCTACACCAGCCCCGGCGTCACGCTCAGCACCATCACCACCGCGGGCGGCCAGCTGCAGACCAGCGCCGGCCCGTTGAGCGGCCAGACGGGCTATGCCTTCATGGCCGGCTACCTGTACGGCGGGTTCAGCTGGGACCCCGGCAGCGCGGGCGCGATCACCTCGATCGACTTCTCCGTCGCCCGCGGCGCCGCGATCACGGTCAACGGCGTGGACCAGCCCGGCATCACGCTGACCGGCCGGGCGCTCATCGAGCAGGGCGGCCAGTACTTCATGTCGGTTTCGGCGCCGGTGGCGCCGGTGGCGCTGCCGGCACTGACGACGATCGACGCCCTCGGCCTGACGCAGGCGAGCTTCGGCCTGGTCGACTGGGCCACCGGCGCGATCGACACCACGGTCAACCCCGACTTCGGCGGCGGGCTGATGCACTTCGGCTTCGCGGCACGGCTGTTCATCAGCGGCAACGGGGCCGCCGACCTGGTGTCGATGTCGGCGCTGTCCGACGACTTCAGCCTGACGCTGAACACCGCCGCGGTGCCCGAGCCGGGCTCGCTGGCACTGGTCGCGCTGGCGCTGCTGGGGGGCGCCGTCGCGGGCCGCCGGGCTCGGATGGCCGCGCCTTTCAGGCCTTAGGGGCGCGCGCCCGCCAGCTGCTGGATCAGGGCCCGCGCCAGCACCATCGAGGCGCGGCCGTTGGCCGGCTGGTTGTAGCGGCCGGCGTTGACCACCAGCACCAGGTCCAGCGCCGGCACGCCGATCAGCCGCTGGCCGCCGTTGCCGATGCCGGCAAAGCCGGCGACGCCGCTGCCCAGGCGCTGCTCGGCGCCCGGCGCGTCGGCCCGCGCCACCCACCACTGGTAGCCGTAGTCCCAGCCGTCGCTGGCCGGCAGCTGGGCGCGCTGCGAGGCCGTCACCCAGTCGGTGGGCACCACGCTGCGGCCCTGCCAGCGGCCGCCCTCGAGCATCAGCCGGCCCAGCTTCAGCAGGTCGGCCGGCCGCAGGCGCAGGCCGGCAAAGGCCATCGCCTTGTCGTGCCAGCCCTCGCGCCACTCGAAGGGCTCGATGCCCAGCGGGGCGAACAGCGCCTCGCGTGCGAACTCGGCCAGCCGCCGGCCGCTGCGGCGCTCGATGATCTCGGCCAGCAGCTGCGTGGTGCCGCCGCAGTAGACGAAGCGGCTGCCCGGTGGCTGCACCATCGGCAGCGACAGCACATGCCGCACCGGGTCGGCCGCGCGCAGCATCTGCTCCTCGCTGTTGTCGCCGTGGCCGTAGGCGACGCTGGTCTCGTCCCACGCGAAGCCCGGGCTCATCGTCAGCAGATGCTGCAGCGTCAGCGCCCGCCGCTCGGGCGTGGCCAGCGCCGCATGCTCGGGGAAGAAGCCCAGCACCGGCTGGTCCAGCGGGCCGATCAGCCCACGGCCTTGCGCGATGCCGAACAGCAGGCCGGTGACGCTCTTGCTGATCGAGCGCAGGTCGTGCAGCGTGTCCGGCGTGAAGCGCGTCTCGCGCGAGAACCAGTGGCCCACCGGCTTGTCGCGGCCGGTGAAGTAGCTGGCGGCCAGCAGACGGCCCCCGCGCTCCACCAGCACCGCGTGCGTGTTGCTGCCGTCCTGCCCGGCCCGATCGGCCAGCGTCTGCAGCGCCGCGTCCTGGCCGGGCGCGGGGAGGCCCTGACCGGTCGCCACGGCCCCCGCCGGCAGGGCCAGGCTGGCCAGCGCCTGCGCCACCTGGCGCCGCGTCAGGCCAGACGGGTTCGGGTTCGTCCGCATCGGGGCGGATCCTATACTGGACCACCGGCTGCCACGCTGACCTTCCGGGCCCTCGGCCGGCCCCACGCCCCATGCAACCCGTGCTGCGCAGCCTGCTCGAAACCGACCTCTACAAGTTCACGATGTGGCAGGCCATGCTGCATCGGCACCCGGCCACGCAGGCCGAGTACGTGTTCGTGTGCCGCAACGCCGGCACCTACCCGCTGACCGACCTGATCCCCGAGATCAACGAGCAGCTCGACCACCTGTGCAGCCTGCGCTTCCAGCCCGACGAGCTGGCCTACCTGCGCGGCCTGCGCTTCATCAAGAGCGACTTCGTCGACTTCCTGCGCATCTTCCAGTTCCAGCGCGACTTCATCGAGGTGCGCAACCACGACGGCGTGCTCGAGATCGTGGCCCGCGGCCCGCAGGTGCACGTGATGGCCTTCGAGATCCACGTGCTGGCCATCGTCAACGAGCTGTATTTCCGCCGCTTCGACGCCACCCGGGCCATCGCCGAAGGCCGCCGCCGCCTGGCCGACAAGGTGCAGCTGCTGCGCGACTTCGGCCAGGAGCCGGCGCGCCGGCACCCGTTCGAGTTCTTCGACTTCGGGGTGCGGCGGCGCTTCAGCGGCGCCTGGCAGCGCGAGGTGGTGGCCACGCTGCAGCGCGAGGTGCCGGAGTACTTCAAGGGCACCTCCAACGTGCTGCTGGCGCGCGACCTCGGCCTGGTGCCCATCGGCACCATGGCACACGAGTACCTGCAGACCTACCAGGCGCTGGGCGTGCGGCTGCGCGACTTCCAGCGCGCGGCGCTCGAGTCCTGGGTGCAGGAGTACCGCGGCGACCTCGGCGTGGCGCTGACCGACGTGGTCGGCATGGACGCTTTCCTGGCCGACTTCGACCTGTACTTCGCCAAGCTCTTCGACGGCCTGCGCCACGACTCCGGCGACCCCCGGGCCTGGGGCGAGAAGGCGCTGGCGCATTACGCCAAGCTGCGCATCGACGCCAGCACCAAGCGCCTGGTCTTCAGCGACAGCCTCACGCTGCCCAAGGCCTTCGAGCTGTACCGCCATTTCGCGGATCGCGTGCAGCTGGGCTTCGGCATCGGCACCAACCTCACCAACGATGTCGGCCTGCACACGCTGCACATCGTGATGAAGCTGACCCACTGCAACGGCCAGCCGGTGGCCAAGCTGTCGGACAGCCCGGGCAAGATCCTCTGCGACGACCAGACCTTCCTGGCCTACCTGCGCCAGGTGTTCAACGTTCCGTCGAACCATCCGACCTGACGCGGCCGGGCGCCGCGGCGGCCCGCCTTGCGCTGCCTCAGGGCGCGGCCCGTTGCGGGATCGACCCTGTCACGAATCACCCTTAGCATGGGCCCGGGCGAGCGCTGCACATGGGCACGCTGGTCCGGCCGGCGTGCGCGTCACGTCCAACCTTTTCCATTTGGGGAGCGTGTCATGGGATTCTTCAGCAAGATCCTCGAGAAACTCGGCATCGGCAGTGCGGAGGCCGCCCCGGCCGCGCCGGCCGCGCCCGCGGATGCCGCCGCACCGGCGGCCGCTGCCGCACCGGCGGCGCCCCAGGCGATCGCGCTGGTCGATGTGGTGGCCCAGCTCGAACAGCGCGCACAGGCCAATCCGCAGAAGTTGAACTGGCGCACCTCCATCGTCGACCTGCTCAAGCTGCTGGACATCGACAGCAGCTTCGGCGCCCGCAAGGAACTGGCCACCGAGCTGGGCTGCCCGGCGAACCTGATGGCCGATTCGGCGCAGATGAACATGTGGCTGCACAAGACCGTGCTCGCACGCATTGCCGCCAATGGCGGCAACGTGCCGCAGGAATTGTTGAGCTGAGACCGCCCGGAGGACCGCGATGCAGATCATGGACATCCTGGCCCAGTCGGGCGGCCTGCAGTCGATGGCGCGCGAACTGGGCATCGACGAGGCGCAGGCGGCCAGCGGCGCGCAGGCGCTGGTGCCCGCCATCCTCGGTGGCCTCAAGAAGCAGGTGCAGGGCCAGCCCGGCGGTGTGGCGGGGCTGGGCGGGCTGCTCGGGCAGCTGGGCGGCGGCGGCCTGCTCGACAGCGTGCTGTCCCCGCAGCCCACCGACCTGGGCCAGGGCAACGAGGTGCTGGGCCAGATCTTCGGCTCCAAGGACGTGAGCCGCGCGGTGGCGCAGAACGCGGCCTCGCAGTCGGGCCTGGACCCGTCGGTGCTGAAGCAGATGCTGCCGATGCTGGCGATGGCGGTGACCGGCTTCCTGGCCAAGCAGCATGGCGGCGAGGCCGCCGCGGCGCCGCAGGGGGCCGGTGGTGCGCTGGGCGGTCTGGGGGGCTTGCTCGGCGGGCTGCTCGGCGGCCAGACCGGCGCCGGGGCCCCGGCGGGCGCCGCGGGCGGGCTGGCGTCGATGCTCGACCTCAACGGCGATGGCAATGCACTCGACGACATCGTGCGCCTGGCCGGCAAGGCCTTGCGCTAGCGACACCGCCACGCCTGCGGTCCGGCGCGGTCGTGCCTGGCCCGGTCGGCGTGCCGGGCCCCGTCGGGGCCGGCCCGCGTGCGGAGGCCCCCGGTGAAGTGGGCCCGGCGCGGCGCAGTCGCGGCGGGCGTGCTGCTGCTGCTGTGGCTGGCCGCCTGGCTGGGCGTGCCACCGCTGCTGAAGTGGCAGCTGCAGTCCCGCAGCTCGGCGCTGCTGGGCCGCAGCCTGAGCGTGGGCGAGGTCCAGTTCGCGCCCTGGCGCCTGGAACTGACGCTGCAGCGGCTGGCGCTGGGGCCCGCCGCGGCCGCGCCTGCGGCCCCGCCTGCCGAGCCGCCGCTGCAGGTGGCCCGCGTGCGACTCAACCTGGCCTTCTGGCCGCTGTTCAAGGGCGAGCCGGTGGTCGAGTCACTGGACATCGACGCACCGCGCCTGCGCGTGGCGCGGCTGGCCGAGGGCCGCTACGACATCGACGACCTGCTCGAACGGCTGGCCGGACCCGGCACGCCGTCGTCCGCCGAGCCGACGCACTTCGCGCTGTACAACGTGCAGCTGCGCGACGGCCAGCTGCTGTTCGACGACCGGCCCGTGCAGCGCATCCACCGGGTCGAGGCGCTGCATCTGGCGCTGCCCTTCCTGTCGAACCGGCCGGCCCAGGTGCAGGTGACGGTGGCGCCGCACCTGGCCTTCCGGCTCAACGGCGCCGCCTTCGACAGCGGCGCGCAGGCCACGCCCTTTGCCCCGACGCAGCACGCGGTGCTGAAGCTGGCGGTGTCCGACCTGGATCTCGGCCCCTACCGCGCCTACCTACCGCAGACGCTGCCCTTGCGTGTGGCGCGCGGCAGTGTCTCGGCCGACCTGGCACTGGAGTTCACGCGCCCTGCCGGGGCCGCGCCCCAGGTGCTGCTGCGTGGTTGGGTGGCGGCCCGCGACGTGGGTCTGACCCATCCCGACGGCCGGCCGCTGCTGGCCTGGCAGCAGCTGCGCCTGGGCCTGCGCGAGCTGCAGCCGCTGGCGCGCCGGCTGGCCTTCGACACGCTGCGGGTCGATGGCGCCCGGCTGCCGCTGGCGCGCGACGCCGCGGGCCGGCTCGTGCTGCCGGCGCTGGCCACGAGCGCCGAGGGGCCGGCGGCCACGGCGGCATCGGCTTCGGCCCCGGCTTCATCGCCGCGTGCGGCGCCCGCGGGGCCGGCGCCCTGGCAGATCAGCCTCGACGGCCTGCAGCTCGCCGATGCCCAGGTGGCGTGGCACGACGCCTCGGTGACCCCGGCGGCGGACCTGCAGCTCGACGCGCTGCGCCTCGACGCCCGCGCGCTGCAGTGGCCCGCGCCGCGGCCGGTGCCGCTGTCGCTGGCCGCCACGCTGCGCAGCGGCGGGCGGTCGGGCACGGCCCCAGGTGCTGCCCCGGACGCAGCTCCGGGGGCGGTGGCGGGCCAGCTGGCGCTGGAGGGCACGCTCAGCGACCACGACGCCGCGCTGAAGCTGCAGCTCTCCGAGCTGGCCTTGCCGGCGCTGGCGCCGTACCTGGCGCAGGCCGTGCTGCCGCGGGTCGAAGGCCGGCTGGCGGCGCAGGCGCAGCTGGCCTGGTCGTCCGATGCCCAGGCGCCGCGCCTGCAGCTGGTGATCGACCAGGCCACGCTGGACGGCCTGCGCGTGCAGCCCGGCCGCCGGCGCGGCGAACCCGATGGCGCGGCACTGAAGCAGCTGGCGCTGGCCGAGCTGCAGATCGATCTGGCCGCGCGCACGGCGGTGCTCGGCAGCGTCCGGCTCCACCAGCCCAGCCTGCAGCT
Organism: Aquabacterium sp.; assembly: GCF_044226965.1. GTDB lineage: Bacteria > Pseudomonadota > Gammaproteobacteria > Burkholderiales > Burkholderiaceae_C > Pseudaquabacterium. The sequence goes on along the minus strand of NZ_JBGAGA010000005.1, from coordinate 68,603 downwards.
GGTGCGCGACGCGCAGGGCGGGTTCAACGTGCTGCAGTGGCTGCGCCCGGCACCGCCGTCGCCTGCCGCGGCCGGCGCGCACGGCGGCCCCGCGGCGCCGCCCTGGCGCGTGCAGCTGCGCCAGCTGCAGCTCGATGGCGGGCGCCTGCAGCTGGCCGACGGCTTCGTGCGGCGCGAGCGGCCGCTGCGGCTCGAGGTGCAGCAGCTGCGCCTGGGCGTGCAGGACCTGGCCTGGCACGGCGACCAGGCGATGCCGCCCGCCAAGGTCCAGCTCGACGCCCGCGTCGCCCGGCCGGCGACGGCGCGCGAGCCGTCGCCGGTGGCGGGCACCATCGCCTGGCGCGGCGAGGCCGGCCACCGGCCGCTGCAGGCCGGCGGCACGCTGCGCCTCGTGCGCCTGCCGCTGCAGGCCATGGCCGCTTACTTTGAAGGCCAGCTGCCGCTGCGCCTGGTGCGGGCCGAGGCCGGCTACAGCGGCCGCTTCTCGCTGCGCGAGCAGCCCGGCGGCTGGGCCGTCCGCGCCGCCGGCGACGTGCTGCTGGGCGACGTGCACACCACCACCCTGCCCGACCCGGACAACCCGGCCGCGCTGGCCACCGGGGCCGACGAACTGCTGAGCTGGCAGTCGCTGGCGCTGGAACGCCTGAGCTTCACGATGACGCCCGGAGCGCGGCCGCAGCTCGAGGTGGGTGCGGCCGCCCTGACGGACTTCTACGCCCGCCTGGAAGTCACCGAGCAGGGCCACTTCAACCTGCAGGATGTGCGGGCCTCGGCCCCGGCCGGCGCGGCCTCCGCCGCCGCCGCTTCCACGTCCCCTGCCGCCTCCGCTCCCGCCCCCGCTCCCGCCGCGAGCGCGCCCGCGCCGGCCGCTGCGGCGGGCCTGCCGCTGGACATCCGCATCGGCGGCACCACGCTGAACAACGGCCGCATCGATTTCAGCGACCACTTCGTGCGCCCGAACTACAGCGCCGCGCTGACCGAGCTCAACGGCACGCTGGGGCCGCTGAGCTCCGGCTCGCGCGACATGGCCGCGCTGCAGCTGCGCGGCCGCGCGGCCGGCACCGCGCTGCTGGACATCCGCGGCCAGCTCAACCCCACGGTGCAGCCGCCGGCGCTGGACATCCAGGCGCGGGCCACGGACCTGGAGCTGGCGCCGCTGTCGACCTATGCCGCGAAGTACGCGGGCTATGCCATCGAGCGCGGCAAGCTGAGCCTGGACGTGGCCTACAAGATCGAGCCCGACGGCCGGCTGCAGGCGCGCAACCAGCTGGTGCTGAACCAGCTCACCTTCGGCGAGCGCGTCGAGTCGCCCAGCGCCACCAAGCTGCCGGTGCTGCTGGCGGTGGCGCTGCTGAAGGACCGCCACGGCGTGATCGACATCAACCTGCCGTCAACCTGATCGCGAAGGCGCTGACCGCGCCGTTCGCGCTGCTCACCGGCGGCGGCGGGCCGGACCTGAGCCGGGTCGAGTTCCAGCCCGGCACCGCGCTGCTGGCCGCGTCGGGCGCCAATGCCATCGCCCAGGTCGCCAAGGCGCTGAACGACCGCCCGGCGCTGAAGATGTCGGTCACCGGCCTGGCCGACATGGCCGCCGAGCGCGATGCCACCCAGCGGGCCGCCATCGAGGCCCGGCTGACCGCCGAGCGTCGCCGCGAGGCCCTGCGCGCCGGTGCGCCGGCCAGTGCGCCGGTGGTGATGACGGCGGACGACCGGGCCCGGCTGCTGAAGGCGCTGTACCGGCAGACCGAGCTGCCGGACAAGCCGCGCAATGCCTTCGGCCTGCTGAAGGACCTGCCCGCCCCGGAGATGGAGGCGATGCTGCGCCGCCACGTGCCGGTGACCGACGAGACCCTGCGCGAGCTGGCGCTGCAGCGCGGCCTGGCCGTGCGCGATGCGCTGATCGCCGCCGGCCTGCCCAGCGAACGCCTGTTCCTGGCAGCCCCGAAGCTGCACGAACCCGGGCCCGACGAAGCCGGCTGGACGCCACAGGCCCAGCTGAGCCTGTCGGTGAGGTGAGGCCGCGGTGCTGCCGCCCCGGCGCCCACGTGCCCAGACGCTGACGGGCCCAGGCGCTCAGGCCGTGAACGCGCCGCTGTGCTGCCGGTGCATGCGCCGGTGCGTGGCGCGCGCATACGGCACCCAGTCGTGCCGCGCCCAGCGGCGCCACATCAGCAGGCCGCGGATCCACTCGTCGGCGATGTAGGCCAGCCACACGCCGGGCAGGCCCCAGCCCAGGTGCAGGCCGAAGAACCAGCTGCCGCCGGCCAGCACGACCAGCATCGACGCGGCGCCGGCCATCACCGGATAACGCGCATCGCCAGCGGCCCGCAGGGCATTGATCACCACCAGGTTGAAGGTGCGGCCGGGTTCGAGCGCGACGGTCAGCCACAGCAGCGTGGCGCCGGCGGCCAGGATCGCCGGGTCGTGCGTGAACATCTTCAGCAGCCAGGGCCCGGCCAGCGCGCCGATCAGCGCGGCGCTGAAGCTCATCGCCAGGCCCCAGGCCATCGCGCGGCGCACCAGCTTGTGCGCGGCATGCAGGTGGCCGGCGCCGATCTGGTGGCCGATCACGATCTCGGCCGCCAGCCCGGTGGCCAGGCCGAACAGCAGCATGTTGTAGATCAGCTGCATCACGTAGGCATGCGTGGCCAGCGCCTGCGCGCCCAGCTGCGCCACCACCGCCACGCTGACCATGAAGGCCGCGCGCCAGCCCATGTTCTCGGCCGCCGCCGGCAGGCCGATGTGCAGCACCGCGCCGAGTTCCCGGCGCGGCAGCCGCACCCAGTCGTGCGCCTGCGGGCGCAGGCCCAGCCGCGTGCGCCACAGCAGGACGTGCAGCGCCAGGCCCAGCGTGCGGCTCGCGGCCAGCGCCAGCGCGTAGCCGGGCAGCCCGAGCCAGCGCATGGCCGGCAGCACCAGCAGCAGGTGCACCACCTGCATCACGACGATCATCGCCAGCGTGTCGCGGGTGCGCAGGTGGGCGCGCATCACGCTGGACATCGAGGCGTTGAAGGCGTCGAGCATCAGCGCCGGCGCCAGCGCCATCAGGAAGGGTTGCGCCAGCGGCAGCACCTCGGCCGGCGTGTTCATCAGCCGCAGCAGCGGGCCGGCGCCGGCCAGCGCCAGCAGCGCGGTGGCGCCGCCGATCCAGGTGCTCGCGCCCAGCGTCGCGCGGGCCACGGCGTCGGCGCGGTCGCGCCGGCCGCCGCCCAGGTTCTGCGTCACCACCACGCTGATGCCGGCGCCGATGGTGCGGAACAGCAGGAACAGCATCGCGGCCAGGTGGTTGGCCAGCGCGAAGGCGCCGCCCGCGGCGTCGGACAGCCGCGCGGCCAGCAGGGTGCCGATCAGGCCGACGGCAATGCCCAGCAGCAGCTCGGCGAACATCGGCCAGGCCAGCGTCAGCAGGCGGGGTGGGGCAGCGGTCATCGGCGCGGGCAAAGGCACGCATGCTAGCCACCGCGGCAGGGCGCCGCATCCAGCCCCGGGGTGGAGAGGGCTGTCGGATTCGCGGCAAGATCGCGGGCTTCCCGCCCTCCTCACCGGAAAGCCGACCATGAAATACCTGCACACGATGGTGCGCGTCACCGACCTCGAAGCCTCGCTGCGCTTCTACCGCGATGCCCTGGGCCTGGAGGTGATCTCGCAGAAGGAAGTGCCGCAAGGCCGCTACACGCTGGCCTTCCTGGCCGCGCCGGGCGACAGCAGCGCGCAGATCGAGCTCACCTTCAACTGGGATCCCGAGGTCTACACCGGCGGCCGCAACTTCGGCCATGTGGCCTATGCGGTGGACGACATCTACGCCACCTGCCGCCGGCTGATGGACCACGGCGTGACGATCAGCCGCCCGCCGCGCGACGGCCGCATGGCCTTCGTGCGCTCGCCGGACAACATCTCGATCGAGCTGTTGCAGGCAGGCGGCGCCAGGCCTCCGGAGGAACCCTGGGTTTCGATGCCGAACGTCGGCGCCTGGTGATCCGCGCGCCACAATCGGCGCCTGTCTAGGAGAGTCACCCGATGTTGAAGATCCGCAAACTGGCCAGCCTGCTGGCCGCTGCCGCGCTGCTGAGCCTGGGCACGCTGTCGCAGGCCGTCACGCTGCGCGTGGCCAATGTGGGCGATGCCGTGTCGATGGACCCGCATTCGCTGAACGAGACGCTGCAGCTGAGCTTCACCGCCTCGTTCTACGAAGGCCTCACCGGCCGCGGCAAGGACATGGGCATCGTGCCGCTGCTGGCCAAGAGCTGGCGCCGCACCACGCCGAACGTCTGGCGCTTCAGCCTGCGGCCGAACGTCAAGTTCCACGACGGCACGCCCTTCACCGCCGACGACGTGGTGTTCAGCTTCAAGCGCGCCGCCGGCGAGGGCTCGGACCTGAAGGCGGCCATCTCCAGCATCAAGGAAGTGCGCAAGATCGACGACCTCACCGTCGAGCTCGAGACCAGCGCGCCGAACCCGATCCTGCCCGAGGCGCTGACCACGGTGTACATCCTCAGCAAGAAGTGGTGCGAGGAGAACAAGGCCGAGAAGCCGGTCGACCGCCGCAAGGGCATCGAGAACCTGGCCAGCTTCAAGGCCAACGGCACCGGCCCGTTCCGCCTGCGCGAGCGCCAGCCCGGCACGCGCACGGTGCTGTCGCGCAACCCGAACTACTGGGACAAGATCGAGAGCAACGTCGACGAGGTGGTGTTCACCCCGATCGGCAACGACGCCACCCGCGTCGCCGCGCTGCTGTCCGGCGAGATCGACCTGATGGAGCCGGTGCCCATCCAGGACGTGGACAAGCTCAAGAGCGGCGGCTTCGTGGTGCTGCAGGGCCCCGAGCTGCGCACCATCTTCCTCGGCATGGACCAGAAGCGCGACGAGCTGCTGTTCTCCAACGTCAAGGGCAAGAACCCGTTCAAGGACAAGCGGGTGCGCCAGGCCTTCTACCAGGCCATCGACATCGAGGCCATCCGCTCGCGCGTGATGCGCAATGCCGCGCTGCCCACCGCGCTGATGGTCGGCCCCGGCGTGCGCGGCTTCGCGCCCGACATGAACAAGCGCCTGCCGTACGACACCGAGGCGGCGAAGAAGCTGCTGGCCGAGGCCGGCTACCCGCAGGGCTTCGAGGTGGCGCTGAACTGCCCGAACGACCGCTACGTCAACGACGGGCCGATCTGCCAGGCGGTGGCGGCCAGCCTGGCGCGCATCGGCGTCAAGATCAACCTGCAGGTCGAATCCAAGGCCACCTACTTCCCGAAGATCCTGCGCCGCGACACCAGCTTCTACCTGCTGGGCTGGACGCCGTCGACCACCGACTCGCACGACGCGCTGTACAACCTGATGGCCACGCCCACCGCGGCCGGCCAGGGCCAGTTCAACCTCGGCAGCTACAGCAACCCCAAGCTCGACGACCTGACCAACCGCATCCAGAGCGAGCTCGACGAGGGCAAGCGCAACGAGCTGATCCGCGAGGCCTTCAAGGTGCATGCCGACGACGTCGGCCACATCCCGCTGCACCAGCAGGCGCTGGCCTGGGGCATGACGAAGAAGGTGCACGTCGTGCAGTTGGCCGACAACCGCATGTTCTTCAAGTGGGTGACGGTCGCGCCGAAGTGACGATCGGCTGACACCGGCGAGGGAGGCGCGCGATGGCCCTGCAGCAGCTCACCGACGAGCAGGTCCGCGACTGGAGCCGCGAGCAGAAGGACCGCTGGTGGCTGGAGAACGTGTACCGCGGCGACATGCCGCAGCTCACGCTCCGATCCGGCGTTACCGGCTTCGTGCTCGGTGGCGTGCTGGCGGCCACCGCGCTGTACATCGGCGCGAAGACCGGCGTGGGCATCGGGGTCGGGCTGACCTCGGTGATCATGGCCTTCGCGCTGTTCCGCGCGCTGCATGGCGCGGGCATCGCGTCCGACTTCACGATCCTCGAGAACAACTGCACCCAGTCGATCGCCACCGCGGCCGGCTACATGATCCAGCCGCTCATCTCCAGCCTCGGCGCCTACATGCTGGTCACCGGCGTGGTGGTGCCGTGGTGGCAGATGATGATCTGGATCATCGTCATCGCGCTGATCGGCGTGCTGGTCGCCTTCCCGATGAAGCGCCGCTTCATCAATGACGAGCAGATGCCCTTCCCCGAGGGCCGCGCCAGCGGCGTGGTGCTCGACTCGCTGTACACCGGCGCCGCCGCGGCCGGCCTGTTCAAGGCCCGGCTGCTGGGCTGGACGGCGGCCGGTGCCGGGCTGTGGCAGCTGCTGGTCAGCGACGGCTGGATGAAGCTGATCCAGTTCAAGCTGCTGCGCCTGCACCAGTGGGCCGGCCTGAAGGAGCCGTGGACGATCCACGAGCGGCTGGACACCTACTACTACCAGACCGTCACCAAGGCCAGCGGCTGGATCCCGACGATTGGCGGCGTCGACATCCGCCAGCTCGGCCTGCGACTGACGCTGGACGCCGCAATGCTCGGCATCGGCGGGCTGATGGGCATCGCGGTGGCCACCAGCGTGCTGATCGGCGCGCTGGTGAACTTCGCGGTGCTGGCGCCGATCATGATCAACGCCGGCGACATCGTGCAGCGCGTCGCCCCTGACGGCTCGGCCATCCCGATCTCGCGTGGCGAGATCGTCAACCAGTGGTCGCTGTGGTGGGGCGTGACGATGATGGTCGTCGGCTCGCTGGTCAGCCTGGCGGCCAAGCCCGAGCTGTTCGCCGCGATGCTGAAGTCGCTGCGCGGCGCGGCCGGCCGCCGGCCGGCGAAGGCCGGCACCGACGTGCTGGCGCACATCGAGCTGCCGCTGATGGTGTCCTACGTCGGCGTGCCGCTGCTCGGGCTGCTGGGCGCCTGGATCGCACATGCCTTCTTCGGCGTGCCGATGGTGCTGGCCGTGGTCTCGCTGCCGCTGATCATCGTGCTCACGGTGATCTGCGCCAACTCGATGGCGCTGACCTCCTGGACGCCGACCGGCGCGCTGTCGAAGATCACGCAGTTCACGATGGGTGCGATCGACCGCGCCAACCCCGCCAGCAACCTGGTGCCCGCGGGCATGACGGCCGAGATCGCGGCCAATGCCTCGAACCTGCTGTCGGACATCAAGCCCGGCTACATGCTCGGCGGCAAGCCGCGCCACCAGGCGGTGGGCCATGTGATCGGCATCCTCTCCGGCGCGCTGTGCTGCGTGCCGCTGTACTTCCTGCTGTTCCTGCCGCCCGATGCGCACGGCGTGCGCTCGGTCAGCACCATCGTCTCGGACCAGTTCGCGATGCCCGCGGCGCTGCAGTGGAAGGGCGTGGCCGAGCTCATCGCCAAGGGGATCAAGGGCCTGCCGGCCTCGGCCGTCGTCTCGATGGTGGCGGCCGCGCTCGCCGCGCTGGCGATCGAGCTGGCGCGGGTGGCCACGCGCGGGCGCTTCCCGCTGTCGGCGGTGTCCATCGGCCTGGGCGTGGTGCTGCCGCCCGAGGCCACCTTCATGATGTGGGTCGGCGCGCTCGTGTTCTGGCTCATGAGCCTGCGCAACAAGACACCGGGCACGCGTGGCCACACTGTGTGGGTCGATGGTGCCGAGGCCATCTGCGCCGGGCTGATCTCCGGCGCGGCGTTGATGGGCATCGGCAATGCGATCCTGAACGTGCTGATGGAATAGCGGGCCGGCCGGTGCCGGAAGGCGGCCCGCAAGGAGCCCCCGATGAGCAAGCGCCTGTTCCCTTCCGTCGCGGCCTGTGCCCTGGGCCTGCCGCTGGCCGCCCTGGCCCAGGTCAGCGTGTACGACCTGGCCACCAACGTGCTGACGATGCCCTCGGTCACGGTGGGCGCGGCCACCTTCACCAACGTCACGCTGCAGAACACCGGCAACTACGTGTTCACGCTGCAGGGCGCCACGGCCCAGGAGCCGCCGGCGCCCGGCGTGGCGCGCTTCGATGCGGCCAGCGGCCTGGTCACGATCCCGGCGGTCAGGCTGGGCGCCGACACCTACCTCGATGTCACGCTGGCCCACCAGGGCAACTACGTGTTCACGCTGCAGGGCGCCACGCTGCTGCCCGCGGCCACGCTGGCCGAGGTGAACGCGCTGCTCAAGGCCACCGACACGCTGTACGCCACGCGCATGCCCGCCACCGGCGCCGAGCGGCTGCAGTACGCCGATGCCTGCTACCTGCACGAGGGCCGGTCGCGCGCCTGGTACGTGAACGACGTGGACAGCGACGTCGCGGCCTACCAGGCCCGTGACGGCTTTGCGGTCGGCCGCCAGACCGGCAATGTCCAGGTGCTGGCGCAGCGCCTGACGACCAATGCCGATGGCAGTGCGCGACGCGAGATCGACGTGCAGTACGACGTCACCTACCCCGACGGCTCGGCCGACATCGGCCTGACGCAGACGCTGGTCAGTGGCAGCTCCGCCGGCACGCCGAACTGCAGCACCGCGCAGACCGGCAGCGCACTGCGCTACCTGGGCAACCGCAAGCTGGTGCAGGTGTCGGCGCGCGGCCGCAACATCCGCGACGAGCGCTACAGCCTGGCCACCGGCGCGGCCCAGTCGCCCGCGGTGAACTACCGGCGCGAGGTGCGCTGGTACATCGTCGATCCCGAGGGCCGGGCGACCTACGTCATCGTCAACGGGCCCGGCCCGTCGGCCACGGTCAACGGCGTCAGCCAGCCTTTCTCGCTGAAGTTCGTGTCGCCCTGGGTGATGCGCAGCGCGCCCGAATTCGCCGGCAGGACCGGCAACTACCTGAACTGGCAGGACGACGACGGCTTCCGCTACTGCAACATCAGCGGCAGTGGCGTGCCGGTGGCTGCCGTGGCCGACTGCACGGGCCAGGGCGCCAACAGCGACAGCTGGGGCATCACCACCTCGACACCGAATGCCACGGCCGACGGCAACCATCTGGCCCAGGGCTTCGTGGCCGGCGGCACCTATGTGTTCTCGGTCTACAACGACGACGGCTGGAAGACCGTCAACGGCCATGTCGGGCGCACGCCGATCGCCGTCTACACCGCGACGCTGAACCGCCTGTCCTACAGCTTCGTCGAGATGGCCGGCAGCGGCACCAGCACCGACAAGTTCCCGCGCCTGAAGTTCGCTGGCCTGACCCTCACGCAGGTGCGCAACGACGTGATGAGCAGCAAGCCGACGCCGCTGAACCTGAGCTGGACCTCGCTCGGCAGCCTGCTGGACAACCGCGCGTTCCGGCTCTACCAGCTGTGGGAGTTCTTCTCCGGCCCGAAGGCCGGCAACAGCGCCGGCACCGCCTTTCCGGCCTACCGCTACCTGCAGTTCCGCTACCCCGGCAGCACGGCCAGCAGCCTCAGCGGCCTGGCCGTCACCGCGCGGCCGGCCGAGCTGGGCGCCAAGACCTACAACGAGTTCAACCTGCAGTACCTGGACCGCAATGACAGCGAGATCCTGAGCCGCGTGTCGTTCTTCTAACGCCTGATCAGCGCGGCACGCGCCCGGTGACCGGGTAGATCGGGTCGGTGTAGCCCGGCGTCGAGGCATGGCCGGGCGCCACCAGGCCGCTGACGAAGGCCTCGTCCTCCGGCGTCAGGGTCACGTTCCAGGCGCCCAGGTAGTCCTGCCACTGCGCCGCGGTGCGCGGGCCGCCGATCACGCCGCCCACCAGCCGGTTGTTCAGCACCCAGGCGATCGCCAGCTGGCTCGGCAGCAGCCCGCGCTGCTGCGCATAACTTGCGAAGTGCTGGGACAAGGCCAGCGACTCGGCGCGGAACTCGGTCTGCAGCAGCCGCTTGTCCGCGCGGGCGGCGCGGCTGCCGGGCTCGGGCCGCGCTTCGGGCCGGTACTTGCCGGTCAGCACGCCGCGCGCCAGCGGGCTGTAGGCCACCACGCCCAGGCCGTAGTGCGCGCAGCAGGGCAGCAGCTCGGTCTCGATGGCGCGGCTCATCGCGTTGTACGGCGGCTGGCAGGCAATGGGCGGCGGCACGCCCATGCGCTGCGCGGTTTCCACCAGCCGCGCCACGCGCCAGGCGCGGAAGTTCGAGACGCCCCAGTACAGGATCTTGCCGGCGTCGATCAGCCGCGCGATGCCGTCCAGCGTCTCCTCCATCGGCGTCGATTCGTCGTCGCGGTGCAGGTAGTACAGGTCGATCCAGTCGGTGTGCAGCCGGCGCAGGCTGCGCTCGCAGGCCTCGCGCAGCCAGCGGCGCGAGGTGCCGCGCTCGTTCGGGTCGTCGCTGGCCGGGTTGGCGACCTTGGTGGCCAGCACCCAGCGCGCGCGCTGCGCGGCGATCAGCCGGCCGACGATGCGCTCCGATTCGCCGTTGGCATACACATCGGCGGTGTCGATCGCGTTGAGGCCGGCGTCCCGCGTGGCGGCGACGATGCGCGCGGCCTCGGCCTCGTCGGTCTGGTCGCCGAACATCATCGTGCCCAGCCACAGCGGCGAGGCTTTCAGGCCGCTGCGGCCGAGGGGCGGGTAGGGCGGAAGCGGGGCGGCGGAAGCATTCATGCACCCGATGCTAGGGCCTCCCGCAGCGGCGTCGTGTCTGCCGGTGACAGCAGCAGGCAGCGCGCGGGGCCGCGCTCGGCCTCGATCACCACTTGGTCGTCGCCGCGCAAGTGCAGCTGCTGGCCGGCGTCGAGGAAATGGTCGTCCGGGTCGCCGCAGCGGGTCAGCCACACGCGGCCCTGCAGCACGCGCAGGCCGCTGGCGGCAGTGGCGGGCAGCGCGATCACCTGGCCGGCATGCAGGTGGATCAGGCGGGGCAGTTCGTCATCGGAGCGGTGCGGGGTGTTCATGGGCTGCATGCTCCGGTGCGCGGCGCCGGCCCGCCAGCCACAGGCCTGTGCTGGCTGGGGCGGCACAGAAGGGCGGTGCAGGCCATCTGTGTCGGCCGAGAAAGCGCCGATCTGTGCTGGTCCGCCGCGCGGCGCGACCCTCACAATCGATTCGACCCGAGAGCCCCCAGGTGCCTGCCGTGACCAGCCCCGCCACCGACCCGCTGTACCTGCAACTGTCCGACCGCATTGCCGCCGCCATCCGCCGTGGCACGCTGGCACCGGGCGACCGGCTGCCTTCGGTGCGGCAATGCGCACGCGAGCAGTCGCTGTCGGTGTCCACGGTGCTGCAGGCCTACCACCACCTGGAAGACGCGCGGTTGATCGAGGCGCGGCCCAAGTCCGGCTACTTCGTCGCCGCCGCGGCGCGCCGGCTGGCCGAGCCGGAGCTCTCGGCACCGCCGGCCGACTCGCTGGCGGTCGACGTCGCGACGCTGGCCGAACGGGTGATGCAGTCGGCCAGCGACCCGCAGATCGTCTCGCTGGGCGCCGCCTGTCCCGAGGCCGGGCTGTTCTCGCAGGACAAGCTGCGCCGCGCGCTGAGCCAGGCCACGCTGCGCCACCGCGCGCAGCTGTGCCAGTACCCGCAGGTGCCGGGCGAGGACGCGCTGCGCCGCGCGATTGCGCGCCGCGCCTTGCCGCTGGGCTGCACGCTGGACCCGCGCGAGATCGTGCTGACCAACGGCTGCACCGAGGCGGTGGCGCTGTGCCTGCAGACCGTGACGCAGCCCGGCGACATCGTCGCGCTCGAATCGCCCACCTCGTTCGGCTTCCTGCAGATCCTGGAAGCGCTGCACCTGCGGGCGCTGGAGATCCCCACCCATCCGCGCCACGGCCTGTCGGTCGAGGCGCTGGCCTTCGCGCTGCAGACTCAAGCCGTGCGCGCGCTGGTGGCGGTGCCCACCTTGTCGAACCCGCTGGGCGCGAGCATGCCGCTGGCCGAGCGCCGCCGCCTGGCGCAGCTGCTGGCCGAGCACCAGATCCCGCTGATCGAGGACGCGATCTACAACGACCTGGCCGAGCGCGACGAGCACCGCCGCACCGTGAAGTCCTTCGACACCGAGGGCCTGGTGATGCTGTGCAGCTCGTTCTCGAAGACGCTGGCGCCGGGCCTGCGCAGCGGCTGGGTCGAGGCCGGGCGCTTCGGCGCGCCGCTGCGGCGGCTGAAGGCGGCGCTCGCGGGCGGGCACACCAGCGTCACCGAACTGGCGCTGGCCGACCTGCTGCAGCAGCCCGGCTACGAGCCCGGCCTGCGCCGGCTGCGCCAGGCCGTGTCGCACCGCGTGGCCGAGGCGCGCGGACTGATCGCCGAAGCCTTCCCGCGCGGCACCCGCGTCACCAACCCGCCCGGCGGCATCATGCTGTGGGTGGAGTTGCCGCAGGAGATCGATTCGCTCGCGCTGTACAAGGCCTGCCTGGACGAGCACATCTGCATCGCCCCGGGCACGATGTTCAGCGCCACCGACCGTTACCGCCACTTCATCCGCCTGAGCGTCGGCCGCTGGACCGATGCCGAGCGCCGGGCGCTGCTGCGCATCGGCGAGATCGCCCACACGATGCAGCGCGCCGCATTGCCGATGGCCGCGTAACTTGTACGTCAGACACCCTGCCACCATGCCCGTCGAAACCCTCACCCCCGCCAGCCTGTTCCCGCCCATCGGCCCCTACAGCCACATCGCCAAGGCCGGGCCCTTCATCACGCTGTCGGGCACCCCCGGCGTCGACCCCGCCACCGGCGATTTCGCCGGCCCCGATGCGTACAGCCAGTCGCGCCAGATCGTGCGCAACTTCCGCGCGATGCTGGCCGCGGCCGGCGCCAGCCTCACCGACGCGATGCAGGTGCACGTGTACCTGAAGCGGGTGGAAGACTTCGCCGAGATGAACCGCGGCTTCGCCGAGGAATTCGGCGGCCACCAGCCGGCGCGCACCGTGATCGTCGTCGCCGACCTGCCCAAGCAGGGCGCGCTGATGACGATGGACCTGACGGCCCATGTAAGCGGGTGACCTGTCCATCCCCCCCCGTGGGACAGCACAACCCCAAGGGCTGAAGGGGCAATGCGGCTGCGCGGGCGCATGCCGGCGCTACATTGGGCTTCGCTGTACATCGCCAAACGAAAGAATGCCCATGGGAGCTGCCGATGCGCAGGCGTCAGCGGGAGTGTTGCAGCCGGATCCGGCCGCGCCGTGAGGCGCCTGCCCGGCCCTTGCCGGGATGACGGGCGTGTCCAGCGACCTGCCGGCCGCGCCGTCGGTCGATCTGCTCGCGCGGGCTTTCCATGCCGCGCCGAACGGCTTCGTGATGGTCGACCGCGAAGGCCGCATCGTCGCCGCCAACGCGGTGCTCGAAACCATGTTCGGCCATGCCGAGGGCACGCTGAACGGCCAGATGCTCGAAGTGCTGCTGCCCGGCGCGCTGCGCGAAGCGCACGTCGGCCTGCGCGGCGCGTTCTTCGCGCATCCCGAACCGCGCGCCATGGGGGCCGGCCGCGTGCTGTACGCGCGGCGGGCCGACGGCCATGAGTTCCCGGTCGAGATCGGACTGAACCCGCTGTCCGGCCCGCAGGGCCCGCTGGTGCTGGCCTCGGTGGTCGACATCAGCGAACGGCTGGCGCTCGAATGGGCCTTCCGCGGGTTGTTCGACGCCTCGCCCTACGGTCTGCTGATCGTCGACGACCACGGCCGCATCGTGATGGCGAACCGGGTCATCGCCGAATCGCTGGGCCACACGGCGCCCTCGCTGATCGGCCAGCCGCTGGAAACCCTGCTGCCCGAGCGCTACCGCGGCGCCCATGGCGCGCTGATGGCGGGCTATCGCCGCACCGGCGAGGCGCGCATGATGGGCCGCGGCCGCGACCTCACCGCGCTGCATGCGGATGGCACCGAGCTGCCGGTGGAAATCGGCCTGTCGCGCGTGCGCTGGCAACGCCAGACCATGACGCTGGCCGCCGTCAGCGACATCAGCATCCGCAAGAAGCTCGAGCTCGAACTGCGCCAGGCCAACGCCAACCTGCAGGAGTTCACCTACGTCGCCTCGCACGACCTGCGTTCGCCGCTGCGCGGCATTGCCGACCTGGTCGAGTGGATCAACGCCGACCTCGGCGCCGTCGAAGGCGGGGTGCCCGCCGAGGTGCAGCGCAACCTCGAGCGCATCAGCCAGCGCATCGGCCGCATGGAGCGCCTGATCGACGACCTGCTGAGCTACGCGCGCGCCGGTCGCGCCGCCACCGAGTTCACGCAGGTCGACCTGGGCGCGCTGGTGCGCGGCGTGCTGGAGATACAGCCGGTGCCGGCCGGCTTCGCGGTCGAGCTGGCGCTGGACATCCCGCCGTTCCCGGCCACCCGCACGCCGCTGGAAACCGTGCTGCGCAACCTGCTGAGCAATGCGGTCAAGCACCACGACCGCGACCAGGGCCGCATCCAGGTGAGCGCGCGGCACGACGACAGCTTCTGCGAGGTCAGCGTCATCGACGACGGCCCCGGCGTGCCCGAGGCCGCGCGCGAGCGCATCTTCAAGCTGTTCCAGACCCTTACCGCGCGCGAGCGCGGCGGCTCGGGCATCGGCCTGGCGCTGACCAAGCGCCTGGTCGAGGTGCACGGCGGCCGCATCGAGGTGATCTCGCCGGTGGCCGATGGCCGCGGTACCGGCATGCGCTTCTGGTGGCCGCGCTTCCCCCGGAGGACCAGCGATGAAACCTGACCCCGCCCTGACCGTGCTGCTGGTCGAGGACGACGACGTGGCCGCCGAGTCGGTGGTGCGCAGCCTCAACCGCATCGGCGCGCCCTACCCGGTGGTGTGGGCCGAGGACGGCATCGTCGCGCTGGCCGCGCTGCGCGGCGAGGACGCGCAGCGCCGCGTGCCGCGGCCGCGTGTGATCCTGCTCGACCTGAACATGCCGCGCATGAACGGCTTCGAGTTCCTGCAGCAGCTGCGCACCGACCCGCTGCTGAAGGACGACGTGGTGTTCGTGCTCACCACCTCGGACGCCGAGAGCGACCGAACACGTGCTTACCACGCGCACATCGCGGGTTACATGGTCAAGGCCGCCGTGGGCCCGCAGTTTGCCCGGCTGGCCCAGCTGCTGACCGACTACGACCAGGCGGTGCGATTGCCGTGAACCCCGCTGCTGCCCCCGAACCCGCCGCGGCGATGCTGCCGCTGCACCTGCTGGTGGTCGACGACGACGACGTCGACCGCGAGCGGGTGCTGCGCCTGCTCGCCGGCTCGCCCTACCTGGTGCATGCGCGCCAGGCCGCCTCCGGCGCCGAGGCGCTGGCCGCGGTGCGCGAGCAGCGCTTCGACTGCGTGGTGCTCGACCACCACCTCGGCGACACCACCGGCGCCGAGCTGCTGCCGCAGCTGCGCGCCGAAACCCGGTCCGAGGTGCCGGTGATCATGGTCACCGGCGCCGGCAACGAGAGCCTGGCGGTGCAGGCGCTGCACCAGGGCGCTGCCGACTACCTGCCCAAGCCCCAGCTCAGCCGGCAAAGCCTGGTGCACTCCATCGAGCGCAGCCTGGAACGCCAGCAGCTCAAGCGCGAGGTGGCCCAGTTGCAGCAGCAGCTCGAACGCCGCCTCGACGAGCAGGCCGCGACGATCCGCCAGCGCGAGCGCGACCTGCACAACATCCTGGACAACGCGCCGGCGATGATCGGCTACTGGGACGCCGAGCTGCGCCTGCGCCTGGGCAACAAGGCCTACCAGCAGTGGTTCGGCGTGCGGCCCGAGCAGATGCCCGGGCTGCCGATCCAGCAGCTGCTCGACGCCGCGCGGCTGCGCGAGGCCTGGCCCCACATCCAGGGCGCGCTGTCCGGTGCGCCGCAGCGCTTCGAGCGCCGGATGCCGGGCGCGGGCGACGCCGCTGCGGGCTGGGCCCAGGTGGAGTACCGGCCCGACGTCGACGAGGACGGTCGGGTGCTCGGCTTCTACGTCACGCTGATCGACATCACGCCGGTCAAGGCCGCGCAGGCGCGGGCCGAGGAGCTGCTGCGCTTTTCCGAGGCGGTGATCCACACCGCGCCGGTCGGCATCTCGGTCTACCAGGCCGACGGCCAGTGCGTCATCACCAACGCCGTGGCCGCTCACCTTGCAGGTTTGAGCCTGGCCGAGATGCGCCTGCGCAACGTGCGCGGCAGCGCCGCCTGGCAGCAGACCGGGCTGCTGGCGCAGGCCGATGCCACGCTGGCCGACGGCCTGCCGCGCCAGCTGGCCCTGGCCTGGCCGGCGGTGGGGCCGCGCGCGGCCGCGCACGTGGAGGTGTCGCTGGCCCGGGTCGACCGCGGCGGCCGGCCGCACCTGCTGGTGATGGCGCGCGACATCACCGAGCAGCGCCAGGTGCTCGACGCGATGGCCGCCGCGCGCGACGCGGCCGAGGACGCCGCGCGCACCAAGAGCGCCTTCCTGGCCAACATGAGCCACGAGATCCGCACGCCGATGAACGCCATCATCGGCCTGTCGCGGCTGGCGCGCGACGAGGCGCTGGCCGAGCCGGCGCGCACCTATGTCGACAAGGTGCATGCCTCGGCGGTGGCGCTGATGGGCATCCTCGACGACGTGCTCGACTACTCCAAGATCGAGGCCGGCCAGATGCGCTTCGAACAGCTGCCGCTGGACCTGACCGAGCTGCTGCAGCGCGTGGCCGGGCTGTTCATCGCGCGCATCGAGCAGAAGGGCCTGCACCTGCAGGTGGACCGCGCGCACGACCTGCCGCGCGGCCTGGTGGGCGACGCGCTGCGGCTGTCGCAGGTGCTGAACAACCTGGTGGGCAATGCGGTGAAGTTCACCGAGCGCGGCGGCATCGCGGTGCTCGTGTGGCAGGACGGACCGGTCGCCGACGGCCAGGTGCGGCTGCGCTTCGAGGTGCGCGACAGCGGCATCGGCATCGAGCCCGCCCAGCAGGCCGCGCTGTTCGAGGCCTTCTCGCAGGGCGACAGCTCGATCACCCGCCGCTTCGGCGGCAGCGGCCTGGGGCTGGCGATCTGCAAGCGCCTGGTCGAGATGATGGGTGGCGAGATCGGCGTCGACAGCACGCCCGGCGTGGGCAGCCGCTTCTGGTTCACCGCGCGGCTGGCGGTAGCGGATGTGGCCGAGCTGGCGCCGCCCGTCGCGCCGCCCGAGCCCGGCGTGCTGCCGCCGGGCCTGCGCGTGCTGCTGGTCGAGGACAACGAGCTGAACCAGATGGTCGCCTCGCAGTTCCTGCAGCGCCTGGGCGCGGTGGTGGCGCTGGCCTGCGATGGGGCCCAGGCGGTGGCGCTGGTGCGCCAGGCCGGCGCCGGCAGCTTTGACGCGGTGCTGATGGACCTGCACATGCCGGTGATGGACGGCCTGGAAGCCACCCGCCGCATCCATGCGCTGCCCGGCTGCGCCGGCCTGCCGGTGATCGGCATGACCGCGGCCGCGCTGCCCGAGGACCGCGCGCGCTGCATCGCCGCCGGCATGGTCAGCCACGTGGCCAAGCCGGTGATGCCCGAGCGCCTGCTGCAGGCGCTGCGCGAAGGGCTGCAGACCGGCGCCGCGGCCGCGGTGCCGGTGGCGCCCGCCGCGGTGCCGGCCGAGGTGCTGGACCTGGCCGGGCTGCGCAGGCGCCTGGGCGGCAACGAGCCGCTGGTGTGGCGCCTGATCGGCCTGTTCGTGCAGCGCGAGGCGCAGGTGGCCGACACGCTGCGCGGGCTGATCGCGCAGGGCGACCTGGACGCCGCGCGCCTGCGTGCGCACGACCTCAAGGGCAGCGCCGCGACGCTGGGGCTGATGGCCTTGTCGCAGGCCGCTGCGGCGCTGGAGACGGCGCTGCGCGCCGGCACGCCGGACGCGGCCGGGGCGCAGGCGCTGCTGGCCGACCTGGACCGGGCCCTGCAGGGCGCGCTCGCGGCGCTGGCCGCCCATCCGGGCGGCTCAGGCGGTGGCTCAGGTGGCGGCGCGGGCCCGGCTCACTGACCGGTCATGCAGAAGAAGTTCAGCTTGTTGCCGTCCAGGTCGCGGAAGTAGCCGGCGTAGAAACTGTCCCCACGCGGGCCGGCCGGGCCTTCGTCGGTGCCGCCGAGGGCCAGCGCGCGCCGGTAGCCCTCGTCGACCTTGGCCTTGGTGTCGACGACGATCGCCACCATCGTGCCGTTGCCGGCGGTGGCCGGCTGCTTGTTGTACGGCTTCATGATGCCCAGCGCCGGCTTGTCCATCGCCGAGCCCCAGGCGTAGCCGGTGCCGAAGTCCATGATGCGCTGGATGCCCAGCGGCGCCAGCAGCGCGTCGTAGAAGGCCGCGGCGCGCGGCAGGTCGTTGGTGCCCAGGGTGACGTAGCCGATCATGATGCGGGTCTCCTCGCGCTTGGATGGGGTCCGCATTTCAGCATGCCGCGCCCACGCTCATGCCGCGCCCACGCCGTCCAGCCGCACCGGGAAGCGCATGAGGGGTCCGGCCGCGGTCTCGACGAACAGGCCGCGGCCCGCCAGCGCCGGCGACTGCGGCAGCTCGTCCAGCGCAACGACCTCCGCCACCGGGACGTCGGCCGCCGCCAGGCGTTCCAGGGCCTGGGCGCCGGGGGCTTCGGCCAGCGCCCGCGCGATGGCCGCATTGATCTCGTCGGCCGCCGCCGCGCGGCCCGGATAGTGCGCGAACGCCGGCGTGTCGAACGCGGGCAAGGGCAGTGCCTGCACCAGCGCGCGCCAGAAATGGTCTTCCAGGGCCGCCACCGTCAGGGCCCGCCCATCGCGACAGAAGAAGGTGCCGTAGGCCGGGCGCCGCTGAACGGCGCGGCGGGCCTTCGCGACATCACCACCCGCTTCGCGCAGCGCGGCCAGGCGCGGGTTCATCCAGTGCGCCACACAGTCGGTCAGCGAGACATCGAGGTGCTGCCCGCGCCCGCTGCGCACACGGTGCAGCAAGGCCGTCTGCACCGCCGCCAACGCGTAGGTGGCGCCGGCCAGGTCGGCCATCGGTACGCCGAACGACGGCGAACCCGCGTCATCCTTCAGGGCCATGCCGACCACCCCCGCGGCGGCCAGGTAGTTCAGGTCGTGGCCGGGCCATGGGGCCCGGGGGCCGGTGGCACCGTACCCGGACAGGGACACCAGCACCAGGCGGGGATTGCGTTGCTGCAGAAGCGGCCAGTCCAGCCCCAGGCGCGCCATGACGCCGGGCCGGAACGACTCCACCATCACGTCGGCGCCGTCCGCCAACGCCAGCACGGCCGCCAGGCCGGCTTCGGTCTTCAGGTCGATCTGCTGCGTGCGCTTGCCGCGATTGACGGCGGTGAACAGGGCCGGCGCCGCCCGGCGGATCGGGTCGCCGTGCGGCGGACGCTCGACCTTGATCACGTCCGCGCCCAGTTCGACCAGGCTCTGCGTCATGAAGGGGCCGGGCAGCAGCTCCGAAAGATCCAGCACGCGAAGGCCTGCCAGCGGCGCGGCGCCGTCGGCATCGAGCGGCTGCCAGTCCATCACCGGGCGCCCTCGCCGCGACCGACGATCACCGCGTCCAGCGCCAGCACGCCCCGCCCCGCAGGCCCCACCCATACCGGGTTGAGGTCGATCTCGTCGATGCGATCCCCCTGCGCCGCCACGAAGTCCGACAGCGCCAGCAGCAGGTCCACCAGCGCCGACACGTCGGCCCGGGGCCGGCCGCGCGCGCCATCCAGCAGCGCGAAGCTGCGCGGCTCGCGCACCAGGCGCTCGGCCTCGCTGCGGGTCAGCGGCAGCAGGCGCCGGGCGACGTCCTGGAACAGCTCGACATGGATGCCGCCCAGGCCGAAGGTCAGCACCGGCCCGAACACCGGGTCGCGTGACACGCCGACCAGCACCTCCACGCCGCCGGCGGGCGCCATGCGCTCGATCAGCAGGCCCTGCACCTGAGCTTCGGGCGCACGGGTGCGCACGTTGGCGTGGATGCGGTCCCAGGCCGCGCCCACGGCCGCGGCATCCGCCAGGCCGATGGCCACGCCGCCCACCTCGGTCTTGTGCGCGATGTCGGCGCTGGCCACCTTGGCCACCAGCGGGTAGCCCAGCCGTTCGGCGGCCGCCAATGCCTCCTCGCGCGTGGTGGCCAGGGCCGAACCGGGCACCGGGATGCCATGGCCTGACAGCCACTGCTTGGCTTCTCGCTCGGTGATGCGCAGCGCCGGCCCGGGCTGCGGCGCCTGGCCCAGCGTCGGCCAGGGCTGCCAATCCAGCCGGTCGGCCCGACGGCGCCAGCGCCCGTGGTCCAGCCAGCGGCGGATGGCCTTGACCGCCTTGCCCACGCTGCGCGCGGGCACGATGCCGTGGCGCGCATAGAGCTCGAAGCCCTCGCCGGTGCGGTCGCTCATCCAGATCGGCAGGATCGGCACCGGGCTTTGCGCCTGCACGCGCAGCACCGCCTGGGCGATTTCCACCGTCACCGCGCCGTACTCGATGGCGATGGGCAGCACGACCAGCGCCACGCCCGGGTCGCGGCAGACCTGCAGCAGCGTGTCGTCGAACAGGCCCTTGTGCGCCAGGATGGCGGCGGTGGTGTCCACCGGGTTGCCCACGGCGGCGTAGCTCGGGAACTTCTCGCTCAGCACACGCGTCGTTTCCGGCCGGAACCGCGTCAGGCCGATGTGGTGCTGGCCGATCGCATCGGCCGTTAGCGCCGCGGCGCCACCGGACGAGCAGTAGACGGCAATCTCGTCCACCTCACCCGGCAATTGGCGCGCGAGCAACCAGGCCGTGTCCACCAGCTCGTCGATGTCGTCGACCTCGATCACGCCCAGCTGCGCGAAGACGGCGCTGTTGACCTGGGCCGAGCCGGTGATGGAGGCGGTGTGCGAGGCCGCCGCACGCGCGCCTTCCTCGCTGCGGCCGACCTTCAGCGCCACCACCGGCTTGCCCTGGCGCGCTGCCTTCTGCAGTGCACGCACGAGGCGGGCGCCGTCCTTGATGCCCTCGATCAGCGTGACGATGACGCGGATGTCTTCCGCGTCGGCCATGTAGTCGATGAAGTCGGCCACCTGCAGGTCGGCCTCGTTGCCCGAACTGCTCCACATGCCCACGCCGATGCCGCGCGCCATGGCCTGCATGATGTTGCGGCCCAGGCCACCGCCTTGCGTGGCGATGCCGATGGGCCCCGGCTGCAGGTCGTGCGGGAACGAGGGCGAGAAGGTCAGCCCCAAGCGACCGTTGACATTGGTGATGCCCGGGCAGTTGGGCCCGTAGATGCGCATGCCCGAGGCGGCGGCGATCTCGCGCATGCGCGCCTCCATCGCCTGGCCCTCGGGCCCGGTCTCGCCGAAGCCCGAGGTCAGCACCACGGCAAAGCGCACGCCGCGCGCCGCGCACTGCTCGAGCACGCCCATCGCGGCGGCGGCCGGCACCACCACCACGGCCAGCTCGGGCGTGGCCGGCAGGTGCTCGATGCTGGGCCAGGTGCGGCGGCCGAACAGTTCGGGCTTGCTGGTGCTGACGAGCCAGACCTCGCCGTCGAAGCGCGAGTGCACCAGCAGGTTGTCGAGCGTGCGTGCGCCGATGCTGTCGGGCCGGTCGGAGGCACCGACCACGGCGATCGAGCGCGGGTTGAAGAGGCCGTGCAGGGGGTTCATCGATGTCTCAGGCAATGGCGTTGATGCCGAGGATCTCGCGCCCCACGATCAGCGTCTGGATCTCGGTCGTCCCTTCGGGAATCATGCCGCCGCGGGTGTCGCGGAAGATGCGCTCGACGGGATAGTCCTCGCTGTAGCCCAGGCCGCCGTGCACCTGCACCGCCATGCTGGCCACCTCGTGCGCGGCCTCGGTGGCATAGAGCTTGGCAATGCTGCAGGCCTGTCGCACGTCCTTGCCGGCCTTCAGCGCATGTGCGGCCCGCATGCCCAGCGCCCGCGCGGCTTCCACGCGCACCGTCATGTCCACGATGTGCTTCTGCACCAGCTGGAAGCTGCCGATCGGCCGGCCGAACTGCTGGCGCTGCTTGACGTGCGCGATCGACAGGTCCAGCGCCGCCTGCGCCGCGCCCACCGCGCCCATCGCGATGTTCACGCGCGCCGCGTCCAGGCCCTTCAGCGTGGCGCTCAGGGCCTCGCCCTCCACGCCGACCAGGTTCTCCTTCGGGATCCGCACATCGCTGAAGCCCAGCTCGGCCGTGCCGGTGCAGCGCAGCACCATGGTGTCGAGCTTGCGCACGTCGTAAGGGGTCTCGCGCCGGTCGACGATGAAGCACGAGAGCTTGCCATTGCAGGTGGGGCTGAAGCTGCGGGCGATGATCAGCGCCACCTCCGCGTCGGCCCCGTTGGTGATCCACAGCTTGCGGCCGTTGAGCACCCATTCGTCGCCTTGCAGCTCCGCGCGCATCTGGATGCCGGCGATGTTGCTGCCGACGTTGGGCTCGGTCAGGCCCGAGCAGGTACGCAGCTCGCCGCGCATCATGGGTGTCAGGTAGCGCCGCTTCTGCTCGGGCGTGCCCTGCGTGGCGAGGCGGTGGATGCTGCCGTTGGTGATGTTGACCATCGTGCGCAGGCTCAGCCAGTGGTAGCCCAGCTCTTCCATCATCACCGCCCAGGTCGGGTGGTCGATGCCCTGGCCGCCCTGGTCCTCCGGCAGCGTGCCGCCCAGGAAGCCCAGCTCGGCCAGCTTGGGCATCAGCTGGAAGGGGAAGGTGCGCGCCGCCTCGTGGCGCTGCACCAGCGGCACCACTTCGGTCTGCAGAAAGCGGCGCACGTTGTCGCGCAGCAGCAGTTGGGTCTCGTCGAGGTCGAGGCTCATCGGTCGTTCTCCGGGTTCGGTGATCGGGCCTCCGCACAAACGCGGAGTTGCGGAATCGCGCACATCGTCTACGATTAGTCGTACTGTACTGCGATATCTCGAACTACAGCAGTCCCGTGAGAACCCTAGACCCGACCGCCCAGAACGGAGACTTTCCATGCAACGTCGAGACTTTTCGGCCCTGGCTGCCCTGCTGGCCATCGCCCCCCTGGCCCGTGCGCAAAGCTGGCCGGCCAATCCCATCACCTGGGTCATTCCGTTCCCGCCGGGCGGCATCACCGACACCTCGGCGCGGGCGATCGGCAAGCGCCTGAGCGACCTGCTGGGCCAGCAGGTGCTGATCGACAACCGGCCTGGCGCCGGTGGCTCGCTGGGCACCGAACAGGTGGCGCGGGCGCCGGCCGATGGCTACACCTGGCTGTACGGCACGCAAGGCACGATGGCCGCCAACCTGGCGCTGTACAAGAACCTGAAGTACGACCCGCTGAAGGACTTCACCCACATCCACGGCATGTTCGTGTCGCCCACGATCCTGGTGGTGGAGAGCGTGCGGCCGTGGAAGACCGTGGCCGATCTCGTGCGCGAGGCCAAGGCCAAGCCGGGGCAGCTGAACTACGGCTCGGCCGGCGCGGGCACCGGCACGCACCTCACCGCGGAGCTGTTCCAGACCGAAAGCGGCACCAAGCTGACGCACGTGCCGTACAAGGGCACCTCGCCGGCGCTGCAGGACATGCTGGGCGGCCGGCTGGACCTGATGTTCGACTACGTCACGCCGCTGCTGCCGCACATCCAGTCCGGCAAGCTGCGGGCCCTGGCGGTCATGCACACCGAACGGCTGGAGCTGATGCCCGAGCTGCCGACCATCGGGCAGGCGGGCTACCCGAACGCCGTGTCCGCCGCCTGGTCCAGCATCGTCGTGCCGGCGGGCACGCCGCCCGAGGTCACCAAGCGCATCGGCGATGCCGTGGCCGCGGTGCTGCGCGAGAAGGACGTGACCAGCCCCTTCACCAGCACCGGCAGCAAACCGCTGCTGGATGTGCGCGACAAGAGCCTGGCGCAGTTCGTCGCCGCCGAGCAGGCCAAGTGGGCCGAAGTCGTGCGCCGCTCCGGCGCCACGCTGGGATGAGCGCCAAGCTGCCCTTCCTGTCCGGGCTGCAGCTGCCGCTGATCGCGGCGCCGATGCTGCGCATCTCCGGCATCGAGCTGGTGTCGGCCGCCTGCCGGGCCGGCATCGTAGGTGCCTTTCCGACGCCCAATGCCCGCACGCTGGACGAGCTGGAAGGCTGGTTGCAGCGGCTGGATCGCGAACGTGATGTCGCGCTGGCGGAGGGCCGGCCCTATGGCCCCTACTGCCCGAACCTGATCATGCGCCGCGACCCGGCGCAGCTGCGCGACGCCGTCGAGCGCTTCGCAGCGCATCGCACGCAGGTGGTGATCACCAGCGTCGGCTCACCGGCGGCGCTGATGCCGCAGCTGAAGGACGCCGGCATCGCGGTGCTGGCCGACGTCGCGAGCGTGCGCCACGCCGAGAAGGCGCTGCAGGCGGGCGTGGACGGCCTGGTGCTGCTGACCGCCGGTGCCGGCGGCAAGACCGGCTGGGCCAACCCCTTCGCCTTCGTGCGGGCCGTCCGGGCCTTCTACGACGGGCCGATCGTGCTCGCCGGCGGGCTCAGCGACGGCGCCTCGCTGTGGGCCGCGCGCACGCTGGGCTGCACGCTGGGCTACATGGGCACGCGCTTCATCGCCACGCGGGAGAGCCTGGCGGCGCAGGCCTACCGCCAGATGGTGGTGGACGCGTCGATGGACGACATCGTGCTCACGCGCGCGCTCACCGGCCTGCCGGCCAGCTGGCTGCGCGGCTCGCTCGAAGCCGCCGGGCTGGACCTGAAGCAGTTGCCCGAACACCTGAGCCCCGAGCAGGCACGCGAGCGCTTCGGCGCCGACGCCAGCGGACCGCAGCCCGCGCGCTGGGCCGACATCTGGAGCGCGGGCCATTCCTGCTCCGGCGTGCACGACGTGCCCGCCGTGGCCGAGCTGGTGGCCCGGCTGCGCACCGAATACGACCAGGCTCGCGCCATAACGCGCAACATGAGCGACCTGATTTCCTGAGCTGTTCAACGGAGACCCCGATGTCATCCCCTGAGACACCCCAGCTGATGCTGGGCCACTGCCAGGCCTGCGGCGCCTGGAACTTCCCGGCCGAGAGCTGGGGCTGCCGCGCCTGCGGCGCACCCCGCCAGCAGCTGCAGGCCAAGGCCCCGCCCGGGCCGGCGATCCTGCGCAACGCGGTCACCGTGCATGCCGAACTGGTCCCGGGCCTGCCGGTGCCCTGCGTCGTCGGCGAGATCGAACTGGCGCCCGGTGTCGTCGAGGAAGCGCTGCTGCAGGTGGCCAGTGAATCCGACGTCGCGACGGGTGCGGTGGTGGAGCCGGTGCACCTCGGCGAAGCCGGTGGCGCCAGCCCCTGGCGCTTCGCGCCTTTGCAGGGAGGCGCCCGATGAGCGTCCTGCAGCGCAACCCGGTCTACGTGGTGGGCATCGGGATGCACCGCTACCAGTTCCCCACCGACACGCCGTATGTCCAGCTCGGCCTGACCGCTGTGCGCGAAGCGCTGGCCGACGCGCGGCTCGGCTGGCCGCAGGTGCCGCTGGCCGTGGTGGGCACGGCCGCCATCGGCATGGCCGCCGGCCGCGTGATGCTGCGCCACCTGGGCAGCACCGGCTTCGAGGTGATGCAGGTCGAGAACGCCTCGGCCTCGGGCAGCAGCGCGTTCCGCACCGCCTGCCTGCAGGTGGCCGCCGGCGAGCACGACGTGGCGCTGGCGCTCGGCGTGGACAAGTTCGGCGACGGGCGCCGCGCCGCCAGCAAGGACGGGTTGCAGCCCCTGTCGCCCACGGCCCACGTCCCGCTGGTGAAGTTCGCGCTGCTGGCACGCCGGCTGATGCAGGACCACGGGCTCACCGAAGCCGACCTGGCGCGGGTGGCCGTCAAGAACCATGGCAACGCGGCACTGAACCCCTATGCCCAGTTCCGCAAGCCGCGCACGCTGGAACAGGTGCTGGGCTCGCCGCGCATCGCCGGTGCGCTGACCAGCATGATGTGCACCCCGCGCGGCGAAGGGGCGGCGGCCGCCATCGTCGCCAACGAAGCCGGGCTCGAGCGCCTGGGCCTGGACCGCGCTCGCGCGGTGCGCGTGCTGGCCTCGGTCAGCAGCAGCGAACGCCTGGCCGAGGACATTCCGCAGGGCGTGCCGCCCATCGTCGAGCTCGTTCGCCAATCGGCGCAGGCCGCGTTGCAGCAGGCCGGCCTGCGGGCCGACGCGCTGGACCTGATCGAGCTGCACGACGCCTTCAGCATCGAGGAGCTGGTCTATGGCGAAGCCATCGGCGCCTGCGCCCCGGGCGACGCGGCCGGCGCACTGGCCCGTGGCGAGTGGGCCATCGGCGGGCGTTGCGCCGTCAACGCCTCGGGCGGGCTGATCGGCATGGGGCACCCGCTGGGGCCCACGGGCATCGGCCAGGTGGCCGAGATCGTGCGCCAGCTGCGCGGCGAGGCCACCGGCCGCCAGCAGCCCGGCGCGCGCACCGGCCTGGCCCACATGATCGGCCTGGGCACGATGGCCGTGGCCCACGTTCTGCACAAGGAGTGAAGCGCTCATGAGCACGGACTACGAAACCCTGCGCTACGAACTGCGCGGCCCGGTCGCCGTCATCACGCTGAACCGGCCCGAGCGCATGAACACGCTGGGCGGCCCGATGAAGGACGAGCTGCGCCACGCCTTCACCGAGCGTGCCCGCGAGGATGCGTCGGTGCGCGTGGTGGTCCTCACCGGCGCGGGCGACAAGGCCTTCTGCGCCGGCGCCGACATCAAGGAGCGCGTGAGCCAGAACCTGACCCTGCCCGAGTTCCACCTGCGCCAGCGCGCCACGCACGAGCTGTTCCGGGCCATCGAGTGCTTCGAGAAGCCGGTGATCGCGGCCCTCAACGGCGTGGCGCTGGGCGGCGGGCTGGAACTGGCGCTGTGCGCCGACGTGCGCCTGTGCGCGCCGCACGCGAAGCTGGGCCTGCCCGAAGCGAAGATCGGCGCGCTGCCGGCCGCCGGCGGCACGCAGCGGCTGCCGCGCATCGTGGGCACGGCCTGGGCCAAGCAGCTGATGCTGACCTGCGACCACATCGATGCCGAGCTGGCGCTGCGCATCGGCCTGGTGACGCAGGTGGTGCCCGCGGCCGAGCTGCTGGACAGCGCGCTGGCCATGGCCGGGCGCATGGCGGCGAATGCGCCGCTGTCGCTGCGCTACATCAAGCAGGCCATCGACCTCGGCCAGCAGGTCGGCATCGAGGCCGGCCTGGAGTACGAACGCTTCGCTGCGGCCATCGTCGTCACCAGCGAAGACCGCCGCGAAGGCATGCAGGCCTTCATCGACAAACGTCCCCCCCTCTTCAAAGGACAGTGACCCCATGGATCTGAACCTCAAGGGCCGCGTGGCCTTCATCACCGGCGGTGGCCAGGGCGTGGGCCGCCGCATCGCGCTGCAGCTGGCCGAGGAAGGCTGCGCCGTGGCCGTGAACGACTTCTTCGCCGAGCGCGCCGACGCCGTGGTGGCCGAGATCCGCGCCGCCGGCGGCCAGGGCCACGCGGCGCCCGCCGACATCACCGACAAGGCCCGCATCGACGCCGCCATCGCCGGCGCCGTGGCGGCGCTGGGGCCGATCGACATCCTGGTCAACAACGCCGGCGTCACGGTGGAGCGGCGCAGCAAGGGCGGCATGGCGCCGCTGTTCCTGGAGACCGACGCCGACGATTGGCAGAAGATCCTGGCGCTCAACGTGAACGGCATGCTGCACTGCTGCCACGCGGTGCTGCCGGGCATGAAGGAGCGGCGCTGGGGCAAGATCGTCAACATCATGTCCGAGGCCGGCCGCGGTGGCGAGGCGCGCCTGGCGGTCTACAGCGGCGCCAAGGCGGCGATGCTGGGCTTTGCCAAGGCCATCGCGCAGGAGCATGGCCGCGACTGCATCAACGTCAACACCGTGGCCTTGGGTGCCGTGTCGCACGAGGGCATCAAGGCCGGCCCGCTGTCGCCCGAGGCCACGCCCGAGAACAACGAGCTGCTGGGCAGGATGCTGGGCGCCTACCCCATCGCCAAGGGCCTGAAGCGGCTGTCGCGGCCCGAGGACGTCGCGCCGATGGTGTGCCTGCTGGCCAGCGATCGGGCCGCGTACATCACCGGGCAGAGCATCGGCATCAGCGGCGGCTTCTACATGCTGTGACCATGCGCTGGCACACGCGCCTGACGGCGCTGTTCGGCATGCGCGTGCCGATCCTCGGCGGGGGCCTGATGTGGCTGTCCGACGCCGACTACGTGTCGGCGCTGGTCCGCGCCGGCTGCATGGCCTTCATGACGCCGCGCTCCTTCGACGGCTTGCCCGCCTTCGAGGCCCAGCTCGCGCGCTGCCGCCAGGCCTGTGGTGACGCCGCCTTCGGCGTCAACCTCACGCTGTCGCGGCGCATGGACTTCGAGGCCGACGTGGCACAGCAGCTGGACGTGGCGCTGGCGCACGGCGTGCGGCACTTCGAGACCGTCGGCCCCGCGCCCTGGCCGCTGTTCGACCGCATCCACGCGGCCGGTGGCGTGCTGGTGCACAAGTGCACGACCGTGGCCCATGCGCTGAAGGCGCAGCAGCATGGCGCCGACGCCATTGCCCTGGTCGGCCCCGAGGCCGGCGGCCACCCGGGCATGAACGAGCTGTCCTCGCACCTGCTGTGCAGCCTGGCCCTGGAGCAGCTGCAGGTGCCGCTGGCCCTGGGCGGTGGCGTGGGCCACGGGCGCCAGATCGCCTCGGCGCTGGCGCTGGGCTGCGAGGGTGTGCTCATCGGCACCCGCTTCCTGGTCGGTGCCGAGGTGCCCGTGCATGCGGCCGTGCGACGGCGCCTGCTGGCGGCCGGGGCGGACGACTCGGTGATGCGGCTGCGCGGCACCGGTCATCCCTGGCGCGTGCTGGACAACGCCACCGCCCGCGAGGTGGCCGAGATGGAGGCCGCCGGCGCCCGCCACTACCCCGAGTTCGGTGACCGCGTGCTCGGGCGCACCGGTCGCGAGCGGGCCTACATCGGCGGCGATCCCGAGGCCGGCCTGCTGTCGATGGGGCCGGCCATCGCGTTTGCCGATCGACCGCAATCGCTGGCCGCCATCGTCCAGGCGCTGGTCGCGCAGGCCGCGGCCGCCCTGGCACGCCTGCGCGGCCTGGGGGGATGCAGCGGCGATTGAGACAATGCACCGGCCCACCGCCCGGCTTCCCAGACAACCATGCCCGCCTTCGTGCCTGCCGCCGCCCGCACCATGCTGCTCTTCGAGGCCTTCGCCCGAGAGCGCCGCGAACTGTCGAACGCCGAGATCGCCAAGCTGCTCGACCTGCCCGAGAGCAGCTGCGTCGACCTGCTGTACACGCTGCAGGAGGCCGGCTACCTGATGCGCACGGCGCGCAGCCGGCGCTTCTACCCGACGCCGCAGCTCAGCACCTTGGCCAACGCGATCGCGAGCAACAACCCGGTGGCCACGGCGGGCCGCGAGGCGGTCGAACTGCTCGTCGACCTGACAGGCGAATCGGCGCTGTGCGGCGTGCTGGGCCACCACCACGTGGAGGTGCTGGGCATCTGCGAAGGGCGGCATGCGCTGCGCTACATCACCGCCGCCGGCACGCGCATCGGCCTGCATGCCACCGCCCTGGGCCAGGCCCTGCTGGCCGAGCTGGACCCCGCGGACGCGGCCGAGATCCTCGCCAGAAGGCCCCTGAAAGCGCTGACGCCGAACACCGTGACCGATCCGCAGCAGCTGCTGCGCTCGATCGAGGCGACGCGCCAGCGCGGTTACGCCTGGGTCGACGGCGAAGGCACCGAAGGCGTGGCCGCGATGGCCGTGGCCGGCCGCATCGGCGAAGAGGTGCTGGGGCTGTCCGTCACCGGGCCGGCCGAGCGCTTGCGCAAATGCCGCAGCGAGTACGAGGCCGCGCTCTTCAAGGTCAAGGCGCAGGTCTTCGGTGACGGCGCTCGGGCCCGGCCGGCTGCCTCGCAGCCGACCCGTCGTCGCACGGCCAAACCCTGATCGCCGGAAAGGTCGATGGCATGCGTCTGCCGTTCACGGAGTCCATCGGCGCCACGCTCGTGACGCACGGCGAGGGCGCCAGCCTGGTCACGCTGCAGGTCGGCGACAGCCACCGCAACGCGCACGGCGCGGTCCACGGTGGGGTGCTGTTCACGCTGGCCGATACCGGCATGGGCGCGGCGCTGTACTCCCTGCTGGCGCCCGGCGAGACCGGGGCCACCATCGACGCCCACATCACCTTCCTGCGGCCGGTGCGCGGCAGCACCATCGAGTGCCGCAGCCACTGCCTGCGACAGGGGCGCGCGGTGGCCATGCTCGAGGCGGAGCTGACCGCTGCGGGCGAGGTGGTGGCCAAGGCAAGCGCCACCTTTGCGGTGCGGGTGCCGCGCGCCCCTTGACCCGCGCCGGCTGCCCGGCCACGAGCGCGGTTCAGCACGCCGCGGCTACAAACGAAACATGCCGTCGGCGGCTGCCGCAGCCGCCCTGAAACCGCGGCGCGGCACAGTGGCTGGCTGAACGCATCCTGCCCAGAAAGGCCGCCCTCGATGAAACGCCTTGCCCTCCCCGCCGCCGGCTGGTGCGCCCGCGCCGCGCTGCTGGTGTCCACGCTGCTGCCCGGCGCCTGGGGCGGCGTGGCCCAGGGTCAGCCGCTGCCGCCGCTGTTCCCGATCCGCCAGGGCGACCTGCACGGGCTGATCAACCTCGAAGGCCAGGTGGTGCTGCCGCCGGAGTACAGCGAGCTGCGCCTGGGCCAGCCCTACATCATGCTGCGCAAGGGCTACCGCACCGCCTATGCCGACGGCGACGGCAAGCTGGTGATCGAGCCGCAGGACGAGCTGAGCCAGCCCTTTGCCGACGGCCTGGTGCCGATGCGCGGCAAGGACGGCAGCGGCAAGCTGCGCTGGGGCTATGCCGACCCGAAGCGCCAGCTGGTCATCGCGCCGGCCTTCGATGACGCGCAGCCCTTCGTCGACGGCCTGGCGGTGGTGGGCATCGCCGATGCCTGGGGCGCGATGAAGTACGGCGCCATCGACCGCAGCGGCAAGCTGGTGGTGCCGGCGCAGCACGACAAGCTGCTGGCCCCCGGCGGCGGCCTGGTGCGCGCCGAGGCGCGCCAGGGCCCGGACCGCACGCACCGCGTGTTCGACGCCCGGGGCCGCGACATCACGCCGCCCGGCGTCGACTTCGTCGGCATCGCCAGCGACGGCATGGTGCGCGTCTGGGCCGGCCGCCAGCAGGGCTTCATGAGCGTGACGGGCCAGCTGGTGGTGCCGCCGCGCTACGCCCAGGCCTCGGACTTCAAGGAAGGCCTGGCCCGCGTGTGGATCGACGGCAAGTACGGCTACATCGACAAGACCGGCGCGCTGGTGATCCCGGCGAAGTACGAGTCGGCCGAGGACGTGTCCGACGGCCTCGCGCTGGTCAAGGACAACGGCCGCCCGCAGTTCCTGGACAAGCACGGCAAGCTGGTGCTGGCACCCGAGGCCGAGCGCGTCTGGCCCTTCAGCCAGGGGCTGGCGGTGGTGAAGGTCGGCGGCAAGCACGGCTACATCGACAAGCAGGGCCGCATGGTGATCGAGCCGCAGTTCAGCTTCGCGCGGCCTTTCGGCAACGGCCTGGCCTTCGTCGGCGCCGGGCGCATGTCGGGCTACATCCGGCCCGATGGCAAATTCGTCTGGAAAGCCGATTCCTGACATCGTGGCCGCCACCCGGCTGCGTTAGAGTGCCGCGGCCGTGGGGCGGCAGGAGGAGAGCGGCGTGAACCGCAAATGGATCATCGGCCTGGGCGTGCTGGCGCTGGCAGGCGTGGCGGCCGTGGCCACCGTGGCCTGGCAGTGGAACCGGTTCGAGGGGCGCATCAACGCGCTGGGGGTGGACCTGCGCCAGCCGGCGGCCTACCTGGCCACGCCTTCGCTGTCGGCGCTGCCGCGCGACCTGGTCAAGGCCCCGGTGCTGCGCGAGCTGCTCACCGAGGACTTTGCGTTCTATTACGAGGAACACGAGGACCGCCTGGGCCTGACCGGCGCGCTGCGCCGCATCGCGTTCGAGCATGAGACCACGCTGGCCGACAACCTGCTTGCGCTGGCGCTGGACGAGCCGTCCGAAGTGGCGCTGTGGACCGACGGCAAGGGTGCGCCGCGGTACTGGGCGATGGCGATGACGCGCGGCACCGTGGCCAAGGCGCTGCAGGGCCTGGCGGCAGTGGCGGCCAAGGACAAGCAGCTCACGCTGATCGGCGAGATCAAGACCTCGCCGCTGAGCTTCTCGTCGCAGCCGGTCTATGCGCTGCAGCTGTCGTCGCGCCGCACGCTGGCGATCGCCTCGCGCGGCAACCGCGTCGTCGTGCTGTCCGACCCCGGGCTGCTGTTCGACAGCGCGCGCCAGCCCGATGCGCAGGCCGCGCAGGTGCTGGACCAGCTGCTGTCCGGCGACAGCGGCGCGCAGGCGCTGTGGCGCCAGCACGTCGGCCTGAGCGGCACGCCCGGCCCGGCGCACACGCTGGTGGCCGGTGGTCCGATGCTCTCGTTCGGCTACCAGCACTTCTTCCCGTCGCTGCAGGCGCTGCGTGTGGAAGTGACGCCCGGCGGCCAGAGCCTGCGCAGCTTCGTGCGCCGCAGCGCCGGCGCGCCCGCCGGCACCGCGCCCTGGCCGGCGCTGCCGGCCCCCGCCGCGGCCTGCGCGCTGCTGCCGGTGGACTGGGCGCGCGCCAAGGCGGTGCTGTCCGACAGCGCGGCGGTGCCGGCCACGCCGGCCTCCGGTGCTTCCGCGCCCGATGCCGCGGCGCTGGCCGCGCAACGCAGCGCCCTCGCCGCGATGGCCGAGGCCTTCGACGGCCCGGCCGCCATCTGCTGGTACGAGCGCTCGCAGCTGCACACGCCGCTGCTGGTGGCGCATGCCAAGGGCCCGCTGCCGGCGCCGGCGGTGCTGGAGAACTTCTCGAAGTGGTGGCTGCCCACCGAGGCCGAGGAAGCCGATGGCGCCGGCCCCGGCACGCGCGCGAAGATCAGCGCACCCTATGGCGCCATGCGCGAAGGCGAATCCTCGGCCTACCTGGCCCGCTTCGCCCGCGCCGGCGACTGGTGGCTGTTCTCGCCCGACGCCGAGCTGGTCGACCAGGCCCAGGCCGCGATCGCGCGCCGCTACCCCAGCCTGGCCGAGACGCTGGGCGGCGACCCCGCCGCCACGTTGGCGCTGGTGGCGCCCGGCCAGGTGGCCGAGCTGCTCAAGCGCGAGGCGCTGGGCGTCATCCCCGTGCAGCAGGCCGGCTTCCGCCAGGCCGCCGAGAACCAGCTGCTGCCGCGCCTGGCCTCGTTCGGCAAGCTGCCCGCGGTGCGCGCGCTGCCGCAGGGCGCGGCCGATGCGCAGGGCTGGCAGGCGCTGGACTGGCAGCCACTGAAGGCGGCCGCACGATGAACGCCAGCACGCGCCGCCAGGCCCTGGTGATGGCCGCCGCGGCGACGGCCGCCATGGCCGCGCCTTTTGCGTGTCAGGCTGCAGCGGCCGCCGACACCGCGCCGGCGCTCGACCGCGAACAGAGCCGCCGCTTCCGCGACTGGCTGCTGGTGCTGATCCATGCCCAGCTCGAACAGGGCCCGACGCCGCGCTGGACCCACCGCGACTGTGCCGGCCTGGTGCGCTTCGCGGTGGCCGAGGCGCTGCGCGAGCACGACCTGGCCTGGAAGCGCAACATGGGCCTGCTCGGCCGCCGCCTGCCGCCGGAGCTGGACCCGGCACCGGCGCAGGCCCTGCGCCACGCCTGGCGCCGCGCCGACGGCAGCCGCGCCGCGTTCGTCGGCGCGCTCGAGCTGGTGCAGGAAAACACCCGCTTCGTCAGCCGCAACCTCGCCCAGGCCGAAGCCGGCGACCTGCTGTTCTACGACTTCGGCGACGACCAGCACCTGATGGTCTGGATGGGCCCCTACATCGCGTACCACACCGGCCGCCGCGACCCCGGCGACACCGGCCTGCGCGCGCTGCGCCCCGCGCAGCTGATGGCCTGGCAGGACACCCGCTGGCGCCCCAGCACCGACAACCCGAACTTCGGCGGCGTCTACCGACTCGCCTTCCTGGCGCGCTGAAGACGCGGATCTCCATGAAGCTGCCCCGACTCCTGCATTCCTTCTCCTGGCGCGGCCTGCTGCTGGCCGCTGTGTGCGCAGCGAGCCTGGCCACGGCCCCCGCCGGCTTCGCCGCCAAGCCCGCCGCGCCCGACGAGCCGCCGCTGGCGAACTACCGCGAGCCCTTCGTCGGCGAGCCCTTCTTCCTGCTGACCGACGCGGCCTACGGCTCGGCCGACAGGCCGCGCGTGCGGCTGGAGGTCAATGCGCCGCAGCAGCTGAACGACGTCGGCGGCATCGATGTGGTGGTCTACCGCATCCCCGACCCGCTGGCCTTCCTGCAGAAGCAGCGCAACCTGCACCGCATCCAGGTCGAGGCCCTGCCTGCCGGCGAGGGCCTGGCCAACACGCTGACGCATGTGTGGGACAACTGGGTCGTGAAGGCCCGGCTGGCCTGGCAGAAGCTGTTCTCCAGCGATGCGCGGCGCGCCGTCACCGCGCAGGCGCCGGCGCTGAAGACGCCGAAGGACCTGACGCAGCCCTCGCGCTTCGAGGAGCCGCGCCAGTTCCGCACGCTGCCCGGCCTGGCCGTGGTCGAGCGGTTGCGCTACCCGGTGCAGTTCGCGCGGCCGATCGCGCCGCCGAAGGACCTGAAGCTCGCCGGCAGCAGCAGCGAGTTCATCAAGCCCAGCGAGGGCAACGTCTACGTGCCGCTGGCGCCGCAGAAGCCGGGGCTGTACCTGGTCGAGGCCTCGGCCGGCCAGCACCGCGCCACCACCTTGCTGTTCGTCAGCGACACCGTGGCGCTGACCAAGGTCTCCGGCCAGCAGATGCTGGTGTGGAGCGCCCAACGCGTGAATGGCGCGGCCGTGCCCGGCGCGAAGCTCGTGTGGACCGACGGCGTCGGCGTGCTCAAGAGCGGCGCCACCGATGCGCAAGGCCTGGCGCGCCTGGACCATGCCGCGCCGGAGCAGACCTACGTCTTCGGCGTCGACCCGGCCGGCGGCGTGTTCATCTCCGAAAACTTCTACTACGACAGCGAGATCTACAACGCCAAGGTCTACGCAACGACCGACCGGCCGCTGTACCGCCCCGGCGACGCGGTGATGGTCAAGGTCACCGGCCGCGAGTTCAAGTCTTCGCGTGAATCCGCGCCGCTGCCCGATGGCGACATCGAACTGCAGGCGCTGGACCCCGCCGGCCAGGTGGTGGCCACGCAGACGCTGAAGTTCAGCAGCATCAGCGGCGCCGACGGCCGCTTCCTGCTGCCCGACAACGCCGCGGCCGGCGGCTACGAGCTGCGCCTGGCCTACCGCGAGCAGCTCTACACCGCGGCCTTCCGCGTCGCCGACTACCAGAAGCCGCACTTCGAGATCCTGCTGCTGCCCGACAAGCCCGACTTCGCCACCGGCGACAAGGTCAGCGGCAAGCTGCAGCTGAACTACCCCGACGGCAAGCCGGTGGCCAATGCGCGCGTCTCCTTGAGCGCCCGCGTGCAGCAGCTCAGCATGGTCGATGGCGAACTCGACTACAGCGGTGCCTTCGCCGCCAAGCTGGCGCAGGACGAGCTCGTCACCGACAGCAGCGGTGTTGCCGCATTCTCGTTCCCCGAGGCCGCTCAACCCAGCCGCTATGTGCTGACCGCGCTGGCCACCGACGGCGCCGCCTACCGCGTGCGCGTCTCGCGCGAGCTGCTGGTCGAGCGCGGCGCCGCGGCCTGGCGGCTGCTGCCGCAGGCGCAGTTCTCGCGGCCTGGCGAGAGCATGGGTTTCCGCTTCGTGCCCAGCCAGCGCACCGCGGCCAGCACCGGCCTGGGCGCCAATGCCACGCCGCAGCGCCCGGTCAGCTGGGAATGGCTGCGGCTGGAAGACCGCAGCAAGGCCAGCGGCGCGCTGGCCGCGACCGGCGACACGGTGTCGGTCGCGTTCAAGCAGCCGGGCTCGTACACCGTCACCCTGCGCGACGAGCAGCACCGCATCGTCGCGGCCACCAGCCACTGGGTCAGCGGCGACGGGCAGAAGGCGCCGGCCGGCAGCATCGCGATCGTGTTCGACAAGCCGGCCTACAACGCCGGCGACACCGCGCAGGCGCTGGTGACCTTCCCCGAGCCGGTGGAGCAGGCCCTGCTCACCCTGGAGCGCGACCAGGTCGAGGCTGCCACCTTGCTGGCGCAGGCGGGCAATGGCTTCAGCGCCCAGCGGCTGAACCCCACGCAATGGCAAGTGAGCCTGAAGGTGGCTGAGGCGATGAGCCCGAACGTCACGCTCTCGGTGGCCTACGTGAAGAACGGCGACATGGTGTTCCAGAACCAGGGCCTGCGCGTCGCGCAACCGCGCATCAGCCTGAGCTTCAAGCCCGAGCGCGAGGTCTATGCGCCGGGCGAGACGGTGAATGTCGAGCTGACCACGCTGGTCGATGGCAAGCCGGCGCCGGCCGAGGTGGCGGTGGGCGTGGTCGACGAGATGATCTACGTGCTGCAGCCCGAGATTGCGCCGACCATCGACGACTTCTTCTACCACCCGCGCCGCAACAACGTGCGCACCGCGGCCTCGCTCAGCTTCATCGGCTACGACCTGGCCACCCGCAAGCTCGGCGCGCTGCCGGCACGGCGCCAGGTGAACGAACGCGCTATCAAGGTATTGGAGCGGCCGCGGCGCGACAACGTCGACACCGCCGCCTGGCTGCCGAACCTGCGCACCGACGCCAATGGCCGCACGCGCTTCAGCTTCCCGATGCCTGATTCGCTGACGCGCTGGCGCATCACCGGCCGGGCCATCGAGGCCGGTGGCCTGGTCGGCCAGCAGACCGCCTGGGTGCGCAGCGACAAGGCCTTCTACGCCAAGTGGACCAGCCCCGACTGGCAGCGCGTGGGCGACAAGGCGCAGGCCAGCGTCGCGCTGTTCAACCAGGGGCGCGAGGAGCGCAGCGTCGAATGGGCCGTCAGTGGGCCCGGCGTGAATGTGCGCGAGACGGTGAAGTTGAAGCCCGGCGCCAATTTCGTCGCGCTGCCGCTGAATGCCGAGCAGCCCGGCACGCAGGAGCTGACGCTCACGCTGCGCAGCAACGGCCAGGTGGTCGACACGTTGCGCAGCCCGCTCAAGCGCCTGCCGCTGGCCTGGGCCGCGCCGCGCGAGCAGGTGCTGGACCTGTCCTCGGGCAGCGCCGCGCTCAGCCTGCCGGCCGATGCGCGCCGCGTGCGCGTGACGCTGGCTGCCGACCCCGCGGCCGCGGCCTTCAGCCGCTGGATCGACGAGCTGGCCGACTATCCCTACGGCTGCGTCGAGCAGACCGCCAGCCGGCTGCTGCCGCTGAGCCTGGCGCTGCAATCGCTGTCCGGCACACAGCAGCCGCTGGCCCCGCAGCTGACGCAGCGCGTCGCCACCGCTCGCCTGGCGCTGGCGCAGATGGCCGGGCCCGAGGCGCGCTTCGGCTGGTGGGGCCGCGGCATGGCCGCCGACGCCTTCCTCACCGCCTACGCCTACTACGCCGACTGGCGTGCGACCCAGGCCCTGCGCACCGCGCTGCCCGACACGCACTGGCAGCGCCTGCTCGACGTGTATGCCAAGGACGGCGTCAAGCTGCCGTCGCTGCAGCGCGCGCTGGTGCTGCAGTGGATGCAGGAGATGGGCCTGACGGTCGGCGCGATGCAGGCGGCGCTGCTCGACGAGCTGATGGCCGCGCCCGCGGCCGAAGGCGCCGCGCTGGCCGCCCGCCGCGGCAGCCTGGTGATGGCGTCGCCGGACGAGGTCAACGCGCGCGACATCGCGCTGGTGCTCACGGCCTACAGCGCCGGTGCGCGCGCCAGCGCGGCGCAGCGCGGCGAAGCCGATGCCGCCGCGCAGCGCCTGGCCGCATCGCCCTCGCCCTTCGTGCAGAGCCTGCTGGTGCTGGCGCAGCGCGGCGGCCCGGAACGCGCGAAGGCCTTGCTGGCCCAGGTGCGCGGCGAGCAGCCGACCTTCGACCGCGCGCAGGCCTTGATCTGGCTGCACAAGGCGCTGGGCGCGCGGCCGGAGCTGCGCGTCGAGGCCAACGCGCTGGGCGCGCCCTGGCTGGCCGGTCGCAGCAGCGGCGGCGACCCGGTGTGGCGCCTGCCCGATGGCGTGGCGCTGCCCACCACGCTGGCGCTGGCGAACAACGCGAAGGCCGCGGTGGCCTACGTCAGCTACGAGAGCAGCGAGGTCCCGGCGGCGAACGCGCCCACGCTGCCGCTGCGCATCGAGCGCACCTTGTTCCGCGTGGTGCCGCAGGCCAAGCCCAAGCCCGCGGCGGCGGCCAGCGCGGCCAAGGGCGCATCGGCAACCGAGACGGCATCCTCGCCGGCGACGCCGCCCGACGATGGCCGCCTGGTCGTCAAGCTCGAGCCGGTGGCGCCGGGCACGCCGCTGGACAGCAACACGCTGTACCTCGACCAGCTAAGCGTCCAAAGTGAGCGGCCCTTGCGCTGGGCCCTGCTCGAAGCCGCGCTGCCGCCGGGTGCCGCGGTCGAGAGCAGCACCTGGGGCCTGGACGTGATCGGCGCCGAGGCCGGCAAGACCACGCCGCTGGAACGCGCGACGCACCAGGCCACGCCGCAGGGCTATGCGGTGCCGCTGGAGCGGGTGGAGGCCAACGGCAGCGTGACGGTGCGGCACCTGGTGCGCTTCGCGCAGCGCGGCCAGTACAAGCTGCCGCCGGCACGCGTCTACCGCATGTACGAGCCCGAGGCCAAGGGCACCGAAGCCGGCGCGCGCTGGGCGTCAATTGAGGTGAAATGACCCCCCCCCGGAGCGCCTTCGGCGCCTCCCCCCCAGGGGGGCGCCGCCAGCGGACCGGCAGAGCCGGTTCCGCGGCGGCTGCTTGGGGGCGCAGCGCTGGGCGGGCGACGGCGGCCGCACTGCTGATGGTCGCGGTGTCGGCTGGTGCGGCCGGCGCGTCTGACGCTGCGGTGCGGCTCGTCTGGCAGCCCGCAGGCGCGTTGCAGGCGGTGCCGAGCTCGGCCGGCGTCGCGCGCACGCCGCTGGGCAGCGTATGGAAGCTTTTCGTCTACAGCTACCTGGTGGCTGAAGGCATGCAGGAACCGCCCTACCGCTGCGAGGCCGCGCAGCGCCGCAGCGACGAGGAGTACTGCTGCGACCCCGGCGAGTCGGTCGACCGCGACACCGCGCTGGCGCGCTCCTGCGGCCCTTACTTCGCGCCGCAGCGCCTGCAACTGCAGCCGGCGGCCTGGCGCGCGTTCTGGCAGGCCCAGCCCGGTGCCCAGGCCGCGCCTGCCTGGCTGCTGGACCTGGGCGCGCTGCAGCCCGCCACGGTGGTGGAGGCGGCCTCGCTGCTGCGCGCGCTGCAGCGGGTGCCGCCGCCCGCGCGCCTGGCCGCGCGCGAAGCGCTGCTGCCCAACACGCTGCGCGACGGCGCGGTGCTGGCCGCACTGGGCAGCGGGCCGCGCTTCAAGACCTGGTCATGGACCGATGGCGCCGGCCGGCGCATCGGCGGCGCGGCCGGCTGGTTGGCCGATGGCACGCCGTTCTGGTTCGGCGCCCCGGGCACCAGCCGCACGGCGCTGCAGGCGCAGGCCGGCTGGATGGCGGCGCAGTGGCAGCCGCAGCGCCTGCTGACCGTCGCCCCCGATGCCGCCGGGCTGCAGGCGCAGCCTTGTGTCGATGTCGCGCTGTTTGCGCGTTATCCGCTGGCGCAGGTGCAACGCGTGGACGGCCGCGCCACGGCGGGCGGGGGCACGCGCGGGCTGGCCGACGGCCCGCTGGCCACGGGCGACTACCGGGTGCTGTTTGCCAACGGCCAGTCGCTGCCGGTGCGGGGCTCGCCGGCGCTGCGGCTGTCCGGCGCCGCCGAAGGCCCGCCGCGGCTCAGCGCGCGGCTGCCGCTGGAGGACTACGTCGCCCGCGTGGTCGACCGCGAAGGCGATGCCCGCGAGACCGAAGCCGCCAAGGCGCTGGCCATCGCCGCGCGCAGCTGGCTGCTGCAGAACACCGCCGAGCAGGGCGGCTGCCGCGCGGTCGACGACGACAGCCGCGCGCAGCGTGTCAGCCCGAATCCGCCGAGCGCGGCCGCGCAGGCCGCGGCGGCCTTCACGGCCGGCCTGATGCTGAACGGCGGCACGCCGGTGCGCTACCACCGCGACCAGGCCGGCCCCGGCGTGATGGGCTGGCAGCAGGCGGTGGCCGCGGCGCGCGCCGGCCAGGGCTTCGAGGCCCTGCTGCGCCAGGCCTATCCCGGCGCGGTGCTCGGCGGCCTGCAAGGCGGCGCCGATTGCGTCGCGCTGCCGGAGGCCACGCAGTGGCTGCAGCAGCGCCAGGCGCGCTGGCGCGACCGGCTGCGCAGCGAGCCCGGCTACGAGCGGCCCGGCGCCGAGCTGCAGGTGTGCCAGCTGCAGCAAGGCGTGCCGCATGCCGACCAGCGGCGCCTGCGCATCCACCTGCGCGAATGGCAAAGCCGCGAAGGCCGCGTCACCTTGATCCACGAATACCTGCACCTGGCCTTCCGCCACCATCCGCGCGGCCAGGACGAAGCCTTCGTCGAACGCCTGGCGCAGGTGCTGGCCGATTCCTGAAGATTGCCATGAAGCCCATGCCCAACCACCACGCCTTTTGCGCGCTAGCCCTGCTGACCGCCGTCGGCCTCGCCACGCCGGCCCGGGCCCAGGTCCGGCTCGACACGCCGATGGGCGGCTGGCGCGCCGCGCCAACCCAGCAGCAGGACTTCCTGCAGGAAGTGCATTACCCGGCGGCCAGCGTCAACAGCAACCGGCGCAGCGCGGCGGCGTTGATCCAGGGCCAGATCGCCCAGACGCCGAAGGCGGCAGCCCGGGACCTGCCCAAGAGCGGCGAGGGCGAAGCCCGCCAGCCCGGCCGGCTGGTGGTCGACGGCATCGCGTTGCCGCTGGAGATTGGCGAGGACGGCCGCTTCTCGCGCCCCTGGTCCTTCGGCGCCGGCGCGCACGGGCTCACGGTGCGCGCGCCCGGGCCGCAGGGTGCGGCCACGCGCGTGCAGTTCATCGAGGCCAACCGCGACCGCGGCGCGGTGAAGCTGCGCGTGGTGCTCAGCTGGGACAGCGACAACACCGACCTCGACCTGCACGTGGTATCGCCCGACGGCCAGCATGTGTTCTACGGCAACCGCGTGGCGCCGAACGGCGGCGCGCTGGATGTCGACGTCACCACCGGCTTCGGGCCGGAGATCTTCGCGCACCCGGCGCCGCCGGCCGGCACCTGGCATGTCTACGTCAACTACTACGGCGCCGGCGAGCGGCGCGACGTGATCACGGTGGCGCAGGTGGCGATCATCGAGAACGAAGGCACCGGGGCCGAGAAGCAGCAGACCTTCCGCGTGCCGATGCGCAAGCCGGGCGAACTGACGCTGGTGCGGTCGTTCGTGATGCCATGAAGCGCGCCCGCTGCCTTGCGGCCGCGCTGCTGCTGGCCGTCGCCGTCACCGGCGCGCTGGCCCAGGACCGTCCGCTGTCGCGCCCGGCCGGCGGCTGGACCGCCAGTGGCCTGGTGGACGATCCGCAGCGCGTCGAGTATGCGTACCCGGCCAACCTGATCGACCGCGGCGGCCAGCGCGGCCGCACGCTGATCGAGGGCCGGCTGAGCCAGGTCCGCAAGGCCGGCACGCGCACGCCGACGCTCGTCGTCAACGGCAACGCGATGCCGCTGTACACCGGGGACGATGGGCGCTATGCGCGGCCCTATGCCTTCGGTGCCGGCAGCAATGGCATCGAGCTGCGCGACGGCGACGGCCGGGTGCTGCAGCGGGTGCAGTTCTACGAGGCCAACCGGCTGAAGACCCAGGCCCGCGTGCGCGCCATCCTGGCCTGGGACGACCCGCAGGCCGAGCTGGACCTCCACGTCATCACGCCCGATGGCGGCCATGCCTTCTTCGCGAACCCGGTGCTGCCCAACGGCGGCGGGCTGGATGTCGACTCGGTCGACGGCGCCGGCCCCGAGATGTTCTCGATGACCGCGCCCTTGCCGGGGCCGTACCACGTGTACGTGAACTACTGGGGCAATTTCGGTGCCGGCGGCTACCACTTCGACGAGGCCACGCGTCAGCAGCCGGTGATCACCGCCCGCATCACGCTGGTGTTCGACGAGAACACCGGTGCCGAGCGGCGCGAGACCTTCACGGTGCCGATGCGCAAGATCGGCGACCTGACGCTGGTGCGCTCGTTCGTGCGCTGAACGCCGGCCGGCTCAGCGGATCGACAGCACGCCGGCCGGCAGCGGCTTGCCGCTGGCCGCGTCATTCGAAAGGTAGGCGTAGGACAGCCAGCGGTAGTGCCTCAGGCCCAGCGCGGCGGCGAAGGCATAGGCCGGCTTGTACTCGAACAGCTGCTCGAAGCCCCCGGGCGCGAAGATGCGGCGGCCGGCCGTGCCGCGCAGGCCGGGCAGCGCCAGGCCCAGCGCGCGTTCCAGCGCCACCGGGTCGAAGCCGGCATCGAAGCGGATCTCGTCCTCCCAGTCGCAGCCGTAGCCCAGCAGCCGCTGCGTACCGCCGTGCAGGTCGAAGCCCCAGCCATGGTCTTCGCCGTAGGCCCAGCGCAGCAGCAGGCCCTCGTTGGCGGCCAGCAGCGTGGCGTTGGGCTGGAACGGCGTGCCCGCGGCGACGAAGCTGACCCAGCCGTCCTGTGCCGGAAACACGAAGCCGGCCAGCCCGGCGCGCGCCAGCAGCGACGAGGCGTCGCGCCGCGAGGGGCTGCGCAGGTGGTAGCTCTCGCTGAATTCGCTCATCGGTCGCGGGGGCCGGCGGCGGCAGGCGTCGGGGCCGGCGCGTCAGCCGCGCTCGAACCGGAACACCGCGGTGCTGGCCAGCAGGTTCGGCCAGCGGCGCACCGGCGCGCCGCCGTGCAGGCCGAAGCTGTCCAGGATGTGCAGCCCATTCTTGCGCGCCAGCACCTCGAAGTCGGCATGCGTGCCGACGCGGATGTTCGGCGTGTCGTACCACTGGTAGGGCAGGGTCTTGGTCACCGGCATGCGGCCGCGCAGCACCGACAGCCGGTTGGGCCAGTGCGCGAAGTTCGGGAAGCTGACGATGCCGATGCGGCCGACGCGCGCCGTCTCGCGCAGCATGTTCTCGGTGTTGCGCAGGTGCTGCAGGGTGTCGAGCTGCAGCACCACGTCGAAGCTGGCGTCGTCGAACAGCGCCAGGCCTTCCTCCAGGTTCAGCTGGATCACGTTGACGCCGCGCCGCTCGCAGGCCAGCACGTCGGCATCGGCGATCTCGATGCCGTAGCCGCTGCAGCCGCGGTGCTGGCGCAGGTGGGCCAGCAGCTCGCCCGAGCCGCAGCCCAGGTCGAGCACGCGCGAGCCGGGAGGCACCAGCTCGGCGATCAGTTCCAGCACGCGCTTGTCGCTCATCGTGCGATCTCCGCGGCGATGCGCTCGAAGCGTGCGCGCAGCACGCCGTGGTAGCGTGGATCTTCGAGCAGGAAGGCGTCGTGGCCGTGCGGCGCGGCGATCTCGGCGTAGCTGACGTCGATGCGGTTGTCCACCAGCGCCTTGACGATCTCGCGCGAACGCGCCGGCGAGAAGCGCCAGTCCGTGGTGAAGCTGACGACGAGGAAGGGGTTGTGCCGGGCCACCGCGAAGGCGCGCGACAAGTCGCCGCCATGCGCACGCGCGGGGTCGAAGTAGTCCAGCGCGCGGGTGATCAGCAGGTAGGTGTTGGCGTCGAAGTATTCGCTGAACTTGTCGCCCTGGTAGCGCAGGTAGCTCTCGATCTGGAACTCGATGTCCTGCGTGGTGTAGCCGAACTCGGCGGCGCGCAGCTCGCGGCCGAACTTCTCCTCCATCGAGTCGTCCGACAGGTAGGTGATGTGGCCGATCATCCGCGCCACGCGCAGGCCGCGCTTGGGCACCACGCCGTGGGCGTAGAAGTGGCCACCGTGGAAGTCGGGGTCGGTGATGATCGCGCGGCGCGCCACCTCGTTGAACGCGATGTTCTGCGCCGACAGGTTCGGCGCCGTGGCCACCGCGATGCAGTGGCCCACGCGTTCGGGGAAGCGCAGCGTCCAGCTCAGCGCCTGCATGCCGCCCAGGCTGCCGCCCAGCACCGCGGCGAGCCGGGTGATGCCCAGCCGGTCGAGCAGGCGGGCCTGTGCGTCGACCCAGTCTTCCACCGTCACCACCGGGAAGTCGGCGCCCCAGGGCTCGCCGGTGGCCGGGTTCGGGTGCATCGGCCCGGTGGAGCCGAAGCAGGAGCCCAGGTTGTTGATGCCGATGACGAAGAAGCGGTCGGTGTCCAGCGGCTTGCCGGGGCCCACCAGGTTGTCCCACCAGCCTTCGCTTCTGTCCTGCCCGGCGTAGGAGCCGGCCACGTGGTGGCTGGCGTTCAGCGCATGGCAGACCAGCACCGCGTTGCTCTTCGCGGCATTCAGCGTGCCGTAGGTTTCATAAACCAGATCGTAAGCGGCCAGCGCGGCGCCGCTCTGCAGCGGCAATGCCTGCTCGAAACGCATCGTCTGCGGTGTGACGTGGCCCAGCGATGCCATGCGCGTTGCAACCCTCGA
Source organism: Aquabacterium sp. (assembly GCF_044226965.1). Lineage (GTDB taxonomy): Bacteria > Pseudomonadota > Gammaproteobacteria > Burkholderiales > Burkholderiaceae_C > Pseudaquabacterium. The sequence continues at coordinate 24,466 of NZ_JBGAGA010000005.1, read as the reverse complement.
AAGACGAAACCCGGCGCCGCGCAAGGCGGACGCCGGGTCGAGGGCGTCCCTCTTTAGCGGCATTTGTTGAAGCGCCCGCAATCAGGAACAAATCGGCGCTGAAGCCGCGAAGTATAGCGAGCGGGGCCCGCGCGCCCGGCGTGGGGCCTGGGGTGGGCGCCCGGGTGGCATCCGGGTGGCACCCGGGTGGCATTCCTGCGGCATCCGTCACACCGCGCCCCAGGCCCTGGAACCGGCGCCGGCCCGCTGCCACACATCGCCGGCAAGCAACCGCGATTGCGGTGCAGGAGCAGCGAATGACTCGAACCACCTTCTCCGACTGGATGGGCGCCGCCACGATGGCCGCGGTGCTGGCGCTGGGCAGCCAGCAGGCGGACGCCGCACCGGTGAACTACCAGGGCAGCTTCACGCAGGACGACCAGCACTTCGTGCTGGACATCCACCTCGATGCGCTGAGCACGCTGAGCGCAAAGACGCTGTCGTGGGCGCAGGGCGGCTTCGCGCCGGTGCTGTCGCTGTTCGGCGCCGGCGGGCTGCTGCAGCAGGCCGTGGGCAGCAGCAACCACTGCGGCGCCGGCAGCGGCGCGGCCGATCCGGCCACCGGCTTCTGCTGGGACGCCATGTTCGGCGGCCAGTTCGCCGCCGGCGACTACACGCTGGTGCTGACGCAGGACGGCAACCTGCCGATCGGCAGCGCGCCGGCCGACGGCTTCCAGCAGGACGGGCAGCCCGGCTACACCGGCGCCTGGTACCTGGGCGATGCCAGCCGGTCCTTCATCAACGTCGACGGCAGCCAGCGCAGCGGCTTCTGGTCGCTGCAGTTCGAGCGCCAGGCCGTCGACCTGCACAACGTGCCCGAGCCCGCCGGCTGGGCGCTGAGTGGCCTGGCCCTGCTGGCCGCACTCGCCGCCTCGCGCCGCCGCAACCGCTGGCCGGCCGGCCGCGCCTGAACGCATTGCCCCGCATTCCTTCACCTTCCGGAGCCGACCCCATCATGAACACCCGCTCGACGATCACGACCCTGCGTTCCCGCCTGGCCCTGGCCGCCGCGGCCCTGCTGGCCGCCGGCGCGGCCCAGGCCTTCGACGCACCGCTGGCCGCGGACGCCCACCTGGTCAGCAGCAGCCCGGCCAACAACTTCGGCAGCCTGCCCACGCTGAACATCGGCGGCGGCGCCACCGCGCTGCTGCGCTTCGACCTCAGCGGCCTGCCGGCGGGCACCACCGCGGCCAAGGTCGTCAAGGCCAACCTGGTGCTCTACGTCAACCGCGTCGGCGCCCCCGGTGCGGTGGAAGTGCAGACGGTGTATTCGGCCTGGGCCGAAGGCAACGTCACCGCCGCGACCGCGCCGACGCTGGGCGGGGCGGGCAGCGGCGTGATGGTGCCGGTGGCCAGCGCGGGCCAGTTCGTCACGGTGGACGTGACCAGCACCGTGAAGAACTGGGTCACCAGCCCGGCCAGCAACAACGGCTTCGCGATCGCCCCGGCCCTCAGCGCGCCGGGTACCGTGGCGTTCCTCGACAGCAAGGAAAACACGCTCAGCGCGCACGTGGCCCGGCTCGACCTGACGCTGGCCGACCAGGGCCCGAAGGGCGAGACCGGTGCGCAGGGCCCGAAGGGTGACAAGGGCGACAAGGGCAACACCGGCGACCGCGGCCCGGTCGGACCCGCAGGGCCGCAGGGTCCGCAAGGCCCGCAGGGCATCCAGGGCCCGGCCGGCACGAGCAACCTGGTCTACAAGCAGGACACCTGGAGCCTGCCGGGCCACAACTACGGTCGCGTGAACCTGTACTGCCCGGCCAACACCTACGTGATCGGCGGCGGCTGCGGCCACCGCGACTACAACAGCGCGCAGCAGGACATCACGGTCAACTACGCCGGCCCGAACCCCGACAGCCCGACCAACAGCTACCGCTGCGCGATCGACAACAACTCGGGCGACAGCCGCGCGATCCGCAGCTACATCATCTGCGCCTCGGCCAGCAGCGTCACTGGCCCCTGAGCGCGCGGCGCGCGGAACACGCGCCACATCATCGCCGGCGTCATCAGCGTGGGCGGTGCCGCCAGCAGGTGCGACACGCGCTCGAAGGCCACCGCCACCTTGGCATCGGTCTGCGCCGCCTCGAACACCCGGGCGACGTAGGCATTGATGACGCGCACCGGCAGTGGCCGCTCACCTTGGACGCTGGGAATCGCCAGGTCGGCGCCGACGGCGGTCTGCCAGGCGATGTCGATGGCCCTGGCCGCGGCACGGAAGTAGCGGCGCTGGACGTTGTCACCGCCGTGGCGCAGCGCGGCATCGAGTGCCAGCGCTTCGCAGGCCGCCACGCTCATGCCCTGGCCGAACACCGGGTTGAAGCTGCACAGGCTGTCGCCGATGGCCAGCAGCCCGTCGGGCAGGCGCTTCAGTCGTTCGTAGTGGCGGCGCTGGCTGTGCGGGAAGCGGTAGCCGAAGGGTTCGCACAGGAACTCGGCGTCGCGCACCACCGCGGCCAGCTCGGGCGGCGCCGTGCGCTCGGCGCGGGCGATGAAGGCCTCGCGTTCCAGCGGCGGCGCGTCGTCGCCGTAGCCACCCAGGGTCACCACCCAGCGCTCGCCCTCCTGGCTCAGCAGCACCGAGGGCTTCGGATGGTCGGGCGTCGCGGCGGTGATCACCGCTTCCAGCCCCGGCGCGTGCTGCGGCGTGCGCTTCAGGTACGCGGTGGCGTAGCGGATCTCGCAGCGCACCTGTTGCTCGGCCGGCGCGGCATGGCCCAGCTCGGTCAGCCAGCGTGGCAGGCGCGAGCCGCGGCCGCTGGCGTCCACCACCCAGTCGGCGCCCAGTGCGCCGCCGCAGCCGGCCTCGTCGGGCGCGCGCCAGCGCAGGCCGGTGATGCGCCGGCCGTCTTCGCTGGCCAGCAGTCCCTGCACCTCGATGCCGGTGACCGCGCGCACCTTCGGCAGCGCCAGCACGCGGCGCCGCAGCACGCCTTCGATGGCGCTGCGGCCCAGGCACAGCGCGCGGGCGTCGGCCGGGGCCTGCGCGAAGCGGCGGCGGCCGGCGTAGAACGCCGCATCGGTGCCGACATCGCCGTAGCGTCCGCCGGCGGCGCGCCAGTCGTCGTCGACGCCCGGGAACAGCTGCTCGAAGATCTGGCGCCCGCGCGCCAGCAGCGCATGCGTGTGCTGGGTGTGCGGCGTGGCGCGGCGCTGGCTGCAGTCGGTGGGCAGGTCGTGGCGTTCGATCAGCAGCACCTCGTCCACGTGGTCCTGCAGCACCCGTGCGGCCAGCAGGCCGGCCAGGCTGGCGCCGATCACCAGCGCGCGCTTCGGGCGGCTGCGGGCCACGGGATCGTGAAGGCAAAGCGCTGCCAGCGCGCGTGCATCGAGCGTGTTCATCGGGCGACTCCGAAGGGCGGGGTGGTGCCTGGGAATACGGCGCGCCGCGCCGTTCGGATGCACCCCCGAACGCGGGCTTGAAATCGCCGGCTTGCCATTACAGGTCAACTGACCAATAATGGCCGGCATGGCGCGCCCCTCGCAGCAACTCGACCAGGCCCTGCTGCGTAGCGGTCGCGCGCTGTATGCCGAGCTGGGCGCGCCCGGCCTGTCGCAACGCCGGCTGGCCGAGCACGCGGGCGTCAGCCCGGGCATGTTCCATTACCACTTCGCCAGCAAGGACGCCTTCCTGCGTGCGCTGCTGCAGCAGCTGTACGAGGAAATGTTCGCCGGCCTCACGGCCGACACCGCGCCGGCCGGCTCGGCGCTGGAGCGCCTGGGCAGCGGGCTGTTCGGCATCGCGCGCTTCGTGCGCGAGCAGCGCCCGCTGCTGATGCGCCTGGCGCTGGACGCCGCCAACGGCGTGGCCGTGGCGCGTGAATTCGTCGCCGCCAATGTGCCGCGCCACATGGCGCTGCTGGCCGGCCTGCTGGCCGAGGCGCAGCGCCGCGGCGAACTGCCGCCCACCCGCCATCCGCTGCAGCGGGTGGCCTTCCTGCTGGGCGCGGTGGTGGCGCCGATGGTGGTGCTGCCGGCGATGGGCGCGCTCGGCGTGCCGCTGCCGGGGCCGGCGCTGGGCACGCAGGTCAGCGGCGACGCGGCCATCCGGCGCCGCATCCGGGTGGCGCTGGCCGCGCTGCCGCAGATCGTGGAGCATGCATGAGTCTTTTGCGTGTTATCGGCTTCGGAGCGGCGACGCCGCTGGTGCTGGCTCTGGCGGCCTGCCAGCCCGCGCCGCCGGCCGGTTGGTCGGGCTATGTCGAGGGCGAGTACGTGCAGGTGGCCGCGCCCTGGTCCGGCACGCTGGCCACCCTGGCGGTGCAGGCCGGCCAGCCGGTGGCGCCACAGGCCGCGCTGTTCACGCTGGACGCCGATGCCGAGCAGCTGGCGCGCGACGAGGCGCAGGCGCGCCTGGTGGCGGCGCAGGCGCAGGCACGCAACACCGATTCCGGCCGGCGCGAGGACGAGATCGCCGTCACCCGCGCGCAGCTGGCGCAGGCGCGGGCGCAGGCCGCGCTGGCGCGCAACGAGCAGGCGCGCCAGCAGCAGTTGTTCGACCAGGGCTTCATCTCGCGCGCGCAGCTCGACGACACGCTGGCCGCGCTGGCGCAGAGCAGCGCCCGCGTCAGCGAGCTCGAAGCGGCGCTGCGCGTGGCCCAGCTGCCGGCGCGGCCCGAGGAGCGCACCGCCGCGCGCGCCAGTGCCGGCGCGGCCGACGAGGTGCTGAAGCAGCAGCAGCTGCGCATCGCGCAGAAGTCGCTGCGCGCGCCGCTGGCGGCACAGGTGGCCGACACCTACTACCGCGTCGGCGAATGGGTGCCGGCCGGGCAGCCGGTGGTCTCGCTGCTGCCGGCCGGCGCGGTGAAGGCGCGCTTCTTCGTGGCCGAGAACGAGGTCGCCACGCTGGCGCCCGGCCAGGCGGTGAACCTGCGCTGCGACGGCTGCGGCGCGCCGATTGCCGCGCGCGTCAGCCGCATCGCCACGCAGGCCGAGTACACGCCGCCGGTGATCTACTCGAACGCGCAGCGGGCCAAGCTGGTCTTCATGGTCGAGGCGCGGCCCACGGCGGCGGCCGATGCGGCGCGCCTGCGCCCGGGCCTGCCGGTGGACGTGCAGATCGTCCGTTAGCACCATGACCGACGCAACGCTGGCGATCGACGTGCGCGGGCTGACCAAGCGCTATGGCGGCCGCGCGGTCGTCGACCAGGTCGACCTGCAGCTCGCGCGCGGGCGCATCTGCGGCTTCCTCGGCCCCAACGGCAGCGGCAAGACCACGACCATCCGCATGATCTGCGGCCTGCTGAAGGCCGACGAAGGCAGCGGCACCTGCCTGGGCCTGGACATCGCCCGCGGCGGCGCCGAGATCAAGCGCCAGGTTGGCTACATGACGCAGAAGTTCGGGCTCTACGAAGACCTGTCGATCCGCGAGAACCTCGACTTCGTCGCGCGCCTGTTCGAGCTGCCGGGCCGGCGCGCGGCGGTGGACGCGGCGCTGGCACGCTTGGGGCTGGTGGCGCGCCAGCAGCAGCTGGCCGGCACCTTGTCCGGCGGCTGGAAGCAGCGCCTGGCGCTGGCCGCCTGCCTGCTGCACCAGCCGCGGCTGCTGCTGCTGGACGAGCCCACCGCCGGCGTCGATCCGAAGGCGCGGCGCGAGTTCTGGGACCAGATCCACCAGTTGGCCGACCAGGGCATGACGGTGCTGGTGTCCACGCACTACATGGACGAGGCGGCGCGCTGCCACGAGCTGTGCTACATCGCCTACGGCAAGCTGCTGGCGCGCGGCACCGCGGACCAGATCGTCGCCGAGGCCGGCGCCACCGACCTCGAAGACGCCTTCGTGCGGCTGGTCGGCCGCGCCAAGGACAACTTCATCGCGGCCTGAGCGAGGATCCCCGATGCGCTTCTCGTTCGCCCGCATGCTGGCGGTCTTCATCAAGGAATTCCAGCAGATGCTGCGCGACCGCCTGACCTTCGCGATGGCGGTGGGCGTGCCGATCCTGCAGCTGGTGCTGTTCGGCTATGCGATCAACACCGACCCCAAGGGCCTGCCGACGGTGCTGGTGGCGCAGGACAGCGGACCGCTCGCGCGCAGCCTGTCGGCCGCGCTGCAGAACAGCGGCTACTTCCACATCCGCCACCAGGCGGCCAGCGAAGCCGAGGGCGACGCGCTGATCAGCGGCGGCCAGGCGCTGTTCATGGTGGTGATCCCGCCGGACTTCACGCGACGGCTGGTGCGCGGCGAATCGTCGCCGGTGCTGGTGGCGGTGGACGGCACCGACCCCTCGGCCTCCGGCAATGCGCTGGCCGCGCTGCAGTCGCTGCTGGCGCAGGCGCTGCAGCACGACGCCAGCGGCGTGCTGGCCCCGCTGCATGCGCGGCCGCCGGCGATCGACCTGCGCGTGCACCGGCGCTACAACCCGGAGGGGCTGTCGCGCTACAACATCGTGCCGGGGCTGATCGGCACCATTCTGACGATGACGATGGTGATGCTCACGGGCCTGGCGATGACCCGCGAGCGCGAGCGCGGCACGATGGAGAACCTGCTGGCCACGCCGGTGCGGCCGCTGGAGGTGATGGTGGGCAAGATCCTGCCCTACGTGGTGCTCGGCTACGTGCAGCTGGGCCTCATCATGGCCGCCGCGGCGCTGCTGTTCGAGGTGCCGATGAACGGCAGCCTGGTGCTGCTGCTGGCGCTGATCGGCGTCTTCATGCTGGCCAACCTGGGCGTCGGCTTCACCTTCTCGACGCTGGCCAGCAACCAGCTGCAGGCGCTGCAGATGACCTTCTTCTTCTTCCTGCCCTCGATGCTGCTGTCGGGCTTCATGTTCCCGTTCAAGGGCATGCCGGGCTGGGCGCAAGGGCTCGGCGAAGTGCTGCCGCTGACGCACTTCCTGCGCATCGTGCGCGGCATCATGCTCAAGGGCAACGGCGGGCTCGAGCTGCTGCCCGAGCTGTGGCCGATGCTGGCCTTCCTGCTGGCGGCCGGGGCCGTGGCCTTGGCGCGTTATCGGCAGACGCTCGACTGAGCGCGGCGGCGGCGCGTGGCGGCCAGGCCGGCCAGCGCGAGGCCGACCAGCGCCACCGACGCCGGCTCCGGCACGGCGAGCAGCGTGACGCTCGCAAACTGCGTCAGCGCCTGGTCCGGCTGCCGGAAGTTCAGGGTGTTCATGTTGATCTGCAGCAGCCCGCGGCTGCCGAAGGACACCAGCACCGGATTCCAGTCGATCGTCAGGTCCACGTCGAGGTCGCTCACCAGCCCGGCGGTCGCCGTGCCGGTGGCCGTGACAAGGCGCAGGCCGGCAAACGGATCGATGAAGCTGAAGACCGCCGCGACGCCCAGGTTGTCGGTTTCGCCGGCGGAGATCAGCTGCTCGTTCATCGTGACGGTGCCGAACTCGAAGAGGAGGACGTCGTTGATGTCCAGCATCGCCGAATGCGTGGCCCCGTTGGCGGCGAAGCTCACGTTCAGCAGGTCGGCCAATGCCGGCAGTTCACTGCCGCCGGCGCCGTAGCCCGGCCCCGTGATGAAGTTCTTCGATGTGACGCTGACCGAAATGGGTGCCGCAGACGCACCACCGGCAGCCATCCCCAGGCTGGCGGCCGCCACCAGGGCACCGAAAAGACGAAGAATCCCGCGCATCGCGCCCTCCTGAAACATCTGGACGCTACCGTAAGCATGTGCAGTGCCGGCTGCAAGCGGGGAATCGCCGTGTACCCGCATCCAGGGGGGGATGGACCCTAGCAGAATGGCCCCGGCGCGCACTGCACGATGCCGCGAGACTTGATGCCGCGAGAGGAGACCGCATGCCGAACTGGCTGTTGGCGCTGGACCGCCATTTCCCGATCCGCTACCTCACCATCACGCTCGCCGCGGTGGCGCTGCTGCTCGGGGCGTTTGCCTGGGTGGGCTTTGGCCGCCTGGCCTGGCTGGCGCTGGCCGGCGGCGCCGGCGTGCTGGTCGGCCTGCGCGACCTGCACCAGAGCCGCCATGCGGTGCTGCGCAACTATCCCGTCATCGGCCATGTGCGCTTCCTGCTCGAATGGATACGGCCCGAGATGCGCCAGTACTTCATCGAGAGCGACCGCGAGGCGGTGCCGTTCTCGCGCCAGCAGCGCTCCATCGTGTACCAGCGCAGCAAGGGCGAATCGGACAAGCGGCCTTTCGGTACCCAACTGGACGTGCACGAGACCGGCTACGAGTGGATGAACCATTCGCTGCAGCCGACCACCATTGCCTCGCACGACTTCCGGGTGCTGATCGGCGGCGCGCCGGGCAGCCGCTGCCGCCAGCCCTACTCGGCCAGCTTGTTCAACATCTCGGCGATGAGCTTCGGCGCGTTGAGTGCCAACGCGATCCTGGCGCTCAACGCCGGCGCCCAGCGCGGCAACTTCGCGCACGACACCGGCGAGGGCTCGATCAGCCAGCACCACCGCGTGCACGGTGGCGACCTGATCTGGGAGATCGGCTCGGGCTACTTCGGCTGCCGCAACGACGACGGCAGCTTCAACGAGGCGAAGTTCGTCGACAACGCGCTGCAGCCGCAGGTCAAGATGATCGAGCTGAAGCTCAGCCAGGGCGCCAAGCCGGGCCACGGCGGCGTGCTGCCGGGGCCGAAGGTGACGGCCGAGATCGCCGCGGCGCGCGGCGTGCCCGAAGGAGTGGACTGCGTCTCGCCGGCGGCGCACAGCGCGTTCTCGAACCCGCAGCAGATGCTGCGCTTCCTCGACCGGCTGCGCGAGCTCTCCGGCGGCAAGCCGGTGGGTTTCAAGCTGTGCATCGGCCACCCGTGGGAATGGTTCGCACTGGCCAAGGCGATGGTCGAGACCGACCTGCTGCCCGACTTCATCGTCGTCGACGGCGCCGAGGGCGGCACCGGCGCGGCGCCGCTGGAGTTCACCGACCACGTCGGTGCGCCGCTGCAGGAGGGGCTGCGCCTGGTGCACAACACGCTGGTCGGGCTGAACCTGCGCGAGCGCATCAGAATAGGCTGCGCCGGGCGCATCGTCACCGCCTTCGACATCGTGCGGGCCATGGCCATCGGCGCCGACTGGTGCAACGCGGCGCGCGGCTTCATGTTCGCGCTGGGCTGCATCCAGGCCCAGCACTGCCACACCGGCGCCTGCCCGACCGGCGTGACCACGCAGGACCCGGTGCGCCAGCGCGCGCTGGTGGTGGGCGACAAGGCCGAGCGCGTGCTGCGCTTCCACGACATGACGCTGGAGGCGCTGAAGGAGCTGGTGCAGGCCGCCGGGCTCGAACATCCGAACCAGCTCACCACCGCGCACATCGTGCGGCGCACCAACGACCATGCGGTGCGGCTGCTGTCCAACCTGCTGCCCACGGTGAAGCCCGGCGAACTGCTGGCCGCCGCGCGCGGCGAGGTCGACTGGCCGCATTCGGTGTTCCGGCTGTACTGGCCGGTGGCGCGCAGCGACAGCTGGCAGCCGGCGGCCTGAACCCCGGGCCGGGCCCGTTCCGGCGCGCCCGGCGTGGCGTTTGAAACCCGCTCTTGCGCCGGGCCGTGACGTCGTTCACGACAAGCTCCGTCAAAACCTTGTAGTGCGCCCCCAGCCCCCGAAGCCCGGGGATGTGGGTTTCCAGGCGCGTCCCCAGAATTGGTTACAGACAGACACTGATTGCGTTGGGACCATGAAGACGGTGCTGATGGCCGGCCACGCCCCGGCCCAAAACCAGATTTGGCGTGATGAACTGCTGGCCACCGGCCTGTGGGACGTGCTGGAGCCGGTGCACAGCTTTGCCGCCGCGCGCGTGCTGCTGCACCGGCACAACCCGGACCTGCTGATCTCCGAGCTGAAGCTGCTGGACGGCACGGTGCTCGACATGATCCGCGTGCTGCGCTTGGGGCTCGGCTACCTCAAGGCCCAGATCCTGGTGGTGGCGCGGGGCGAGGGCAACCCGCTGCTGCTGGACGCGCTGCAGGAAGGTGCCGACAACTTCCACGACCCGAGCGACCCGAAGGCCGAGCCGCTGGCCACGCATGCACGCGATACGCTGGCCGGCAACGCCGACATCGCGCCGTGGATCGCGCGCCACCTGCTGGACCACTTCGACAGCCGGCTGCCGCCCGCCACGCGGCTGGCCAACCCGATCGACGAGCTGACCAGCCCGCTGGCCCTGACCGCCGACGAACGCCTGCTGCTGCGCCAGCTGGCCATTGGCCGCAGGCTGGGCGAGGTGGCGAGATACGAAAAGGTCAGCCCGCGCGCGCTGGCGGCCAAGGTGCGCGCGATCTACCGCAAGATGCAGTGGGACCTGCGCGCCGGCGACCTGACGCTGCAGGCCGCCTGAACCGGCGGCGCTTCCCCCTTCCGGGGGGGTGCCGGCCACCCCTGCGGGTGAGGCCGGGTCGGGCGGCGGCTGGGTATCATCCCCGCATTCCCCACCCGCTTTCCTCAGGAGTTGCCGCCATGGCCTCAGTCAACAAAGTCATCCTCATCGGCAACCTGGGGCGTGATCCCGAGGTGCGCTACACGCCCAATGGCAGCGCGGTCTGCAACGTCAGCCTGGCCACCACCCGCAACTGGAAGAGCAAGGACTCGGGCGAGCGCCAGGAAGAGACCGAATGGCACCGCGTGGTGTTCTTCGACCGCCTGGCCGAGATTGCCGGCGAGTACCTGAAGAAGGGTCGTTCGGTCTATGTCGAAGGCCGCCTCAAGACCCGCAAGTGGACCGACAAGGACGGCGTCGAGAAGTACACCACCGAGATCTTTGCCGACCAGATGCAGCTGCTCGGCGGCCGTGAAGGCATGGGCGGCGGCGAGGACCGTGGCGGCTACGAAGGCGGCGACGACGCGCCCGCGCCGCGCCGCAGCGCGCCGCCCACCCGCGCCGCCGCGCCGGCTCCGGCGCCGCGTCCCGCGCCGAAGTCGAGCACCGGCTTCGACGACATGGACGATGACATTCCGTTCTAGGAACCGGCGCATCGCGCCATGAAAAACGCGGGCTCGTGGCCCGCGTCGAATGCTGAACGTGGGGGCCGCGGATGCGGCCCTCGGTGATTCAGAACTCGTACTTCAGCGTCACCTGCACGGCCCACTGGCTTTCGCCGCGCACCTGGCGGGTGGTGTAGTCCTCCACGCCCTGCAGGCTGTAGACGTACCTGCCGTTGGCGTCCAGGCCCTTGTAGTTGACGAAGCTGCGCGCCTGACCGCCGGCCGACTGGAAGCCGATCTCGTCGATGCGGCCCCACTTCTTGTTCAGCAGGTTGCCGAAGTTCAGGATGTCGAAGCTGATCAGGCCCTTGTTCTTGGCAAAGAAGCCGGGCACCTCCTGGCTGAAGCGCAGGTCGAAGCTGTTGACCCAGGGCGAATAGCTGCCGTTGCGCGAAACCACCTTGCCCTTCGACGCGGACAGCTCCGGATTCGCGTTGACCACTTCCCAGAACTTGGCTTCCTCGGCGGCCCCGCCGGCGAACACCACCTCGCCCGAGCCCGGAGCGGAGGGGATGTACATCAGGTCGTTGCCCGCCAGGCCGTCGCCGTTCAGGTCGTTGTTGTAGGTCCAGCTGTAGGGCTTGCCCTTGCGACCTTCGTAGAACACGCCGACGCTGGTCTTGTAGCTGCCGACGAAGGCCTTGGACCAGCTGAACGAAGCCGAGACCCGGTCGCGCACCAGGTAGGGCGAGTTGGCCGCCACCTCTTCGTTCGGGTTGAACACCGAGCGCGCATTGAAGTTCGAGCTGGCCACCGACGAGGTCAGTGGGCTCACTTCCTTCGAGCTGCTGCGCGTGTAGCCCACCTGCCAGCTCAGCTCGCGCGTGGGCTGCTGCGCCAGGGTCAGCGTCAGCGTGTCGCCGCCGCCCAGACTGGTGCCGGTGGCGAGCGTCACGTTACCGTAGTTCGGGTTGCTCAGCGCCTTGCTGGCCACCGAGCCGCCGCAGCCGGCGCCGCTGGCGTTGGTGCCACCGGCGGCGGTCCAGCAGTTGGAGTTGTAGCCGTTGGCGTTGTAGTACAGCTGACGGCCATCGGTGCCGGTGCGGGTGGGTGCGCCCAGGTTCAGGTGCTGGTAGTAGATGCCCTTCTTCACCTTCACGTCGATCAGCTCGGCGCCGGCGACGAGGCCGAACCACGGCAGCTCCGATTCGAAGGCCAGGCTCGACTTCCAGACCGAGGGCTGGGTCAGGCTGCTGTCGAGGAAGTCGACGCTGGGCGCCGGGTTCGTGCCCAGGGCCACCTGCGTGTTCGGATCGGGGTTGAACACGCCGTTGGTCGAGCAGGCCGTGCGGTTGGACGTGCCGCCGGTGAGCTCGCTGCTCGAGCCGCAGCCGTAGAAGGCCACCGCCTTGCCGGTGTTGGAGTAGGGGTTCGACAGCCACACCGTGGCCGCCGCGCCCTGGAACAGGCCCAGGCCGCCGCGCAGCTGCATGCGGCGTTCCTTGGTGCCCAGGTCCCAGTTGAAGCCGATGCGCGGCTGGAACAGCGTCTTGCCGTCCGGCGTGATCGTGTTGTCACGCCCGAAGCCGCCGGACTGGCGCGTGTTGGTCGCCGGGTTGCCGGCCACCATCGGCTGCGCAGCGTCGCTGTTGGACAGCGGCTTGTCGGGAATGTCCAGCATGTCGACGCGGGCGCCGAAGCTCAGCGTCAGCTTGTCCATCGGCTTGAAGGTGTCCTGCAGGAACAAGCCGTAGTTGTTGATCGACCACTGCGCGATGCCATCGCCCAGCACGCGGCCCGGCAGCGGCAGCTGCGCCTGGTAGGCCGAGGCGCGGCCGAGCTTGAAGTTCTCGAGCACCGCGGCCTCGATCTGCGCGGCGCTGGTGGCGGCGTTGGCGCAGTCGATCTTGCCGAAGCTGTAGGTGTAGCTCGACTCGCACTGGAACTTGTACTGGCCGAAGGCGTCCTGCAGGAACGCGTTGAAGATGTCGTTCTTGACCAGGTCGCCGCCGAACTTCAGCTCGTGCTGGCCGAGCCGCCAGGTGCCGCCGGCATAGGCGTCCCAGGTCTTGGTGAACAGCTGGTTGAAGTGCCGGCTGCGCTCGGTGCCGGTGAACAGCGTGCGATCGCCGGATGCGACCCCTGCGGGGACCGGCCCGCCGAAGTCGAACGCGATCAGCGGCATCGTGCTGTTGTTGCTGGGCAGGCTTTCGTAGTCGCGCTTGGAGACCTTCACTTCGGTCGAGAAGTTCGGCGTCCAGTCGGCGAACCACTGGCCCACCAGCGTCTCGATGTTGTCCTGCTGGTTGTACCAGTGCGAGCTGAGCGACAGCGCGCGCGTGCCGAAGTCAGAGAAGAACGGCTCGCTCTGGTTGGTCTTGGTGTAGCGGAACATCGCGCGCTGGTCGTCGGTGATGTTCCAGTCCACGCGCAGCAGCATGTCGCGCACCGAGAGGTTGTTCCCGCTCGGCACGGTGGAGCTGCCCAGGTCCAGGCCCCACTTGGTCTTGGCGATGTCGCGCAGGCCGTCGATGGCGCTCTGCGTGATGCCGACGTTGGTCTTGGCATCGCCGATCGGCCCGAAGTCCGGCGCCGCACGCGAGCTCTTGAATTCCTCGTAGTTCGCGAAGAAGAACAGCTTGTCCTGGATGATCGGGCCGCTGAAGGTGGCGCCCTTGGTGGTTTCCTTGAACGGTGCCGGCGCGCTGTACGTGTCGGTGGTGCGGTTGTAGCGGTCGCCGGCCAGGCTGTCGTCGCGGAAGACGTAGTAGACGCTGCCGTGGAAGTCGTTGGTGCCGCTCTTGGTGACGGCATTGACGTTGCCGCCGGTGTAGCCCTTCTGCGTGACGTCGTAGTTCGCGACGTTGACCTGCACCGACTGGATCGCCTCGATCGAGATCGGCTGCTTGGTGGTGGGCAGGTTGTTGGCCTTCAGGCCGAAGGTGTCGCTGATGTTGACGCCGTCGATCGTGATCGCGTTGTAGCGGCTGTTCTGGCCCAGCACCGAGATCTCGCCGCGCTCCTTGTCGGTCTGCGTCAGGCGCGGGTCGAAGCGGGCGTAGTCCTGCAGGCTGCGCGAGATGGAGGCCTGGGTGGCCAGGTCGCGGCTGGTGATGTTGGTGGCCGCGCCCATGTTGCTGCTGTTGAAGCGGCTGCTGGCGCCGAGCGCCGAGCCGGTCACCACGACCTGCTGGGTGCCACCGAGCGACCCGTCCAGCGTGGTGGTCTCGGCCAGCGCCAGGAACACGTCTTCGCGCTTGTCGGTCTTGCCGTCCTTCGTGAAGGTGACGACGTACGGGCCGCCGACGCGCAGGCCACGCACCGCATAACGGCCATCGGCATCGGTGACCGTGGTGTTGGTGACACCGGACTCGACGTGGCGGATGGTCACGGTGGCGCCGGCCACGGGCTTGCCGTCGGCGCCGCTGACGCGGCCGCCGACCGCCGAGGTGGTGTTCTGGGCCAGCACCGGCGCGGCGGCCATCGCCACGGCCACGCTGATCACGGTCCGGGCGAAACCGCCGAATCCAAGCCTGTCGTTCATTCGCTCTCACTCCTCACGTTCAATGGTTGGCCGCTGCCGCGCCGGGCTGCCGCTGGCCGGATGCAAGTTGCCTGCCAGCACCCGCGCACACGAAACTTGACCAAACAGTCAATCTCGCGCAAACCGGGTGACGGGTAAACCACGGGTTTGCCCCGGGGCGATGGGTTTTCGCCACAGTGGCCACCCTCGCTTGGTGCGCGCGGGCGCCGAGGCGGTGCGCGCCCCGCCAGCGGACGAAGGCCGCAGTGTGGCGGCCGGATGTTGAAGCGTGATGACAGTGCGGCGCGCGGCGTGCGCGGCCGCTCGAGCCCTCAGCCCAGCCCTTCGGCCACGGCCCAGGCGCGCAGCGCCTGCGCGGCCTGCAGGCGTTGCGGCGCGGGCAGGAACGAGGCCTCGGCCGCGGCCAGGCCCATGCGCACCAGGTCGCCCCAGCCGAAGCCGGCCTCGCGGACCAGCCGCACCGCTTCGTCCGACTGCCGCAGGCAGGAGATCAGCGGGTTGTCGGTGTGGAAGGACAGCGAGAGGCCGGCGGCCCACAGCGCGCGGATCGGATGCCGCGCGATCGACGCGGCCGCGCCGGTGTGCACATTGCTCGTCGGGCAGACCTCCAGGTGCGCGCTGGCGGCCTTGACCTCGTCGACCAGCGGCTGGCCCTCGGGCGTGCCGATCAGGTCGGCCAGTCGCACGCCATGGCCGATGCGGCGCGCCCCCAGGCGCACCGCCTCGACCACGCGCCGGCCTTCGTCCGCTTCGCCAGCATGCAGGGTCAGCGGCAGGCCTTCCTCGCGCACGCGCGCCAGCAGCGCGGCATGGCGCGTGGCCGGGTGGCCGGCCTCGGGCCCGGCCAGGTCGAAGCCCACCACGCCCTGGCCGCGGTAGCGCAACGCCAGCTGCGCGGCGCGGGCGATCTCTGCGTCATCGAGCTGGCGCATCGCGCAGACGATCAGGCCGCTGGGCAGCGCCGAGCGGCGCAGCCCGGCCAGCAGGGCTTCCACCGCGGCCTCGCCGGCAACGCCGTGCGCCTCGAACAGCAGCGGCGCGATGCGGAACTCGGCCAGCACGCAGCCATCGGCGCGCGCGTCCTCGGCGGCCTCGAAGGCCACGCGCTCCAGCGCCTGCGGGCTGGCCATCGCCGCCACCGTCAGCGCGAAGCCGCGCAGGTATTCCACCAGCGAGCCGGCATGGGCGCGCGCATCGAACCAGGCCGAGAGCGTCTCGGCATCGTCGGCCGGCAGGGCCAGGCCGCGCTGGCGCGCCAGCTCGATCAGGGTGGGGATGCGCAGGCCGCCGTCGAGGTGGTCGTGCAGCAGCACCTTGGGCATGCGGCGCGCGCGCTGGACGGTCGTGTCGTCCGCGCCGGCCGGTGGGGCGTTGGGGTGATCTTCCATCGCGGGATGCTAGCAACTACGGTGCCGCGCGCGGCGTGAGTCTTGCTATCCTGCCCGACCACACAGACCAACCCTAGGGGTGACCCGCATATGAAACACCAGCTCCTCGCCCTCGCCGGCCTGATGGCAGCGGCCACCGCCGCGCTGGCCGAGCCGGCCGTGATCTACGACATGGGTGGCAAGTTCGACAAGTCGTTCAACGAGGCGGCCTACAACGGGGCCGAGCGCTGGAAGAAGGAAACGGGCAAGCCCTACCTCGACTTCGAGATCAGCAACGAGGCGCAGCGCGAGCAGGCCATGCGCCGCATGGCCGAGAAGGGCGCCAACCCGATCATCGGCGTGGGCTTCTCGCAGGGCTCGTCGATGGAGAAGGTGTCCAAGGACTTCCCGAAGCTGCAGTTCGCGATCATCGATTCGGTGGTCAAGACGCCGAACGTCGAATCCATCGTCTTCAAGGAACAGGAAGGCAGCTTCCTGGTCGGCATGATGGCCGCGCTGGCCAGCAAGAGCGGCAAGGTGGGCTTCATCGGCGGCATGGACATTCCGCTGATCCGCAAGTTCCAGTGCGGCTACGAGCAGGGCGCGAAGTACGCCAACCCGAAGGTGGAAGTAACGTCCAACATGACCGGCACCACCGCCAGCGCCTGGAACGACCCGACGCGGGGCGCCGAGCTCGCCAAGGCCCAGTTCGCCAAGGGCGTGGACGTGGTGTTCGCCGCCGCCGGCGGTACCGGCGTGGGCGTGTACCAGGCGGCCAAGGACGGCGGCAAGTACGCCATCGGCGTCGACAGCAACCAGAACCACCTGCACCCGGGCACGATGCTGACCTCGATGGTCAAGCGCGTCGACGTGGCGGTGTACAACGCCGCGAAGAAGACCACGCCCGGCGTCACCGTGCTGGGCCTGAAGGAAGGCGGCGTCGACTACGCGCTGGACCAGTACAACGAGAAGCTGGTGAGCGCCGACATGAAGAAGAAGGTCGACGCGGCCAAGGCCGACATCATTGCCGGCAAGATCAAGGTCGCCGACTACATGGCGGATAACAGCTGCAAGTATTGACGCGGTGAGTTCCGGCATCGCGGTCCGCATGGACCGCATCAACAAGCGCTTTGGTGCGGTCCAGGCCAACGATGACGTCACGCTGACGGTGGCCGCGGGCACGGTGCACGGCATCGTCGGCGAGAACGGTGCGGGCAAGTCGACCTTGATGTCGATCCTGTACGGCTTCTACCAGGCCGACTCGGGTTCCATCGCGATCGAAGGCAAGGCCGCGCAGATCACCGGCTCGCGCGAGGCCATCGCGCTGGGCATCGGCATGGTCCACCAGCACTTCATGCTGGTGGAGCCGCTCTCCGCGCTGGACAACATCATGCTCGGCGCCGAGCCCGACTGGCGCCTGCAGCCGGCGCGCGCGGTGGTGCGCACGCGGCTCGACCAGCTGATGGCCGACACCGGCCTGCAGGTGCGGCTGGACCGGCCGGTGGAAGACCTGCCGGTGGGTGAACGCCAGCGGCTGGAGATCCTGAAGGCGCTGTACCGCGGCGCGCGCATCCTGATCCTCGACGAGCCCACCGCGGTGCTGACCCCGCAGGAGACCGAGAGCCTGTTCGTCACGCTGCGCCAGCTGCGCGCACAGGGCACGACCGTCCTGCTGATCACGCACAAGCTCAAGGAGATCATGGCCTTGTGCGACGCGGTGACGGTGATGCGCGGCGGCCGCGTGGTGCTCGACTGCGGCATTGCCGACACCAGCCTGGACAAGCTGGCCGAGGCCATGGTGGGCCGGCGCGTGAACCTGGGCCGAGAGGCCGGCGCGCGGCGCGCCCAGGCGGGCGAGGTGCTGCTGCAGGCCGAGGGCCTGCGCTGGGCCGACGCGATGGGCATTCCGCGCCTGGCCGGGGTGTCGCTCACTTTGCGTGCTGGCGAGATCGTCGGCATTGCCGGTGTCTCGGGCAACGGGCAGAGCGAGCTGCTGGAGGCGCTGTCGGGCATGCTGACCCCGAAGGCCGGCCGGCTGCAGCTGGCCGGCCAGCCCTTCGACGCCGCCCGCTGGCTGGACCCCGCGCGCGCGCGCACGCTCGGCCTGGCCCATGTGCCCGAAGACCGCCACCGATGCGGCCTGGTGCTGCCCTTCGCGGCCTGGGAATCGGCCATCCTCGGCCACCAGGGCTTGCGCCGCTTCTCCAGCGCCTGGGGCTGGATGAAGCAGGCCGCGATGCGGCGCGACACCGCGCAGATGATGGAGCAGTACGACGTGCGCCCGCGCAACCCGCTGCTGCGCTCTTCCAAGTTCTCCGGCGGCAACCAGCAGAAGCTGGTGCTGGCGCGCGAAGCCGTCGTGCAGCCCCAGGTGCTGCTGGTGGGCCAGCCGACGCGCGGCGTGGACATCGGCGCGATCGAGTTCATCCACGGCCGGCTGCGCGCGATGCGCGACGCCGGCGGCGCGGTGCTGGTGGTGTCGTCCGAGCTCGACGAGATCCTCGCGCTCAGCGACCGCGTGCTGGTGATGGACCGCGGCCGCATCGCCGGCGAGCTGCCGATCGAGCAGTGCACCGAGGCCGCGCTGGGCTGCCTGATGGCCGGTGTCGATCCGGTGACGGGCGCGCCGATCGCGGTGGCGGCGGGGGCTTGAGCCGATGGCCGCATCGCATCAACCGATTGAATTGCCGAAGTGGATCGACGTCGGCGTGCTGCCGCTGGTGAACCTGGCGATGGCCTTGTTCGTCGCCGGCATCGTCGTCGCCGGCATCGGGCTGGATCCGGTGCAGGTCATCGCGCTGCTGGTCAAGGGCGCGTTCGGCAGCAAGGCTGGCATTTCCTATACCGCGTATTACGCGACCACCTTCGTCTTCACCGGCCTGGCGGTGGCCGTGGCCTTCCATGGCGGGCTGTTCAACATCGGCGGCGAGGGCCAGGCCATGATCGGCGGCCTGGGCTCGGCGCTGCTGGCGCTGTGGCTGTCCGACAAGCTGCCGGCGCCGGTCATGCTGCCGCTGATGATCCTCGGCGGCGCCGTGGCCGGTGCGGCCTGGGCCGCGGTGCCGGCCGCGCTGCAGGCCTGGCGCGGCAGCCATGTCGTCATCACGACGATCATGTTCAACTTCATCGCCTCGGCGCTGCTGTCCTACCTGCTGGTCAACGTGCTGAAGGAGCCCGGCAACATGGCCGTCGAAAGCCGCGCCTTCGGTGACTCGGCGCACATGCCGGGCATCAACGAGGCGCTGGGCTGGATCGGCATCGAGTGGCCGAAGACGCCGCTGAACCTGTCGGTGCTGCTGGCGGTGGCCAGTGCCATCGGCGTGTGGCTGCTGCTGTGGAAGTCGCGCGCCGGCTACGAGCTGCGCGCGGTCGGCCATTCGCCGGACGCGGCGCACTATGCCGGCATCCGGCCCAGGCGCCAGATCATGCTGGCGATGATGCTGTCGGGCGCGCTGGCCGGCCAGGTCGGCATCAACGAACTTGCGGGCGTGCAGGGCCGGCTGCTGCTGGACTACGTGGTCGGCGCCGGCTTCACCGGCATCGCGGTGTCGCTGATCGGGCGCAACCATCCGGTGGGCATCGTGCTGGCCTCGCTGCTGTTCGGCGCGCTGTACCAGGGCGGCGCCGAACTGGCCTTCGAGATCCCCGGCTTCAGCCGCGACATGGTGACCACGCTGCAGGGCCTGATCGTGCTGTTCTCCGGCGCGCTGGCGATGGTGGCCGCGCCCTGGCTGGCCAAGGCCTATGCGCTGCTGCGCCGCCAGCCGGCCGCCGTCCAGCCCGCGGGAGCCGCGCATGGATGAGGTCTTCATCGGCACCTTGCTGGCCTCGACGCTGCGCGTCACCGTGCCGCTGATCCTGTGCGCGCTGGCCGCCACCATCTCCGAACGGGCCGGCGTCATCGACCTCGGGCTGGAAGGCAAGATGCTGCTGGCCGCCTTCGCCGCGGCCTCGGCCGGTGCGGTCAGCGGCTCGCTGGCCATCGCGCTGCTGGCCGCGCTGGCGGTGGGCATCGCGCTGTCGATGCTGCACGGCTATGCCTGCGTCAGCCACACCGGCGACCAGGTGGTGGCCGGCATGGCGATCACGATGACCGCGGCCGGCCTGAGCATCGTGCTCGGCATCGCCTGGTTCAAGCAGGGCGGGCAGACGCCGCCGCTGACGGACGCGGTGCGCCTGAGCAACTGGTTCGGCGGCCTGGGCACGGCGCTGTCGGCCGTACCGTGGATCGGCACCGTGCTGGGCCAGGCCTTGTTCGGCCACAACCTGCTCGTCTATCTCTCGCTGGCGCTGGTGCCCGGCGTGTGGTGGCTGCTGTACCGCACGCGGCTGGGCCTGCGCCTGCGCGCCACCGGCGAGAACCCGGCGATGGTGGATGCCGCCGGCCTCTCGGTGAAGGGCCTGCGCTACCTGGCGCTGCTGTTCAACGGCGTGCTGTGCGCGCTGGCCGGCGGCTACCTGGTGCTGGCGCAGAACCCGCAGTTCGTGCCCAACATGACCGCCGGCCGCGGCTACATGGCGCTGGCCGCGATGATCTTCGGCAAGTGGCACCCGGTGGGCGCGCTGTGGGCCTGCCTGCTGTTCGGCTTCCTCGACGCGGTGGCCATCCGGCTGCAGGGCGTCGAGATCCCCGGCTACGGCGCGGTGCCGGTGCAGGCGATCCAGGCGCTGCCCTATGTGCTGACGGTGGTGCTGCTGGCCGGCTTCATCGGCCGCTCGCGCGCGCCGGCGGCGCTGGGCCTGCCCTACGTCAAGACGCGTTAGGAGACAAGCGATGGCCGTCGACGAGCACCTGATGCATGCGCTGGTGCAGGCCGCGCGGGCCGCGCGCGAGCGCGCCTATGCGCCGTACTCGAAATTCCTGGTCGGCGCTGCGCTGCTGGACGACCACGGCCGGCTGCATGCCGGCTGCAACATCGAGAACGCGGCCTACCCCCAAAGCCAGTGCGCCGAGGCCTCGGCGATCGCGCACCTGGTGCTCACCGGCAGCCGGCGCATCCTGGCCGCCGCGGTGGTCGGCGTGGCCGAGGAGCCCGTCACGCCCTGCGGCGGCTGCCGCCAGCGGCTGCGCGAGTTCGCCGATGAGACGATGCCGATCTGGGTTGCCGACCTGCAGATCGTCCGCGCACATTACACGCTAGGGCAGTTGCTGCCGGCGAGCTTCGGGCCTTCGCACCTGGGCTGACCGGCACCGCGCCATCGGGTCCCGGGGCCTCACTCCCCGTACGGAATCCACACGTTCTTCACCTGCACCGCATGCCGCAGCAGCACCGGGCCCGCGGCGGCGCGCTCGTCGTGCCAGTCGATCATGCGGCCGTGGTCGACCAGCGTGCGTTTCAGGTTGCCCACCGAGAGCTTCTCGGCCAGCGTGCTGAGTTCGGCCGAGCCGAAGGCCCACAGGCCGTCGACATCGTCGTGCTCGGCCAATGTGCGGGCGAGCGTCAGCGCATCGCCGGTGACGATGTTGACGACGCCGGCCGGCACGTCGGAGGTTTCGAGCACCTGGTAGAAGTCGGTGGCCACCAGCGCGGCGGGGCCGCTGGGGACGGCAACGACGCGGTTGCCCATCGCGATCAGCGGCGCGACCAGGCTGATGAAGGCCAGCAGCGGCGCCTCGGGCGGGCAGACCACGCCGACCACGCCCAGCGCCTCGGGCAGCGCGAGCGCGACGCCGCGCAGCGGCGGCTGGTGCACGCGGCCTTCGTACTTGTCGGCCCAGGCGGCGGCGCTGAAACAACGTCCAATCGACGCGTCCACCTCGGCGCGGGCCTGCTCGGCGCTGGCGCCGGTCAGCGTGGCGATGCGTTGCGCGAACTCGGCCACGCGGGCCGAGAGGTTCTCGCCCAGGTAGTACAACACCTGCGCGCGGTTGTGCGAGGTGGCCTTGGTCCAGCCCTCGGCGCCGCGCGCGGCGGCCACCGCGTTGCGGATGTCCTTGCGGTTACCGGCGCCCACTTCGCCGACCAGCCGGCCGTCGGCCGCGAACTGCGGCAGCGAATGGTTGCCGTCCGGCCGCGCCTGCTTGCCGCCGATGAAGAGCTTGGCGGTGCGGTCCAGGCTGGGCATCGCGAACATCTGGGCCGTGGGCGCGCTGGCCAGCGACGCGGCGGGCGCTGGGCCACTGGGCGGGGTCTTGGGCGCTGCGGGCCGCACAGGCCGCTCATCCCAGGCGATAGGCTTCAGGTACTCGTGGCAGCCCTCGCGCCCGCCCTCGCGGCCAAAGCCGGATTCGCGGGTGCCGCCGAAGCCGACCGCGGCGTCGAACAGGTTGGTGGCGTTGACCCACACCACGCCGGCCACGAGTTTCGGCGCCACGTCCAGCGCCAGGCCGATGTTCTCGCTCCACACGCTGGCCGACAGGCCGTAGCGGCTGTTGTTGGCCAGCATCACCGCTTCGTCGGGCGTGCGGAAGCTGCCGGCCACCAGCACCGGGCCGAAGATCTCCTCGCGCGCGACGGTGGCGCCGGGTTGCACGCCGGTGATCAGCGTGGGCGGGTAGAAGCAGCCTTGCGGCGGGCAGGCTTCGGCGGCGCCCGGCGCCTGGTACACCGTGCCGCCTTCGGCCTCGGCGGTGGCCACCAGGCTGCGGATGCGCGCCAGCTGGGCCGGCGCGACGATGGCGCCCATGTCGATGGTCTTGTCCAGCGGCGCGCCCACGCGCAGCGTGGCCATGCGGCGCTTCAGCTTGCCGATGAAACGCTCGGCCACGCCCTCCTGCACCAGCAGGCGCGAGCCGGCGCAGCACACCTGGCCCTGGTTGAACCAGATCGCGTCGACCACGCCTTCGACCGCGGCATCCAGGTCGGCGTCGTCGAACACGATGAACGGCGACTTGCCGCCCAGTTCGAGCGTCAGCGCCTTGCCCGAGCCGGCGCTGCGCTCGCGGATCAACCGGCCGACTTCGGTGGAGCCGGTGAAGGCGAGCTTGTCGACGCCGGGGTGGTCGACGATCAGCGCGCCGGTGGCGCCGTCGCCGGTGACGATGTTCAGCACGCCCGGCGGCAGGCCGGCCGCGGCGGCGAGTTCGGCGAACAGCAGCGCGGTGAGCGGCGTGTACTCGGCGGGCTTCAGCACCACCGTGTTGCCCAGCGCCAACGCCGGCGCCACCTTCCAGGCCAGCATCAGCAGCGGAAAGTTCCACGGGATGATCTGGCCCACCACGCCCACCGGCCGGTGGTCGGCGAACTCGCTGGCCTGCACCTGGGCCCAGCCGGCGTGGTGGTAGAAGTGGCGCGCGACCAGCGGGATGTCGATGTCGCGCGTCTCGCGGATCGGCTTGCCGTTGTCCAGGCTTTCCACCACCGCCAGCAGCCGCGCGTGGCGCTGCACCATGCGCGCCAGTGCGTACAGGTGGCGCGCACGCACCGCCCCGCCCGCAGCCGCCCAAGGCCCTTGCGCGGCACGCGCCGCGGCCACCGCGGCGTTCACGTCCTCGGCACTGCCCTGCGCAATGCGCGCCAGCGGCTTGCCGGTGGCCGGGTCAGTGCTGTCGAAGGCGGTGTCGCGGCCCGCGCCGGTCCACGCGCCGTTGATGAAGTGGCCGAAGCCGCCGGCATGCGCTGCCAGCCAGGCCTGCGCCTCGGCACTGCCTTCGGGCGCGGGTGCGTAGTCCATCGTGTCCATGTAGTGGGCGACGCTCATGTCATCGGTCCTTCAGAAAGTGATCGGCGGCTATCGGCCCGTTGGTGCCTTTCGCCTGCGGAGCTTGGCGCGCGATCAGGCCGCCGGGGCGCTCCACTCCGCTCATGTCCCCCGGGGCGGGCTGCGCCCACCCCTCCTCCTTTACTTCGCTCCGTGAAGCGCCCCACCGGCCTGATCCGAACCACTGTGGGCATGCGCCTGCCAGAGCGCCGCGCCAGCCAAGGGCATCGGGTGTCCGGTGGAGCGAAGTAAAGGAGGAGGGCCAGGCGCAGCCTGGGCCGGGGGACATGAGCGGAACCGGACACCCGGTGGCCTTGGCCTGCTCGGTACATGCAAGCAAGGACCGCATCGGGCCGCAAGCACGCTCGAGAAAAATGGCCTGCAAAGTACGCGGCATCCCAAGGATTCCCTAGGCGACACCATGCCGGTTGAAGGCCGAGTACCGCCCGGTGACGTGGTGTTCCAGCTGCCGCTCGATGTCGGCCAGCAGGCTGGAGGCGCCGATGCGGAACAGCTCCGGCTCCAACCAGGGGCGGCCGAGCTCTTCCTTCATCAGCACCTGGTACTCGAGCACGCTCTTGGCGGTGCTGATGCCGCCGGCGGGCTTGTAGCCGATGCGGATGCCGCCCGCGCGTTCTTCATAGTCGCGGATCATGCGCAGCATCACCAGCGTGACCGGCAGCGTGGCATTCACCGCTTCCTTGCCGGTGGAGGTCTTGATGAAGTCGGCGCCGGCCATCATGCACACCATCGAGGCCTTGGCCACGTTTCGCAGCGTCTTCAGGTCGCCGGTGGCGAGGATGGCCTTGACATGCGCATCGCCACAGGCGGCGCGGAAGTCGCGCATCTCGTCGTACAGCTGCCGCCACTGGCCCGCCAGCACATGCTCGCGGGTGATGACGATGTCGATCTCCTGCGCGCCGTCACGCACCGAGGCCTCGATCTCCTTCAACTTCAGCGCATGCGGGTTCAGCCCGGCCGGGAAGCCGGTGGACACCGCCGCCACCGGCACGCCCGAGCCCTGCAGCGCCTGCACCGCGGT
>NZ_JBGAGA010000105.1:0-16039 GCF_044226965.1 Aquabacterium sp. | reverse complement strand
CTTCGACTGCAAGCCCTGCGAGATGCATGTGGTCGGCCGCCTCAAGCCGCATGTGCTGAAGCAGGCCGCTGCGGTGCCGATGCAGTTCTACCGCACCCGCCCGGTGGAGGGCGTGGCCCAGCCGGCCACCGGGATCGCCTGAGCCACGACCGCCGGCCCCCTCATCGGCGCACACGGCCATGAGCACCGGCTCCCCCGCCCCCGAGCAGCAGTTGCAGCAGGAACTGCTGCGCCTGTCCTTGCGCAATGCCGCGCGCAGCGTGCCGATGCAACTGGTCGCGGCCGGCTACCTGGTCTACCTGAGCTGGACCCACGCGGCGCCGGTCCTGACCATGCTGCTGGCCCTGCTGGGCCCGGGCGTCGGCCTCAGCCGCTGGTGGATTGCCCGGCGCTATGCCGACACGGCGCGCCTGAGCCCGGCCGACGTACGGCGCGCGCGGGGTGCGATCGAGCTCAATGCCTGGCTGGCCGGCGTGCTGTGGTCGGTGGCGCTGGCCGTGGTCTATCCGCGCCTGCAAGGCATCGACACCACGATCCTGCTGGTCATCATCATCGGCTCGCTGGCGATGGCGGCCCTGTTCATGTCACTGGCCGGGCGCTCGTACCTGCTGCTCAGCGTGCCGCAGGTCGCCACGCTGACGATCGTGAGCCTGCTGTCCGAACCGGTGCGCTCGCTGCCGCTGGCCGCGATGGCCGCGATCTTCGGGCTGACGCTGCTGCGTGCGTCGTTCGACTACCGCGACACCGCCGAGCGCGCCATCCGGCACCGCCTGGAGGTGGACGCCGCCAATGCCTCGCTGCAGCAGGCCAAGGACGCCGCGGAAGCGGCAAGCCGCGCGAAGACCGAGTTCCTGGCATTGATGAGCCACGAGATCCGCACACCGATGAACGGCGTGCTCGGCGCACTGGACCTGCTGCGCCGCGGCACGCTGGACGCGCGGCAGCGCCGGCTGGTGCGCATTGCCGCATCGTCGGGCAGCACCTTGATGGCGCTGCTGAACGACGTGCTCGACCAGTCCAAGATCGATGCCGGCAAGTTCACGCTGCACCGGCAACCCATGTCGCTGCATGCGCTGCTGCAATCGGTGGTGACCTTGTTCCGCGCCAGTGCCGAGGCACGCGGACTGCAGCTCGAACTGCGCGTCGACGAGCAGGTGCCCGACCGCGTGATCGGCGACGCGCAACGCCTGAAGCAGGTGCTGTCCAACCTGATCGGCAATGCGCTGAAGTTCACCGAGCAGGGGCGCGTGGAACTGCGCGTGATGCAGCAGGCCGGCCTGCGCTTCGAGGTGCGCGACAGCGGCATCGGCATCGCGGCCGACCGGCTCGAGCGGCTGTTCGACCCCTTCTACCAGATCGACACCTCGCGCCGGCGCAGCCGCGGCGGCACCGGGCTGGGCCTGTCGATCAGCCAGCGCATCGTCGAAGCGATGGGCGGCAGCATCGAAGTGCAGTCGGCGCCAGGCCGCGGCTCGGTGTTCGGCTTCACGCTGCAGCTGCCGGCCGATCCTGCACCGGCGCCCCTGCCGCCGACCGATTCGCTGCACGGTGCACTGGACGACGAGCCCGCCAACCTGCACGGCACCGTGCTGCTGGCCGAGGACAACCCGGTGAACCGCCTGATCGCCGTGGAGATGCTGCAGGCCCTGGGCTTGCAGGTGCTCGAAGTCGACAACGGCCAGGCCGCGGTGGAACTGCTCGAGAGCCAGCCCGTCGATGCGGTGCTGATGGACTGCCAGATGCCGTTGCTCGACGGCTATGCCGCGGCGCGCCGCATCCGCGAGCGCGAGGCCCGTGAAGGCCGGCCGCGCACCCCCATCCTCGCGCTGACCGCCGACGCCTTTGCCGACGACGCCGAACGCGCGCGCGAAGCCGGCATGGATGCGCGCCTGACCAAGCCCTTCAACCAGGCCCAGCTGCGCGAGTTGCTCGAGACCTGGCTGTGACGCGGGACCCGCGGCCGCTCAGACTGGCCGCCAGGCGTCGGGGTTGGCCGCCAGCCACTGCCGCGCCGAGCTGTCGTCCTGCTGTTGCGGATGGAAATCGCCCCGCAGGTATTCACGCCAGGGCCCACGCAGTTGCCGCACCAGGCCGTCACGGCCGAACAGCAGCCTGAAGCCGCTATACCAGGTGCTGGGCTTCCACCAGCTGCCGTCATGCCACAGGTTCAGCCAGGTCTGGCGCAATGCATCGACGATGAAGTTGAAGCTGACGATGCGAAAGATGCGCAGGCGCCATTCCTCGTTGCCGCCCAGCGCGCGGTACAGGTCGAACGCGGTGCTGCGGTGCTCGGACTCCTCGCTGGAATGCCAGCGCCACAGCGTGGCCATGCGGTCCTCGGCGCCGCTCAGCGGCGCGGGATTCGTCAGCAGGTATTCGGCGAAGATCGCGGTGAAGTGCTCGGTGGCCGCGGTCACCGCCAGGTGGTTGCGCAGGTCCACGCCCTGCAGCGCGGCAATGCGTTGCCGGGCCCGGCCTTCCCAGGCATTCACCAGCCCGCGGCGCGCCAGGTGGTCGTTGTACAGCCCGTGGATGCGGCGGTGCGTGGCCTCCTGGCCGATGAAGCCCTTGACCTCGGCCTCGAAGCGGGCCCGCTGGTCGGCGGGCAGCGCCTGCAGGCCGGCGCGCACCGAGTCGATGAAGAACTGCTCGCCGACCGGGAAGCTCATCGACAACGCATCGAAGAACGCGGTGCGGAACGCATCGCCGCCATTCCAGTGCCGCGCCAGTGGCGTTTCCAGGTCGACCAGCAGACGCCGCACCGTCAGTTCGCTCATGCCTGTTCCTTGCTGCGGCGCCGCGACGCCCCTGTGACCCGAGATCCCCTGCCCGCGGTACCTGCCGGTACCGCGGGCGGCGCATCATGGTCCGACGCCCGCGGTACTGTCAAGTACCAGCGGCGGGGCCGTGGCGGGCAATGGCATGATGACGACCGATGAGTGCCGTCCTCCACCCCGCCACCGACCACCGCCGCCGCCTGCTCGATGCCATGGCCCACGCGGTGGCCGGCAAGGGGTATGCGGCGGTGACCATCGCCGACCTGGCCGCCGAGGCCCGCGTCTCCAAGCGCAGCTTCTACGAGCACTTCGCCGACAAGGCCGACTGCCTGATCGCGCTGTACGAAGCCGCCAGCCGCCAGTCGCTGGACGTGCTGCGCAAGGCCATCGACCAGCGGCGTGACTGGCATGCGCAATGCGAACAGGCGCTGGCCGCGTACTTCGGCACGCTGGCCTGCAACCCGCCGCTGCTGCGCACGCTGTTCATCGAGATCTTCGCGCTGGGCCCCGCCGGCCTGGCCGCGCGGCGCCGCAGCTCGCAGCACTTTGCCGACTTCATCGTCGAGGTGGTGGGCCCCGGCCTGGCCATGGCACAGGCCGTGGCCATCGTCGGCGGCATCCATGAATGGGTGCTGCAGGCGGTGGAGAGCGACCGCGTCGCCGAGCTGCCCCAGTACGTGGCGCCGGCGGCCAGGCTGATCCGCGCGGTGGTCGACCACTCGGCCTGACCCTTCCCGCAACACCGGCGCGCCGCACCGCTTCGCGGCGCCGACCGGCCCCGCCAGGCACCAGCCTGGGCCATCACGCCCCGCCAGCGCACGTGGTCGATCGACCCCGGCGCGGCCCTGGGACACCCGTTTCCCTCGTGGCTTGACGTGCCGACAAGCGCAGGCACGGCGGTTGCTAGTCATGACTTGTCATAACAAGTTGCGCCCCATGAGCAAGCCACGCACCCCCAGCGCCCAGGTCGTGCCGCTGCACGACACGGCAGCGCCCCGCCCCACGCGGCCCGCGCCGCTGGCGCAGACCGACCTGGCGGCCGCGCTGGCCGCCCAGTCGGCCCAGTCGCCGGCGCCGCTGTACGCGCAGATCAAGCAGTTGCTGCGCGAGCGCATCCTCGACGGCAGCTACCAGCCGCACCAGCAGATGCCGTCCGAGGCCGAGATGATGGCCAGCTTCGGCGTCAGCCGCATCACGGTGCGCCAGGCGCTGGCCGACCTGCAGAACGAGGGTTTGATCTTCCGGCTGCATGGCAAGGGCACCTTCGTGTCCAAACCCAAGGCCTTTCAAGATCTGGGCCGGCTGCAGGGCTTCGGCGAAGCGATGCGCGAGCATGGCTACGAAAGCTTCAACCGCGTGCTGTCGATGCAGAGCGTGCAGCCGCCGGCCGCGGTGGCGGAGCGCCTGCGCCTGCCGCGCCGCGGCAAGGCCACCGAGCTGCGCCGGCTGCGCTTCCTGAACCGCGAGCCGATCTCGCTGGACCTGAGCTACCTGCCGCCCGCGCTGGGCCAGCGCCTGGGCAGGAAGGACCTGGCCACGCGCGACATCTTCGCGATCCTGGAGAACGACTTCGGCCTCGCGCTAGGCCATGCCGACCTGCAGATCGGCTCGGCGCTGGCCGACGAAACGCTGGCCGGGCTGCTGCGCGTCGAGGAAGGCGCGCCAGTGCTGCAGATCGAGCGCACCACCCACCTGGCCGACGGCACGCCGATCGACCACGAACTGCTCTATTACCGCGGCGACGCCTTCCAGTACAAGGTGCGCGTCGATCGCGTCGCCGCCCCGGCATCCACCCCCTCTGCGGAGAAGGCATGAACACGATCGAACTCGAATACGACCTCGTCGTCGTCGGCGGCGGCACCGGTGGCCCGATGGCCGCGGTGAAGGCCAAGGAAGCCAACCCCAAGCTGCGCGTGCTGGTGCTGGACAAGGCCCACGTCAAGCGCAGCGGCGCCATCTCGATGGGCATGGACGGGCTGAACAACGCGGTGATCCCGGGCCATGCCACGCCCGAGCAATACACGAAGGAGATCACCGTCGCCAACGACGGCATCGTCGACCAGCAGGGCGTCTACGCCTATGCCAACAACAGCTTCGCGATGATCGAGGAGCTCGACCGCTGGGGCGTGAAGTTCGAGAAGGACGAGACCGGCGACTACGCGGTGCGCAAGGTGCACCACCTCGGCAGTTATGTACTGCCGATGCCCGAGGGCCACCACATGAAGCGCGTGCTGTACCGGCAGCTCAAGCGCGCGCGCGTCGAGATCACCAACCGCGTGGTGGCCACGCGGCTGATCACCGGCGTCAATGGCGAGGTGGCCGGCGTGATGGGCTTCGACTGCCGCACGGCCGACTTCTACGTCATCCGCGCCCGCGCCGTGGTGCTGTGCACCGGCGCTGCCGGGCGCCTGGGCCTGCCGGCCTCGGGCTACCTGTTCGGCACCTACGAGAACCCCACCAACTGCGGCGAAGGCCACGTGATGGCCTACCACGCCGGCGCCGAGCTGACCAACCTCGAGTGCTTCCAGATCAACCCGCTGATCAAGGACTACAACGGTCCGGCCTGTGCCTACGTCACCGGTCCCTTCGGCGGCTATACCGCGAATGCACAGGGCCAGCGCTTCATCGAGTGCGACTACTGGAGCGGCCAGATGATGCTCGAGTTCTTCAACGAACTCGAAGGCGGCCGCGGCCCGGTGTTCCTGAAGCTCGACCACCTGGCGGAGGAGACCATCGGCGAGATCGAGCACATCCTGCACAGCAACGAGCGCCCCAGCCGTGGCCGCTTCCATGCGCAGCGCGGCACCGACTACCGGCGCCAGATGGTCGAGATGCACATCTCCGAGATCGGCTTCTGCTCCGGCCACAGCGCCTCGGGCATCTGGACCAACCACCGCGGCGAATGCTCGATCCCCGGCCTGTATGCCGCCGGCGACTGCGCCAGCATTCCGCACAACTACATGCTGGGCGCCTTCGTCTACGGCAAGTTCTGCGGCGAGAACGCCGCCGCCTACCTGGCCGACGCCGCCGCGCCGCAGGTCGATGCCGGGCGCATAGCCGCCGAGCGCGAGCGCATTGCCGCACCGCTGCGCCGCAGCGAGGGGCTGACGCCGTTCCAGGTCGAATACAAGACGCGCCGCGTCGTCAACGACTACCTGCAGCCGCCGAAGGTGACGCGCAAGATGGAGATCGGCCTGCAGCGCTTCGACGAGATCCGCGAGGACCTCGAACATGTCAGCGCGGCCGATCCGCACGAGCTGATGCGCGCGATGGAGGCCGCCACCATCCGCGACTGCGCCGAGCTCGCCGCGCGGGCCTCGCTGTTCCGCACCGAAAGCCGCTGGGGCCTGTACCACCTGCGCGTGGACCATCCCGAGAAAAACGACGCCGACTGGTTCTGCCACACCAACGTCACCAGCGACGCCGACGGCCGTGCCGTGTTCCGCAAGCGCGCCGTCGAGCCCTACGTCGTCGAGCTCAACGAGGAAGAGCGCAGCGCCTACCAGCGCCTGCGCGTGGCCGGCAGCGGCCAGCCTGCGCGCGAACCCCAAGCCGCCTGAACCAGGAGTACCGCCATGACCATCGCCCTCACCCGCACCCAGGCGCCCGTCGTCGTCGACGAGGACAAGTGCATCGCCGACAAGGGTTGCACCGTCTGCGTGGACGTCTGCCCGCTGGACGTGCTGGCCATCGACCTCGTGAAGAACAAGGCCTTCATGAAGTTCGACGAATGCTGGTACTGCATGCCCTGCGAGAAGGACTGCCCCACCGGCGCGGTGCACGTCAACATCCCCTACCTCGTGCGTTGAGCGGAGGACCCGACCGTGATCCACCAACGACTCGCGAGCCCGGACCCGGCAGTGCGCCGCGTCGCGGTGCTGGACCTGCCCTACAGCGACGAGGAAGACGACATCGCGCCATTGCTGGTGACTGCGCTGGCCGACCCCGACGCCGGCGTGCGCCTGGAAGCGGCCAAGGCGCTGGAAGGCTATGAGGAAGCCACCGTGCTGCAGGCGCTGGTGCCCTGCCTGAAGGACGGCGACGCGGCCGTGCGCGAAGCCACCGCCGCCACGCTGGCCGAGCTGAAGCAGCCGGCTTCCGCGGCCTGGCTGCTGCCGGCGCTGGCCGACCCCGCGCCCGGCGTGAAGGCCGCGGCCCTGCGGGCGGTGAAGGCACTGCGCGTGCCCGAGGCCTTCGGGCCCGCGCTGGCCGCGCTGGCGGACGCCGACGCCGGCGTGCGCCGTGAAGCGGTGGGCGTGCTGGGCTACCTGAAGGACGCGCGCGCCATCGCCGCGCTGACCGAACTGGCCGCCCACGACCCCGATGCCGAGGTGCGGCGCGCGGCCGTGGGCGCACTGGGCTTCGCGCATGAATCGCAGGGCTTGAGCGTGCAGCCGGCGCTGACCCGCGCGCTGGCCGATGGCGCCTGGCAGGTGCGCGAGGAAGCGGCCACCACGCTGGCCAAGCTGGGCAGCAGCGCGGTGGCCACCGACGAGCTGGTGCGCGCGCTGGCCGACGACTACTGGCAGGTGCGCGTGAAGGCCGCGCGCAGCCTCGGCAAGCTGAAGGCACGCGCCGCCGTGCCGGCCCTGTGCGAAGCGCTGCAGCACGAGGTGAGCAACCTGCGCAAGGAAGCCGCCATCGCGCTGGGCGAGATCGCCGATCCGCGGGCTATCACGCCATTGGAGCGGGCGCTGGCCGACCCCGATCCCGACGTGCGCAAGCTGGCCAAGCTGGCACTCACCACGATGCAGCTCAACGGGAGCCCGGCATGACCCACGTCGTCACCGAAGCCTGCATCCGCTGCAAGTACACCGACTGCGTCGCGGTGTGCCCGGTCGAATGCTTCCACGAAGGGCCGGACTTCATCGTCATCGACCCCGCCGCCTGCATCGACTGCGGCGTGTGCATCCCCGAATGCCCGGTCGAGGCCATCGTCGAGGCCAAGGACCTGGCGCCCGACCAGGCCGAGTACCTGGACCTGAATGCCCGGCTCGCGGCGCGCTGGCCGCTGATCACGCAGTCGCGCGATCCGCTGCCCGACGCCGACGCCTGGGCCACCCGACACGACAAACGACAGCTGCTGAGCGAGAACCCCGAGCCCACCCTCACAGGAGTTCCCGGATGAAACCCATGCGTCTTTCCAAGCTGCTCGCCGCGGCGCTCGCCCTCCTGCCGGTCCTGGCGCTGGCCGCCGGCAAGCAGGTCATCACCATCGGCATCGGCACGCAGAACACCACCACCAACACCGTCACCGGCGGCATCGTCATCAAGGAGATGAAGCTGCTCGAGAAGTACCTGCCGCGCACCGGCAAGTACCAGAACGTGGAGTGGCAGCTCGACTGGCAGAACTTCACCTCCGGCCCGCCCGTCACCAACGGCATGGTGGCCGGCAAGCTGCAGATCGGCATGATGGGCGACTACCCGCTGCTGGTGAATGGCGCCACCGGCCAGCAGAACCAGGGCAACGAGACCGAGCTCGTCGCGGTGATCGCCTACAACGCCTTCGGCGCCGGCAACGGCGTGGTGGTACACAAGGACAGCCCGTACTACGACCTGGCGGACCTGAAGGGCAAGACCGTCTCGGTGCCTTTCGGCTCGGCGGCGCACGGCATGATGCTGCAGGCCATGCAGGAGCGCGGCTGGCCCGACGGCTACTGGAACCTGGTGAGCCAGAGCCCCGAGGTCGGCACCACCAACCTGCAGGAAAAGAAGATCGACGCGCACGGCGACTTCGTGCCCTTCGCCGAACTGCTGCCCTACCGCGGCTTCGCGCGCAAGATCTTCGACGGAGCGCAGACCAAGGTCCCCACCTTCCACGGCGTGGTGGTGCGCAAGGACTTCGCAGACAAGTACCCCGAGGCGGTGGTGGCGTACATCAAGGCCCTGATGGAGGCCAACGACTGGGTGCGCAAGAACCCGAAGCTGGCCGCGCAGAAGATCGAGGAGTGGACCAAGATCGAGAAGGAGGTGGCCTACATCTTCCTCGGCCCGGGCGGCATCCACACGCTGGACCCGACGATCAAGCCGCGCTGGATCGACACCCTCAAGACCGCGTTCGGCGTGCTGCACAAGCTGGGCCGGGTGAAGGCGTTCAACGTCGAGGGCTGGGTCAACGAGACCTACGTGCGCCAGGCCTTCAAGGAACGCGGGCTCGACTACGACGCGCAGAAGCAGACCCTGGCCAACTACGACATCGAGGGCAAGGACCCGGTGTGCAAGGTGGCGGTGACGCGGCCGAAGGAAGCCGGCGAGATCTGGCTGGCCGGCCCCGGCGGCGGCGAGATCGTGCCCGCCAGCTCGCCGGCCTGCACGCTGGCCGGCATCCGCCAGTACGAGGCGGCCGGCCGCAAGGTGCAGGTGGCCTATGTGTTCGACAAGGCGCTGGGCATCAAGGTGTTCGCCGACAAGGCCTTCTACGCGCTGGACAACCGCGATCCCCGGCACCCGGTGGCCACGCCCTTCCTGCTGAAGAAGGACGCCGAGGCCGCCGCGGCCCAGGCCGGCGGCAAGCTGGCCACCTATGCCGAGGCGCTGGGCCAGGCCGCCGCCACGCTGGCACTGGCCACCGGGAAGTGACCGCCATGCTCGGAAGCGCCCAACCCCTGAATGACGCGGCCTTCGCCGCCGCCGAGGCTGCCGCCGCGGCGCCGTCGACCCGATCGGCCAGCGTGGCCAAGCTGCCGCTGGCCGGCACGCCGCCCGCGGCGCCCGCAGTGCCCGCGCGGCGCCGCCCGCGCCGCCGCGCGCCGGCCTGGCTGCAGGGCCGCGGCTTCGCGTGGCTGTGCGGCCTGGTGTCGATCGGCAGCGTGCTGCTGGCCTGGCACCTGGCCACGCACTACCGGCTGGAGGCCTACGTCCGCTTCGGCAACATCCCCACGCCGGCGGCGGTGCTGGACAAGGTGATGGAGCTGAACCAGTCGCCCAAGTTCGTCACCAACATCGGCATCAGCCTGCGCCGCATCCTGCTCGGCTTCGCGGCCGCCACGCTGCTGGGCGTGGCGCTGGGCCTGCTGATCGGCCGCTACCGCCTGGTGCGCTTGCTCAGCTTCCCGGCGCTGGAAGTGTTCCGGCCGATCCCGGCGATCGCCTGGGTGCCGATGTCGATCATGCTGTGGCCGGACAACGAGGTCTCCATCGTCTTCATCACCTTCCTCGGCGCCTTCTTCCCGATCTTGCTGAACACCATGCACGGCGTGGAGGCCATCGACCCGGTGCTGCTGCGCGCGGCGCGCTCGCTGGGCGCCGGCGAGCGCAGCGTGCTGGCGGAGGTGGTGCTGCCCGGCGCGCTGCCGCACATCTTCACCGGGCTGGCGGTGGGCATGGGCGTGGCCTGGGTGTCGCTGATCGCGGCCGAGATGATCTCGGGCCAGTTCGGCATCGGCTACTTCACCTGGGAAGCCTACTCGCTGATCTCCTACGCCGAGATCGCGCTGGGCATGATCACCATCGGCGTGCTGGGTCTGCTGTGCAGCGGCGCGATCCGCCTGCTGGCCCGCGCGGCGATGCCGTGGCAGGCCCACGCGGCCACCGGAGGCCGCCGATGAGCGCCGTCACTCCGCTCCATCCGGGCCATGCGCAAGGCGGCCACATCGAGCTGCGCCAGCTCGGCATCCGCTTCGACCTGAAGGGCCAGACCGTGACCGCGGTGGACGAGGTCAGCCTCGCGGTGCAGCCCGGCGAGTTCGTCTCGCTGATCGGCCCCTCGGGCTGCGGCAAGTCCACGCTGCTGAACGTGGCCGCCGGCTTCCTCGAACCCAGCAGCGGCCTCGCGCAGCTGGACGGCGAGCCGATCGAAGGCCCCGGCTCCGACCGCGGCGTGGTGTTCCAGCAGTACTCGCTATTCCCGTGGATGACGGTGCGCAGGAACGTCGAGTTCGGTCTGAAGATGAAGGGCGTGCCGCGCACCGAGCGCGAATCGCAGGCGCGCACGCTGCTCGGGCTGGCGGGGCTGCTGGCCTTCGAGCACCACTACCCCGACCAGCTCTCCGGCGGCATGAAGCAGCGCGTGGGCATCGTCCGCGCGCTGGCCACCGGCCCGCGGGTGCTGCTGATGGACGAGCCCTTCGGCGCGCTCGATGCGCAGACCCGCGTGGTGATGCAGGAGATCCTGACCAACATGTGGCAACGCCTGCGCATCTCGGTGCTGTTCGTCACGCACGACATCGACGAGGCGGTGTTCCTCTCCGACCGCATCCTGGTGATGACCGCCCGCCCCGGCCGCATCAAGGCCGAGCTGGCGGTGCCGCTGCCGCGGCCGCGCACGCCGGAGATGTGCAACTCGCCCGCCTTCCTGGCGATGGTGCAGCAGCTCAAGGGCCTGATCCGCGAGGAAAGCCTGGCGGCCATGGGCGGCGAGCTGCGCGAAGGCGGTCTGGCCGGCCTGTCGGCCGAGGTCGGCCCGCAAGGCGTGGGAGCCCTGCTGTGAAGCCGGCCACGCCGACCGACGCCGACATGCTGCCGCAGCAGGTGATACTGCATGAAGTGAGCGGCCATCTGACCCTCGCCTGGGCCGACCTCGGCCGGCGCCGGCTTGGCGGCCCGCAGCTGCGCGCCGCCTGCCGCTGCGCCGGCTGCGAGCACGCCCGCCGCCGCGGCCGGCTGGCAGCGCCGCAGGACGACACCCGCCTGGCCGGGCTGCAGCCGATCGGCGAGTTCGGCCTGCAGCTGCAGTTCAGTGATGGCCACGAGCGCGGCATCTTCCCCTGGGCCTACCTGCGCGAGCTGGCGCAGCGCACAGAAAGCGAAACCGCATGAGCAACCTCTTCGAATCGCGGGTGCTGAGCGTGCACCACTGGACCGACCGGCTGTTCTCGTTCACCGCCACGCGCGACCCGGGCTTCCGCTACCAGAGCGGCCAGTTCACGATGATCGGGCTGACGGTGGAGGGCCGGCCGCTGCTGCGTGCGTACAGCATGGTCAGCCCGCACTGGGACGACACGCTGGAGTTCCTGAGCATCAAGGTGCCCGACGGGCCGCTCACCTCGCGCCTGCAGCATGTGCAGCCGGGTGACACGGTGCTGGTCGGCCGCAAGGCCTCGGGCACGCTGCTGCTGCAGAACCTGCTGCCGGGCAAGCGGCTGTACCTGCTGTCCACCGGGACCGGGCTGGCGCCCTTCATGAGCGTGATCCGCGACCCCGAGACCTACGAGCGTTTCGAGACCGTGGTGCTGGTGCACGGCTGCCGCCAGGTGGCCGAGCTGGCCTACGGCGCGCTGATCGAGCGCGAGCTGCCGCAGCACGAATACCTGGGCGAAGCCGTCGCGCGCCAGCTGCGCTACTACCCCACCGTGACGCGCGAGCCCTTCCGCCACCAGGGCCGCATTCCGTCGCTGCTGGAAACCGGGCGCATCGCGCACGACCTCAGCCTGCCGCCGGTGGGCGCCGAGCACGACCGGGTGATGATGTGCGGCAGCCCCGAGATGCTGCGCGACACGCGCGACTGGCTCGACAAGCGCGGCTTCGTCGAAGGCAACATGAGCCGGCCCGGCCACCATGTCATCGAACGCGCCTTCGTCGACAAGTAGCCCGGCGCTGCCCGGCGCGGCCGCCCGCTGGCTGCAGCGCCTGCCCGGGCTGGCGCTGTGCGGCGCGCTGGCGGCCGCCGCCTCGCACGTGGCGGCGCTGCAGGGCGGGCCGCTGATGCTGTACGCGCTGGCCTTCGGCCTGGCCTTCCACTACCAGAGCAGCGAGCCGCACAGCGCGCCCGGCATCGCCTGGTGCGCCAGCACGGTGCTGCGGCTGGGCGTGGGGCTGCTCGGCGCGCGCATCACCAGCGACCAGTTCGCGCTGCTCGGGCCTTCGACGCTGGCGGTGGTGGGCGCGGGCGTGGCCGGCACGCTGGCGCTGGGCCTGCTGGGCGCGCGGCTGCTCGGCCTGCCGCGCAGCCTAGGCATCCTGGCCGGCGGCGCCACCGGCATCTGCGGTGCATCGGCCGCCTTGGCGCTGGCCGCCGTGCTGCCGCGCGACGATCGGCTGGAGCGCGACACGCTGGCCGTGGTGGTGCTGGCCACCTTGCTGTCGACGCTGGCGATGCTGCTGTACCCGCTGATCGCCCGCGCGCTGGCGCTGCCGCCAGCCGCCGCCGGCCTGTTCATCGGCGGCAGCATCCACGACGTGGCGCAGGTCGTCGTGGCCGGCTTCGCGCTGGGCCCGGCCACCGGCGACCAGGCCACGCTGGTCAAGCTGATGCGCGTGGCCACGCTGGCCCTCGTCGTCGCGGCCGTCGCACTGGCCCATCGCCGGGCGGGGCCGGCGCGCGCGCCAGCGGTGCCGGGCTTCCTGCTGCTGTTCGTCGGGCTGGCCGCATGGCGCTCGCTGGGCGGGATGCCGGCCTGGCTGCCGGGCCGGCTCGATGCACTGGCACAGGCCTGCCTGCCGCTGGGCGTGGTGGCGCTGGGCGCGCGCAGCTCGCTGCCCCAGCTGGCGCGCCTGGGCTGGCGGCCGGTGGTGCTGATGCTGGGCTGCACCGTCGGCCTCGGCGCCGGCATGCTGCTGGCCGCGCTGCGCCTGGGCTGACAAGGCCTCGCAGGGCCGGGGCCATCGCGGCGCGGCGCTGCAGGCGGCGGCGGCCGCAGGCAAGATCGCGGGCATGGTTCCCTTGTCCGTTCTCGACCTGGCCCCCATCGTCGAAGGCAGCGATGCTGCCCAGGCCCTGCGCAACACGCTCGACCTCGCCCAGCATGCCGAACGCTGGGGCTACCGCCGCTACTGGCTGGCCGAGCACCACAACATGGACGGCGTCGCCTGCTCGGCCACCGCGGTGCTGGTGGGCCATGTGGCCGGCGGCACGCGCAGCATCCGCGTCGGCTCCGGCGGCGTGATGCTGCCCAACCATGCGCCGCTGGTGGTGGCCGAGCAGTTCGGCACGCTGGCCACGCTGTACCCGGGCCGCATCGACCTGGGCCTGGGCCGCGCACCGGGGACCGACGGGCTCACCGCGCGCGCCTTGCGCCGCCACCTGGCCAGCGAACACGAGGACGCCTTTCCTCAGGACGTGTTGGAGCTGCAGGCCTACCTCGGCGACGTGCAGCCGCGGCAGCCGGTGCGCGCGATTCCCGGCACCGGCACCCATGTGCCGATCTGGCTGCTGGGCTCCAGCCTGTACAGCGCGCAGCTCGCGGCCTACCTCGGCCTGCCCTTCGCGTTCGCCTCGCATTTCGCGCCGGACATGCTGGAGCAGGCCTTGCACGTCTACCGCAGCAACTACCGCCCGTCCACCGACTGGCCGCGGCCGCATGCGATGGTCGGCGTCAACGTCATCGCGGCCGACACCGACGACGAGGCCGCGCGCCTG
The DNA here is from genome assembly GCF_044226965.1 of Aquabacterium sp. Classification (GTDB taxonomy): domain Bacteria; phylum Pseudomonadota; class Gammaproteobacteria; order Burkholderiales; family Burkholderiaceae_C; genus Pseudaquabacterium. The sequence continues at coordinate 1,966 of NZ_JBGAGA010000105.1, read as the reverse complement.
TTCACCTCGCTGCAGCAGCGCTTCCTCGGCATGCAGCGTGGCCAGCGCGGGCCCTTGCCGAAGCCGATCGACCCGGGGCTGATGGAGACGCTGTGGGACCCGCGCGAGAAGGCCGGCGTGCAGCGCATGCTGGCCGCCACCGCGGTGGGCGCGCCGGACACGGTGGCACGGCAGCTGGCGGCGATCCTGGACCGCACCGCGGCGGACGAGCTGATCGTCGCCGGCGCGGTCCACGACCATGCGGCACGGCTGCGTTCCTACGAGCTGCTCGCCACGCTGCCGTGAGCTGCGTCACGCGGCGCGGTAGCGCGCCGCGATACCCAAGGGAGCGCAGAAACAAACGCAACATCTCGGCGCCTGGCTGAAGCACGCAAGTGCAGGTGCGCGTCGCACACTGCGGGCCGTCTGACCCCTTCCGTCAGCCGCCATGCCCGCACATCCTGCACCCGCCGCTTCCAACACCCCGCACACGCTGCTGCCGCTGAGCCTGCTGGCCACCGGCAAGGCCCTGCCCTCGCGCTGCGTCAGCTCCGAGGCGCTGGACCGCGAACTCGGCCGCGCCCCGGGCTATGTGCAGCAGAAGTCCGGCATCCACCAGCGCCACTACGCCGGCAGCAGTGAAAGCCAGGCCGAACTGGCCGCCGCCGCGCTGCGCGACGCGATGGCCCGTGGCGGCATCGCTGCGGGCTCGATCGACCTGCTGCTCTCGGCCAGCGGCGTGCCCGACCAGGCGCTGCCGGCGATGTCCTGCCGCATCCTCGAGCCCGCCGGCCTGCGCCCGGGCACGCCGGCCTTCGATGTCAATGCCAGCTGCCTCGGCTTCCTGGCCGCGCTGCAGATGGCCGCCGGCCTGCTGGCCAGCGGCGCGTACCGGCGCATCGCGATCACCGCCTGCGACCTGGCCTCGCGCGGCATCGACTGGGCCGACCCCGAGGCCTCGCTGATCTTCGGTGACGGTGCCGCCGCGGTGATCGTCGAGGCCGGCGATGGGCGCCAGGGCATCCTCGCGCAGCGCTTCGAGACCCACCCGTCGGGCAAGCAGATGTGCGAAGTGCGTGCCGGCGGCACCGCCCGCAACCCGCGCACCGGCGTGCAGGCGCAGGACTTCCTGTTCGCGATGCAGGGCCGCGCGGTGTTCAAGCTGGTCTCGGGCCTGCTCGACGGCTTTCTCCAGCGCCTGTTCAGCGGCAGCGGCCGCGGGCTGCACGATGTCGACCTCGTCGTGCCGCACCAGGCCAGCCACCTCTCGATGCAGCACCTGCAGAAGCGCCTGGGCCTGGCGCCGCAACGTGTGGTCGACATCTACGCCAACCACGGCAACCAGGTCTGCGCCTCGATCCCCACCGCGCTGCACGAGGCCGTCACCAGCGGCCGCGCGCGCCGCGGCAGCCAGTTGCTGATGCTGGGCTCGGCCGCCGGCGTCACGCTGGGCGGCATGGTGCTGGCGCTGTGATCCTCGTCACCGGCGCCACCAGCGGGCTCGGCCGGAACGCGGTCGACGACCTGCTGCAACGCGGCATCCGCTTCCGCGCCACCGGCCGCGACCCGGCCCGCCTGGCCGAACTGCGCGCGTTGGGCGTCGATGCAGTGGCCGCCGAGCTGGCCACGCTGGATGCCACGCAGACCCGCGCGCTGCTCCATGGCGTGCACACCATCTGGCACTGCGCCGCACTGTCCTCGCCCTGGGGTCCGGCCGCGGCCTTCGAGGCCGCCAACGTCACCGCGACACGGCGCCTGGCCGAATCGGCGATCGCGCTGCGCGTGCCGCGCTTCGTGCACATCTCGACGCCCTCAATCTACTTCGACTACCGCCCGCACCGCCAGATCACCGAGAGCTTCCGCGCCCGGCAGCCGGTGAACGCCTACGCCGCGAGCAAGCTGCGCGCCGAGCGCTACCTGCGCGCGCTGGCCCGCGGGTGCAACACCACGCAGTTCGTCATCCTGCGCCCGCGCGGCCTGTTCGGCC
>NZ_JBGAGA010000104.1:0-17261 GCF_044226965.1 Aquabacterium sp. | reverse complement strand
CAGGGCGGTATCGATGCGGTCGCTGGTCGAGCGCTGGGAGGGCCCGAAACCGACGACGAAGGCATGCGCGGGCAGCGCAATCACCAGCAGCGTGACGGCGATCAGCGCGACACCGCCATCGCCCCCGGGGCCGCCGAACCTCGACCACACGAAGGGCCAGGCCAGCGCGGTGCCGATGCCGGCCAGCGCAGCGGTCAGGGGGGTGGGGGTGATGTTCATGAAGGCTCCGCGCCGGCATTCGGCCCCGGCCCGCCCGGCTCGCCGTCCCAGTAGGCGAGGGCGGCCGTGCGCCGCGTGATGTGGTCGACCCCTTCGGCGAACGCGGCCACCTTGTCCGAGTCCGGGTACTCGCAGACCTCGACCTTGCTCTGCGTGCTGATCGACAGGTAGGCCAGGTCGGCGTCGGAGTCGTTGATCAGCTGGTGCGCCGTCTCGGGCCCGCCGGTGGGGCAGCAGATCACGTCGCCGGCCTTCACCGCGCGGGTCTCGCTGCCGTAGCGCAGCAGGCCGCGGCCGCTGACGATGAAGAACATCTCCTCCTCGGCGCGGTGGCTGTGGAACGGGCACGACCGCTTGCCCGGCGGCACCACGTCGTAGGAGTAGCCAAGATCCCTCGCGCCCAGCAGCGGGCCGATGCGCGCGTTGCGGTACTCGTACCGCTCGCCGCGCACCGCATGCTCGAGCGTCAAGTCGGCGAGGTTGACAACCCGCGAGTCGATCACGCCCATGCAGATCCTTTCGTTGCGTGAGGGGTGACCCGCTACTCTATCGCCACCGATATCCGCTACCCTAGCCCCGTCGGCCGCCTACCCTGTGCGGCCCGATGGATCCGGCGCGCCGCAGCTTATCCGGCCAGGCGCTGCCGGCTTTGACCCTGCGACAAGGCCCGGTACCCGCGGGCACGGAGCGATCATGGAACCTGCGGCGCTGCCCCTGCAGCTGCATGTGCCGGAGCCCACCGGGCGTCCTGGCCATGCCACCGACTTCTCCTTCCTGCATGTGTCCCCCGCCGGCGCGGTGCGCCGACCGCCCGTGGACACCGCGCACTTCGATACGCAAGACCTGGCCTACGCGCTGATCCGCGTGCTGGACGAGCAGGGCCGCGCCGTCGGCCCCTGGGCGCCCGCGCTCGATTCGGTGCAGCTGCGCAAGGGCCTGCGAGCGATGATGAAGACGCGCATCTTCGACGCCCGCATGCTGATCGCGCAGCGCCAGAAGAAGCTCTCGTTCTACATGCAGTGCCTGGGCGAGGAGGCCATCGCGCCCGCATGCTCGCGCTCGGAAAGCTCTCGTTCTACATGCAGTGCCTGGGCGAGGAGGCCATCGCGGTGGCGCATTCGCTGGCCTTGCGCCAGGGCGACATGTGCTTCCCCACCTACCGCCAGCAGGGCCTGCTGCTGGCGCGCGACGACATCTCGATGGTCGAGATGATGTGCCAGCTGATGAGCAACGAGCGCGACCCGATCAAGGGCCGCCAGCTGCCGGTGATGTACTCGTACAAGCGCGCCGGCTTCTTCACGATCTCGGGCAACCTGGCGACGCAGTTCATCCAGTCGGTGGGCTGGGCCATGGCCTCGGCGATCAAGGGCGACACCAAGATCGCCTCGGGCTGGATCGGCGACGGTTCCACTGCCGAGAGCGACTTCCACACCGCGCTGACCTTCGCGCACGTGTACCGCGCGCCGGTGATCCTGAACGTCGTCAACAACCAGTGGGCGATCTCCACCTTCCAGGCCATTGCCGGTGGCGAATCGACCACTTTCGCGGCCCGCGGCGTGGGCTGCGGCATCGCCAGCCTGCGCGTGGACGGGAACGACTTCCTCGCCGTGTACGCGGCCTCGTGCTGGGCCGCGCAGCGCGCGCGCCGCAACCTGGGGCCGACGCTGATCGAGTGGGTGACCTACCGCGCCGGCGCGCATTCCACCTCCGACGACCCCTCCAAGTACCGCCCCGCCGACGACTGGCAGCGCTTCCCGCTCGGCGACCCGATCGAGCGCCTGAAGACGCATTTGATCGGCCTGGGCGAGTGGTCGCAGGCGCAGCACGAGCAGGCGCAGAAGGAACTGGAAACCGAGGTGGCCGCGGCGCAGAAGGAGGCCGAGTCCTACGGCACCTTGCTGGACGGCCACATCCCGAGCGCGGCGACGATGTTCGAGGACGTCTACCGCGACATGCCGTGGCACTTGCGCGAACAGCGCCAGCAGGTGGGGGTATGACGATGCTCACCCGCACTGAACAGGCCCGGCTCGCGGCCGCCGAGGCCGGCCCGACCCAGCAAATGACGATGATCCAGGCGCTGCGCTCGGCGCTGGACGTGATGATGGCGCGCGACGACAACGTGGTGGTCTTCGGCGAAGACGTCGGCTACTTCGGCGGCGTGTTCCGCGTCACCGAAGGGCTGCAGCAGAAGTACGGCCGCTCGCGCTGCTTTGACGCGCCGATCAACGAAGGCGGCATCGTCGGCGCGGCCATCGGCATGGGCGCCTATGGGCTGCGGCCGGTGGCCGAGATCCAGTTCGCCGACTACTTCTACCCGGCGGCGGACCAGATCATCTCGGAAGCGGCAAGGCTGCGCTTCCGCTCGGCCGGCGACTTCACCGCGCCGATCACGATCCGCATGCCCTGCGGCGGCGGCATCTACGGTGGCCAGACGCACAGCCAGAGCCCGGAGGCGCTGTTCACGCATGTGTGCGGGCTACGCACGGTGATGCCCAGCAACCCGATCGATGCCAAGGGCCTGCTGATCGCCGCGATCGAGTGCGACGACCCGGTGATCTTCCTCGAGCCCAAGCGGCTGTACAACGGCCCGTTCGACGGGCACCACGACCGGCCCGTGGTGCCGTGGTCCAAGCACGAGCTGTGCAACGTGCCCGAGGGTTACTACAGCACGCCGCTGGAATCGGCCGCCATCTTCCGCGCCGGCCAGCAGCTGACGGTCATCACCTACGGCACCATGGTCTGGGTCAGCGCCTGCGCGGCGGCCGAGACCGGCATCGATGCCGAGATCATCGACCTGCGCTCACTGTGGCCGTTGGACATCGCCACCATCGAGGCCTCGGTGAAGAAGACCGGCCGCTGCGTGGTGGTGCACGAGGCCACGCGCACCAGCGGCTTCGGCGCCGAGCTGTGCAGCCTGGTGCAGGAGCGCTGCTTCTACCACCTGGAGGCACCGATCGAGCGCGTGGCCGGCTGGGACACGCCGTACCCGCATGCGCAGGAATGGGCCTATTTCCCGGGGCCCGAGCGCGTGGGCGCGGCGTTCAAACGTGCTGTCGAGGCTTGATGCCATGGGTACCTACATCGTGAAGATGCCCGACATCGGCGAAGGCATTGCCGAGGTCGAACTGGTGGCCTGGAACGTCAAGCCCGGCGACGAGGTGAAGGAAGACCAACCGCTGGCCGATGTGATGACCGACAAGGCCACCGTCGAGATCCCGTCGCCGGTGACTGGCACGGTGGTGGCGCTGGGCGGGCAGGTGGGGCAGACGCTGGCCGTGGGCGCCGAGCTGATCCGGCTGGAGGTTGCGGGGGCCGGCAACCTGACAGGCAAAGCGAGCGTCAACCAGGCGCCGGCTGCCGAGGCGCCGCCGGCACCTCCGCGGCCCGCGCCCGTCGAGACCGCCGCCCAGTCCCAGCCGGAACCCGCCGTGGCCGCAGCCGCCCCGGCCAGCCCCGCGCGGGAACGCCGCCCGGCCGCGGCGCCGCCGCCCTCGCGCGCGCCCGGCGAGAAGCCGATCGCATCCCCCGCGGTGCGGCACCGCGCGTGGGAGCTGGGCATCGAACTGCAGTTCGTGCACGGCAGCGGGCCGGCCGGCCGCATCACGCAGCAGGACCTGGACGTCTACCTCGCCGCGCGCGGCCAGCCTGCGGCGGCCCGCAGCGGCGGTGCTGGCTATGCCAAGCGGCACGACGAAGAACAGCTGCCGGTGATCGGCCTGCGCAAGCGCATTGCGCAGAAGATGCAGGAGGCCAAGCGCCGCATCCCGCACTTCAGCTACGTCGAAGAGGTCGACGTCACCGAGCTCGAAGCGCTGCGTGCGCAGCTGAACCAGCGCTACGCGGCCACGCGCGGCAAGCTCACGCTGCTGCCGCTGATCGCGCGCGCGGTGGTCATCGCGCTGCGCGACTTCCCGCGGCTGAACGCGCGCTATGACGATGAGGGGGGCGTCGTCACCCAGTACGGTGCGGTGCATCTGGGCGTTGCCGCGCAGACCGACGCCGGGCTGATGGTGCCGGTGCTGCGCCATGCCGAGGCGCGCGACGTCTGGCAGCTGGGCACCGAGATCACGCGCCTGGCCGATGCCGCGCGCGCCGGCAGTGCCACGCGTGAGGAGCTGAGCGGCTCGACGATCACGATCACCAGCCTCGGGCCACTGGGTGGCATCGTCACCACGCCGGTCATCAACCATCCGGAGGTGGCGATCGTCGGCGTCAACCGCATCGTCGAGCGCCTGGTGCCGAAGAACGGCGCGGCCGTGGTGCGGCAGACGATGAACCTCTCATCGTCCTTCGACCACCGCGTGATCGACGGCATGGACGCCGCGCGCTTCATCCAGGCCGTGCGGGCGCTGCTGGAGGCGCCGGCGCTGCTGTTCGTCGAATGACGGCGCGGGCCTGACCGCGGGACGCTCACTTCAAGCACTATGAAACGACAACACACCACGCTGCTGGTGATCGGCGGCGGCCCCGGCGGCTACGTGGCCGCCATCCGCGCCGGCCAGCTCGGCATTCCCACCGTGCTGGTCGAGGGCGACCGCCTCGGCGGGACCTGCCTGAACATCGGCTGCATCCCGTCGAAGGCGCTGATCCATGCCGCCGACGAGTTCGAGAAGGCCCGCCACTGGGCCCAGGGCTCGGCACTGGGCATCCGTGTGCAGCAGCCGGCCATCGACGTGGCGCAGACGGTGCGCTGGAAGGACGGCATCGTTTCGCGGCTGACCGGTGGCGTGGACGCGCTGCTGAAGAAGGCCGGCGTGCAGGTGCTGCGCGGCTGGGCGACGCTGCGCGACGGCAAGACGGTGGAGGTGCAGCCATCCGCACCGGCTCAGGGGCAGGGCGCCGAGCCCCGCGTCATCACCTGCGAGCACCTGCTGCTGGCCACCGGCAGCGTGCCGGTGCCGCTGCCGAGCATGCCCTTCGGTTCGGCCGGCGGTGCGGTGATCTCGTCGACCGAGGCCTTGTCACCCGCCACGCTGCCCAGGCGTCTGGTCGTCGTTGGCGCCGGCTACATCGGGCTGGAGCTGGGCATGGCCTACCGCAAGCTCGGCGCCGACGTGGCGGTGATCGAGGCCACCGGCCGCGTGCTGCCCGGCTACGACGAGGAACTGACGCGCCCGGTGCTGGCCACGCTGAAGCGCCTGGGCGTGGTGCTGCACCTGAACTGCAGCGTGGAAGGGCTGACCGAGGACGGCAGCGCGGTGCGCGTGCGCAGCACGATGGCCGACGAATTCGTGCTGCCGGCCGACCGCGTGCTGGTGGCGGTGGGCCGCCGGCCGCGCACCGAAGGCTTCGGCCTCGAAGGCCTGTTGCTCGACATGAGCGGCCGCGCCATCAAGGTCGACGAACAGTGCCGCACCTCGATGCGCAATGTCTGGGCCATCGGCGACCTGACCGGCGAGCCGATGCTGGCGCACCGCGCGATGGCGCAGGGCGAGCTGGTGGCCGAGGTCATCGCCGGGCACAAGCGGCGCTTTGCGCCGATGGCGATGCCGGCGGTGTGCTTCACCGACCCCGAGGTGGTGGTGGTCGGCCTCGACCCCGCCGAAGCCGAGCGCCGCGGTCTCGACTGCCTGCACGCGCATTTCCCGCTCGCCGGCAACGGCCGCGCGATGAGCCTGGAATCCACCGAAGGCTTCATCCGCGTCGTTGCCCGCCGCGACCAGCACCTGATCGTCGGCTGGCAGGCCGTCGGCCGCGGCGTCAGCGAACTGGCCGCGGCGTTCAGTCAGTCGATCGAGATGGGCGCGACGCTGGAAGACATCGCCGGCACCATCCATGCGCATCCGACCTTGGGCGAGGCGGTGCAGGAGGCGGCGTTGCGGGCGCTGGGGCGGGCGGTGCATGTGTGAGGGGCGTGCGGCCGAACGACCAGGCCGCAACCCACGCGCCAGGACCCGTGTGGTTGCCTGAACGATCACGCGCAGCGACCTGGCCATCGCCGTTCGAACGATCACGTCGTTGAAGGCACACAGGGCCACCCGTGCCTCGGCCTGGTAGCCGGGGTCCGGAAAATTGGCGTTCACCGAGGAGTGCGACGCGGGGCACGTGGATGACCTGAGGTTGGAGCGGCGCCGGACACTGCGGCATGCCGCTTCACGAAGGAGGCAGCGAAACGGACAGGGCAGGCCCCTCCACGTTCATGGGACGAATGGCTCGGGCAGAGGGCCGAAGCCTAACGCAGACCCGACCGGGCGGCCGGCCGATGGCGCTGCGGTTGAACGGCCTGTCAGGACGCGCTGTGGAGCGACATGCCGCCTTGACGCAGCAGTTCACGGACATCTTGAAAGCCAGCCGACCGGAGGGCGGCTTGCTGTTCCTCGACCGTCAGGTACAGGCCTTCCTTCTTCATGCCATCCTCTCCGAAGTAGTGATCGGACAGCAGGTACGTGCCGCCCTCGCGCAGCACGGACCGAACCTTTCGATGCAGCGGTTCGGTGTAGCGCTTGTGCCGCAGCTCGTGAACGGCCTGGTTCGTGACCACATGGTCGAAGGCCCCAAGACCGGCCATCCAGTCGTCGTTCTTGAAGCTGCGTTCGACATAGGTCACGCGATCGGCGAAGCGCTTTAGACGCTCGCCGGCGAGCCGATGCATCGGCGCCGAAAAGTCGAGCAGCACCATCGTTGCCAGCGGGCAGCGCTGAAGAATCTCCTCGGCGAGAAACCCCGGACCGGATCCGAGTTCGAGCACGCGTGTCTGCCGAGACGGGTCCATGGCCGCGGCGATGGCTTGGAAGAAGGTGGCTCGCCACGGACGCAGCGCGTTGGCGCTCTCGGCCCAAGCGCGTGCATCCGCTTCGTCCTGCAGATCGATGGGGCTGGGGACATCGGGGGGTAGCAAGTTCGGGTGTTGCATGGCGGACATGGAAGTTCTTCAGGCCGCCGAATGTGGGCGGCAACGCGCATCATCCGGCGGCAGAGGGCCCAGGGCGCGAGGTACAGGTTGAACGAAGGCGCCTCGCGTCCCAGCGCGCCTGGTGTCGGCTGCCGCGGCGACCGACGGCTTGGGCATCACCGGACCGGCTCCCACCCCGTTGGGGTCCAGCGGAGCAATACATCCGACAGCCGGTTGGGGGCTCGCGACAGCACATTCATCACCATCGCCCGCAGCGCGCCAATGGCAACGGGCGTGTCCTCGCCCACGTAGAAGACCGCGTCTGTCGCCGGAATGGCGACGATGAGCGTGCCCCCTTGCTGCTTCGCGAGCGGCTCCCAGGTGTCGTGGAGCAGCAGCCGGCTGGGATCGTAGGTGTCGCCCACGATGCTGCCAATCTGCCCGGGTGCCGCGGCCTTGGCGATATCCATCAGCGGCTTCAGGGTTGACCGAAGGTTCTTCTTGGCCTGGAGTTCGCCAAGACCCAGCGTCAAGGGCCCCTTCACCACCACCGCTGCTTCGCCCACCTCGTTGCGCAGGCGACTGGCCATGTACTCCGTGAACGCGGCGTCATCGAGCGGGACCGTCTCCGTCTGGGCCGTTGCGACCAGCGGCCAAGCGAGCGCGGCCATGAAGAGGATGACAAGTGTGCGCATGGCGGTGCGAAGGCGGTCGGAGTGGGTCGGCTGGAACGGCGGGTTGGGCATTACCTGTAGGGTCGGGTGACTTCTTCAGCTTCCGCAGATCGACCGAGCTTGGTCAGGAGCTTCCCGTACTCGCGTGCGACGATCTTCAAGCGCCATTTCTCGGGCCCGGCCGAAATGAGTTCAAGGGACTCGCGAAAGGCCGTCTCGGCTTCGGCATCCTTGCCTCGAGCGGCGAGCCGGTATGCAACGTTGTAGCAAACCACGCCGCGGGTCCCCTTGACGAGTGGCGTTTGCTCCAGACGATCCAGCACCATGCCCGCTCTCGCCGCAGAGGCGTCAGCCGCCGCATCGTTCCCGAGGGCCGCCTGGGCAATCCCCATATTGTCAAGGTCAATCGCGAACAGCCGGCGTGGAATGGAGGGAGTCTCTTCGGAGATGCGCGCGGCCTCGACAAGCAAGGGCAAGGCCTCTGATGGCCGCCCGAGGCCGAGCAGACGCATGCCGACGACATTGAAGGTGGATCGTTTCGTGTTCGGCGAGCCGGCCTGATGAGTTTGCGCGTTGACCAAGGCCTTCTCGAAGAACTTCTCAGCCAAGTCCGGCTTCTTGTCCTGGAGTGCCAGATTCGCCAATGCCACGTACCCCTGCGGCACGCGAGGATCGCTTGGCGAGGCTGCATCCAGTGCAGGCACCCCCTCCACAAGGAGCGGTATTGCCTGCGCAGGCAGGCCGGCGTTGTAGTGCCAGAGTCCGCTGTCAACCTTGCTGCTGTACGAGGCACACGATGCAAGTAGAACGCCTGCCAGCAGTGGCGCGAGAAGGGTGCGGAACAGTCGATGCATGGTGCGAGCGTGAGCCTAACGTTTGAGCTGACGTGCCGCCCAAGGCTGGGCGGGCGCGGCATGGCTGCGACGATAACTGAACCGGCGCAGGCATGATCGAACCGCCCGGCCGCGAGCGGCTGTGTTGAGCGCCGGCGGCGGAACCTCAGGATGGTGATCTCGTCCGACAGCCGCGTCACACCGTCGCCGAGCTTGGCGAACTCGCGGAACACCGGCATGTCGTGCAGCGCCTCTTCCATCGCCGGGTCCGACAGCGCGAACCGCTGTTGCAGACAGTGAATGTGCAGCGTCGTCTCTGTGCCGAATGGCGGGCGGCCCGTCTTCGCCTTCGGTTAGTGCGGATCGACCACCTGCACCAGCGCCGCCCACGGCACCACGCGCTCCATCTCGTCGAGAAACTCGCGCTTGCGCGTCCTGTTGGTCGACAGGTTCAGGCCAAGTCCGAGCTGCTTCATGGGCGTGATCGTCGCCGACCCGATCACACTACGCGGATCGGCCCGGGGTTTTGCAGACCTTGCCTAGGGCTCGTCCCAGTTCAGGCGTTTGCGCATGTTGAATCCCGTGATGCCATAGCCGACTGCTCGATAGAGGGCTTGCGCTGCTGAATTGAAGGCGAATACATGCAGGCCGATGCTGTGGAGACCCATGTCCGCAGCAATGGTCTCGACAATCGCCAATGCGGCAGTGGCATGCCCTCGGCCGCGAAACTCAGGCAGCACACGGATGTTGTACACGTAGCCGGAGCGAAGCCCCTCGGTGTCATGAACTGCGAACCAGAGAAAGCCGACGGTTTCATCCGTCGGGTCGTTCAGGATCTCGTAGAGCTGGTGCCCTGGTGTGCGCAAGCCGTCCGGCAACAGGCGCGAGAACTCCTGCCCGGCGCGAAGTTGCGCATCGGTCTCGGGCCAGCGACCCGCCGCGACATTGTCCTGCGCATAGCTGCTGCAGGTTTCCGCCAGGAACCTTGCAAAGACTTCCTCTCGCATGGGCACCAAGCGCGTCATGACGCAACTCCTCTGTGACGGCGGGGGGCGCGGCCGGCGCCATGCCAGCAATGGGTTGCGCTCCGAGCGACCATGACGATAGCCGATGTGACGCCTGCCAGCGGCACCGTTCAGGCGTCACTGGCCTTGCCGCTTGGCCAGCAGGGCCCAGGCCCCGGCCGCGCAGATGAGCGAGCCTCCCATGAGATTGAAGCGGCGTTGTGTGCGCGGCGATTCGAGCATGCGTCGCGCCGCCGGACCCGAGATGCCGGAGCGCAGCATCTTGATGCCCAGGTAAAGCAGGTACAGGCCGCCGGCCCACTTGATGACGTTGAACCACAGTGCCGACGCGGACAGCAGCGCCCCGAGCCCCAGCAACGAGAGCAGCAAGGCTGTGGAGTCGCCCAGCGCGACGCCCGCGATCAACGGCGCGGTGGCGCGACGGCCATGGGAAGCCGAATAGCTGATGACGGTGAGGATCGTCGGCCCCGGGATCGCGAGAAGGACGGCCGCCGCGGCGACAAACACAGGAAGAACTCGCGGTCCTGGACCCAGCCCCGGGCGCGGTAGAGATCCTGCGCCGGCGTGTTGGCCGGGAGCACATTCAAGCTGACGCGACAGGCGCCCAAGGCCCACGCATACGCCTCCACCGCCTGGAGCAGCGCCGAGGCCACGCCCGATCTGCGTGGGGCTTCCGCGACGACAGGTCGTCGAGGTCTGCCAGAACGGCCTGTCGTACGGCGACGTGCTTCATGGGGGGCGTGGCGATCGACGCGTCGATTCAATTGGTGTTCACGAAATAGACATGGGCGCCCGACTCGGACACCAGCAGGAACTGCGGCTGATCATGGCCGTACTCGACACCGACGATGTGGTAGCCGGGAATGCTCTTGATGTACTTGAAGATCTGTGAATCTCCGTCCCCTTGTTTGGCCGAGAAGTTCTTCAACGAAAGCTTCGCGCCACCCCCAAAGGACAACACGAGACGATCGCCGATGCGCTTGACTCTTGGGTCCTTGATCGCTTCCTTCTGCTGGGTCCAGTCGAACGACATCAAGGGCTCGAACAGCTTCGGGGTGTTGGCGATCTTTTCAGCCTGGCTGACGGAGATCCGCTCGACGTAGCGCTGATCGAAGATATAGCCTTGGCGAAACTCGTAGGCCTGCGCGATGGAGTCAGTGCACCCGGCCGCCAGGGCCAGGGTGACGGCGGCGAGGAATGTTGGGCTCAAGGGGTTCTCCTGGTTGGGATCGGCATCCGGCGCTCGTGCGCGCCGCAACGGAAGGCGTGGTGCATCGCGGCTGCGACTTCAAGGACCGTACGCCAGGCCCGTTGCGCTGAGGCCCGCGAAGTCGATGTGCGCCAGGTTCAACGGATGCTGCGCTGCAAGCATGCCCAGGTCCACAGGCGTGAGCTGCTGGCTGTCGAGCAGCCCGACGAAGTAGGCCAGATCGCCAACGGACGGCGCGCTGCCGACGACGTTGGTGTACAGCGTCATCACCAGCGCGCTGGGGTCGGGGTTCGTGCCGAAGCGCGCCTGCAGCGCGTAGCCGAGCAGGGCTTCGAAGTTCATCCCGGTGTCGGCCAGGCCGAGGCCAATGCCGACATAGGTCGCATTGCCGACCGAGGGGGCACCAAAGACCGCGCCGAGGATCATCGCCACCCAGCCTGCATTGCCGGCCAGATCGAGCGCGAGCTTCGCATCCGAGAACTGCACGCGTTCGATGCCGAGCAGGTCGAAGCTGGTGCCTGCCGCAGCATTGGCGACCGTGAAGCGGTCACGACCCAGGGCCACAGTGTTGCTGCTGCGAGCGCTGTCGAGTTGCACCGTGTCGATGCCGGGACCGCCGACGAAGATCTGAAGCGCTGCGCTGGGCGTGAACGCATCGTTGCCGTCGGTGCCATAGCGGTACGGGCTCTGCTGATCGCTGGCGGTGGTGAAGTCATAGACCGGCAGCGGGAAGGAGGGATTGCCGGCTGCATCCGTCACCATGCCCGCGTTCGAACCGACGAGGATGTGCATGCCACCGGGCAGATCGAGCGCGGGATCGATGATGATCTGCGAGCCCGATGCCGTGACGGTGACCCCGATGCCGAGGTCCATGTCGAAGAGCTGATTGCCGAAGACATCGAACACGAACAGCGCGCCTGTGCCGCGCAGGATCGGTTCGTCGAACGTCAACACGAAGCTCGCGTCAACCGGCACACCGACCGCGTGGTTGGCGGGGCTCAAAGTCAGCAGTGCAGGCGAGGTTGTATCGGCCATGGGGCTTTCCGTCGCGCGACCGGACCCGTAGCCTACTCGCCCTGGCGCCCCACCCACACCGAGCGGCCGGCTGGGGCGGCCGGCCCCAGGCCAGGGTCGGCGCTGCCATCGCGGCCTGGCGGTCCGGGGCCAGCATGATGAGCTGGTCGATGCCGGCGCTGTCGAAGGTCTCGGCCACGAGCGGACCGGCGCCGAACAGCACCAGCTTGCGGCCGCGCTGCTGCAGCGCGCTCAGCTCGCGCTGCAGGGCGGCCACGCCTTCTAGGTCGTGATGCCAGTGCGAGCGCCGAGAAGCGCTCGACGATCTGTTCGCTTGCCTTGGCACCCGAGAAGCCTTGCAGGAGTTCCTGCAAGACGAGGCCCGTGGTGACGACCGCATCTGCTCCGGCAAGGCCATTGTGTGTACCCGTCCACGCCCCCGCCACGCCACCGGCTTCAGTCGGCAGGCCCTGCTGTCGATAAGCAGGGGAATTGCCCCGTGCTGGTTCGAGATGCTCAGGATTGTTCGCCTGCTGACGTTCTGGATGGCAGGTTGGTGCCTGCTGTTCGGCACGGCCGCTGCGGCCACCGGCTCGCTGGCCGGCGGTGCGGCGTTCCAGCACGCGATCTCGAGCGCCTTCGGCGGCGGCATGGCGCTGGCCGAGGATGCGCAGGGCTTCATCTGGCTCGGCACGCAGGCCGGGCTGGTGCGCTGGGACGGCTACCTCGAGCGCGCCTACCTGGCTGACCCGGCGCGGGCCGATGCGCTGCCCGACTCCTACGTTAGCACCCTGCATGTCGATGCGGCGGGCCGCCTGTGGGTCGGCACCAATGCCGGCGGCCTGGCCCGCTACGACCCGCGCACCGATTCGTTCGAACGTGTGGCGGATCCCCAGGGCCTGGTCGGCAGCGAGGCGGCTGCCTTTGCGGATCGGTCGCCGGGCAGCCTGTGGGTCGGCGGCAGCCGCGGGCTGGCCTGGCTGGATCTGTCGACGATGACCTTGCAGGCGGTGCCGCTGCCCGCCACGGTCGGGCGGGTCAAGGCGCTGTGGGCGGGCCGCGGGGGCGCGCTGTGGGTGGCGGGCGAAGGGGGCCTGTGGCGGCGCGCTGCTGCTGACTCGGCCTTCGTGCCCATCGGCCTGCCGACGCGGGATGGTCGCCGGCCGCGGGCCGCCCGCCTGCTGGAGGACAGCCAGGGCAACCTCTGGGTCGGCACCCGCCTGCGCGGCGCTTACGTGGTGCGACCGGGCGCCACGGTCGGCACGCCGGTGCACGAGAAGCAGCACGGGGACCTGTCCAGCGACACCGTGCAGGGCCTGGTCGAGGCGCAACCCGGCGAGGTCTGGATCGGCACCTACGGCAACGGCATCGTGCGGGTCGACCTGGCGGGCCACCGGTCCCAGCGCGAACGGCATGACGCCACGCAACCCAGCAGCCTGGTCGACGACAGTGTCGGCGCCCTGCTGCGATCGCGCAGCGGGCTGGTCTGGGTGGCCACCAACTACGCGCTGTCGCGCCACGACCCGCGCCAGGATCTGACGGACGCGCTGTACGGCGGCCCCGGCAAGCCGGTGCGCAGCAACAACGTGCCGGCCGTGCTGGGCCTGCGCGACGGGCGCATCTGGCTGGCCACCGGCGAGTCCGGCGCGCAGATCCTCGACCCGGCGCTCGGCCGCGTGACCGAGCTGCGCCCGAATGCCGCGCGCCCCGAGACGGCGCTGCCCAAGGCCCGCGTCATCGCGCTGGCGCAGGTGCCGGGCGACGAGGTCTGGATCGGCACGCAGGGCGGCTTGTTCCGGGCCCGGCCCGACGGTGACGGGCTGTCGAGGGTGCACCTGCCCGACGTGCCGCCCACCACGGAGATCTGGGCGCTGTACGTGCAGGACGGCACGCTGTGGATGGGCGGGCAGGACGGGCTGTGGGCGCTGGACCTTTCGCAGCCGCCAGGTTCTCCGCGGGTGCGGCGGATCGCGGTGCCGGGCGGCACGCGCGTGACCGCGCTCACCGCCACGTCGGGGGTGCTGTGGGTGGGCACCAACGATGGACTCGGGCGCTTGAACGAGGCCGCGGCGCGGGTGGACATGCTGCCCAGCGACCCGCGCGATCCCAGCGCCTTGCCCGGCGGCATGGTCAGCAGCCTGGCCGTCGACCGCCAGGGCCGGCTCTGGGTGGCCACCTTCGGCCGCGGCGTGCAGGTGGCCAGCGGCACCAACGCGCGCGGCGCCATGGCCTTCCGCCGCCTCAGCACGCTGGACGGCCTGCCGCACAACGGCGTCGATGCGCTGGTCGTCGACCGCGAGGGCCTGGTCTGGGCGAGCACCGACGACGGCCTGGCGCGGGTGGATCCGGCCACGCTGGACGTGCGCGCCTTCCGCGCCGGGCAGAACGTGGGCCTGACCCTGTTCTGGACCGGTGCGGGCTCCACGCTGCCCGGTGGCGAATTGCTGTTTGGCGGGCAGGGCGGGCTGCTGGTGGTGCATCCCGAACGCGTGCGCGCCGAACCGGCGCCGCCCCCGCCGGTGATCACCGAAGCCAGCGTCGGCGGGCGCGCGGTGCCCGCGGCCCGGCTGATGGACGGCGCCGGCGTGGTGCTGCCGGCCGATGCGCCCAGCCTGACGGTCGAGTTCGCCTCGCTGGCCTTCACCGACCGCGACCAGCTGCGCTACGCCTACCAGCTGGAAGGCTTCGACAGCGACTGGGTGGCGGCCCCGCCGCAGCGGCGCCTGGCCAGCTACACCAACCTGGCCGCGGGCCGCTACACGCTGAAGCTGCGTGTGGCGCGCCCCCGTGACGGCTGGTCGGCGCCGCTGACGCTGGCGGTGCAGGTGCAGTCGCACTGGTACCAGCATCCGGTGGCGCAGGTGGTGGCCGGCCTGCTGGCCATCGGGCTGCTGCTGGGGGTCGAGCGCGTGCGCATGCTCGTCATGCGGCGGCGCCAGGCCCGGCTGGAGGCGCTGGTGGCGCGGCGCACCGCCGAACTCGAGCGCCGCACCAGCGAACTGCATGCCAGCCGGGCGCAACTGGAGCAGATGGCGTTCTTCGACGGCATGACCGGGCTGCCCAACCGGCGCTGGTTCGCCGACGACCTGCGGCGCACCGTGGCCGAGGTGCAGCGCGGCGGCGAAGGCTTCGCAGTGGCGCTGGTCGACCTCGACCGCTTCAAGGAGGTCAACGACCGCTTCGGCCACGATGCCGGCGACGCCGTGCTGGTGGAGGTGGCCCGGCGCCTGCGCGAGGCCTTGCGGGCCGGCGACCGGGCAGCGCGCCTGGGCGGTGACGAATTCGTCGCCGTGCTGCGCCCGATCGGCGACGACCTGGACGCGCTGGCCGCGGTGTGCGGGCGCATCGTCGAGGCGCTGGCGCAGCCCATCGCGTTGCCGGACGGCCAGAAGGCCAGTCTCGGATGCAGTGTCGGCGTGGCGCGCTGCCCGCTGGACGCGACGGATGTCGATCGGCTGCTGAAGGCGGCCGACCTGGCCATGTACGAGGCCAAGGCTGCCGGCCGAGGTCAATGGCGGCTGTGGCAGGCCGCGCGCGAGGCGGCGGTGCTCGATCCCGCGCCCTGAGCCGCGGGGCTGCCGGGCTTGTAGGCAGAATCGCAGCGCCGCTGGCGGCTTCGCCGGCGCGCGCCCCTTGTCCCATGCACCTGCCGCCACCCGCCCGCGCCGCGCTGTCGTTCCGCCCCGGGCTTGCCGGCCTGGCGGTGGGGCTGGGCCTGGCCCTGCCGGCCGGCTCGCCGGCCGCCGCGCAGGCCCTGCAATGGACCGGCCAGCTGGCCGCCGCCTCCGAGCTCAGCGACCGCGGGCTGGTGATCGGCCCGCGCCGGCCCACGCTGCAGGCCAGCCTCACGGCCGTGCTGGACCGGCGCTGGACGCTGGGCCTGGGCACCAGCGCGCCGCTGGGGGCCGGACGGCAGGCCAGGGTGCTGGCGCAGCTGGGCCGCTACGAGGCGGTGTCGGACGATTGGCAGCTGGAGGGGAGCCTTGGCTACTACGGCTACCCGGGCGACGCGGTGGCGGGCCGCGCCGAACGCTGGGAGCTGATGGCGGGCGCCAGCTGGCGCGACCTGTTCAGCGGCAGCCTCACCGCGCTGCACTACCCGGCCTGGCCGGGCCAGCGCGCCGGCCTGCAGTGGGCGATGGACTTCGCCGGGCGTTGGCCGATCCGCGGAAACTGGTCGGCCACCTTCAGCCTGGGCCGGGCCGACCTGCCGGTGCTGCCCGACCGGCGCTACAGCTATGCCGGCCTGGGCCTGGCGTGGCAGGACAGCGGCTGGCGCGTCGAGCTGAACCGGCTGGGCAGCAGCGCCACCGCGCGGGCGATCATGGGCTACTCGGCCCGGCCGCGCTGGTCGGCCTCGGCCAGCGCGCAGTTCTGACCCCCGGTCTGACGCTCGTTTGCCGGGGGCAGGGGACCGGCGTCCGAACGCAGCGCAACCTTTTCGCGCCGAACCCGCACTCACCGACAGAATCGACCCTTGCCCCTGCCGCCGGCCCTGACCCCTTCCGTGAACGACGATGCAATCCCCGCGCCGGACCCGGCGTTCGAGCTGGTGCCCGAGCGTGCGGTCAACGAAGGCGACGCGCACGACCAGGCCCTGCTGCGCCGGCTGGCCGCGGGCGACCGCGGCGCGCTGGCCGTCCTGTACCGGGCCTACCACCGGCGGCTGGCGCGCTTCTGCAGCCGGCTCACGCGGCGCGGCGACATCATCGACGAGGTCATCAACGATTGCTTCTGGATCGTCTGGCAGAAGGCCGAGGGCTTTCGCGGCGACTCACGGGTCTCGACCTGGATCATGGGCATCGCCTACCGCTGCGCGCTGAAGGCCTTGCGCCAGCACGGCGAAGAACCGCAGGCCGAGGACGAATCGGCCGCGGGCCGGATGATGGCCCACGACCCCGGCGAGGACCGCGAACGCATCGACTGGGTGGGCAAGGGCCTGCGGCGCCTGCCCGCGGACCAGCGGCTGGTGCTGGAGCTGGCCTACGGCGGCGGCCACTCGGTCGACGAGATCGCCGCCATCCTGCAATGCCCCGAGGGCACGGTGAAGGCGCGCATGTTCCACGCCCGCACCAAGCTGCGCCACCTGCTGCCGACGCTGGCCGGGCGCCACGACGGCACGGAGGGACCATGAACGAGCGCCAACCCCCGACGCAGCCGGGGCCCGACGCGGCCACCGGCGCCGACGACCATGCCCGCACCTGGGCGCTGATTCCCTGGCTGGTGAATGGCCGCGCGGTGGGCGTGGAGCGCGACCGCGCGCGCGCCCACCTGCAGCAGTGCGCCGCCTGCCGCGCCGAATGGCAGGCCCAGCGCAAGCTCGCGCAGGCGCTGCAGGCCGAGGAGGCCGCGGCCCAGGGCCTGCCCGATGCCGAAGCCGGCCTGCAGCGCCTGCTGGGCCGGCTGGACACGGTGCCGCAGGCGCAGCCGCCCCGCCGCAGCATCGGCCGGCTG
>NZ_JBGAGA010000103.1:0-18107 GCF_044226965.1 Aquabacterium sp. | reverse complement strand
CAGGCGCTGCGCGATGTCTTCGATGCGCACGCCACGGCCGGCATCGGGTCGAAGGGAACTCTGCGCTTCCAGCGAACGGCGCATCTTCAGCACCTGGTTCAGCTCGCGCACCACATGCACCGGCAGCAGCCGCACGAGCCGCGCCTGGTGCATGATCGCCTGCTCGATGCTCTGGCGCACCCACCACGAGGCGTAGGTCGAGAAACGGAAGCCGCGCTCAACTCGAACTTCGCAATCGCGCATCAGGCCGAGATTGCCCTCCTCGATCAAGTCGGGCATCGGCAGGCCGCGGCCGAGGTAGTTCTTCGCGATGCTCACGACCAGCGCAGGTTGCGCTCGATCATCGCCTGCCGCGCATCGAAATCGCCCTGGCGTGCGCGGGTCGCGGTCAGGAACTCTTCTTCGGGGTGAACAGCGGCGCGCGCCGGATGTCCCGCAAGTACAGCTGCAGTGTGTTGCCGATGTCGGCATCGCCTGCGGGAAGCTCGACGCCGTTGATCAGCCCCTCGGCGCCATCACCGTGGCCGTCTGGGGCCAGCGACCGGCGTTGCCGCATCCATCGGCGCGGCGGCGCGCATCGCGCCAGCTTCCTGCCCATGGTGCATCCCGTGGTCGGCCTGCGCGCATCGCGCGGCTTCAACTGCCCATGGTGCTGGAGCCATCTGCATGGCCGTGGGCTTCAGCGCGGCGGCAACAGCTGGCGACGGATCTCGAAGTGCAACTGCACCCGCTCGGCATCGCTGGAGCCCATCTCGGCAATCCTCTGTCCGCGTCGCACGACCTGATCCTCCTTGACCAGCAGGGTCTGATTGTGCGCGTAGGCGGTCAGGTATGTGTTGTTATGTTTGACGATCACGAGGTTGCCGTAGCCGCGCAGCCCGGAGCCGGCATAGACGACGCGGCCATCGGCGGCCGCCAGCACGGGGTCGCCGGCCTTGCCGCTGATCGCCAGGCCCTTGCTGCGCCCCTCTTCGAACCCACCGATCACCGGGCCGGCGGCCGGCCACTGCCAGTTCAGGTCATCGTCGCCCTCGCGCGACGCGGCAACCGGCGCAGCCGGCGCCGACGCTGCGGCCGGCGCCGAAGCGCCCCCGCTCGCCGAGGCTGCCACCGCCGTGGCCGATGCGGCCGACGCCGGTGAGGACGCCGCGGCCACCGGCGGCTTCGCGTCGAGCGGTCGCGCCTCGGCGCGTGGCGGGGCCACCGCACGAGCGGCCACGGCGGATGGATCGAGGCCCGGCGGCACCACGCGCAGCACCTGTCCGACTTCGATCAGGTTCGGGTTGTCGATCCCGTTCCAGCGCACGATGTCGCGCCAGTTCTGCCCGTTGTCGAGGCCGATGCGGATCAGGGTGTCGCCTGGCTTCACCGAGTAGTACCCGGGCTTGCCGGCGTTCTCCGCGCCAGGCAAGGGCTTCGCATCGGGCGCGGGCACCTGGGCGGTCGGCGCAGCACCGGCCTGCCGAGGCGATGTCGTGCGGTCTTCGATCGGCGCCTTGTGCTGCGACGAGGCACACCCCGCCATCAACAGCACCAGCACGAGACTCAGCAACGGCAGTCGATGAAGCATGTTGGGAGGCCAATGAAAGGCCATGTCAGAGGACGCCCGATTTTAGAGGGACGAAATGGACACCCTCGTGTTGCGAGCGCTGCCAGCCCGTGGCCGTGCGATCGACGACCATGAGGATCTGTCCGCCCGATGCGGCGTGGTGCATGGGCGCGACCAGCCGGCCCCCCACGGCCAGCTGATCGAGCCAGGCCTGCGGCACGGCGTCGCCGCCGGCGGCCGCGATGATGCTGTCGAACGGCGCGTTGGGGCCATGTCCCAGCATGCCGTCGCCATGGACCAGGCGCACGCTGTCGAGCCGCCAGGTCGCGAGGTTGGCCGTGGCCTTGTCGAACAGCGGGCGCAGCCGTTCGATCGAGACCACGCGTCGGCCGAGGCGTGCCAGCAGCGCCGTCTGGTAGCCGCAGCCCGTGCCGACCTCCAGCACCTTGCCGAGATGGCCGTGCCGGCGCGCCGATTCGCCGCCGTACAGCAGCTCGATCATGCGGGCAACGACCGAGGGCTTGGAAATCGTCTGGCCCAGGCCGATGGGCAGGCTGGTGTCCTCATAAGCCTGGCCGACCAGCGCGGTATCGACGAAGGCGTGGCGCGGCACCTGCAGCATCGCCGCAAACACCGGCTCGCAGCGCAGACCTTCGGCCCGCAGCCGCTCCACCATGCGTTGGCGCACCAGGGCAGAGTCGAGGCCGAGGCCACTGGGCGTGGCCAGGCGCGCCGCGTCCTGCGCGGCCTCGCGCAGCAGGCGCTGCGGCCTCAAGGGCTCGCGCGTTGCGGGCGAACCGGACTTGCTGCCAAGCTTGTCCAGCGGCAGCGGAAAGCGCGGGGCCGACGGACCGTGGCGACGCGTCATGCGCGCGGCCCGTCGCCCAGCCGCGCACGCCACTGCGGCAGCGTCGCATGCTCGGTCAGGTCGACCTGCAGCGGCGTGATCGACACGCAGCCGTTCGCGGTGGCATGGAAGTCGGTGCCCTCGCCCGCCTCGCGCGCATCGCCGGCCGGACCGATCCAGTAGATGGTGTCCCCGCGCGGGCTGGTCTGCCGAACCACCGGCTCACTGGCGTGTCGGCGGCCCAGACGCGTGACCCGCCGCGGCAGCTGGTCGGCATCGGCCCGATTGGGGATGTTCACGTTCAGCAGCCAGGGGCGCTGCGCGGGCGGGTCGGCCAGCACCTGCTCGACCACCGCGCGGGCCACACGGGCCGCGGCATCGAGATGTGCCCAGCCTTTGTCGACCTGCGAGAACGCGATCGACGGAATGCCGAACAGATAGCCCTCCATCGCCGCCGCCACGGTGCCGGAGTAGAGCGTGTCGTCGCCCATGTTGGCGCCCTGGTTGATCCCCGAGACCACCAGGTCCGGTCGCTGGTCGAGCACGCCGGTCAGGGCCACGTGCACGCAATCGGACGGCGTGCCGTTGACGACCAGAAAGCCACGCTGGGCCTCGCCCTGCGCCTCGAACACGGACAGTGGTCGATTCAAGGTGAGCGCATTCGAGGTGCCACTGGCATTCTGCTCGGGCGCGATCACGCGCAGTTCCCCCAGGCCCTGCATGGCGCGCACCAGCGCGGCCAGCCCGGGCGCGAGATAGCCATCGTCGTTGGCGATCAGGATGCGCATGTCAGGGCTGCCCGGCCGCACGCAGGCGCTGGTGCGCCCCCTCGGGGGCGGCGAACGAAGTGAGCGTCGGGATCCGCATGCGCGCGATTGTAGGCAGCCGTCACCCTGGTGACGTGTTGTGTGCGACCCGCTGCCTATGATCCGGCGCTTCGAGATGGAGACACCCGCCATGCAAGCCTGGATATGCGAGAACCCGATCGGCGTCGAAGCCCTGCAATGGAAGGAAGTGCCGACGCCCGAGCCCGGTCCCGGACAGGTGCGACTGGCCGTGCGGGCCGCGAGCCTGAATTTCCCGGACATCCTGATCGTCCAGAACAAGTACCAGTTCAAGCCTCCGCTGCCCTTCGTGCCGGGCTCGGAATATGCCGGCGTCGTCGATGCGGTGGGCCCCGGTGTCACGGCCTTCAAGGCCGGTGACCGCGTGGCGGCGCTCGCGGGCACGGGCGGGTTCGGCACGCATGCCATCGTGCCGGCAGACAAGCTGCTGCCGCTGCCGCCCGGCTTTGCCTTCGAGCACGCGGCGGCGTTTGCCTTCACCTACGGCACCTCGCACCATGCCTTGATGGACCGTGGTGCGCTGAAGCCCGGCGAGACCGTGCTGGTACTGGGCGCGGCCGGCGGTGTCGGCACCGCCGCGCTGCAGATCGCCAAGGCCGCGGGTGCGCGCGTGATCGCGGCCGCCTCGACCGACGAGAAATGCGCGCTGTGCAAATCGCTCGGCGCCGATGCGACGATCAACTACAGCACCGAGAACATCCGTGATGCCTTGAAGACGCTGACCGAAGGCAAGGGCCCCGACGTGGTCTACGACCCCGTCGGTGGCGACCTCGCCGAGCCGGTGTTCCGGTCGATCGCGTGGCGCGGGCGCTACCTCGTGATCGGCTTTGCCGCCGGGGGCATCCCGTCGCTGCCCTTCAACCTGGCCCTGCTCAAGGGCGCCTCGATCGTCGGCGTGTTCTGGGGCGACTTTGTCCGCCGCGAACCCCAGGCCAACGCCGCCTCGCTGGCGCAATTGAGTGCCTGGTACGCCGAAGGCAAGATCAAGCCCGTGATCGACCAACTGCTGCCGATGGGCCAGCTGCACGCCGCCTATGCCCGCATGAGCGGCCGCCAGGTGCTCGGCAAGGTGGTGTTGACGAATCCGTAAATGTTGGTGACAACCGGGCCGGCACTCCCCCTGGGCAGGGGGCCGGCTGCGGGCCATCTGCGCTAGCATCCCGCACGGGAGAAAACGCCATGGCCGTCAAGGTCCTCATACTCGAAGACAACCCGGTCGCACGCAGCTTCCTGTGCCGTGTGGTGCGCGAAAGCTTCAGCGATGCCATCGTCATCACCGAAGCCGGCGACCTGGAATCCGCGCGCCGCCAGATCAGCCTGACCGGCGGCCCGAGCGGCCTGCATGGTGTCGACCCGTTCAAGCTGATCCTGGTCGATCTCGAACTGCCTGACGGCAACGGCATGGAACTGCTGGCCGAACTGACGCAGTACCCGGCCACCAAGGTCGTCACCACCTTGTACTCGGACGACGATCACCTCTTTCCCGCGCTGCAGTGTGGTGCCGACGGCTACCTGTTGAAGGAAGACCGCTTCGAGGTGCTGGTCGAGGAGTTGCAGAAGATCGTGCGCGGCCAGCCCCCTCTGTCGCCTGCCATTGCGCGTCGACTGCTGACGCATTTCCGCAGTGGCTCGCGCAGCGACGGGCCGGCGCCCGATTCCGGCTTTGCACCCCTCGACTTCGGCGCACCGAGTCGTCCGGTGCCGATCGAGAAGCCGCCCGAGCATGACCGCCTCACCCCGCGCGAGAGCGAGGTGCTCACGTACCTCAGCAAGGGCTTCACGATCAAGGAGATCGCCAGCCTGATGGGCATCAAGTGGTTCACGGTCAACGACCACATCAAGTCCATCTACAAGAAGCTCAACGTGTCCAGCCGCGCGGAGGCGGCGGTACTGGCCACCAAGCAAGGCCTGGTGTGAAGTGGCCGGGCCTGGCCCGGCCCTTGGAGCGCAGGCCGTGAACGGCGCGTCGGCTCCGCCAGCGGCGGCCTCGTCCGCAACGGGGGCCGCGCCTGCGGCGCCCCCGGACCCTCAGGACAACGCGCCCGAATCGCGCCACGATTCAACCCTCGACTCGCGCTGGGTCGACCAGGCGTTGCTGCCACGCAATGCCTCGATGGCGCGCTGGCTCGGCTGGCGCCTGCGGATGCTGGTGATGCTGGCATTGCTGGGCAGCGTTGGCCTGTTCGCGGTGCTGCGGCTGCTGTCCGCCCTGCCGCACCTGGACGCTCAGTGGCGTCTCACCGGCGCCGGTGGCGTCGAACTGGTGGCCGCCGAAGACGCCCGCCTGCGCAGCAAGGTCGGACGCGTGCTGCAGGCCATCGAGCTGCCCGACGGCAGCCGCATCGAGGCCGACGCCGCCTTGCTGCAGCGCTCGCCGCGCTGGCTGGTGGCTGACGCCGAACGTGAGCGTCAGATGGGCTTGCAGCAGCGCCTGGGCGCGGCGCTTCAGCAGCCGGTGCTGAGCTTTCGCTTCGATGACCGCAGCAGCGTCGAGGTGTCGCCCCAGCCGCGCCGCTTCACCGGTCTGGGCCCCTTGTTCTGGTTGCTGTGCGGCCTGGCCCTGGTGCTGTACCTGATCGGCGTCGTGGTCGCACTGGCCAGCCCCAGCGTCGCCAACGGCATGTATGCGCTGGTCGCGCTGTGCCAGAGCGGCAACCTGTTGCTGATGGCCACCGAATCGCTGTGGGGCATCGGCGTGTCGCCCGGCTTCGCGCGCCTGGACCTGGTGCTGCGCACCTGGTGCGACCTGCTGACCATGGCGGCCATCCTGCATGCCTGCCTGATCCACCCGCTGCGCCTGCCGCGGGCGCGCTGGCTGGCCGCTGCCGGCTGGCTGCTGGCGCTGGGCTTCGGCCTGCGTGTCGCCACGGGTCCGCTGCCCAGCCAATGGTGGGCCACGCAGGGCCTGCTGATCCTGTACGGCGTGGTCGTGCTGCTGGTGCTGAGCTGGTCATACCGGCGCGAGCCACACCCGGTCTCGCTGGTGCTGCGGCGCCTGGGCTTCGCGGCCAATGGCACGCTGCTGCTGTTGACCCTGGCCGTCGCGTTGATCAGCCGCGAGGACCCTGCGCCCTACGGCGTGGCAACGCTGGGCTCGATGATCTGGTACGTGTTCTTCACCTCGCTGCTGCTGCTGGTGCCCTTCATGTCGCGCTCGCAGCACGTGATGCGCGAGTTCGCGATGCTGGCCGGCATCAGCACGGTGGCCACCTCGCTCGATCTGCTGTTCGTCGCCGTGTTCGCCCTCGGCCAGTTCGCTTCGCTGACCCTGGCGCTTTTCGTTTCGTTGGCCTTGTATGCCGGTGCGCGCCAATGGCTGGTCAGCCACTTCCTCGGCAGCGGCGTGCTCAGCGCCGAACGAATGTTCGAAAGCCTGTACCGCGTCGCGCGCGAGATCGAGGCAGCACCGCGCAAGACCGGCGACCAGTTGACCAAGCTGCTGCGCGAACTGTTCGAACCGCTGGAGGTGGTGCGCACACCGCGGCCCGTGTCGCGAACGCGGGTCGCGCCCGATGGCTCGACCCTGGTGGTGCCGGTGCCCCGCCTGCCCGGCGCAGCCGAGGGCGAGGAGGCCGCGGCCATCGTGCTGCGCTACGCGCGGCGTGGCCGGCGCCTGTTCACCAGCGAGGACGCGCGCCTGACCGACCGCGTGCTCGAACAACTGCGCCGCGCGGTGGCCTACGACCATGCGGTCGAACAAGGCCGCAGCGAGGAGCGTGCGCGCATCGCGCAAGACCTGCATGACGACATCGGCGCGCGACTGCTGACGCTGATGTACAAGGCCCAGAACCCCGAGATGGAGGAGTACGTTCGCCACACGCTGCAGGACTTGAAGACCCTGACGCGCGGGCTGGCCAAGTCGAACCACAGGCTCTCGCATGCCGCGGCCGAGTGGAAGGCAGACATCACGCAGCGCCTGAACCTCACCCACTGCGAACTCGAGTGGTCCTTCGCCGCCGACCGTGACATCCCGCTCACCGTGGTGCAATGGTCGGGCCTGACACGCGTGCTGCGGGAGCTGGTCAACAACATCATTGCCCATGCGCAGGCCAGCCAGGTCGAGATCCATTGCCTGCTCGAGCGCGGCCGGTTGACGCTGACGGTGGTCGACGATGGCATCGGGCGCGCCCCTGAGGCCTGGTCACACGGCCTCGGCCTGGGCGGCGTGCGCAAACGGGTGAAGCTGCTGGGCGGCGACGTGCGCTGGCGCGAGCGCAGCACGCGCGGCATTGCCTGCGAGGTACGCGTGCCTCTGATGGGCACGCGGCCCTGATGAAGCGCCCGCCGCTCGCGCTATACTTCGCAGCTTCGACGGTGGCTGTAGCTCAGTTGGTAGAGTCCCAGATTGTGATTCTGGTCGTCGTGGGTTCGAGTCCCATCAGCCACCCCAGGACAGCATGAAAAAAGCCGGGCACTGCCCGGCTTTTTCTTTGGCTGCGCCCGTGGCCGGCGCAACGCCGTTGTCAGCGGCTGGCCGCCGAAGCCGCCGCATCGGCAGCCAGCGCGGCGGCGCCCTTTTCCTCGACCTTGAAACGCTTGCGCAGTGCCTGGTAGTAGGCCTGCGACTCGGCCTGCGCCCACACCTGCGCATACTGGCCCTGCAGGCGCGGGGCGTCGGCCTCGACCACCTCGCGCGGCAGGACCTTGTCGATGCGCGCAACGATGAAGCCCTGGCCCGGCACTTCGACCGACACATAGGCCGGCAGCTTGCCCGCATCGGCCCGCAGCACGGCATCGAGTGCAGCGCGCGGCAGTCCTTCGGGCTTGTTGCGCGCGACCGTGGCCGCGGTCGGCAGTTCGCCCTCGCCATCCTTGCGCAGTTGGGCCAGGCGCGCATCAGCATCCTTGCGCGCCAGCGCGGCGGCCTGCTCGGCCTGCACGGCGGCGCGAACCTTGTCCTTCACCTCGGCCAGCGGCACCGTGTGGGCGGCCTGGTACTGCGTGACGTGGGCCGAAGCCAGTTGCTGCGGCCCGACCTCGACGGCGCTGGTGTTGCGCTTGTTCTGGATCGAGTCACTGGCAAACACCTGCTCGAGCAGCTTGGCCGAAGCCAGCACCCCGGTGGCACCCGGCGCCGCCGTGCGCTGCACCGTGGCGCTCTTCTTCTCGAGCTTGAGCTTGTCGATCACCGGTTGCAGGCTGTCGGACTGTTCGTAGACGGCATTGGTGAACTCTTCGGCCGCAGCCGCCCAGCGCGCCTGGGCCAGCTGCTTGCGCACCTCGTCTTCGACCGCAGCGCGCACTTCCTCGAACGGCTTCTTGTCGCCGCCGCGCGTGGCTTCGAGCTTGACGATGTGGTAGCCGAACTCGCTCTCGATCACGTTGCTGATCTCGCCGACCTTCATCGCGAAGGCCGCATCGGACAGCGCCTTCGACGCCAACCCATCCCGCGCGAAGAAATTCAGGTCGCCGCCGATCGCAGCCGACTCCGCGTCGTCGGAGTTCTTCTTGGCGACCTCGGCAAAGGTGTCGGGGTGCTTGCGCAACTCGGCCAGCAGCGCTTCGGCCTTGGCCTTGGCCTTCTGCTTGACGTCGGCCGAAGCGTCCGCGTCGGCCTTGATCAGGATGTGCCGCGCGCGACGCTCTTCCGCCACCTTGTAGCGCGCATCGTTCTCGGCGTAGTACTTGCGCAGCTCGTCTTCGCTGACCTTGATGCCCTTCTTGACCGACTCCATGTCGAGCACGACGTAGTCGATGGTCGCCTGTTCAGGCGCGCGGAAGTCCGCCTCATGGGACTTGTAGTAGGCCTCGATGTCGGCATCGCCCGGATTGACCTTGGGCAGGTAGGCCTGGTTGTCGAAGCGCGCATAGCGGATCTCGCGCCGCTGCAGCAGCGCATCCAGCGCGCTGCCGACCACCGCGTTCGGCGCGATCGCGCTGTCGGTCAGTGCGCGCAGCACCTGGCGCGTCTTGAGGTCCTGCGCCACACGGGCTTCGAAGGACGCCGCGCTCATGCCCTGGGCTTCGAGGATGGCCTTGTAGGCGGCGACGTCGAAGCTGCCGTCGGGCCGCTTCATCGTCGCGAGCTCGGGCATGGCCTGCAGCTCGCGCGCGATCCGGTCGGTCGACACGCTCAGGTGCGCACGCTCTGCGGCGGCCTGCATCACCCGCTCGCGCACCAGCGCCTCGAGCGTCTCCTTGCGTGCCTCGGGCGAGTCGAGCAACTTGCTGTCGATGTTCGGGAACTGCCGGCGCAGCCGCTCGCTCTGCTGGCGATGGGCCTCGTCCCATTCGGTCTGCATGATGGGCTGGCCATCGACCTTGGCCACCGTGTGCAGGTTGCCTTCATTGAAACGCGAGTAGCCCTGGATGCCGAAGACGACGAACGACGGCAGGATCAACACCAGCAGCAGCAACTGCAGCAGCTTGGTGTGCGACCGGACGAAATCAAACATGAATGAATGACCTTCAGGAGAACGTGCGCGCTGGCGATGCGGCCACGCCACGCGAAAAAGGCGAACCCAGGTTCGCCTTCTTGGTGATGCTGCTGGCCGCGCCGGTGACGGCAGCGGGACCGCGATTCTAGCGGTGGTGGGTGCTGAGGGGTTCGAACCCCCGACCTACGCCTTGTAAGGGCGCCGCTCTACCAACTGAGCTAAGCACCCGCTGGAACCGGATAGTCGCACCCGGTCAGTTGACGGCGTCCTTCAGGCCCTTGCCGGCACGGAACTTCGGCACCTTGGCGGCCTTGATCTTGATGGCGGCGCCGGTGCGCGGGTTGCGGCCGCTGCGGGCCGCACGCTTGCTGACGGCGAAGGTGCCGAAACCGACGATCGATACGCTGCCGTTCTTCTTCAAGGTGGTCTTGACGCCGCCAATGAGCGCCTCCAGCGCGCGCGTGGCGGCAGCCTTGGAAATGTCGGCCTGCTTGGCAATGTGCTCGATCAGCTCGGACTTGTTCACGAAGTTACCCCCTCTCAAGAGTGTCTCGACGGTGTCTCGATGGATTCGGTGGGACGGCGGCTCGGGGCCGGACGCCCGTGTACTGCCGGGTGATGCGCGGTGCTCCGCGTCTGCTTGATTACAGCGGTGGCCCCTGGCAGTGTCAAGCGCGAGGGCGCGATTCTATGCGTAATCAATCCCCGGACATTCCCCGTGCAGCAGGGGCGCGCAGCACCAGCGCAACCCCCAGCACGCACAGCACCATGCCGGCCAGCGCCATCGGTGCGAGGGTCTCGTCGAACAGCAGCCAGGCCAGTACCGCGGTGCAGGGCGGCACCAGGTACAACAGGCTGGTGACCCGCGTGGCCGCACCGCGCTGGATCAACCACATCAGCAGCGAACTGCCCCCCAGGCTCAGGACCAGCACGGACCAGGCCAGTGCCCCCACCAGCTCGGGATGCCACTGCATGCCGCTCGACTCGATCCAGGACAGCGGCGCACTGACAAGCCAGGCCGCCGCCAGTTGCACGAAGTTGCCGGTGCGTACGTCAGGCGCGCTCACATGGCGCTTCTGGTAGAGCGTGCCCACCGTGATCGACGCCAGGGCCATCAGGGCCAGTGCCAGATTGGCGGGCGTCACGATGCCGCCATGGAGCTTGTGGCCCACCACCATGCCCAGGCCCAGCAAGCCGAGCAACAGCCCGGACGCCTGCCAGCGGCTGACCCGATGCTCGCCCTGCCAGCTGACCCAGACGGCCGTAAGCAGCGGCTGCAGGCCGACGATCAATGCAACGGTGCCGGCCGACATGCCCAGGCGAACCGCGGCCCACACGCCGCCCAGGTAGCCC
Source organism: Aquabacterium sp. (assembly GCF_044226965.1). Taxonomy (GTDB): domain Bacteria; phylum Pseudomonadota; class Gammaproteobacteria; order Burkholderiales; family Burkholderiaceae_C; genus Pseudaquabacterium. Next base: position 7,136 of record NZ_JBGAGA010000103.1, on the reverse strand, counting down.
GCGTGCATCAGCACGCCGCTCACCGCCAGGTGCCACCACTGCGCCGGGCCGCGCGGCCAGGGCGCGCGCGCCAGCCAGATCCACGGGGTGAACGCCAACAGCGAGAGCGCGTAGCGCCAGCTCAGGAAGGTCAGCGGCGGCGCATGCGGCATGCCATAGCGCGCGACGATGAATCCGGTGCTCCAGATCAGCACGAAGACCGCCGGCATCGCAGCGACCCATGGGCGTCCAGGCGCCGACGAACGGGCGATGACGGACACCTCAACCGGCCTTGGCGCGAATCTCGGGCAGGGCCTTGCGCAGGTAGTACACCATCGACCAGATCGTCAGCACCGTGGCCACCAGCAGCAGCACCGTGCCCCACAGCCGCGTGTCGATCAGCCCGAACAGGTTGCCGTCGTACAGCAGGAACGGGATCGCCACCATCTGCGTCGTCGTCTTCAGCTTGCCCAGCATGTGCACCGCGACGCTGCGCGAGGCGCCGATCTGCGCCATCCACTCGCGCAACGCCGAGATCGCGATTTCGCGGCCGATGATCACCAGCGCGACGAGCGCATGCACACGCCCCAGCTGCACCAGCACCAGCAGCGAAGCGCAGACCAGGAACTTGTCGGCCACCGGATCGAGAAAGGCGCCGAACGCCGAGGTCTGGTTCAGCCTGCGCGCCAGCCAGCCGTCGGCCCAGTCGGTCAGCGCGAACACCACGAACATCACCGTGGCAATCAGGTTGCACAGCGCCGGCGGCCAGGGCAGGTAGAACACGCCGACGATCAGCGGGATCGCGACAATGCGCGCCCAGGTCAACAGCGTCGGCAGCGTCAGGAACATGCCGGCATTGTGCCGGACTCGCGCCGCATTACAGGTCGAGGCTGCTCGGCTTGAAGCGCCGGTCGTCGTTGAACAGGAACACTTCGGAGAATCGCCACGGCCGCGGCAGGTGGCGCACGTCGCCGAAGGGGGCCGCGCGGTGCACCGCATCGATCGCCAGCTGCACGGTGTCCGTCGCCTGCCTGGGCTTGCGCAGCACCTTGATGTTGCGCACGCTGCCATCGCCGTTGAGCTCGACCTCCAGCACCGGGATCGCCAGCAGGGGCTCGGGCACCGGACCGTCGTAGCTGCGCTCGCGGCTGGCGGCCACGATGCGCAGCGCGGCCAGCACGCGGTATTCGTTCCAGTCGCGGGCGCGGCGCGTTGGCGGCAACGCGGCCGCGGCTGGCGGCGCGGTCGTGGCCAGTGGCGTTGCCGCGGTCGCAGCGACCGGTGCCGGCGCTGGCGCGGCAGGTCGCGGCGCGGGCGCGGTGCCGCAGGCCGCGAGCAGGGCCGTGGCCATCAGGCCCGCGAGGCGTCGGCGCGAAGGGCTTCTGGCCTGGCTGTCCGGTTCAATGCAGTGCACGGTAGATCGTCTCCGCCAATTCATGCGAGATGCCATCGACGCTGGCCAGGTCGTCGACGCTCGCGGCCGTCACGCCGCGCACGCCGCCAAAGCGCTGCAGCAGGCGCGCCCGCTTCTTCGGCCCGACGCCGGCAATCTCCTCGAGGCTGCTGCCGCCAGTGCGCACCCGCGCGCGGCGCGCCCGCATGCCGGTGATCGCGAAGCGGTGCGCCTCGTCGCGGATCTGTGCCACCAGCATCAACGCGGCCGAGTCATGGCCGAGGTAGATCTTTTCACGACCATCGGCGAACACCAGCTCTTCGAGTCCGACCTTGCGGCCTTCGCCCTTCTCGACGCCGACGATGATCGACAGGTCCAGCCCCAGTTCGCTGAACACCTCGCGCGCCATAGACACCTGCCCGCGGCCGCCGTCGACCAGCACGAGATCGGGCATGCGCTGGCCGCGTACCGAGCCCTGCCCGGCGCCTGGCGCATCCGGGGCCGCAAGTGCCTCGGCCAGCTTGGCGTAACGGCGCGTCAGCACCTGCCGCATCGCGGCATAGTCGTCGCCGCCGGTCACGCCTTCGATGTTGTAGCGGCGGTATTCGTTGTTGCGCATCGCATGATTCTGGTAGACGACGCAGGAGCCTAGCGTCGATTCGCCGGCAGTATGGGAGATGTCGAAACACTCGATGCGAAATGCGTCGAGGTCCTGCACCGCGAGGTCCAGCGCATCGACCAGTGCCCGGGTGCGCTCGCGCTGCGAACCCTCTTCGGCCAGCAGCCGGGCCAAGGCGATCTCGGCGCCCTTGCCGGCCATCTCCAGCCACACGCGCCGCTGCTCGCGCGGCTGGTGCTGCGCCGTCAGGCGCACGCCGGTCTGCTCGGACAGCGCTTCGAGCAGCGCGGCATCGACCGCATGGCTCACCACCAGCGCCGGCGGCGGCGCGACGCCGAGGTAGTGCTGCGCGATGAAGGCTTCCAGCACCTGCTGCTCGACCGATGCGGCCTCCGCGCGCTCGGCCACCTCGTCGGCCGACAGCGCCGCGGCTTCCTCGACATGCGTCGGGAAGTAGGCCCGATCACCGAGGTGGCGGCCGCCGCGCACCATCGCCAGGTTCACGCAGGCGCGACCGCCCTGCACGCGCACCGCCAGGATGTCGACATCGCGGTCGCGCGCCGACAGGCTGCTCTCTTCCACCGACTGCTGGTGCAGCACGCGCGACAAGGCCTGGATCTGGTTGCGCACCTCGGCCGCGCGCTCGAACTCCAGCGCATCGGAATAGGCCATCATCTGGCCTTGCAAGGTGGCGATCACGTCCTCGGCATCGCCACGCAGGAAGCGCTCGGCGTGCGCCACGTCGCGCGCGTAGTCGGCCGGCGAGATCAGCCCGACGCAAGGCCCCGAGCAGCGCCGGATCTGATACAGCAGGCAGGGGCGCGAACGGTTCGCGAACACCGTGTCTTCACAGGTGCGCAGCCTGAAGGCCTTCTGCAGCAGCAGGATGGTCTCCTTCACCGCCCAGGCGCCGGGATAAGGCCCAAAGTACGTGTGCTTGCGGTCCACCGCGCCTCGGTAGTAGGCCATGCGCGGAAACGCGTGCGACACCAGCTTCAGGTAGGGGTAGCTCTTGTCGTCGCGGAACAGGATGTTGAACTTCGGGTTCAACGTCTTGATCAGGTTGTTCTCGAGCAGCAGCGCCTCGGCCTCGGTGCGCACCACCGTGGTTTCCAGGCGCGCGATGCGGCCGATCATGTGACCGATGCGCGTGCCGCCGTGGTCCTTGTGGAAATAGCTGGCCACCCGTTTCTTCAGGCTGCGCGCCTTGCCGACGTAGAGCACCTGGCCCTGCGCGTCGAAGTAGCGGTACACGCCCGGCAGGCTGGGCAGCGCCGCCACTTCGGCCAGCAGGCGCTCGCGCGTCGCTTCCGGTGCGGCTTCGGGGCTGGGGTCGATCGGCAACTCACTCATCGGCCCGCGATTCTGCCGTCGTCGCCACTTCGATAATCCGGTGATGCTTTGGGACCTGTTCTGCCGCGTGATCGACAACTTCGGTGACGTCGGCGTCTGCTGGCGCCTGGCCGCCGGGCTGGCGCAGCGTGGTGAGCGCGTGCGCCTGTGGATCGACGACGCCAGCGCGCTGCGCTGGATGGCACCCGATGGCGCAGCCGGCGTCATGTTGCACCCGTGGTTGCAGGCCGAGACCGATGCCGACCTCGTGCCCGGCGAGGTGGTGATCGAAGCCTTCGGCTGCGATCCGCCGGCGCGCTTCACCGCTCGCATGGCGCAGCGGCAGCCCGCGCCGGTGTGGGTGAACCTCGAGTACCTCAGCGCGGAGGACTACGTCGAACGCTCGCACGGCCTGCGCTCACCCCAGTTCAGCGGGCCGGGGGCGGGACTGGACAAATGGTTCTTCTACCCTGGCTTCACGCCGCGCACCGGCGGCTTGATGCACCCTCAAGCCCCGCCCCCGGATCGCCAGGAGACGCTCGCGGCCCTGCAGGTCGCCGTGCGGCCCGACGAGCGCTGCGTGCTGCTGTTCTGCTACCCCGGCAGCCCGCTGCGCGCCCTGCTCGACCTGCTGGCCGATGCGCCGACGCTGCTGCTGGCCGCAGCGGGCCCGGCCCAGTCCGAGCTCGCAGCCCAGCCGCTGCCGCCCGGGCTGCGCGCGCACGCCCTGCCCTGGCTGCCGCAGCCGCGCTTCGACGCGCTGCTGCACGCCACCGACCTGAATCTCGTCCGCGGCGAAGACTCCTTCGTGCAGGCCCAGTGGCCGGGCCGGCCTTTCGTGTGGCAGCTCTATGCCCAGCATGACGGCGCCCATGCGGCCAAGCTCGACGCCTTCCTCGACCGTTTCGACGCTGCCACCGGCCAGGCCGACCCCGCCTTGCGCGCGCTGTGGCGGGCCTGGAACGGGCTGGGGCCGTGGCCGGATCGGCTGCCGGCCGCGGGCCCCTGGACGCAGGCGGCCGCAGACTGGCGCGACCGCCTGATGGGCCAGGCCGACCTCATCACCCAATTGCAGGAATTCGTTGCGCGAAGACGCTAGAATTCAAGGCTTTGCTTCAATTCAGCAGGTCCGGGCTTCCGGACCAGAGGTCGACCCATGAAAATCGCTCAAGAAATCCGCGCCGGCAACGTCATCATGCAGGGCAAGGACCCCTGGGTGGTGCTGAAGACCGAATACTCCCGCGGCGGCCGCAATGCAGCCACCGTGCGCATGAAGCTCAAGAGCCTGCTGAACAACAGCGGCACCGAAGTCGTCTTCAAGGCCGACGACAAGATGGACCAGATCGTGCTGGACAAGAAGGAGTGCACCTACTCCTACTTCGCCGATCCGATGTACGTCTTCATGGACAGCGAATACAACCAGTTCGAGGTCGAGGCCGAGAACATGGGCGATGCCATCCAGTACCTCGAGGACGGCATGCCGGTCGAAGTGGTCTTCTATGACGGCAAGGCCATCTCGGTGGAACTGCCGACGTCGGTGGTGCGCGAAATCACCTGGACCGAGCCGGCCGTCAAGGGCGACACCTCGGGCAAGGTGCTCAAGCCCGCCAAGATCGCCACCGGCTTCGAGATCCCGGTGCCGATCTTCGTCGCCCAGGGCGACAAGATCGAAATCGACACCCGCACGCACGAGTACCGCAAGCGCGTCTGATGCGCTGATGTTCGTGGTCGGCAACAAGGGCACTTCGGTGCCCTTTTGTTTTGGCGCCGTGGCCAGCCGGCGTACGCTGCGGGCCCCTGCCCTTCACGCGCCCCGATGAGCTTCGGACCGATTCAGCCGGCACGCATCGACTTCACCGCGCCCGGTGCGCCGCGCGCGCCGGACTTCGACGACGTGTACCACTCGCGCGCTGGCGCGGCAGGCCAGGCGCGCCATGTCTTCCTCGGCGGCAACGGCCTGCCCGGGCGATGGGCCGGCGCGCCGCGCTTCGTCGTGCTGGAAACCGGCTTCGGCCTGGGCAACAACTTCCTCGCCACCTGGGCCGCCTGGCGCGACGACCCGGCGCGCTGCGAGCGCCTGGTCTTCGTCTCGATCGAGAAGCACCCCCCGCTGCAGGCCGACCTGCGCCGCGCGCAGGTCGCCTCGCCCTGTCCGGACCTGGCCGACCAGCTCGTCGAGGCCTGGCCGCCACTAACGCCTGATATCCACGTCCTGGAGTTTGCCGGCGGCCAGGTGCGCCTGCTGCTGGTGCTGGCCGACCTGCGCGACGCGCTGCCCGATCTGGTGCTGCAGGCCGATGCCATCTACCTCGACGGCTTCGCGCCGGCGCGCAATCCGCAGATGTGGGACCGCCACCGCCTGCGCGGCCTGGCGCGCCTGTGCGCGCCGGGCGCGACGCTGGCCACCTGGAGCGTCGCGCGCGAGGTGCGCGAGGGCCTGGCCCAAGGCGGCTTCATCGTCGAGAAGGCGCCGGGCTTCGGCGGCAAGCGGGACATGACGGTGGCCCGCTTCGCGCCGCGCTGGACCAGCGCCGCCCCCCCGGCACGCCAGCCCCTGGCGCCGCGCGAGGCGATCGTCGTCGGCGCCGGCCTGGCCGGTGCCGGGGTCGCGCGTGCGCTGGCGGCGCAAGGCGTCGCGGTCGAGGTGATCGAGCAGGCCGCGCAGCCCGGCAGCGCGACATCGGGCAACGCGGGCGGCCTGTTCCACGGCATCGTGCATGCCCACGATGGCGCGCATGCGCGCTGGCTGCGGGCGGCGGCACTGCGCGCGCAGCAAGGGCTACAGCCTTTGATCCGGTCCGGCGCATTGCCCGGCGGCTGTGGCCTGCTGCGTGGCGAGCGCGAACTGCCCCTGCACGCGATGCAGGCGCTGCTCGCAGCGCAGGCGCTGCCAGCCGACTGGGTGCAGGCGCTGCCGGCCGAGCAGGCGTCGGCACTCGCCGGACTGCCCGTGCACGGCGCGGCCTGGCACTACCCCGGCGGCGGCTGGGTCGCGCCGGGCCTGCTGGTGCAGCAATGGCTCGCAAGCCCGGGCATCGCGGTGCGCACCGGCGAGCCGGTGGCCGCGCTGCAGCGCGATGGCGGCGGCTGGCGCCTGCTGGACGCCGCCGGCCGCGTCATTGCACGCAGCGAAGCGATCGTGCTGGCCAACAGCCACGATGCGATGCGCCTGCTCGGGCCGCTGTGCCCCTGGGGCGAGAGACCCTGGCCCTGGCAATCGCTGCGGGGTCAGGTCAGCCTGCTGGCCGGTGTGCCGCAGCGTCTGCCGCTCGCTTTGGCCGATAGCGGCTATGCCCTTCAACTGCCGGACGGCCGGGTGCTGTGCGGCGCGACCTCGCAGGCCGACGACGAGGAGCCTGCGCTGCGCGAGGCCGACCACCGCACCAACCTCGCCACGCTGCAGCGCCTGACCGGCTGGGCGATCCACGGTGCCGCGATCAGCGGTCGCGTCGGCTGGCGGATGCAGACCGGCGACCGCCTGCCGCTGCTGGGGCCGGTGCCGCTGGCGCCGGCCGGCGCCGCCCGCGCGGGCCAGCGCCTGGACCAGCCACGCTTCCTGCCGCGCGAGCGCGGCCTGTACATCGCCGCCGGTTACGGCTCGCGCGGCATCACTCATGCCGCGCTGGCCGGGGAACTTCTGGCGGCCACCGTCACCGGCGCGCCCGTACCGGCGCCGGCCAGCCTGGTCGACGCACTGGACCCGGCCCGCTTCGCGGTGCGGATCAGTCGAAGGTCAGCGTCCTGACCCCCTGCTCGGTGCCCAGCAGGCACACGCGGGCGCGATGGCGGGCGAAGATGCCCACGGTCACGATG
>NZ_JBGAGA010000102.1:0-18453 GCF_044226965.1 Aquabacterium sp. | reverse complement strand
TCGACGCCATCGACTACGGCCTGCCGCCCGGCACGCTGAAGCTGGTGGAAGGCGACGAGGTGCCGCAGTTCCTGGGCGCCAAGAAGATGAGCCTGCACCAGACCGGCTTCCAGGAAGTGCTGGCGCTGGCGCGCTTCACCGGCCACTGGCCGCAGGCGCTGCTGCTGGTGGGCTGCCAGCCGGCAACGCTGGACGACTTCGGCGGCAGCCTCACCGCGCCGGTGAAGGCCGCAATGCCGGCCGCGCTGGCCGCCGCGCTGCAGCGCCTGCAGGCCTGGGGCGCCGACCCGCAGCCGCGTGATGCGACGGAGCCGACGCTGTATGCGGACGTCAGCGCATCCGTGCTGGCGATGCCCGCCTACGAGCTGGGTCGCCCCTCGGCCGACGCCGCCTGCCGCATCGGCGACGATCGCTTCCTGGCCGGAGCCCCGCCATGTGCATAGGCTGGCCGATGCAGGTGACCGCCGTGCGCCCGGGCCATGCCCGCGTGCGCCGCGGCAACGAGCAGCGCGAGGTGCGCACCGCCTTGCTGGGCGACGTGGCGCCGGGCGACTGGCTGCTGGTGTTCCTGGACGACGCGCGCGAGGCGCTGTCGCCCGAGCGCGCCGCCGAGATCGAGGCCACGCTGGCGCTGGTGCAGTCCGCGCTGGCGGATGCGCCAACCGGCGGCCTGTCGACGCCGCCCGACGCTGCCTTCGCACTGCCTTCCGCTTCCTGGACCGCCGAACAACTCGAGGCCTTCCGATGACCGACACCCCCGTCACCACCGACCCCGCCACCGACGCCGCGCCGCTGGTGCGCCGCCTGGCCGCATCACCCGGCGCGCGCTGGGTCGCGGCCGACGAACTGGAGGCCTTCCTGGCCGAGCCCGGCGAGCAGGTGCTGTTCTTCCACGGCGACCCGGTGCGTTTTCCGGAGGTGCTGGACGTCGCCGTCGTGCTGCCCGAGCTGCGCCGCCACTTCGAGCGCCGCTTCGGCATCGGCATCGTGCCGCGGGCCGACGAAGACCGGCTGGCCGCTCGCTTTGGCGTGCAGCGCCGGCCCTCGCTGGTGTTCCTGCGCGATGGCCGCTACGTCGACTGCCTCAGCGGCATGCTTGACTGGCAGGACTACCTCGACCGGCTGCAGCAGGTGTTCGAGCGCCCGGCCACGCGGCCACCGATCGCGCTGGGCACGGCCACGCCGGCCCCGGGCTGCCACTGACGCAGGACGGCATCACGATGAACCACGACCTGTCGACCCGCCGCCCGTTCCCGATCCCCGTTGTCGCGCTCGGCCCCGGCAGCCAGGAAGAGGACGAGACCCTGGACTACATCACCATGCCCAGCGGCATGGACACCTACCGCCCGCCGCTGATACCCGACGACATGAGCGGCCAGCCCGGCGCCCTGCGCGTGCTGCAGGCGGTGCTGGCCGCACTGGCCGGCGAAGGGCCGGCGCTGGTGCCGCTGGACGGCCTGGCGCCGGCCGAGCGCCAGCTGCTCAACCAGGTGCTGGGCGAAGGCGAGGTCAGCGCGCAATGGCTGCCCGCGCCGGACGGGGATGACCGCTGCTCGGCGCAGATCCAGGAATCGGTGTTCGCCGGCGTCTGGCGTGTGCTGGCCGAGACCGGCGCAGGGCGGACGCTCGACGCCATCGAGGTCGGCGGCGTTCCCGCCGTGCTGGCCGAAGCCGCGCTGCAGGACGGGCGCACGCCGCCGCAGGTCGATGGCCCCGCGCCGGCCGAGGTGCTGAACGCCCACCATGTGCTGGCCGAACTGGCCCAGCACCGCGCCGCCTGGCAGCCGGGCCAGCCCAACGAGGTGGTGAACCTGACGCTGCTGCCGATGTCGCCGGCCGACATCGCGTGGATGGACCATGTGCTGGGCACCGGCCGCGTGCTGATCCTGTCGCGCGGCTATGGCAACTGCCGCATCCTCAGCACCCGGGTGCCGCACACCTGGCGCGTCATCTACTACAACTCGCAGGACCATGTGATCCTGAACACCGTGGAGGTCGGCGAGCTGCCCGCCGTGGCCTGTGCCGCGGCCGAGGACATGGCCGATTCACACGAGCGCCTGGCCGAGGTGATGCAGTGGGTGGCCAAGGGATGAGCACGCCGACGTTCGAAGGCAGCTACCTCGGCGACCGGCAACGGCTGCCGGCGGCCGCGCGCCTCGAATGCAAGATCTGCTGGTGGGTCTACGACCCGGCGCTGGGCGATCCGGTGTGGCAGGTGCCCGCCGGCACGGCTTTCACCGAGCTGCCGTCGCATTGGCGTTGCCCGCAATGCGACGGCGACGCCGACCAATTCATGGTTCTGGCCTAGGCGACCATGAGTGCACTGGCCGTTCGCGTGCAGCAGCTCGAAGCGGTGTACCGCGGCATCGCCGCGACCCGCATGGCGGGGCTGCCGCTGCTGCACCCGCGGCTGGCGGTGCAGGCCGTGAGCTTTGCGGCGCAGGAAGATGGCACCGCGCTGGGCGTGCTGGTGACGCCGTGGTTCATGAACCTGGTGCGCCTGCCGCTGCAGGCCGATGCCGAGCTGCCGGCGCCGGGCCAGGCCGAGGACCGCGCCATCGGCGGCTGGACCTTCCGCTTCCATGGCCACACCGAGCCGGGTATCGGCGCGCATGCGGCGGCCTCGCTGGCGTCGCCGATGCACGAGTTCGCCGACCAGGCCGCGGCCGTGGCCACCGCGCAGGCCTTGCTGGAACGGCTGCGGCCGCTGCCCGCGCGGCGCGGCTTCCTGCTCGGCCGCGGCACTGGAGCGCCGCGATGAACGGCCTGCTGGGACATGTGCGGCTGCGGCCGGGCCAGCCCGATGCGCTGCAGCTGCACGGCCCGCGCGGCTGGCTGGAGCGCCTGGCCCTCGGACGCCGGGCCGATGAGCTGCCGGCCCTGATGGCCAGCGTGCACACCTTGTGCGCGCATGGCCACGCGCTGGCGGCGCGGCTGGCGCTGCAGGCCGCGCAGGGGGCCTCGGGCACGGCCGGTGAAGGCGAGCGCACGGCGCTGGCGCTGGCCGTCGCGCGCGACCACCTGCTGCGCATCGCGCACGATTGGTCGCGCCTGCTGCCCCGCGGCGGCGGCGAGCCCTTGCCGCTGCAGGACTGTCCGGCCTGGGCCCGCGCGGGCCGTCCGCACGAGCGCCTGGCCGCGCTGGCACCCTGGCTTCACCGCCACTGGCTGGACCGCCCCGTGCCCGCGCTGCTGGCCGAACTGGGCGCCGACCCGCTCGGCGCCACCCAGCGCTGGATGCGTCAGGTCGACACCCCACTGGCCCGGCTCCTGGTCCGCGAGCTGCCCGCGGCGCTGGCCCTGCCCACGCCGCATCGCGCGCTGTGCGCAGCGTCGGCCAGCCAGGGCATCACGATGCCGTCGCGCGCGGTGCCCGACACCGGCGCCTGGTCACGCGCGCATGACACCGCGGCCACCCCCGCCCACAATGCCGGCATGCGCCTGATCGCCCGCCTCGTCGACCTGCTGCGCCTGGCCGCGCCGGCAGGGCCGGACTGGCTGCTCGCCGCAGGCCACGCGCTGGCCGAGGGCCGCGGGCTGGCGCTGGTCGAAGTGGGCCGCGGCCTGCTGTGCTACGAGCTTGGCGTCGACATGGCGCAGGGCCAGCCCAGCGTCCGGTCGCTGCGGGTGACTTCGCCCAGCGACTGGAACCTGCACCCGGCCGGCGTGCTGGCCGAAGCATTGCGCACGGTCGACGATGCACCGTCGGCCACGCGCCTGGCGGTGGCCTTCGACCCCTGCGTGCCCTTCGAGATCGCGCTGCCGGAGGCCGCCCATGCATGAGCTGAGCCTGGCCGGCGGCGTGCTGCAGCTGGTGGAAGACGCAGCCGTGCGCGAAGGCTTTGCCCGCGTGCGCCGCCTGACGCTGGAAGCCGGCGCGCTTTCGGGTGTCGAGGTGCGCGCGCTGCGCTTCGCGCTCGAATCGCTGATGCCCGGCACCTGCCTCGAAGGCGCCGAGGTGGCGATCGACGAACCCGCGGCGCCCGCGTGGTGCCACGACTGCTGCACCACGGTGGAGATCCGCAGCCGGCTCGACGACTGCCCGCGCTGCGGCAGCGCGCGCCTGCTGCCCACCGGCGGCCAGGAGCTGCGCGTGCGCGAGCTGATCGTGCACGACGCCTGAGGATGATGAACACGATGAAACAGGAGACACACCATGTGCGTGGTATGCGGTTGCAGCACGCCGGCTGAGGCACCGGTCCACCCGGGGCATGGGCACGACCCTGCGCACGGCGACCTGCACTACGGCCTCGGCGCCGCGCGCGTCTCGGTGCCCGGGCTCGACCCCGGCCGCGCGATCCAGCTCGAGGCCGATGTGCTCGGCGCCAACCAGCGCTTCGCACGCGACAACCGCGCGCACTTCGCGTCGCACGGCGTCGCGGCCTGGAACCTGGTGTCCAGCCCCGGCTCCGGCAAGACCACGCTGTTGACGGCCACGATCACCGCGCTGAAGGCGCGAGATGCCCACCTGCCGATCGGCGTGATCGAAGGCGACCAGCAGACCACGCACGATGCCGACCGCATCCGCGCCACCGGCGTGCCGGCCATCCAGGTCAACACCGGCAAGGGCTGCCACCTCGACGCGCAGATGGTCGGCGAGGCCTTCGCGCGGCTGCCGCTGCACGGCCACGGCCAAGGCCACGGCCACGGCCATGCGCACGCCCACGATCACGCGCACGATCTCGACCCCACGCTGCTGTTCATCGAGAACGTCGGCAACCTCGTCTGCCCGGCGATGTGGGACCTGGGCGAGCGCGCCAAGATCGCGATCCTCTCGGTCACCGAGGGCGAGGACAAGCCGCTCAAGTACCCGGACATGTTCGCCGCGGCGCGGCTGATGGTGCTGACCAAGGTCGACCTGCTGCCGCACCTGGATTTCGACGTCGAGGCCTGCATCCGCTACGCGCGCCGCGTGAACCCGGGCATCGAGGTGCTGCTGGTCTCGGCCCGCAGCGGCGTCGGGCTGGACGCCTGGCTCGACTGGCTGCTCGACGATGCCCGCCAGCCGGTGCCGCCCGCGCCGCCCGTGCCCCAGCAGGTGCCGGCATGCCTGGCCTGACGACGCAGGCGCTGCCCGCCGCGGCGCCGGCCACCGTGTTGGCCGCCGGCGCGTTCCTGAAGAACCGCGCCTGCCTGCTGCATGGCCGCGAACTGCTGTGGTCGCCGCTGCAGGGCGACCTGTCGGACCCGGAGGCCTGCTCGGCAATGGAGGCCGCGCTCGACTCGCTAGCGTCTGAAGCGAGCGTCCGCGGCTGGCGCATCGACGCGGTGGCGCACGACCTGCATCCCGACTTCCCGAGCACGCGCGCCGCCGCAGCCTGGGCGCGGCACCTGGACGTGCCGTCGCATCCGGTGCAGCACCACCATGCGCACCTCGGCGTGGTGATGGCCGAGCAGGGCTGGGACGGCAGCGAACCGGTGCACGGCCTGGCGCTCGACGGCGTGGGCCTGGGCACCGACGGCACGGCCTGGGGCGGCGAGCTGCTGGCCGCGCGCGCCGACGGCTTCGAACGCCTGGCCCACCTGCCGGCGCTGGCGCTGCCGGGCGGTGACACCGCCGCGCGCGAGCCCTGGCGCGTGGCCGCCGCGGTGCTGCACCAGCTGAGCCGGGCCGACGAGATCGTGCCGCGCTTCGGCCCGCAGTTCGGCGAAGTGGTGGCCGCCGGCGTCGCCACGCTGCTGGCGCGCGACCTGCGCTGCCCGCGCAGCAGCGGCGCCGGCCGCTGGTTCGATGCCGCTGCCGCCGCGCTGCGCCTGGCCCCGCAGCGGCAGACCGAGGCCGAGGCCGCGATCGCGCTCGAACGCGCCGCCACCGCCTGGCTCGCGCAATCGCCGATGCCCGCCGTGCCCGCCGCCTGGCTCGACCTGCCGACGCTGGTCGGCACGCTGTTCGACGAAACCGACCCCGGCCGCGGCGCCGCCCGCTTCCATGCCGCGTTGGCCACCGGCCTGGTGCAGGCCGCCGTGCGCCACGGCGCCACGCGCCTGGCGCTGACCGGCGGCTGCTTCCACAACCGACTTCTCAGCCGCGAGATCGAAGCCGGCTGCGCGGCCCACGGCCTGCGCACCTGGCGCCCGCAGACCGTGGACTGCGGCGATGCCGGCCTGGCGCTGGGCCAGGCATGGCTGGTCGCTCATTCCCTGGCCGCTGTTGACACGCGCCGCGCCGCTGCCCTGGAGACCTGCTGACCATGTGCCTCGCCCTCCCAGCCCGCCTGATCGAGCGCCGCGGCGCCGATGAAGCCGTCGTCGAACTCGGCGGCGTGCGCAAGACCGTCTCGGTCGCCCTGGTGCCCGATGCCAGCCCCGGCGACTACGTGATCGTGCATGTCGGCCACGCGATCGGGATGATCGACCCGCTCGAGGCCGAGCGCACGTTGGCGCTGCTGGCCGAACTGCAGCAGCACGAACTGCAGCAGCACGTGCTTCCGCAAAGGGACGCCAACGCATGAAGTACATCGACGAGTTTCGCGACGGCGACGTCGCCCGCGCCGTGGCGCAGCGCATTGCCGCCGAATGCCAGCCCGGCCGGCGCTATGCGTTCATGGAGTTCTGCGGCGGCCACACGCACGCCATTGCACGCTACGGCATCACCGAGCTGCTGCCGCCGACGATCCGCATGATCCACGGCCCCGGCTGCCCGGTGTGCGTGCTGCCGATCGGCCGCATCGACCAGGCCATCGGCCTGGCGCTGGAGCAGGGCGCGATCGTCGCGACCTATGGCGACACGATGCGGGTTCCTGCCTCCGGATCGCTCTCGATGATGAAGGCCAAGGCCCGCGGCGCCGACATTCGCATGGTCTACTCGGCCGCCGATGCGCTGGCCATCGCCCGCGCCCACCCCGAGCGGCAGGTGGTGTTCTTCGCCATCGGCTTCGAGACCACCACGCCGCCCACCGCACTGGCCATCCGCCAGGCCGCGGCCGAGGACCTGCCCAACTTCAGCGTGCTGGCCTGCCATGTGCTGACGCCCAGCGCCATCACCCACATCCTCGAATCGCCCGAGGTGCGGCAATGGGGCACGGTGCCGATCGACGGCTTCGTCGGGCCGGCGCATGTCAGCATCATCATCGGCGCGCAGCCCTACGAGCACTTTGCCGACGAGTACCGCAAGCCGGTGGTCATCTCCGGCTTCGAGCCGCTGGACGTGATGCAGTCGATCCTGATGCTGGTGCGCCAGGTCAACGATGGCCGCGCGGAGGTCGAGAACCAGTTCACCCGCGCCGTCACGCGCGAAGGCAACCTGGCCGCGCAACGCCTGGTGGCCGAGGTGTTCGAGCTGCGCGAGCGCTTCGAGTGGCGCGGCCTGGGCGAGGTGCCGTACAGCGCGCTGAAGATCCGACCGGCCTGGGCCCGCTTTGATGCCGAGCAGCGCTTTGCGCTGAGCTACAAGCCGGTGCCCGACCACAAGCAGTGCGAATGCGGCGCCATCCTGCGTGGCGTCAAGCAGCCGCAGGACTGCAAGCTGTTCGGCACCGTCTGCACGCCCGAGAACCCGATGGGCTCGTGCATGGTGTCCTCCGAGGGCGCCTGTGCGGCGCACTGGACGTACGGGCGCTTCCGCAGCATTCCGGTGGTTGCAGCGGCGGCCGAAGGAAACCTCGCATGACCAAGGCGAACTACATCCGGCCGATCGACTTCAAGCACGGCCGCATCGACATGAACCACGGCGCCGGCGGCCGCGCCGCGGCGCAGCTGATCGACGAGCTCTTCGCCCGCGCCTTCGACAACCCTGCACTGCGTGCCGGCGACGATGGCGCGGTGCTCGACGCGCCGAACCTGCCGGGAGGCCATCGCCTGGTGATGGCCACCGATGGCCACGTCATTTCGCCGATAGAGTTTCCCGGCGGCGACATCGGCTGCCTGTCGGTGCACGGCACGATCAACGATGTCGCGATGATGGGCGCGCTGCCGATCGCGCTGTCGGCCAGCTTCGTGCTGGAGGAGGGCTTCGCGCTCGCCACGCTCAAGCGCATCGTCGAATCGATGGCCGCGGCCGCGCGCGATGCCGGCGTGCCCATCGTCACCGGCGACACCAAGGTGGTGGAGCAGGGCAAGGGCGACGGCGTCTACATCGCCACCACCGGCCTCGGCGCGCTGCCGGCCGGCCGTCGCATCGGCGGCGCACAGGCGCGGCCGGGCGACGTACTGCTGCTGTCCGGCACCATCGGCGACCACGGCATCGCGGTGCTGTCGCAGCGCGAATCGCTGGGCTTCGAGACCAGCGTGCGCAGCGACACCGCGGCGCTGCACGGCCTGGTGTCCGCGCTGCTCGCGGCGGTGCCCGAAGGTGCGGTGCACACGCTGCGCGACCCCACGCGCGGCGGCCTGGCCACCACCTTGAACGAGATCGCACGCCAATCCGGCCGCGGCATCCGCCTGCAGGAGGCCGCGATTCCGGTGCGGCCCGAGGTCGACGGTGCCTGCGAACTGCTGGGGCTGGACCCGCTGTACATCGCCAACGAAGGCAAGCTGGTCGCCTTCGTCGAGGCCGCGCATGCCGAGGCGGCATTGGCGGCGCTGCAGGCGCACCCGCTGGGCCGCGAGGCTGCGCGCATCGGCCAGGTGGTCGAGGACCCGCACCGCTTCGTGCAGATGGCCACGCGCTTCGGCGGTCAGCGCGTGGTGGATTGGCTCACCGGCGAGCCGCTACCTCGTATCTGCTGAGTTATCGACATGCGGGTGCTGTTGCTGGCCCATTCCTTCAACAGCCTGACGCAACGGCTGTTCGTCGAACTGCGCGAGCGCGGGCATGAGGTGTTCGTCGAGCTCGACATCGCCGACAGCGTCACCGAAGAGGCGGTGGCGCTGGCCCGGCCCGACGTGCTGGTGGCGCCGTTCCTGAAGCGGCGCATTCCGGCCGCGGTGTGGCAGCGCCTGCCCTGCCTGGTCGTGCATCCCGGCCCGGCGGGCGACCGGGGTCCGGCGGCGCTGGACTGGGCGCTGCTCGAAGGCCGCACGCGCTGGGGCGTGACGGTGCTGCAGGCCGATGGCGAGTACGACGCCGGCCCGGTGTGGGCCGAGCAGGCCTTCGAGATCGCGCCCGGCGCGACCAAGTCGGCGGTCTACCGCCATGCGCTGGCCGATGCCGCGCTGCGGGCCGTGCTGCAGGCCTTGCAGGCGATCGAGCGCGACGAGAAGCCGCGCCAGGTCGTGCCCGAACCGCTGCGCGGCCCGGTGCCGGCGGACCAGCGCCGCATCGATTGGTCGCGCGACGATGCCGCCACCGTGCTGTGCCGCGTGCGCAGCGCCGATGGCGCGCCGGGCGCGAAGGCGTGGCTGGCGGGCCGCGCACTGCGGCTGTTCGATGTGCACCCCGCCACCCCGCACGCGCAGGATGCCGATACGCCACCGGGCCAATGGATGGCCCGCCGCGGCCCGGCCGTTCGCGTGCGCTGTGCCGATGGCGCGGTGTGGATCGGCGCGGTGCGCGAGGACGAGGGCGACGGCGCCGCGCCCACGGCCGGCCTCAAGTTGCCGCCGACGATGGCCTTGCCCGAAGCCGCCGCGCTGCCCGAATGGCCCCAGTCCTTGTGGACCGACGAAGGCACGGCGCCGCTTGACTGGGACGAACTGCGCTACGAGGAATTCGGCCCGCCCGGCGCCCGCGTCGGCTGGCTGGCCTTCGACGTCCACAACGGCGCCTTGGGCGAGCGTGCGTCGGCCCGGCTGCTGGCCGCGTGGCGCGAGGCCTGCAGCCGCGACACCCAGGTGCTGGTGCTGGCCGGCGGCGCCGACCAGTTCTGCAACGGCATCCACCTGCACGAGATCGAGGCCGCGGCGCGCCGCGCCAACGACAGCGCGGCCGACGCCTCGATGCGGTCGATCGAGGCCATCGACGACCTGGCGCTGGCGCTGATCGACACCACCGACCGGCTGGTCGTCAGCACGCTGCGTGGCAATGCCGGCGCCGGCGGCTGCTTTCTGGCGCTGGCCGCCGACGAGGTCTGGTCGCTGCCCGGCGTGGTGCTGAACCCGCACTACCGCAACATGGGCAACCTGCATGGCAGCGAGTACTGGACCTTCCTGCTGCCTCGGCGCATCGGCCTCGACGCCTCGGCCTCACTGATGCGCGGCCGCCTGCCGATGGGCGCGGCCGAGGCGCTGCGCCGTGGCCTTGTCGACGCCGTGCTGGCCGACGAAGCCGCGCTGCGCGCGCAGGCCGCGGCGCTGGCTGCCGATGCCGCGCTGCCGCAGCGCATCGCCGCCAAGGCTGCGCGCCGCGCCGCCGACGAAGCCCGCCGGCCGCTGGCCGAGTACCGCGCCGACGAACTGGCCGCGATGCGCCGCAACTTCTACGGCTTCGACCCCAGCTACCATGTGGCACGCCACCACTTCGTGCATCGCAAGCCGCACGCGTGGACGCCCCGCCACCTGGCCACCCACCGCCGCTGATGAACGCCCCCGATCCCGTCGACGCCCTCCAGCCCGAGCCCGAGCGGCCGCTGGTGCTGGTGGTCGACGACGAGCTGCGTTCGCAGGAGGCGATGCGTCGCACCTTGGACGACGACTTCGAGGTGCTGAGCGCGGGCGACACCGCCGCCGCGCGCGAGCTGCTGGCGCGCCACCCGGTGGCGGTGATCCTGTGCGACCAGCGCATGCCGGGGCAGAGCGGCGTCGATTTCCTGAAGCAGGTGCGCGTCGAATGGCCCGAGGTCGTGCGCATCGTGATCTCGGGCTATGCCGACAGCGAGGACATCATCGCCGGCGTCAACGAGGCCGGCATCTACCAGTACGTGCTGAAGCCCTGGGTGCCGCAGCACCTGCTGGACACCGTGCGCGGCGCGGTGGAAGCCAGCCGCCTGCACCGCGGCCTGCAGCGCCTGGACCTGGACCTGCGCGCCGGCACCCCGGCCTTGCGCGCGCGCCTGGGCGACCGTCTGAACCAGGCGCGCAGCGTCTACGGGTTCGAGCGCATCGTGCGCGCCGACGGCAGCCCGCTGGATACGGTGTGCGCCATGGCCGAGCGCATTGCACGCTACGACCTGTCGGTGCTGATCCTCGGTGAATCCGGCACCGGCAAGGAGCTGATGGCGCGCGCCATCCACTACGCCAGCCCGCGCATGGCACGGCCCTTCGTGGTCGAGAATTGCGCGGCCATCCCCGACACCTTGCTGGAAAGCGAGCTGTTCGGCCACAAGCGCGGCGCCTTCACCGGCGCCACCGAAGACCATGTCGGCCTGATCCAGCGCGCGGACGGCGGCACGCTGTTCCTCGACGAGATCGGCGAGACCTCGCCGCTGTTCCAGGTCAAGCTGCTGCGCGTGCTGCAGGAAGGCGAGCTGCGGCCGGTGGGCTCGACGCGCACGGTGCCGGTCGATGTGCGGGTGATCGCCGCCACGCACCGGCAGCTCGAAGACGAGGTACGCGCCGGCCGCTTCCGCGAAGACCTGTACTACCGCCTGGCCGGCGTCACGCTGCAGATGCCGCCGCTGCGCGAGCGGCCCGGCGACATCGTGCCGCTGGCCGAGCGCCTGCTGGCCGATGCCGCCACCGAGCTGCGGCTGCCGACCACGGCCTTCGACGAAGACGCGCGCGCGGTGCTGATGGGCTACCCCTGGCCCGGCAACATCCGCGAGCTGCGCAACGAGATTGCCCGCGCCCTGGCGCTGGGCGATGGCCAGCGCCTGCGCGCGCGCGACTTCTCGCCGCGCCTGCTGCAGGGCCAGACCGGCCGCGCGCAGGCCGCGGCCGCCGCGCCCGCGCTGCCGGCCCAGGGCACGCTGCAGGAGCGGCTGGACGCCATCGAGGCGATGCTGCTGCGCGAAGTGATGCTGCGCCACCGCTGGAACAAGACCCGCGCGGCCGAGGAGCTGGGCCTCTCGCGCGTGGGACTGCGCGCGAAGCTGCTGCGCTTCGGCCTCGAATCGCGCGAGCCGCCGCGCCCGTCGGAGAAGCACTGATGCTCAACGTGCTGTGGTTGCAGAGCGGCGGCTGTGGCGGCTGCAGCATGTCCTTGCTGTGCGCCGACACCGCCGACTTTCCGGCGCTGCTGCAGGCCGCCGGCGTGCGGCTGCTGTGGCACCCGTCGCTGTCGCTCGAATCGGGCCACGAGCTGGTCGACCTGCTCGAAGCCTGTCTCGACGGTCGCGAGCGGCTGGACGTGCTGTGCGTCGAAGGCGCGGTGCTGCGCGGACCCAACGGCAGCGGCCGCTTCCACGTGATGGCCGGCACTGGCGTGCCGATGAAGAACTGGATCGAGCGGCTCGCCGCGGTGGCCACGCAGGTGGTGGCGGTGGGCAGCTGCGCGGCCTGGGGCGGCATCAGCGCCGCCGGCGCCAATGCCACCGAGGCCTGTGGCCTGCAGTACGAGGACGACCGCGCCGGCGGCCTGCTGGGCGCCGGCTTCCGCGCGCGCAGCGGGCTGCCGGTGATCAACGTCGCCGGCTGCCCCACGCACCCGGGCTGGGTGGTCGAGACGCTGATGGCGCTGGCCGACGGCAGCCTCGGCGCGGACGATCTCGACACGCTGGCGCGGCCGCGCTTCTACGCCGACCAGCTGGTGCACCATGGTTGCACCCGCAACGAGTTCTACGAGTTCAAGGCCAGCGCCGAGAAGCCTTCGGACCTGGGCTGCATGATGGAGCACATGGGCTGCAAGGGCACGCAGGCGCATGCCGACTGCAACACCCGGCTGTGGAACGGGCAGGGCTCCTGCACCCGCGGCGGCTACGCCTGCATCAGCTGCACCGAGCCCGGCTTCCAGGACCCCGGCCACCCGTACCACCAGACGCCCAAGCTCGCCGGCATCCCGATCGGCCTGCCGACCGACATGCCCAAGGCCTGGTTCGTCGCGCTGGCCTCGCTGAGCAAGAGCGCGACGCCCAAGCGGGTGAAGTCCAATGCCACGGCCGACCATGTGATCGTGGCGCCGGCGGTCAAGAAGACGCGGCTGAAGTGAGCTTGCCGCGCCGACAAGTCGGCTTGCAGTGCGCCGATCAAAGCGCATGCCGCCGCACCGCAGCAAACGCGACATAACACCTGAAAGACACGTCCTCCTGCGGGGAACGGGCCGCGTGCAGGCCGCAGGCACGCTTCTTGAGACGTTGCTGCCCATGCTGTCCAAGATCACCGTTGCCCAACGCCTGCTGTTTGCCTTCGGCAGTGCCACGCTGATGTGCGCCGCCATCGCCACGCTGGCGGTGCTGCAGATGCAGACGCTGGCCCAGCAGCTCGGCACGCCGCAGGCGCTGGCCGCCAGCCGGCAGGCGGCCTGGCTGATCGGTGCGCTCGCCGCGCTGGCCTCGGCCGGCGGCGTGGTGGTCAGCCTGTGGATCGTGCGCGGGCTGACGGCCGCGCTGGGCGCCGAACCCCAGGTGCTGGGCGGCTGCGCGCGCCGCGTGGCCGATGGCGACCTGGGCGGCCCGGTGCCCACCGGCGCGCCTGGCGTGATGGGCGACCTGGCCCGCATGCAGCAGCAGCTGGTGCAGCTGGTGGGTGCGGTGCGCACCGAGGCCGATGCGGTACATGCCCGCGGCCGCCAGATCGCCGAAGACAGCGGCCTGCAGCAGCGCCAGGCCAGCCAGCAGGCCCAGGCGCTGGGCGACGCGGCCGCCGCGCTGCAGCGCGAGGCGCTGGGCGTGCAGCGCGGCGCCGACGCCACGCAGCAGGCCGCCACCCAGGCCGCCGACATGCGCCGCACCGCGCACGAAGCGCAGCAGGTCATTGCCGGCGCGGTGCAACGCATGCAGCAGGCCGATGCCGGCGCGCGCCACATCCACGAGGCCGCGCTGCTGATCACCCGCCTGGCCGCGCAGACCGGCGTGCTGGCGCTCAATGCGGCGGCCGCCGCCAGCCGCGCCGGCAGCGCGGGCGCCGAATTCGGCATCGTCGCGCACGAGGTGCGCATGCTCTCCCTGCGCTGCAGCGAAGCGGCCGGCGAGGTGCGTTCGCACATCGACAGCGCGGTGCAGCAGATCCACGAAGGTCGTGGCCGGGTGGAACAGGCCGGCAGCACGATGGACCGCATCGTCGCCGCTTCCGGCGCGGTGGCCGAGCGCCTGGCCGCCGTCGCCACCGAAAGCCAGGCGCGCGGCCAGGCGCTGGGTGCGCTGGGCGGCGCGATGGCCGTGCTCGACCGCCAGACGCGCGAGGGCGCGGCCCGCATCGCGCGCAGCGGCCAGGCCGCGCAGGCGATGGAACAGCGCTCGGCCCGGCTGGTGCAGGCCGTGTCCGTCTTCCGGCTCGATGCCAACGCAGCGCCACCGGCCAGCGCCGCGGACGCTATGCTTCCCACCGATGGATTCCGTTCCCCCCACACGCCTGGTCGTCGGACCCTTCAACCGGGTCGAGGGTGACCTCGAGGTCCGGCTCACGCTGCACGAAGGGCAGGTGGCCGAGGCACAGGTCAGCGCGCCGATGTACCGCGGCTTCGAGAACCTGCTGCAGGGCCGCGAGCCGCACGATGCGCTGGTGATCGTGCCGCGCATCTGCGGCATCTGCTCGGTCTCGCAATCGGTGGCCGCGGCGCGTGCGCTGGCCGATGCCGCCGGCATCGAGGCACCGGCCAACGGCCGCATCGCCACCGACCTGATGCTGGCCACCGAGAACCTGGCCGACCACCTGACGCACTTCTACCTGTTCTTCATGCCTGACTTCGCGCGCGAGGTCTATGCCGGCCAGCCCTGGTTCGGCGAGGCCTGCCGCCGCTTCGAGGCCGGCCGCGGCGATGGTGGCAAGGCCGTGCTGATCATGCAGCGCCAGCGCTGGTTCCATCGTCGTATCATGGCGGTAAATGGCCGGCATCAATCTACAAAGGCCGCGCGCCGGGTGCAGCAAAGACGCGGCGATCGATCAGGAGCGCCTGCGCCTGCTGGCGCTGGTGCGCGAGTTCCGGGCCTTCCTCGAACGCCACACCTTCGGCGCGCCGCTGGAAGACGTGGCGGCGTTGGCCGATGAAGCCGCGCTCCAGGCCTGGCATGCCCAGGCGCCCGAGGGTGGCGACCTGCGGCTGTTCCTGACCATCGCTGCGGCCACCGGGCTGGACCGGCTGGGCCGCGGCCCGGGCCGCTACCTGAGCCATGGCAACGCCAGCGCCCCGCCGGGCCTGTGGGACGAAGCCACGACCTCGCTGCAGCCGCTGGACCTGTCGGGCCTGACCGAGGACACGCGCCATGCCTGGCTGGCCGACGGCGGCCTGCCGCCGCGTCATCCGAGCGAAGGCTTCACCCGGCCCGACGCCGACAAGCCCGAGGCCTACACCTGGAACAAGGCGCCGCGGCTCGAGGGCCGGCCCTGCGAGACCGGTGCCATCGCGCGCCGCCTGGCCGCCGGCCAGCCGCTGCTGCGCAGCGCGGTGGCGCGCTGCGGTGGCACGGTCTACACCCGCGTGCTGGCGCGGCTGATCGAGCTGGCGGTGGTGGTGCCGCAGATGGAGCACTGGCTCGCGGCGCTGCAACCGCGCGAAGCCTTCTGCGCCAATGATTCGCTGCCCGAGGCCGGCAGCGGCCGTGGCCTGACCGAGGCCGCGCGCGGCGCGCTGGGGCACTGGCTGCGCATCGAGCGCGGCCGCATCGCCAGCTACCAGATCGTCGCGCCGACGAGCTGGAACTTCTCCCCGCGCGACGCGGCCGGCCAGCCCGGCCCGCTGGAGGCCGCGCTGGTGGGCACGCCGGTGCGCGAGGGCGAACGCACGCCGGTGGCAGTGCAGCACGTGGTGCGCTCGTTCGACCCGTGCATGGTGTGCACGGTGCATTGAGCACCGGCCTCTGCGTTCAGGCCGTCTCGGGCTGCAGCGCGGCCAGGAAGCGACGCAGCGTCTCGGCGGGCAATTCGCCGCCGGCGCGCGTGACCCGCAGCGCCGCGCGCGCCACCGGCGCGCGGGCGGACAAGCGCTGCATTTCCTCGAACACCGCGGCGTCACCGGCATGCGGACCGGTGCTGAAGAAGGCCACGCGCCTGAACTCGCGGGCGTGTTCGCGCAGGTAACTCCGGATCGGAGCGGCCGGCCCATGACCCCAGACGGGCGTGCCGACCACGATCAGGTCGAAGTCGGCAGGCCTGCGGCGCGGCGGCGCGATGGGCGGCGAGGCGCGGGTCGCCGCCTGCCAGGCCGCGCGCATGCGCCCGCTCAGTCCGCCACTGGTGCGCAGCTCGCGCACCTGCTCGCGCGCGCCTCGGCAGCGTCGGGCCACCTCGGCGGCCACGCGCTCGGTATGCCCCTCGTCGTCGGGAAAGAACACCACCAGGCAGCGAGGACCCTCGCCGCCGGGCAGCGTGTCGGGAAAGGACAGCGAAGCCATGGTCACCTCTTGACACCTTCAGTCTCACGCGGGCACCGCCGACGCGATTGCGCTCGCGCAATGACCGCTGCCAAGCGGCGCCCACACTCCGGACAAGCCCGCGGATCCGTATCGATGCCTGCCGAACTGATCGAGACCTTGTGCCGCCAGCTCGGCGCGCGGCGGGTGGAAACCCACATCTCCTGGGTGCTGCTGTTTGGCGACGAAGCCCTGAAGATCAAGAAGCCGGTGAACCTGGGCTTCCTGGACTTCAGCACGCTGGCGCGCCGTCACGCGATGTGCGAGGAAGAGCTGCGCCTGAACCGCCGCCTGGCCCCCGCGCTGTACCGCGACGTGCTGCCCATCACCGGCAGCGCGTCAGCACCGCGCCTGGGCGGCAGCGGCGCGCCGATCGAGTGGGCCCTGCGCATGCACCGCTTCGCGGACGATGCGCTGCTGGCCGACCGGCTGCGCCATGGCGACGTCCGGCCGGCGCAGATCGACCGACTGGCGCAGCGCCTGGCCGCCTTCCACCGCGACGCCGGCGTGGCGGATGCCGCGTCGGCCTACGGCTGCCCCGAGCGCATCGCGGCCGACACCGCCGCCGTGATCGGGCGCCTGGCCGAGCACCTCGGCCCGGCGCAGGCACCGGCGCTGGCCGCCCTGCGCGAATGGGCCGCCACGCAGGCGCGCGCGCTGCATGCCACCTGGCTGGCGCGGCGGCGCGAGGGCTGCGTGCGCGAAGGCCATGGCGACCTGCATGCCGGCAACGTGGTGGTGCTGGGCGACGACGTGACGGCCTTCGACTGCATCGAGTTCGACCCGGCGCTGCGCTGGATCGACCTGCAGGCCGACATCGGCTTCCTGGTGATGGACCTGCTGGCGCACGAGCGGCGCGACCTGGCCTTCCGCTTCCTCGACCGCTACCTGGGCGAGGGCGGCGACCATGCCGGCACCGCGGTGCTGCGCTACTACCTGGTGTACCGGGCCCTGGTGCGGGCACTGGTGGCCACGCTGCGCCCGGGGCCGGCCTCAGGGCCCGACTACCTGGGCCTGGCGCTGCGCTGGCTGCAGCCGCCCGGCGCGCGACTGATGATCACCCACGGCTATTCGGGCTCCGGCAAGAGCCACGCCGCCGCCGCGCTGCTGGAGCAGGCCGGCGCGATCCGCCTGCGCTCGGACCTGGAGCGCAAGCGTCTGCACGGGCTGTCGGCGCTGCAGCGCTCGGATTCCGGCCTGGACAGCGGCCTGTACGCCGCGCAGGCCTCGCAGGCCACCTATGCGCGGCTGGCGGTGCTGGCCGGCATCGCGCTGGGCGCGGGCTGGCCGGTGATCGTCGATGCGGCCTTCCTGCAGGCCGCCGAGCGCGAGCGTTTCCGCCAGCTGGCACGGGAGCAGGGCGTGCCGTTCACCATCCTGCACTGCGAGGCGCCGCCGCAGCTGCTGCGCGAACGCCTGGCAGCCCGCGCCCGCCGCGCCGACGATGCTTCCGAGGCCGATGCCGCGGTGCTTGCGCACCAGCTGGGCCATGCCGAGCCGCTGGACGCGCGCGAGCAGCGCGATCAGCTGTGCGTGGACAGCGCGCGGCCCGACGACCCGGCGGCCTGGGCGGCGCTGGCGGCCGCCTGGATCAATGCCGCGTGCGTGACGCGTTAGCACTGCGTCCGGTCGGACAGCAGCGGCACCGCGCTCATGACCCGTGCGCCGCCACCCTCGGCATTGCCGATCTCGACCCGGCCCCCCACCATCAGCGCGCGTTCGCGCATGCCCAGCAGCCCGAACGAGCCGCTGATGGCGGCGGTGTCGGGAAAGCCGATACCGTCGTCCTGCACCGTGACGACCAGCTCGTCGCCGGCGCGATGTGCCGCCACCTGCAGGTGACGGGCGCGTGCGTGGCGCGCGACATTGGTCAGCGATTCCTGCACGATGCGGAACAGTGCGGTGCGGGCCTCGGTGCCCAGCGGCGGTTCCTCCTCGTCGAGTGCCACCTCCACGGCAATGCCCAGCTGCTGCGCCGCGTTGCGCGCCAGCCAGTCGATGGCAGGAAACAGGCCCAGGTCGTCCAGCATCGCCGGGCGCAGGTCCGCCGCAAGGCGGCGCACCGCGGCGATGGCGTTCTCCACCATGCGCGTCAGCTCGATGCCCAGCGCGGCTGCCCGGGTGGCCGGGTCGCCGCAGGCCAACAGCGCCAGCTTCAGCGCGGTGAGCTGCTGGCCCAGTTCGTCATGCAGTT
>NZ_JBGAGA010000004.1:0-161802 GCF_044226965.1 Aquabacterium sp. | reverse complement strand
TTGAGCAGCTGGACGACGAAGCCTGAAAAGTTCATGCGGTACGGTGCTCTCGTCGTCGTTCAGCGCAGGCCGTCTTCGCCCTTGATCTCGCTGACCTGCAAGCCGCCGATGCGCGGCAGCGGCCGGCCGCTGTCCGTCACCGCGACGGCGACGACGATCTCGTCGGCCCGCGGCGCATCGCTGACGCGGGCTTCGATCGCGTCGAAGTGGCTGCGCACGAAGGCGGCATCCTTGTGGCCCAGCGGCACGTCGATGGCCGTGCCCAGACCGCCGCGCTTCTTGGCCGAAGGCACCAGCGCGGCGCCTTTTTCCACCGCCTTGCGCAAGGGGGCGCCGAGCTTGGGATGCAGGATGGCCGCGGCATGCTCCAGCTCGCCGTTCTCGCCGACGATCGCGGCCTTGCCGTAGCTCTGCGCTGCGCCGGGCGCGATGCCCAGCGCCTGCACGCATTTCTCGCCGAGCAGGCCGCCGAGTTCCTCGCCGATGGCGATCAGCTCGTCCAGGTTCTCGGCATAGCGACCGGCATACGGGTTCGCGATCACCGCGATGGCCAGCGCGCGGCGCGTGGGCGGCTGCACCTCACGGCCCATCTCGATGCGGGTTTCGTCCACCTGGACGATGAGCTTGCGGATCTTGGCGGTCATGGCAATGGCTCCATCAGGGATGGGGTGTGCGGGGAGTCGTGCGGATGGGGCTATGAGGTGCGGCTGCTCTCGGCAGGTTGCCGCCTTTCGCGTGCGGCGGCAGGTGCGCGATCAGGCCGCCGGGGCGCTCCACTCCGCTCATGTCCCCCGGCCCGGGCTGCGCCCGAGCCTCCTCCTTTACTTCGCTGCGCGAAGCGCCCCACCGTCCTGATCCGAGCCACTGTGGGCATGCGCCTGCCAGAGCGCTGCGCGAGCCAAGGGCGCCGGGTGTCCGGTGGAGCGAAGTAAAGGAGGAGGTCCAGGCGCAGCCTGGGCCGGGGGACATGAGCGGAACCGGACACCCGGTGGCCTTGGCCTGCTCGGTACAAGCATGCAAAGACCGCAACGGGCCGACAGCGGACGAGGACACGAGCTTCATCGCAACCCGTTCCACTGCGAGATGCCCGAGGCCTGCAGCCCACCGACGCGGGCGTGCACGCGGGCGCCGGTGCTCATCACGAGGATGAACACCAGCTCGTCGGCGGCCGGGGCGCCGGGCACGCGCACTTCCATCGCGTCGTAGTGGCTGCGCACATAGCTGGCGTTGATGTGGGTCAGCGGAATGTCGAGCGTGGCGCCAGGCCCGGCGACCTTCTTGGTGGAGGGCACGATGGCCAAGGCATTGCCGGGCTGGCCTGTCTTTTCCTCGACCGCGCGGCCCTGCATGTAGGCCTGCTTGTCGCCCTTCCAGCCCAGCAGCTCGCGCATCGCATAGCCGCCGGGCACGTGCCACAGCGCACCGTGTTCCAGCTCGCCTCTTTCGCCGACGATCGCACCCTTGCCATAACTTTCAATGCGCGCGGCCGGTACGTCCATCGCGGCCAGCAGGCGGTGTGCCATTTGCAGGCCGACGTCGTTCAGCGCTTCCATCATCGGCAGGATGTCGGGCTCGTAGCGACCGGCGTACGGATTGGTCAACACGGCGGCCACCGCGCCGCGGCGCTGCGGCTGCGGCGGCGGCGGGCCGAACTCGTGGAAGATGTCCTCGACCTGGGTCAGCACGCGGCGGATCTCGATCTTCATCGTGGGCTCGTTGTCTTCGGATGGGCTCTCAGGCGCTCAGGCCAGCGCGGGCTCGGCATCGGCCAGGTGCTGCGGCAGCGGCGTGTGCAGCAGCTCGCCCTGGCACACCAGTGCGGCGCCGACGATCAGGCCACGCGCTTGCAAGTCCTGCGCCCGCTTCAGGCCGGCGCGCAGCGCGGCCTGGCGCAGCGCCGGCGGCAGCGGCTGCACGTCCACCGTGACCGGGATGTCGCCGAGGTCGGTGTCGTCCTTCAGCGTGCTGGCCGGGCGGCGCTCGATCAAGGCTGGCGCATCGACGTTCACCGAGTTGGCGATCATCGTCGCCGCGGCATCGGCCTCGGCCGCGTGGCGCGCGAGCACGGTGACGCTGTCGGCCACGCCGAGCGAGAAGCTGCGGCCGCGCCAGCCGCTGGTGGCGATGCCGCGCACCGACATCGCGGCGTCGATGGTGAAGCGGCCGTCGAGCGCCAGGCCCTGGCGCAGCTGGCGCGCGTCCAGCCGCGCCAGGTCGGCGAACAGGCCGACGCGCAGGCTTTCGCCGGCGGCCAGGTGCAGCGCGATGTCGCCCCCGTTGTTGACCCAGGCGCGCACGACGCCTTCGCGCTGGTAGTGCGCGATCAGCTCCTGCGCCACCGCGCCGGCCACGGCGGCCATCGGCGTGACGTACTCGTCATGAAAGGGCCGGCAGGCGCACCACATGCGCCGCGCCACGGTGCCGCGCAGCGGGCAGGGCCCGCGCACCGGCTGGCGCAGCAGCGGCAGCTCGGCCACCAGCGCCGGCAGGACGTCGCCGAAGCGCTGCCACGCGGCTTCGTGCGCGGCCTGCAGTGCCTCGGGCTCGCCATCGGCGCCGATGACGATGTCGATCGGGCCGTGTTGAAGGTGCCAGCGGCCACCGGGCAGGAGATGACGCGTCGCTTGCACGTTATCAACCCAACATGGGAGGACGGCCCAGCGGCCAGGGGTTGTCGGACACGACTTCGGCGAAGCGCCGGCCCTGCGGCGCACCGTCGTTGTGCCAGGCGCCGCTGGCCAGCACCTGTTCGAGCGTGTGCACCTGGGCCAGGTGGCCGCCCAGTGCTTCGTAGTCGGCCAGCCGCATGCTGAACTCGATGGGTGCGACGATCGCCGGTGTCGGCACGGTGCCGAAGCTGCGCTGGGGCATGCGCATCACGTCGGCCATCACGGTGATGCCGCCGCCCGGCCACACATAGGCCGGCGCGCCGCCGCAGGTGACGTTGACCAGCGCCTGCTTGATCGCGCGGGTCAGCCGCACCGGGTTGTCCGTCACCCCGGCGCGCAGGCTGCCGCCGGCGCCGCCGAGGAACAGCACCGAGCACAGCGAAGGCTCGCAGTTCTCGCCGATGCGCTCGACCACCTGGCGCACGGCCGCCGGCATCTCGTGCTCGACCGGCCGCAGCTGTTCGTCGAGCACGTACCACGCGGCATGCTCGCCGGTGGTGGAGGTCATCAGCAGCTTCAGTCCCGGCCAGGCCAGCTCGGGGTCCCACGATTCGATGATGCCCAGCGGCTCGGTCAGGTCGGTGCCGCCCCAGCCGGTGCCGGGGTTGGCCACCTGGAAGTAGCGGCCCGGCGTGGACTTGCGGCCATTCATGCGGATGCCCGAGCGGCGCATGTCCAGGCAGCGGCCGGCCTGGTGTTCGCTGAGCACGCCGGTGATGTGGTCATCGACCACCACCACCTCGTCGGCCAGGCCGAACAACTGCTTGGCGAAGATGCCGATGGTGGCCGAACCGCAGCCCACGCGCATGCGCTGCTCCTCGACGCCGTTGACGATGGGCGCGCGGCCGGCCTGCACGATGACGTTCGAACCGCCGTCGATGGCCAGCTCCACCGGCTCGCGGTTGCCCAGCGCCTGCATCGCCTCCATCGTCACGCGGCCTTCCTTCTTGCTGCCGCCGGTGAGGTGGTGCACGCCGCCGATCGAGAGCATCTGCGAGCCGTATTCCATCGTCGTGACATGGCCCACCACCTCGCCCTTGTGGCGCACCTCGGCACGCTCGGGGCCGAGGAAGCGGTCGGTGTCGATCTTCAGCTTGAAGCTGCAGTAGCTGAAGATGCCCTCGGTGACCACGGTGACGAGGTCGACGCCCTCGACCTGCGAGGCCACGATGAACGGCGCGGGCTTGTAGTCGGGGTAGGTGGTGGAGCTGCCGACGCCGGTGACGAAGACCTCGCCGCCGGTGACCGGGTTGCCGTCCCACGGCGCATCGGTGCCGCGGGCGACGAAGGGCACCACCGCGCCGGCTTCGTCGGCGGCCAGCTGGCGCTTGAGCAGGATGACGGGATCGACACGGATCAGCGTGCCGCCCTGGTTGGCATAGCGGTCGCAGGCGCCGGACTTGCCTTCGCTGATCTGGCACAGCACCGGGCAGGCGTTGCACTCGATCTTGCTGCTGGCCATGCGCTCGTTGCGCGGGCGGGACTTGTCCAGCACCACCGGCTCGGCGGACGCTGCGCTGTCGCTCAGGGCCGGTAGGCCGTCGGTCTTGCTGTGCTCCATCGTCACTTGTCCGGCTCGATGGCTCAATGTAGCATTCACTACATGAACTGCAAAGCGGTTCGAACCCTGACAAGGCCCGCATGCCCGCAGCGAAGAAGAAGCAGGACCTGAAGGCAGACAGCAAGCCCGGCGTGCGTCAGCTGGCGGCGCAGGCCACGCGCGACAGCATCCTGCGCGCGGCGATCAAGGTCTTCGCCAAGCATGGCTATGCCGGCGGCCGGGTGGAGCAGATCTCCAAGGCCGCGAAGTCGTATGACCGGATGATCTACTACTACTTCGGCAGCAAGGAAGGCCTGTTCGTGGCCGCGCTGGAGGAGATCTACCGCCGCTTCAACGAGGCCGAGAGCGAGCTGGCCATCGACGAAGCCGACCCCGAGTCCGCGCTGCGCACGGTGATCCGCTTCATGTGGACCTATTACCTGAAGCACCCGGAGTTCATCACGCTGCTGAACACCGAGAACCTGCACCGCGGCAGGCACATCGCCAAGTCGCCGCGGGCGCGCGAGTATTCGTCGCCGGCCATCGGCGTGATCGTGCGCGTGCTGCAGCTGGGGGCCGAACGCGGCATGTTCCGCGGTGATCTGCCCGCGCGCGACGTGTACCTGATGGTCGCGGGCCTGTGCTATTTCTACCTGTCCAACCGCTACACGCTGTCGGCCTTCCTGGGCGAGAACCTGGAAGCGCCGGCCGCGCTGGCGCACTGGGAAGCCACCGTGTGCGACGCCGTGCTGCGCGCACTGAAGAAGGAGTCTGCTCATGGCTGAAGCCGCCGCCACCGGCAAGTCCGGCAAGGTCGTCATCCGCAACATCGGCCTGCTGTTGTCGGGCGACATCGACCGGCCGGTGCTCGAGGCCGACACGATCGTCGTCGACGATGGCGTGATCGTCGCGGTCGGCCGCGAGCCCGATCTCGACACCGCGCACGCGAAGACGGTGATCGATGCGCGCGGCACCTGCGTCTGCCCCGGCCTGATCGACAGCCACGTGCACCCGGTGTTCGGCGACTGGACGCCGCGGCAGAACCAGATCGGCTGGATCGATTCGACGATGAACGGCGGCGTCACCAGCATGGTCTCGGCCGGCGAGGTGCACCTGCCCGGCCGGCCGAAGGACATCGTCGGGCTGAAGGCGCTGGCCATCACCGCGCAGCGCGCGTTCGACAACTTCCGCCCCGGCGGCGTGAAGGTGATCGCCGGTGCGCCGGTGATCGAGAAGGGCATGGTCGAGCAGGACTTCATCGACCTGGCCGCGGCCGGGGTGAAGCTGCTCGGCGAAGTGGGCCTGGGCTCGGTGAAGGCCGGCTACGAAGCCAAGGCGATGGTGGACTGGGCCCGGCAGCACGGCATCCAGAGCACCATCCACACCGGCGGCCCGTCGATCCCCGGCTCGGGCCTGATCGACAAGGACGTGGTGCTGGAAGCCGATGCCGATGTCATCGGCCACATCAACGGCGGCCACACCAGCTTGCCCGAGCGCGACGTGTGCACGCTGTGCGAGAAGAGTTCGCGCGCGATCGAGATCGTGCACAACGGCAACGAGCGCGTGGCCATCGCCGCGGCGCAGGCCGCGATGCAGCTGAAGTGCCCGCACCGCGTGATCCTGGGCACCGACGGGCCCGCCGGCTCGGGCGTGCAGCCGCTGGGCATGCTGCGGCTGATCGCGCTGCTGTCCAGCCTCGGCAACATTCCGGCCGAGCTGGTGTTCTGCTTCGCCACCGGCAACACCGCGCGCATCCGCGGCCTCAACGGCGGGCTGATCGAGCCCGGCCGCGATGCCGATTTCGTGTTCATGGACCGCGCCCAGCACACCGCCGGCCGCACGCTGCTGGACAGCGTGCAGCTCGGCGACATTCCCGGCGTCGGCATGGTGATGATCGACGGCATCGTGCGCTGCGGCCGCAGCCGCAACACGCCGCCGGCGACGGAGGTGCCGGTGGTGGTGGGCGGCTGAAGCGCCGCCGGGCCCGCCGCGAGCCGGGCCGCCAGGCGCCAGGAATGCCCTGTCAATCCGGTGCATCAGCACCGACCGGGCAGGCCGGCGCTCTTGCAGAATGGGTCCACAAGTCCAATGACCCTGCTCGCTTCCTCCTGCCTGCCCGCCTGGCGGCGCTGGCTGCTGCTGATGCTGTCGATGGCGCTGCCGATCTGGCTGGGCGCCCAGCCGGTGCTGCCCGCGCCGAACGTGCCGGCTTCAGGCAGCCTGGACCCGGCGCGCCCGGCGCTGTCGCAGTTCAAGATCGACCGCTGGCAGACCGAGCAAGGCCTGCCGCTGAACACCGTGCAGGCCATGCTGCAGGCGCGCGACGGCACGCTGTGGGTCGGCACCGGTGGTGGCCTGGCCCGCTTCGACGGGCTGCGCTTCAGCACCTTCGAAGACGCGCCGGTCACCGAGCTGGCCTCGGGACCGATCTTCGGCTTCATGGAAGACGCGCAGGGCGCGCTGTGGATCGGCCACAGCCTGGGCGCCACACGCTACCGTGCGGGCCGCTTCGAGCGCGTGTTCACCGACGAGCAGATGGAAGGCCGGCGCGTCTGGGCCTTCGCGCAGGGCCGCGATGGCGTGGTGTGGTCGGCCACCGAGAACGGGCTGGTGCGCTGGGACAAGGGCGCGGTCAGGATCTTCAAGGAAGCCGACGGCCTGCCGACGAACCGGCTGCGCACGCTGGCCTTCGACAAGGACGGCACGCTGTGGATAGGCACCACCGGCGGCGGGCTGGTGTCGTATGCCGGCGGCCGCTTCCAGGTCTTCAATCCGTCCAACGGCTTCCCGCACCTCGAGGTGCGCCAGGTGCTGGCCGATCCGGCCGGCGGGCTGTGGGCCGCGACCGCGGGCGCCGGCCTGGTGCGGGTGCAGGACGGGCACTTCACCATCTACACCACCGCCAATGGCCTGCCCACCAACCACCTCACCGCGCTGGCACGCGACACCGCCGGTGCGCTGTGGGTCGGCAGCTGGGGCGCGGGCATCAGCCGGATGGTGGGCGAGGGCCGCTTCGAGACCCTGTCCAGCAGCAGCGGGCTGGATGGCGACCAGATCTGGGCGCTGCACGCTGACCGCGAAGGCAGCCTGTGGGTCGGCACCTGGTACGGTGGCCTGAACCGGCTGCGGCCGCGGCCCTTCATCGTGTTCGGCAAGCCCGAGGGCCTGAGCAGCGACAACGTGCGCTCGGTGCTGCCGGCGCGCGACGGCAGCCTGTGGCTGGCCACCGCCGGGGGCGGCGTCAACCGGCTGGCGAACGGCCGCATCAGCCTGCTGGGTCGCCAGCAGGGCCTGCGCACCGACGAGACTTCGGGCCTGTTCGAGGACCGCGACGGCGCGATCTGGATCGGCACCTACACCGAAGGCCTGGCGCGGTGGCGCGACGGCCGGCTCGAGCACTTCGGCGTGGCGCAAGGCCTGCCGCACGTGGACGTGCGCGTGCTGTACCAGGACCGCCAGGGCACGCTGTGGGTCGGCACCAAGGGCGGGCTGGCCCGCTTCGACGGGCAGGGCTTCGTTGCCGTGCGCGGGAATGGCGTGCCCATCGAAGGCGTGGCGGCGATCCTCGAGGACCGCAGCGGCACGCTGTGGTTCGGCACCACCGGGCAGGGCCTGGTGCGCCTGCGCAACGGCGAGTTCCAGACCTTCACCCGCAAGGACGGGTTGGCCTCGAACTGGATCATGGCGCTGTACGAGGACGCCGACGGCTCGCTGTGGATCGGCTCCAACGGCGAAGGCCTGAGCCGCCTGCGCGACGGCCGCATCCGCAGCATCCGCGTGACCGACGGCCTGTGGGACGGCATGGCGCAGGTGATCCTGGAAGACCGCCAGGGCAACCTGTGGATGACCTGCAACCGCGGCTTCTACCGCGTGAAGAGAACGGAGCTGGACGCCTTCGTCGAAGGCCGCGTCGCGCGCGTGCAGGCCAGCGGCTACGGCCCTGGCGACGCGCTGCGCTCGACCACCTTTGCCGGCGGCCTGCAGCCCGCCGGCGCGATCGACGCCCAGGGCCGGCTGTGGCTGCCCTCGTTCCGCGGGCTGGTGATCGCCGACCCGGCGCGGCTGCCCGGGGCCGGCGACCCGCCGCCGGTGCGCATCGACGAAGTGCGGGTCGGCGGGCAGCGCGTGCCGCACGACACCGAGCTCGTGCTGCCGCCGGGCCCGGCGCCGCTGCTGATCCGCTACCTGGCCGGCACGCTGGCCGATGCCGAGCGCGTGCGCCTGCGCTACCGCCTGGAAGGCCTGACGCCCGGCTGGGTGGAAGCCGGCAAGGCGCGCGAAGCCAGCTTCGCGGCGCTGCCGCCGGGCCGCTACGTGTTCAGCCTGGCCGTGTCGCTCGACGGCCAGCGCTGGCAGGACGCACCGCAGGCGCTGCACATCACGGTGCAGCCGCGGCTGGTGCAGACGCCCTGGTTCATCGCGCTGGTCGCGCTGGCGCTGCTGCTGGCCGCGGCCGCGCTGTACAAGCTGCGCACGCATGCGCTGCGTCGCCGCTCGGCCGAGATGGAACGGCTGGTGGCGCAGAAGACCGAGGAACTGCGGCAGGCCAACGAGCACCTGTCGCGCCTGTCCTTCGCCGACGCGCTGACCGGCCTGGCCAACCGCCGCCGGCTCGACGAGGTGCTGGACACCGAATGGCGGCGTGCGCAGCGCATGCAGACGCCGCTGGCGGTGGTGATCGCCGACATCGACGCGTTCAAGGCCTACAACGACACGCTGGGCCATCCCGAGGGCGATGCCTGCCTGGTGGCGGTGGCCGAGGTGATCCGCCAGGCCGCCAACCGCGCCAGCGACTTCGCCGCGCGCTATGGCGGCGAGGAATTCATCCTGCTGCTGCCGGGCGCCGACGCCGAGGCCGCGCGCGCCTTTGCCGAAGTGCTGCGCCAGGCCTGCGAGGCGCGTGCGCTGCCGCACCCGGCGTCCAGCGTGAGCCCGGTGGTGACGCTGAGCCTGGGCGTTGCGGCATGCGTACCGACCGCCGAATCCTCGTCCGCCGCGCTGGTGGCCGCGGCCGATGGGGCGCTGTACCGCGCCAAGCAGGAAGGCCGCAACAGGGTCTGCGTGGCCGCTGCAGTCGTGCGCTAGGCACGCGCGGCTGCGCGCCGCGGCCCCCGGTCAGGCCGGCAGCGCCGTCTCCACCACCATCTGCAGGCGTTGCTGGCCCTGGAACTCGTCCAGGTTCAGCCGGTAGGCCAGGCGCACGCGCGGCGGCAGCGGGTCGGCATGGCCGAACCAGATGGCGTCACGGATCGCGCCGGCATGGCGCACGCGCAGCTTCAGGTGCTTCTCGCCGACCAGGCGCTGCTGCAGCACCTCGACCTCGTCGCAGAACACCGGCGCCTCGAAGCCGGCGCCCCACACCTGCGCGTCGATGCGGGTGACGGTGTCGGCGCAGAAGTATTCGCCGGCCAGCGGCCCGTCGGTGGCGACGGTGCGGCTCAGCGCCTCGGGCTGCAGCCATTCGCGCGCCACCTGCTGCAGCGCGGTGTCGAAGGTGGCGAAGTCGGGTTCGCCGATGGTGCAGCCGGCCGCCATGGCATGGCCGCCGAAGCGGCGCAGCACGCCGGGGTGGCGCTTGCTCACCAGGTCCAGCGCATCGCGCAGGTGAAAGCCCGGGATCGAGCGGCCCGAGCCCTTCAGCAGCCCGTCGCTGCCGCGCGCGAACACGAAGGTCGGCCGGTGCAGCCGGTCCTTCAGGCGGCCGGCGACGATGCCGACCACGCCTTCGTGGAACTCGGCGTCGAACAGCGCCAGCGCCGGCGGCGTGCCGTCGGCCTGCTCGTCGGCCATGAGCTGGTCGACGAGCAGGGCCGCCTGCTCGCGCATGTCCGCTTCCAGCTCGCGGCGTTCGCGGTTGATCTCGTCGAGCTGCTTCGCGAGCGCGGCGGCACGTGTCGGGTCGTCGGTCAGCAGGCATTCGATGCCCAGGCTCATGTCCGACAGGCGCCCGGCGGCATTGATGCGCGGGCCCAGCGCGAAGCCGAAGTCGAAGGCCGAGGCGCGCTGCGGTGCGCGACCGGCGGCGGCGAACAGTGCCGCGACGCCCGGCTGCATGCGCCCGGCGCGGATGCGCCTGAGCCCCTGCGCGACCAGCCGGCGGTTGTTGTCGTCGAGCTTCACCACGTCGGCGACCGTGCCCAGCGCCACCAGGTCGAGCAGCGCATCGAGCCGCGGCTGGCTGGCCGCGTCGAAGCGGCCGCGCCGGCGCAGCTCGGCCCGCGTGCCCAGCAGCACGTAGAACATCACGCCGACACCGGCCAGCGCCTTGCTCGGAAACTCGCAGCCCGGCTGGTTGGGGTTGACGATCACGTCGGCCGCGGGCAGCCGCGCACTTTGCGTGTCAGGATCGATCGCCGGCAGGTGGTGGTCGGTGATCAGCACCTGCAGGCCCAGCGCGCGGGCATGGGCCACACCGGCTTCGCTGGCGATGCCGTTGTCCACCGTCACCAGCAGCTGCGGGCGGTGCGCCAGCGCCAGGTCGACGATGGTCGGCGTCAGCCCGTAGCCGTGCACCTGCCGGTCGGGCACCACATGGCTCAGGGTGCCGGGCGCGGCGCCCAGCATCGCCAGGCCGCGCAGGCCCACCGCGCAGGCGGTGGCGCCGTCGCAGTCGTAGTCGGCAACGATGCAGATGCGCTCGCCGCGCTCGAGGGTGTCGGCCAGCAGCCGGCCGGCCTCGGCCGCGCCCTTCAGCGCGTCGGGCGCCAGCAGCCGGCCCAGGCCGTCGTCCAGGTCGTCGGGGTGGCGCACGCCGCGCGCGGCGAACAGGCGGGCCAGCAGCGGATGCACGCCGGCCTGTTCCAGCGCGAAGGCCACGCGCGGCGGAACGTCGCGCAAGCGGAGGGTGGGGGTCACAAGGTTTCCAGCAGGGGGGTGGCCGCGGGCGCGCGCCAGCGTGCGGACAGGCGCTGCCACAGGCCGCGTGGCAGGTCTTCGAAGGTCTGGGCCGCGCGCTCGCCGCACAGCACCAGGCGCAGCGGGCCGGGCGTGGCGGCCAGCGTGGCCAGCGGGCCGGCGTCCAGCGCGGCCCAGGCCTCGCGCCAGGCGGTCCAGTCCTCGTTCAGGGCCGGGCCGCGCAGGCGGTCGTCGACGCGCGGGGTGGGCAGCGTGGGGCCGGCGGGCAGGCGGCCGCAGCCGCTCAACCAGAACGAGTTCACCGTCGGCAGGCCGGCGGCTTCGCGCCGGTCGTTCACCGCATGCGTGTACAGCAGCATCTGCACTTCGTTCTGCAGCCGGCGGATCAGCCGCGCGCTGCGCTGGTCGGGCAGCCAGGGGTCGATGTTGCGGCCGATCACGCGGTCGATCGAGGCGGTGGCCAGGCCGTCGAACAGCGCGTGCGTGGCCAGCCACTGCAGCGGTCCGGCCCAGTGCAGCGTGAAGCCTTCGGTCTCGAACAGCGGCGCCACGATGGACAGCAGCTCGCGCGAAGCGGCTTCGTCGAGTTGCAGCGCCGCCGGGTCGGTCATCGAGACCTGCTCGGTGCCCACGTGCAGGTGCACCGGGGTCAGCAGGCCCCAGGGCTGCGTGTTGTCACCGGACAGCCGCGCGGCCCAGGGCAGCGTGCCATCCTCGGCCTGCCAGCCCAGCGCCGCGGCCAACGCGCGCTCGTGCGGGGGCGAGAGGCTCAGCGCATCGGCCTCATCGCGCGTGCCCGGGCTCAGGCGTGCCAGCAGTCGGTCCAGCTGCGGCAGCGGCAGGTCGTGCAGGGCATGGCGGGCGGCTTCGTTGGACGCACCCGCGAAGGGCACGATCAAGGTGGCAGGGGACGGCGAAGACATGGGTGCGCGATTATCGGCGGCGCGGTGCCGTGCGCCTTGGGGCCGGCGGGTTCCGCGGCGGGGCGAAGCGGCCGGGGAAACGCCGGACGTGGTGCTAGCCTGCACGGCTGTGAGTGCGCCCTTGACCCTGCCGGCCTCCGCCGAAGCTTTTGCACCGGCCTTGCCGCGCCTGCACCTGCGGCCGCTGCACGCGCTGCTGTACGTCGCGTTCTGGGCCGCGGTCGGGCTGTTCCTGGCGATCGCCGAGCTGCAGCACTACGTGCAGCGCGGCGGACAGCACCGCTGGGAGCCCTTCCTCTGGGAGCTGTCGAGCAGCCTGGTGGTCGGGCTGCTGATGCTGGGGCTGTTCGCGGGCCACCGCGCGCTGGTCGGGCGCGGGCTGCCATGGCCGCGGCTGCTGCTGTGGCATGCCGGCGGCGCGCTGCTGTACGTGCTGCTGCACTCGGCGCTGATGTATGCGTTGCGCGCCATCGTCTACGCGCTGACCGGCGTGGTCTACGAGCCGGGCGACGTGGCCTCGGTGCTGGCCTACGAAGGCGCGAAAGACCTGGTGAGCTATGCGCTGATGGTCGGCCTGTGCCATGGCGCGCTGCTGTATCTGCTCGACCAGCAGCGCCGCGCCGCGTGGCAGCGGCTGAACGAAGAACTGGCCGCGGCCCGCCTGGCGCGGCTGCAGGAGCAGATCCAGCCGCATTTCCTGTTCAATGCGCTGAACCTGGTGTCGGCGGTGATGTACGAGGATCTCGAACGCGCCGACCGCCTGCTGGCCGAGCTGTGCGAGTTGCTGCGCCTGTCGCTCGACGCCGGCCGGCAGCCCACCCACAGCCTGCGCGAGGAATTGCGCCTGGTGACGCCGTTCCTGTCGATCATGCGGCAGCGCTTCGAAGGCCGGTTGCACACCGCCATCGAGGTCAGCGACGAGGCGGCGGCCTGCGCCCTGCCCAGCCTGCTGCTGATGGCGCCGCTGGAGAACGCGGTGAAGCATGGCGTCGCGCACAGCGCCGCGCCGGTGTCGCTGAGCGTGCAGGCCGCGGTGCGCGAAGGCCGGCTGGAGATCCGGGTCTGCGACAGCGCTGCAGCGGCCGGGCTGAGCACGGCGCGGACGCCCGCACTGCCGGGCAGCGGCATCGGCCTGGCCAACACCCGCGAGCGCCTGGCAACGATGTATGGCGAGGCCGCCAGCGTGTCGCTGACACGCGAAGACGCTGGCACCGTGCTGTGCCTGCAGCTGCCGGCGCACGCCGCCGGCTCAGAGTCCGCGCCACGACGATGAAGCTGCTGCTGGTGGACGACGAGCCGCAGGCGCGCGCCAAGCTGCGCCGCTTTCTGGCGGACATGCCCGAGGTCGAGCTGGTCGGCGAGGCGGGCGATGGCGCCGAGGCGCTGGCGCTGCTGCTGCACACGCCGGCCGATGCGGTGCTGCTGGACATCCAGATGCCGCGCCTGGACGGGCTGGCCACCGCGGCGGCGCTGCCCGAAGGCACGCTGGTGGCCTTCACCACCGCCTACGACGAGTTCGCCGTCAAGGCCTTCGAGCTGAACGCGGTGGACTACCTGCTCAAGCCCATCATCCGCGAGCGGCTGCAGGCCTGCATCGCGAAGCTGCAGCGCCAGCTGGCGCCGCCCCAGCGCGAGCAGCAGCGCCAGGGCCTGCTGAGCGCGCTGCACGGGCTGCAGCCGCTGGCGCGCGCTGCCGGCGACAGCGGCCACTGGCTGGTGCTGCACCGCGGAGCGCTGCAGCGCGTGGCGCTGGCCGAGGTGGAAGTGCTGGAGGCCGAGGACAACTACGTCTGGCTGCACACGCCGGCGCAGTCCTGGCTGGACCGCGGCACGCTGGCCGCGATGCTCGAGCATCCCGCGGCCGGGC
This sequence comes from Aquabacterium sp., assembly GCF_044226965.1. Taxonomy (GTDB): domain Bacteria; phylum Pseudomonadota; class Gammaproteobacteria; order Burkholderiales; family Burkholderiaceae_C; genus Pseudaquabacterium. The sequence continues at coordinate 147,948 of NZ_JBGAGA010000004.1, read as the reverse complement.
CGCTGTTCGTGCGCGTGCACCGTTCGTTCGCGGTGAACCCGCGCTGCATCGCGCGCATCGCGCCGCTGGCGCGCGGCGATGCGCAGCTGGTGCTGGCCAGCGGGCGCGAGGTGCGGGTGTCGCGGCGCTTTCGCGAGCAGCTGGCGGCGGGCATCGGCCGTTGATCCGGGCCCGCTGGCCCCGGCGCGCATCCCATCCGTCCCACGGCGCTGGCCACGCGATGGGGGCGAGCCGACGATGCGTGCCTCGCCTGCTTCACACGAGCCCTCGCCATGCACCAAGACCCCGCGCTGCCGCCGCGCCGCTTCGACCTCGACTGGCTGCGCATCCTCGCCTTCGGCCTGCTGATCCTGTACCACGTGGGCATGTACTACGTCAGCTGGGACTGGCATGTGAAGTCGCCGTTCGCGTCGGCCACGCTCGAGCCGCTGATGCTGGCCAGCTCGCCCTGGCGGCTGTCGCTGCTGTTCTTCGTCTCGGGCGTCGCCACGGCCTACCTGCTGCGGCGCCAGCCCACGGGCTTCGTCGCCAGCCGCGCGCGGCGCCTGCTGGTCCCGCTGCTGTTCGGCATGCTGGTGATCGTCGTGCCGCAGGCCTACTACGAGGTGGTCGAGAAGGCCGGCTACGCCGATGGCTACCTCGCGTTCTGGCAACGCTACCTGCTGGCCGACCCGCACTTCTGTCGCGGCAACGACTGCCTGCGCGTGCCGACCTGGAACCACCTGTGGTTCGTGCCCTACCTGTTCGTCTACAGCCTGCTGCTGTGGGCGCTGCAGCGCACGGCGCCGCAGGGCTGGTTGCGGCTGTGCGATGGCCTGGCGCGCCGGCTGTCCGGCTGGGGCCTGCTGCTGTGGCCGGTACTCTTGCTGGCGCTGTGGCGCGTGCTGCTGGTCGCGCGCTTCCCGGCCACGCACGACCTGGTGCAGGACTGGTACAACCACGCGCAGTACCTCAGCATGTTCGGGCTTGGCGCCGCGCTGGCCTTCCAGTCCGCGCCCTGGGCCGCGCTGGCACGCTGGCGCTGGTGGGCGCTGGCCGGTGCGGTGGCGAGCTATGCCTTCATCGCCTGGTACTTCACGGTGTATGCCGTTGGCCGGGCCGAGGTGCCCGATGCGCTGCGCATGTGCCAACGCCTGATCTACGCGGCCAACCAGTGGTGGACCATCGCTGCCGCGCTGGGCTTCGCCCGGCGCTGGGCACCCACCGACAGCCCGCTGCGCCGCTACCTCACCGAGGCGGTGTTTCCGTTCTACATCGTCCACCAGAGCGCGATCATCGTGCTGGCCGAGCAGCTGAAGCCGCTGCGGCTGCCACCGGCGGTCGAAGGGCCGCTGCTGGTGCTGGCCACCGCGGCGGTGTGCGGGGCCAGCTTCGAGGCGATGCGCCGCGTGCGCTGGCTGCGGCCGCTGTTCGGCCTGGCGCCGCAGCCGGCGCTTGCCGCGACGGCCGACAGGAGGCGGCCTGCTAGCATCGCCTCCCCATGAATTGGCCCTACGAATGGCAGATCGGCTGGCGCTACACCCGCGCCGGCCGCGCCGGGCGGCGCAACGGCTTCATCTCGTTCATCTCGGCGATCTCGGTCGTCGGCATTGCGCTGGGCGTGGCCGCGCTGATCATCGTGCTCAGCGTGATGAACGGCTTCCAGAAAGAGGTGCGCGACCGCATGCTGGCGGTGATTGCGCATGTCGAGATCTTCTCGCGCGACGGCGCGGCCTTGCCGGATTGGCAGGGCACGGCGGCCAAGGCGCGCGAGAACAAGGCGGTGGTCGGCGCGGCGCCCTTCATCGCGGCGCAGTCGCTGATCGCGCGGGGGGACGACATGCGCGGCGCGGTGGTGCGCGGCATCCTGCCGGCGGCCGAGGCCACCGTCACCGACATCGGCGCCAAGCTGCGTGACACCACCTTCGCGAAGCTGCAACCGGGCGCGTGGAAGATCGTGCTCGGCATCGAGCTCGCACGCCAGCTCGGCGTGCGTGAAGGCGACTCGGTCACCATCGTGGCGCCGGGCGGGCAGGTCACGCCGGCCGGCGTGGTGCCGCGGCTCAAGACCTTCACGGTCGCCGGCACCTTCGAGGCCGGGCACTACGAATACGACAGCGGGCTGGCGCTGATCCATGTCGACGATGCGGCGCGCCTGTACCGGCTGGACGGCCCGAGCGGCGTGCAGCTGCGGCTGCGCGATGCGCAGGCCGCGCGCGAAGTGGGTTACCAGCTGGCCATGACCATGGGCCCGGGCCTGGTGGTGCGCGACTGGACCCGCACCAACCGCAACTGGTACGACGCGGTGCAGATCGAGAAGCGCATGATGTTCATCATCCTGACCCTGATCGTCGCGGTGGCCGCGTTCAACCTGGTGTCGACGCTGGTGATGACGGTGACCGACAAGCAGGCCGACATCGCGATCCTGCGCACCCTGGGCGCCAGCCCGCGCTCGGTGATGGGCATCTTCGTCGTGCAGGGCGCGGCCAGCGGCATCATCGGCACGGCGGTCGGCGTGGGCCTCGGGCTGCTGGTGGCCTTCAACATCGACGTCATCGTGCCGGCCATCGAGCATGCGCTGGGCGTGAGCTTCCTGCCTGGCAGCATCTACCTGATCAGCCGCATGCCCAGCGACCCGCAGATGGGCGACATCGTGCCCATCGGCGTGATCTCGCTGCTGCTGGCCTTCGTCGCCACGCTGTACCCGAGCTGGCGCGCCAGCCGCGTGAACCCCGCGGAGGCGCTGCGCTATGAGTGAGGCCCACACCGCGCCGCCGGTGCTGCGCTGCCAGGGGCTGGCCAAGCGCTTCCAGGAAGGCGGGCTGGACGTGGCGGTGCTGCAGGGCATCGACCTCGCCGTGCAGCCGGGCGAGACGCTGGCCATCGTCGGCGCCTCGGGTTCGGGCAAGAGCACGCTGCTGCACCTGCTGGGCGGGCTGGACGCGCCCAGCGGCGGCAAGGTGGAGCTGGCCGGGCGCGACTTCGCCACGATGGGTGCGGCCGAGCAGGGTGCCTGGCGCAACCAGCAGCTGGGCTTCGTCTACCAGTTCCACCACCTGCTGCCGGAGTTCAGCGCGCTGGACAACGTGGCGATGCCGCTGCGCATCCGCCGCCAGCCGGTGGCCGCGGCACAGGCGGCCGCACGCGCGATGCTCGAGCGCGTGGGGCTGGGCCCGCGCGTGCAGCACCGGCCGGGCGAGCTCTCGGGCGGCGAGCGGCAACGCGTGGCGATCGCCCGCGCGCTGGTCAGCCAGCCCGCGTGCGTGCTGGCCGACGAGCCCACCGGCAACCTCGACCGCGGCAGCGCCGATGCGGTGTTCGCATTGATGCTGGAACTCGCGCGCGAGCGCGGCACCGCCTTCGTGCTGGTGACGCATGACCCCGGCCTGGCTGCGCGCTGCGGCCGAACGCTGACGCTGGAGCGTGGGCGCCTGCAGGGCTGATCGAGCGGGTCGCGCGGCACAATGCGCATTCGTGCTGGAGGCTGAGCTTGGACTACACCGTCGCGGCCGTGGACGAGGCCATCAAACTGCTGTTCGCCGTGGCGGCGGAGCCGGGGCTGGGCGTCACCGAGCTGTCCAAGCGGACCGGCATCACCAAGGCGCGTGCATTCCGCCTGCTCAGCACGCTGGAGCAGCGCGGGCTGGCGCGCCGCCACGGGGACAATCCGGTGTATCGCCTGGGCCTGCAGGCCCTGCGGCTGGGCGCCAGCGCCGCCGCACAGCTGGACGTGGTGCGCGAGGCCAACCTGGCCCTGCAGGAGCTGGGTTCGGCGCTGAACGAGATGGTGATCCTGCGCGTGCGCGACGGGCTCGAGAGCGTGTGCGTCGCGCGCTGGGAATCGACGCAGCCGCTGCGCGTTCACGACGAGATCGGCCATCGCCGCCCGCTGTATGCCGGCGCCTCGGGCAAGCTGCTGCTCGCCCACGCGCCGCAGGCGGTGGTGGATGCGGTGTTCGAGGCGCCGCGCGAGCGCTTCACGCTGCAGACCCCGGTCAGCCGCACCGCGCTGCAGCGCGAGATCGCGCGGGTGCGCGAACAGGGCTATGCGGTGTCGGCCGGTGAGTTCGCGAAGGACACCACCGCGCTGGCGGTGCCGATCTTCGACGACGAAGGCGGCATCGAGGCGGCGCTCAGTGTCAGCGCGCCGTCCAGCCGCATGGACGAGCGGCGCCAGCGTGCCTGCCTCAGCCTGATGCGCAGCAAGGCCGAGGAAGTGTCGCGTCGGCTGGGCTGGCGGCCCGGCCTGGCAGCGGCGCCAGCGGCGGCCGGCTGAGGCACGACGCCGGCCGCAGCTCGGCGCGCAGGCCGGCATCGAGCTGCCGCACGAAGTGCGCCAGGTGCCGCAGCAGGCGCGCATAGCCGCCGTGGCGCACGCAGCCGGCCTCGTGCATGTACAGCGCGCGGTTCACCGCGATCTGCACGCTGTGCCGGCCCAGGGCGGGCTGGCCATGGCGGCGCAGCAGCTCGTCGCCGCGGTAGGGCCGGTTGATGCGCACGCTGTGGCCCGTCGCGCCCAGTGCGGCGGCCATCCAGCGCAGCAGGAAGGGCTCGGCGCTGCCGCCGTTCAGGTCGCTCAGCACGAAGTCGGGTCGCGGCTGGCCGGCGTCGTCGTTCATCGCGTTGCCGACCGACTTCATCGACAGGCAGACGACGTGCACGCACAGGCCGTGGTGCGCCTGGGCCGCCCCGATCAGCCGGTCGAGCGCGGCGTGGTAGGGGTCGTAGCACTGATCAATACGGCGTTGCACCTCCTGCACCGATAGCGCAGCGCGGTAGATCGGCAGGCCGGGCAGCGCATCGCGCCGGATCAGGCCCATGCCGCGGTGCGAGCTGGGGCAGGGCACGATGGCCTCGGCCCAGAGGGCATCGACATAGGCGCTCCAGCAGCTGTCCAGTGCGTCGGGCGGCACGGCCGCGGGCGTGGCCCCGGCCGGCCAGTGGGTGCCGCTGTGCGGCGAATCGAAGACCAGCGGTGAAGGCGGCTCGGGCTGCGCATGCAGCACGCAGAAGGGGGAGGCCGGCGGGCTGTCGACGATGGCGGCGAGTGTCTTCACGGTTTCGACTCCGGCAACGATGTTGCGATGGATGAAACAGTTTCGTCCATCGCGGGCAGACATTCAAGATGGATTCGGACACGCAATGCCTGAAGGTTCCTCTGAATAGGAGGGCGCGAGCGGCTTGCATTGTGGCTGGGTCTGCTCCACAATGTTTCAAACAACGCGACAGCGTCTTGTTAAACGAAACAGATGCGGAGATCCATGGCTGCTACCAAGTCCCCGGCACCCTACGCACTGATCGGCGATCCGAGCGCCGCCGCCTCGCCGCTGGTGTTCGATTCGCCGCACAGCTGGCGCGACTGGCCCGCCGACGGCACGCCGACCAGCGCGCCTGCGAGCGCGGTGAAGACGAGCTGGGACGCCTTCGTCGACGAGCTGTGGGCCGAGGCGCTGGACGGCAGCGCGCCGCTGCTGGCCGCGCGCTTCCACCGTGCCTACATCGACGCCAACCGGCCGCGTGACGACATCGATCCGGCGCTGCTGGCCGCGCCCTGGCCGGGGCCGCTGAACCCGGGGCCGACCTCGCGCCGCGGCATGGGCCTGATCCGCCGCCTGGCGCTGCCCGGCGTGCCGATGTACACGCACCTGCTGTCGGTGGAGGACGTGAGCGGCCGCATCGAGCGCTGCTACGACCCCTATCACGCCAAGTTGGCGGCGCTGGTGGAAGCCGCGCATGCGCGCTTCGGCATGAGCGTGCATGTCGACTGCCATTCGATGAAGTCCACCGGCAATGCGATGAATGTCGACAGCGGCGCCGCGCGGCCGGACATCGTGGTCAGCGACCTCGAGGGCCGCAGCGCCGATCCCTTCCTGGTCCGCTGGATCGCCGCCAGCCTGGGATCGCTGGGCTACCGGGTGCAGATCAACCACCCGTACCGCGGCGAAGAGCTGGTGCGGCGCCATGGCCGTCCGGCCAGCGGGCGCCACAGCGTCCAGATCGAGATCAACCGCGCGCTCTACATGGACGAGGCGCGCTTCATGCGCCATGCCGGCGCAGCGCGCCTGGTGCGCGACCTCGCCAGCTTCGTCAGGCAGCTGGCCGCCGGGCTCAGCGCCGAGTTTTTGCCGCGCCTGCAGGCGCCGCTGGATTCCCCCCCTCAACAGGAGTGATTGGCATGTCGAACCTCATCCGCCACACGCTGGCTTGTGCGCTGGGCGCGAGCCTGCTGTGCAGCCACGCCCAGGCCCAGTCGGCCAGCCAGGTGCAGATCGGCGGCCAGCTGCGGCTGACCGTCAACAGCACGCGCACCGGCAACGCCGGTAGCGTGACCAGCCTGACCGACAACGCCTCGCGCCTGTCTTTCAAGGGCGCCGAAGACCTGGGCGACGGACTGAAGGCCCTGTTCGGGCTGGAGTTCGGCTATGGCGCCGACACCGGCGAACTCGGCACCCCGGCATTCCGCTACTCCTACGTCGGCCTGGGCGGCGGCTTTGGCAGCGTGGCGCTGGGGCGGCTGGACTCGGCCAATCCCACCGGCTCGCCGCTGTACTCGCAGGTGACGGCGATCACCAGCTTCGCGGCCAATGACGCCGGCGCCACCGCCATCGGCACCTCGATGCTGAACGCGCGCAACCGCACCTCCAATTCGGTGGGCTATCGCAGCCCGCGCTTCGGCGGTGCCGAGCTGATGACGCGTTACTACCAACGCGGCGCCGGGTCCGGTACCGAGGCCGAGGACGATGCGAAGTCGCTGGACCTGGGCGTGCTGTACCGCGGCAAGGGGCTGACCGCTGCCATCGGCTACGCCAAGGACAAGCGCTCGGGCGGCCTGAAGAACAACGAGTTCGACGACAAGTGGCAGCTCGGCGTGCGTGGCGACTTCGGCGACTTCGAGCCCTACGTGCTGCTGGGCGTGGACCGCTACCGCAACACCGCCAGCTCGCGCCGCGACGTGAAGTACTGGATCGTCGGCGCGCAGTACACCCTGGGCCTGAACAGCCTGGTGCTGAACCTGCTGCAGCGCGACGTGCAAACGTCCCTGCACGGTACGCGCAGGCGGGTGCAGGCGGCCTGGGTGTATGCGCTGTCCAAGCGCACCGACCTGCAGACCTTCATCGACAGCGACGGCATCGATTCGTCGAAGGCCAATGTGCGGGTACGCGCCATCGGCGCGGGCCTCAAGCATGTGTTCTGAAACCCGCAGCTCCATGCAAGGATGGACACCATGAAGGCAGCCGCCATCAGCATGCTCGTCGGCCTGGCCGTGATGGCCGGGCTCGCGCGGGCGGGTGAGTTTCCCGAACGGCCGGTGAAGGTGCTGGTGCCCTTTCCGGCCGGCGGGGCGGCCGACAACGCGATGCGCGTGGTCGGCAAGAAGCTCTCGGAATACTGGAAGCAGCAGGTGCTGGTGGAAAACAGCGCCGGCGTGCACGCCATCAAGACCGGCGCCATGGCGCCGGCCGATGGCTACAACCTGCTGCTGGCCGCGGGCTCGCAGATCGTCACCTACCCGCTGCTGCGCAGCAAGCTGCCTTACAACCCGCAGACCGACCTGCTGCCGGTGGCGCGGCTGGTGACGAACCCGCCGGTGCTGGTGGCGCACCCGTCGCTGGGTGTGAAGACGGTGGCGGAACTCATCGCCATGGCGAAGCAGAAGCCCGGCGCGCTGAACTACGCCTCCAGCGGCATCGGCAGCCCGAACCATCTGGCGATGGAGATGTTCGAGGACATGACCGGCACCGAGCTGACGCACATCCCGTACAAGGGTGGCGCGCCGGCGGTGGTGGAGCTGGTGGGCGGGCAGGTGCAGCTGGGCGTCAACGCGATCCCGAGCGTGCTGGCGCACATCCGTGCCCGCAAGCTGGTGCCGCTGGCGGTGGCCAGCAGCCAGCGCGCGCGCTCGCTGCCCCAGCTGCCGACGATTGCCGAGGCCGGCGTCACCGGTTTCGAGTACACCATCTGGTATGGCCTGTTCGCGCCCGCGAAGACGCCGCCTGCGCTGGTGCAGAAGATCAGCGACGACGTGCAGCGCGCGTTGGGCGAACCCGAGGTGCAGCGCCTGCTGCTGGAGCAGGGCAACGAGCCGTCGCCGACCTCGGCCGCGAAGCTGGCGCAGTTCATCCAGCAGGACAGCGCGCGCTGGACGCGGCTGGTGCGAGATCGCAAGTTGAAGATCGAGGAGTGAGCGGTGCGCGGCCGCATCCGCTCGCCCGGTAACCAGCTGCGCCAGGGCATCGCGCTGTCCTTCGATGCGCAGAATCGGCGCGGCGGCGTCCATGGCGCACGGCTGAAGCTCGTCAGCCGGCATCGTGACCGCGAGCCCGAGGACATCGTGCCGCAGACGCGGGCGCTGATCGCGGAGGCCGCGCCGGTGGCGCGGATCGGCTTCCTGGGCACCGGGCCGATGGAGGCGCTGCTGCGCTCGGGCCTGCTGCAGGCCAGCGGACTGCCGGTGGTGGGCATCCGCACCGGCGCCACCACGCTGCGCGAGGGCCGCGCCAGCGAGTGGCTGTTCCATACCCGTGCCGGCTACCGCGCGGAAGTGGCCAAGGTGCTGGCGCACATGGCCACCATCGGCACCCTGCGGCTCGGCCTGTACCAGGAGGACAGTGCCTTTGGTACCGAGGTGCACACGCTGGTGCAGCAACAGGCCGGCACGGCAGCGCCGCCCCTGACCACCGGCGTGGCCGAAGGCTGCATCGCCGCCCGCACGCTGGCCGAGGCACTGCGCCGCGCGGGCCCGCTGCCCACGCCGGCGCGCACGCGGCAGGCGCTCGAATCCATGAGCAGCTTCGACGTCGGCGGGCTGACGATCGGCTTCACGCCGCGCGACCACCGGGGCGGCAGCCACGTCGACATCGCCATCCTCGACAGCCGCGGCCGTCTCTTGCGCTGAGCGCGCTGTCCCGCTGCCGGGCCGCGCCCAGCCCCTGGGCAAGCACGGGCTGTTGCTGGCGCGGCCCTGGACGTACGATTGTCTGGCCGTGAAGCTGACCGGTGATCGGGTTGTCCGCCGTGAGCTGTGCGCAAGCCCTTGGAGCGCGCGGGCGCTGCTTTGCTGGTCGCTGTGCTGGCTGTGGCTGGCCTGGCTGGCGGCACCGGCACTGGCGGCCGACCAGCAGTCGCCGTCGCGCGCGCTGCGGGTGCTGGTGATCGCCAGCTACGACAAGGACCTGCCGTCGCAGCGCCACCTCGAGGAGGGGCTGAACGACGCGCTGGCCGCGATGGCCGGGCCGCCCCCGCAGTTGCACTTCGAGTACCTCGACGCGGCGCGCATCGACCTGGCCGCGCAGCGCGGCGCCCTGCTGCCGTACCTGCAGGCGCGCTACGGCGACCAGGGCATCGACGTGGTGGGGGCCACCAGCACGCAGGCCGTGGACTTCCTGGCCGGCGAGCCGGGCCTGCTGCCGCAGGCGCGCCGCGTCTTTGCCGACGTGCCCGCGACCGTGCTGCCGCGCATTCGGGCGCGCGACCCGCAGGTCCCGGTGATCGCGGTGCAGAGCAACTACCCCGCCTCGCTGCGCGAGGCCCTGCGGCTGACCGCCCCGCGCCGGCTGGTGGTGATTGGCGAGACGCGCGACGAGGCCGCCCGGCTGCGGCTGACGCTGTTCCAGCAGGCCGCGGCGCAGGTGCTGGCGCAGCCACTTCCGATCGAGTACTGGCTCGACCGGCCGCTGCCCGAACTGCTGCAGCGCGCCGCGCGGCTGGAGCCCGGCGCGGTGCTGTACTACCTGCTGCAGTTCAGCGACGGGCAGGGCCACGAAGTGACACCGCTGGCGCTGGCGCGGCGCATCACCGCGGTGGCCAGCGTGCCGATGGTCTCGCAATGGGAAACGCTGGTGGGCAGTGGCGTGGTCGGCGGCTACTGCACCAGCCAACGGATGATCGGTGGCCAGCTCGCGCGGGCGATCGTCGCCGGTGCCGTGACGTCCGGCGGCACGGCGGCCGATGCCGGCATGCGGCCGGTCTACGACTGGCGGGCGCTGCAGCGCTGGCATCTGGACGAAGCCGCGCTGCCGCCTGGCAGCGTCGTGCTGTACCGCGAGCCCGGCCTGCTCACCCGCTACCGTGGCGCCGTCTTCGTGCTGGGCGCGATGCTGGCGATCCTGCTGGTGCTGCTGGGCCTGCTGCTGGCGGCGCAGCGTGCGCGCCAGCGCATGCTGGACGCGCTGGCCGGCGAGCGCAGCCTGCTGGCGCAGCGGGTGGCCGAGCGCACGGCCGAGCTCGGCGATCGGGTGAGCGAGCTGGCGCGTCGCAACGAAGACCTGATGCGGGTGAAGACGCAGCTCTCGCTGCTGGCCAACACCGACGGCCTCACCGGCCTGGCGAACCGCCGCCACCTGGACGAGGTGCTGGCGCAGGAGTTGCGCCGGATGCAGCGCAGCGGCAGCGAGCTGTCGCTGCTGATGCTGGACGTCGACCACTTCAAGGAATTCAACGACCGCTACGGCCACACCGAAGGCGACCGCTGCCTGCAGGCGATTGCCGGGCTGCTGGCCGGGCTGTGCCGCCGGCCGGCCGACCTGGCCGCTCGCTTTGGCGGGGAGGAATTCGTGCTGGTGCTGCCGGACACTCCGCTGGCCGGCGCGCTGGCGCGGGCGCAGCAGATGATGCATGCGCTGGCGATGCAGGACTGGCCGCATGCCGCCTCGCCGGTGGCGCCGCGCGTCACCGTCAGCATCGGCGTGGTGGCCACGCAGGGGGCGGTCAGCGCCGAGGCGCTGCTGGCCCGGGTGGACGCGCAGCTCTACCGCGCCAAGAGCGAGGGGCGCAACCGCATCGCCGCCGCCGGGCCGGGCGCGCCGGCGGCCGCCGTGCGGGCCGCGGCTACATGACGCGGCCGAACCACCAGACGCTCAGGCCCGCCGCCAGCAGCGCCAGCAGCGCGCCGACGGCCGTGAACAGCGCGGTGACCTCGGTCTCCTTGGTCTCGACCACCAGCCGGCTCGACAGGCCCTGGTACACCTGCTTCAGGTCTTCGGCGGTGCCGGCATAGAAGTAGTTCGCGCGGGTGAAGGTGGAGATGGCCTTCAGCGTGTCCTCGTCCAGCCGCACCCGCATGCTCCAGCCCTCGAAGCCGATGATCTCGCCGTTCTTGGTGCCGATGCCCACGGTGTAGACGCGCACGCCGCGCTCGGCGGCCATCTTGGCAGCCTCCATCGGGTCGGGGCCGGTGGTGCGCTGGCCGTCGGTGAGCAGGATGATCGCGGCCGAGTTGTAGCTGCCCGGCTCGACCGGCTTGAACACCTTCTTCGGCTTGTCGCCCGGCGCGGGTGGCATCTCGCGCGCGCCGGTGATCTGCGACAGGTCGATGCCGTCGTCCGGGAACAGCGTGGCCAGCGAGAGCACGATGCCCGAGCCGATGGCCGTGCCGCGCTGCAGCTGGAAGCGGTCGATCGCCGCGTACACGTCTTCGCGGCTGAAGGTGGGCGCCTGCACCACCGCCGCGGTGCCGGCGAAGGACACCACGCCGATGCGCACGCTGCGCGGCAGCCCGGCGACGAAGGCCTTGGCGGCCTCCTGCGAGGCCACCAGCCGGTTCGGCTGCACGTCGGCCGCGCGCATGCTGCCCGACACATCCATCGCCAGGATGATGGTCTCCTGCTGCGAGGGCAGCTTCAGCACCGCCATCGGCCGCGCACTGGCCAGCAGCAGCACGGTGAAGGCCAGCAGCATCAGCGCCGGTGGCACATGGCGGCGCCAGCCCGGGCCCTTGCCCAGCGCCTGCTTGACCAGCGCGACGCTGGCCAGCCGCACCGTGTTCTTCCGGCGCCGGTGCAGCAGCCACAGGTACAGCAGCACCAGCGCCGGCACCAGCAGCAGCAGCCACAGCATCTCCAACCACTGAAAGCTCATCGTCGTTCGCTCGGGCTCGGGTCCATCGGTGGATCGTCGGGTTCAGGCCGGCACCGCCTGCACCGATTGCCGCAGCGCGGCCGGCAGGCGCTGGCCCATCGGCATGCGCAGGCGCTGGCGCCGCAGCGCAACGAAGCGCAGCAGCGCGGCCAGCAGGTCGTCGTCGGTGGCCAGCTCCAGCGTGTCGACGCCGGCGCGGCCCAGCGCTTCGCGCAGCGCGGCCTCGTGCGCGGCGGCCAGCTGTTCGTAGCGCTCGCGCAGGCCGGGTTCGTGGGTGTCGACGAACAGCTGCTCGCCGCTTTCGGCGTCTTCGATGGTCACCAGGCCGACATCGGGCAGCACCATCTCGAGCGGGTCGTACAGCCGCACCGCATGCACCTCGTGCCGCCGCGCCAGCCGCGCCAGCGCGTCGGACCAGCCCGGCGCGCTGATGAAGTCCGACACCACGAAGACCAGCGAGCGCCGCTTCAGGATGCCCTCGGCCGCGCGCAGCAGATCGGCCAGCACCGTCTCGCGGCCGCTGGCCTGCGGCGCGCGCTGGCGCATGCGGGCCAGCAGGTTCAGCACATGCGGCCGGCCGACGCCCGGTGGCAGCACCGCCACCGGAGCCTGCGACGCAGCCTGCGTGCCGTACAGCAGGGCGCCCACGCGGTTGCCGTGCCGCGTGAGCAGCCGCGCCAGCACGGTGACGAAGCCTTCGGACACCGCGAGCTTGGTGCGTTCGTTCGAGCCGAAGTCGACGCTGCCGGTCAGGTCCAGCAGGAACCACGCGGTGAGTTCGCGGTCTTCGGTGAACTGGCGCACGTGCGGCACCTGCAGGCGCGCGGTGACGTTCCAGTCGATGTGGCGCACGTCGTCGGCATGCTGGTATTCGCGCAGGTCGGCCAGGTCCAGGCCGGTGCCGCGCCACAGCGTGCGGTAGTCGCCCTGCAGCAGGCCGTCGAGCCGGCGCAGCACGGTCCATTCCAGCCGGCGCAGCAGCGCGTCGGGGGTCTGGATCGGGCCCTCGGCCGGCGCTTCGTTCGTCATGCCGCGTGCTGCATCGGCTTGGCCGGGACCGGCACCTTGGCCATCACGCGCTCGATCAGCGCATCGGGCGTCAGCCCCTCGGACAGCGCCTCGTAGCTCAGCACCAGGCGGTGGCGCAGCGTGTCGGCGGCCAGCGCGGTGAGGTCTTCGGGCAGCACGTAGCCGCGGCCGCGCAGGTAGGCCAGCGCGCGGGCGCCTTCGACCAGCGAGATGCTGGCGCGCGGGCTGGCGCCGAAGCTGAAGTAGGGCGCCAGCTCCGGCATGCCGTGCTGGTCCGGCCGGCGCGTGGCGCCAACCAGCTTCACCGCGTAGCTGATCAGGCTGGGGTCGACATAGACCTTGCGGCATTCCTGCTGCAGCTCGGCCAGCTGGCTGGTGGTGGCCACCGGCTCCACCGTCACCGGCGCGCCGATCACCCGCTCGACGATGACGAACTCTTCCTCGTCCGCCGGGTAGTCCACCAGCACCTTCATCATGAAGCGGTCGACCTGTGCCTCGGGCAGCGGGTAGGTGCCCTCGGTCTCGATCGGGTTCTGCGTCGCCATCACGACGAAGGGCGAGGGCACCTTGTGCGACTCGCCGGCAATCGTGACCTGGCGCTCCTGCATCACCTCGAGCAAGGCACTCTGCACCTTGGCCGGCGCGCGGTTGATCTCGTCGGCCAGCAGCAGGTTGGCGAACACCGGGCCCAGCGTGGTGCCGAACTCGCCGGTCTTCTGGTTGTAGATGCGGGTGCCGATCAGGTCGGCCGGCACGAGATCGGGCGTGAACTGGATGCGCTTGTAGCTGCCGCGCAAGGTGGCCGCCAGCGTGCGCACCGTGAGCGTCTTGGCCAGCCCCGGCACGCCCTCGACCAGCAGGTGGCCCTGGGCCAGCAGCGCGACCATCACGCGTTCGAGGAACTTGTCCTGGCCGACGACGACGCGCTTGACCTCGTAGAGGATGCGCTCCATCAGGGTGGAGGCTTCTGCGGCTGTGCTGGGAGATGTGCTCATGCGGGTGGAGACCTGGGAGTTCAGAAAGGTGGCATGCCGACGGCCGCGGCGGCGTTCTCGATCGGCACCGCGAAGCCGATGCCGATGAAGGTGCGCTGCTGGTTCGGGTTCATGATCGCGGTGACGATGCCGACCACCTGGCCGTCGGTCGTGACCAGCGGGCCGCCGGAGTTGCCGGGGTTGGCCGCGGCGTCGAACTGGATCAGGTTGCTCAGGATGCGCTGGCCCTCGGGCGAGCGGAACTCGCGCTTGAGCCCCGACACCACGCCCTGCGAGGCCGAGGGCCCGATGCCGAACGGGAAGCCCACCGCCACGACTTCATCGCCCGGCGCCAGGCCGGCGGTGGACCGCAGCGTGGCGGCATGCAGGTCGTCGGGGATGGTCTTCGCGCGCAGCACCGCGAGGTCGTTCTCGGGCTGCAGGCTCACGACCACGGCCTCCGATTCGCTGCCGTCGAAGAAGGTCACGCTGATGCGGTTGGCATGGGCCACCACATGCAGGTTGGTCAGGATCAGGCCGTTGTCGACGATGACGACGCCGGTACCGACGCTCCTGCCTTCCTCGTCGTGCGACTTGTCGCCGGGCGCACCCTTGGCCATGAGCTTGCCGGACCGGCCGGCCGGCTTGCCCGGCAGCGTGGGCGACGGCCCGTGCTCGCCGATCACGCGCACCACCGACGGGATCACCGCCGCATAGGCGGCCGCGGCGGCCGAGGCCAGCGGCTCCTTGGCGATGGAGTCACGCATCGCCCCGTCGATTTGCTCGATGGTCAAGGCCGGCTTGATCTTCTGCGTCCAGGCCGGCCAGCCGGCGGCCAGGGCCAGCAGCAGCGCGCCGGCGCACCACAGCCAGCGTTCGTGGCGGACGAACCAGCGCCCGCGTGCGGCGGCCCGGCCGACATCGGCCGCTGCGACGGTGGCCGCGGCGGGTTCGGCAGGGGCTGCGGCGGCCGGCGTTGCCACCGGCGCCTGGCGCGGCGGCGTGCGACTGTACAAGGGCGTTCTTGCCATGCTCGCCAGCTCCGGCAGCCCCCGACGGGCCGCATGCGCATCACACTACCACGACCGCCAAGGCTTTGTGCAGTCCTGGTTTGGCCAGCACGCGACAGGGCATCATCGGCCCATGGCAACGACCTGGATCGACACCCATTGCCACCTCGACGCGGCCGAGTTCGACGCGGATCGCAGCGCCGTCTTGACGCGCGCTCAGGCCGCCGGCGTCGGCCTGCAGGTGCTGCCGGCGGTGGCCGCCTTCAACTTCGACACCGTGCGCGCCCTGGCGCATGCGCAGGGCCTGGCCTACGCGCTGGGCATCCACCCGCTGTACGTGATGCAGGCCGCCGACGAGGACCTCGACCGGCTGGCGCAGGCGCTGCGCGACGCGCGCGACGACCCGCGGCTGGTGGCGGTGGGCGAGATCGGGCTCGACTTCTTCGTGCCCGGCATCGACCCGGCGCGGCAGGAGCGTTTCTACCTCGCGCAGCTGAAGCTGGCGCGCGAGGCCGGCCTGCCGGTGATCCTGCATGTGCGCCGCTCGGCCGACGGCCTGCTGAAGGGCTTGCGCCGCATCGGCGCGGCCGGCGGCATCGCCCATGCGTTCAACGGCAGCGAGGCGCAGGCGCTGCAGTTCGTCGAGCGCGGGTTCGCGCTCGGCTTCGGCGGCGCGATGACCTTCGAGCGCGCGCTGCAGATCCGCCGCCTGGCCACGGCGCTGCCGGCGCAGGCGCTGGTGCTGGAGACCGACGCGCCGGACATTCCGCCGCAGTGGCTGTACCGCACCGCGGCGCAGCGGGCGGCTGGTGCGTCCTCGCGCAACGAGCCCGGCGAACTGCCGCGCATCGCCGAAACCCTGGCGGCGCTGCGCGGCTGGACGCTGGCGCAGACCGCAGCAATCACCGCGGCGAACGCCTGCGCCGCGCTGCCGCGCCTGCGGCCGCTGCTGGCGGGCGCGGCGCCGCCGGCGTGAGCGCCGCTGCCGCGCCGGGCCGGCGCAGCGACACCTGCGCGGTGTGCGCGCCGGCCACCTGGCGCAGCCCGTCGAGCGCCGGTGCCAGCAGCGCGGCGTCGGCGCTCTCGGCGTACACCGCGTAGGCCGGGTACAGGAACTCCGGCGCGTTCTTCACGCGGCGCAGCCGGCCCGCTTCGATCGCGCCGCTCACCACGTCGAGCCGGAAGTAGCCGGCGCCGCCTGCGGCCAGCACGTATTCGCGGCCGAGCGGACCGAGGCTGGCCGAGACCGGCG
Organism: Aquabacterium sp.; assembly: GCF_044226965.1. Classification (GTDB taxonomy): domain Bacteria; phylum Pseudomonadota; class Gammaproteobacteria; order Burkholderiales; family Burkholderiaceae_C; genus Pseudaquabacterium. Next base: position 131,848 of record NZ_JBGAGA010000004.1, on the reverse strand, counting down.
CGCGCGAGAACTGCGGAAAGGCCAGCCCGTGCTGGGCCGCGAACTCCGGACCCCAGTCGACATAGACATAGTCGGCTGGCGCGGGCATGCGGCCGCTGGCGGCGGTGGTCACCAGCACCAGCTTCTCCTCGATCAGCAGGTCCACGCGCAGGCCGGGGCGCTGCTGCGGTGCGTAGACCACCGCGATCTCCAGCGTGCCCTCGGCCACGCGGTTCAGCAGGTCCGACGGGAAGCCGACCTCGGTGTGCAGCGCCAGGTGCGGCGCGGCACTGCGCATGTGCAGCAGCCAGTCCAGCAGCAGCGGGTCCCACAGGCTGAGTTCGCAGCCCACCGTGAGCACCGCGCGCCGGCCCGGCGGCACGGCCACCTGCTGGCGCGCGCGTTCCCACACCTGCACCAGCGTGGCGGCATGGCGCACGAACTGCTCGCCGGCGCCGGTGAGCGTGGCGCCGGCCTTGTTGCGCACGAACAGCCGGCTGCCCAGCTGCGCCTCCAGCGTCTTGACGCGGGCGCTGATGGCCGTCTGCGTCAGGTGCAGCTGCTGCGCGGCCCGGGCGAAGCTGCCGCCCGAGACGATGGCGAGGAAGGTGCGGGCGAGCGAGATGTCCATCGCAAGAGGCCTTCATCCGGCATTTGGATGCAAGAGTTTTGCATTGAATTGGCAATCAATCTCGCTTTACGTGGAGTCAGGCACCGCCCAAGATGCGGTTCAGCACATGGCCCTTTCCCCTTCGCCCAGGAGTGCCCGATGCTCGAACCCTACGAGTGCATGGCGCCGCGACCCGACTCGCGGCGCGCCAACGCGGTGCTGGAAGGCCGCCGCATCGACGTGCAGGTGACGCAGGACGTCGTGCGCGAGGGCAGCTACATCGTCGTGCAGGTGCAGGGCGACGATGCGGGCCACGGGCCGCAGCAGGCCGAGTACATCACCGACTACCTCGAGTTCGACGTCGCGATCCGCGCCGGCTTCGAGATCGCGCGCGAGCTGATGCGCGGCCGCTGACGCGGCACGCGCCTCAGGCGCGCTGCCGCAGCCGCCGGTACAGCAGCCCGCGCGACACGCCGAGCCGCCGCGCGGCCTGCGACACGTTGCCCTGGCACTCGGCCAGCGCCTGCTCGATCAGCCGGTGGTTCAGCTGGGCCAGCGTGCTGCCCGGCGCTGCTGCCGCGGCGTCGGCCGCCGCGCCGTCCGGGGCGGGCGTGGCGGGTGGCAGCTCGGTCGCGGCCACGGTCGCGGTGATCGGCGAGGCGGTGGGCGAGGCACCGTCCTCTTCAGGGCTGCCATCGCCCAGGTCGCGGTATTCGGCCTGCAGCCACACCGTCAACCCGTTGGGCAGCGGCAGCGGCCGCGGCTCGCGCGTGAGGCTGCGCGCCAGCACCTGCTGCAGGTCGCAGCCCAGCAGTTCCTCGCAGCGGAACTGCCGCGCATCGGCCGCGTTCACGCCCAGCAGCGCCGCGGCCAGGCCGTTGAGCCAGCTGATGCGCCCGCCTTCGTCCACCGCCGCCAGGCCGGCCCGCGGGCCCTGCAGCTCGGCGGGCATGCTGTGCAGGCGCAGCAGCACCTGCTGCCGCGTCTGCGCGATGCGCAGGTTGTTCTCGATCGTGCCGGCGTAGACCTGCACCAGCCACAGCGCGTCGAAGCCGAAGGGCTGGTCTTCGATCGTCAGGTCCAGCACCGCGACGACCACGCCATGGCGGTTGCGGATGGGTGCGGCGGCGCAGCGGATGCCGGCGAGCTGCTCGTAGAAATGTTCGCCGGGCCCGATGGTGCAGCTGGCCCCGGCCTGCGCCGAGACGGCCGGCGCATTGGTGCCCACCAGCAGCTCGCCGAGGTCGACGCCCACGCGGCAGCCTGCATGCACCACCGCGCCGTCCTCGCGCGTGGCCGGCGTCACGCGCAGCAGCACGCCTTCGCGGTCGGTCAGCAGCACCTTGCAGCGGCTGCGCGCCAGCGCGGCCTGCAGTTCGTCGAACGGGCGCTGGGCCGCGCGCAGCAGTACGTGGTCGCGGCCGGCCAGGTAGTTCACCTTCGCGCGGCTGACCGGCTGGAACACCGGCCGGTGCTCGGGCTGCAGGCCGGCCTGCACGCAGCGCTGCCACGAGTGCAGCACCAGGTCGGACACCTGTCCCGCCGGCGACAGGCCCTCGCGAAAGAAGCGCTGCCGCGCCAGGGCTGAACGCTGCGTGTCGGCGGCATGCCAGGGCAGGGCGACGGGCATCGGTGATGAGCGCATGGGCTGTGTGTCGAGACAGAACAGTTTTCGATGCGGGATTCCCCGAGATTGGACCTCTCGGCCAATCCGCGGATGCTGCGCGAGGATTCCGATAACACCCCGAGGAGACTGACATGCAGACGACGCATCCGCTGCGCTGCGGGCGATGGTACGGGTTGAAGGCGGCCACCGCATCGGTGGCATTGCTGGTGTCGGCGCTGGTGGCGCCGGCCTCGGCCGCGACGCCGGCCAAGGGCACGCCCGAGCACATCCGCGCGGCCACCGCGCGCATCGACGGCGCGGCCATCCGCGCCAATGCCAGGACCACGGCCGACTGGCCCAGCCACGGCCTGGACTACAGCGAGACGCGCTTCTCGAAGCTCGCGCAGATCAACGAGGGCAACGTCAAGGACCTCGGGCTGGTGTGGTCCTATAACCTCGAATCGACGCGGGGCGTCGAATCCACCCCGCTGGTGGTGGACGGCATCATGTACGTCACCGCCTCGTGGAGCGTCGTGCATGCGGTCGACGTGCGCACCGGCCAGCGCCTGTGGACCTACGACCCGAAGGTCGATCGCAGCGGCGGCTACAAGGGCTGCTGCGACGTGGTGAACCGCGGCGTGGCGCTGTACCAGGGCAAGGTGTTCGTCGCTTCCTACGACGGCCGGCTGATCGCGCTGGATGCCGCCACTGGCGACGTGAAGTGGGAGGTCGACACCATCATCGACCACAAGTTCTCGTACACCATCACCGGCGCGCCGCGGGTCTACAAGGGCAAGGTGATCATCGGCAACGGTGGCGCCGAGTTCGGCGTGCGCGGCTACATCACCGCCTACGACGCGGCCAGCGGCAAGCAGGTCTGGCGCTGGTTCACCGTGCCGGGCGACCCGGGCAAGCCCTTCGAAGACGAATCGATGGCCAAGGCCGCGAAGACCTGGGACCCCGCCGGCAAGTGGTGGGAGTTCGGCGGCGGCGGCACGGCCTGGGACACGATGAGCTTCGACCCCGAGCTGAACCTGATGTACGTGGGCACCGGCAACGGCTCGCCCTGGGCGCGCAGCAAGCGCAGCCCGGCCGGCGGCGACAACCTGTACCTGGCCTCGATCGTCGCGTTGAACCCCGACACCGGCAAGTACGTCTGGCACTACCAGGAGACGCCGGGTGACAACTGGGACTACACCTCGACGCAGCCGATGATCCTGGCCGACCTGAAGATCGAGGGCAAGCCGCGCAAGGTGATCCTGCATGCGCCGAAGAACGGCTTCTTCTTCGTCATCGACCGCAAGACCGGCCAGCTGATCTCGGCCGAGAAGTACACGCCCGAGGTCAACTGGGCCACCGGCTACGGCAAGGACGGCCGGCCGATGGAAACGCCGGTGGCCCGCGCCGGTGACCGCCCTCGCGAGGTGACGCCCAGCGCCTACGGCGCGCACAACTGGCACTCGATGTCGTTCAACCCGAAGACGGGCCTGGTGTACCTGCCGGTGCAGAACGTGCCGGTGAACATCGTGGACAACAAGGAGTGGAAGTTCAACGGTGTGCGCCCCGGCGAGCCGATGAGCGGCGTGGGCTGGAACCTGGCGATGTACGCGAACGTCGAGCCGCCGCAGTCCAAGCCCGCCGGCCGGCTGGTGGCCTGGGATCCGGTGAAGCAGCACGCCGCCTGGCAGCAGGAGCATGTGTCGCCGTGGAACGGCGGCACGCTGACGACCGCCGGCAACCTGGTGTTCCAGGGCACCGCCGATGGCCGCCTGGTGGCCTACAAGGCCGACACCGGCGACAAGCTCTGGGAAACGCCCACCGGCACCGGCGTGGTGGCCGCGCCGATCAGCTACCTGGTCGACGGCAAGCAGTACGTCTCGGTCGCGGTGGGCTGGGGCGGCGTCTACGGCATCACCACCCGCGCGACGGAGCGGCAGGGCCCGGGCACGGTCTACACCTTCGCGGTGGGCGGCACGGCCAAGATGCCGGACTTCGTGGCCTACCGCATGGGTGCGCTGCTGAAGGGCGTGGCCTACAACCCCGAGCACTACAAGGAAGGCACCGCGCTGTACGTCAGCAACTGCGTGTTCTGCCACGGCGTGCCGGGCGTGGACCGCGGTGGCAACGTGCCGAACCTGGGCTACTCGGCCGCCGACACCATCAGCAACCTCGATCGCTTCGTCTTCAAGGGCCCGGGCATGCCCAACGGCATGCCGGACTTCACCGGCAAGCTCAGTGCCGACGACGTGGCCAAGATCAAGGCCTTCATCCAGGGCACGGCGGACGCGATCAGGCCCAAGTAGAGAAGCCCGACGGGCCCGCTACGGGATTGCTGCCGAGCGGGCCTCGCGCCCTGGTGCCGCGGCGTCACGCCGGAACGGAAGCAGCAGCACCTGCCCGATCTCCTCGCTTGCCGGATAGTCCGCGGGCTGGGCCACGCCCAGCGCGGCCGGCAGGCGGTCCGGGTGATACGAGAAGGTGCCGAACACCAGGTCCCATACGGGCGTCAGCACACCGAAGTTCCTGGCCTCCTCGATGCGGGCACTGTGATGGAAACGGTGCAACTCGGTGCCAACGAGCAGGTAGTTCATCGGTCCGGCCTTGATGTCCACGTTGAAGTGGGACACCAGGCCCTGCAGGCCCATCAGCGCGTTGAAGAGGAACAGCGTCTCCTGCCGTGCCCCCAGCAGCAGCAGCGGCAGCTCGACGATGGCCAGTGACGCCACGAAGTTGATCGGGTGGCTGACGGGGTGCATCAGCAGGTACACCCGGTCGGGCAGGTGGTGCGGCACATGCACCTTCCACAGCCAGGCGCCGAGCCGGCCGCGGCCTTCGTGGCTGAGCCGGTGGTACCAGTACTGCACGAACTCGAAGCTCAGCAACACGCCCAGGAACTCGACGGCCATCGGCATGCCCGACACGATGCCGGTGTTGAAGCGGCTCAGGTCCAGCGCCAGCCAGCCCAGGCCGTACCGCAGCAGGGCGGCCGTGCCGCCATTGACGGCCATGTACTTCAGGTCGCGCCGAAAGCTCGGCCAGGTCATCTTCCACGCCGGACGCGCCGGGTGCAGGCGCTCGACGGTCAGCAACAGCACCAATCGAACGGCGGCCAGCACCATGAAGACTCGCGCCAGGTCCCAGTGCAGCGCCAGCGACGTGGCGAACATGCCCAGCGTGGCAGCGAGCAGCAGGGGGTAGAAGGCGTAGGTGACGAAGAAGCGCGCGGTGCCACCGGACCGGGATGCCGGTGGCTGCAGCGGCGTTGAACCAGAACGATCTGGCATCATGGTGCTCCTGTTCGTGGACATCGTGTTCAGTAAAGAACGTGATGACCAGAATCGTCACTGTGGCGCTGCTGCGTGCCCAGCGCCCCGGTCCATGAACTGCCCGATAACGGACAGAAGGCCTTCAACCGTCCAGGAGCGCACATGCCCAGGCGAACCAGCACCGACGACATCGTGGACCGGCGCGTGCAGCGCACACGCAATGCGCTGCGCTCCGCATTGATGGACCTCATGGTCGAGCGTGGCTGGGATGCCATCGACGTGCAGACGCTGTGCGACCGGGCGGACATCGGGCGCTCCACCTTCTATCAGCACTACTCGAACAAGGAAGAACTGCTGAAGCAGAACTTCGCCGGGCTGCGCGATGCGCTGCTGGTGCATGCCTCGCAGCGCGGCACCCGGTCCCAGATCGGCTTCGTCTGGCCACTGCTGGAGCATGTCCACGAGTTCCAGGCCGTGTTCCGGGCGTTGATCGGCCGGCGCTCGGGCCACTACGTGCAGGATCGGTTCAGGGAATTGCTGGTCGAACTGGTGCAAGCGGGGCAATCTCGCCCGGCCAGGCGGCCCGGCTCATGGCAGGTCGAGGCGCGGGCGCACTACCTGGCAGGGGCCTTGTTCGAGATGCTGGTGTGGTGGCTGGGAAGCAACCGGCCGCACCGGCCGCAGGAGATCTGGGAGGTCTTCGAGCAGTGGAGCCAATCCGTGCCGGCTGCCCAGGGCTGAACCGGCCCGGCCCGGTCGCTGCCGGGGATGCCGGCGTGCCCTGTCACCACCGGTGCTGCCAGCGCAGCGACAGCAGTGCGCTGCGCGGCGTACCGGGTTCGAAGAAGCGGCCGTTGCCGTCGTTGACGATCACGCTGCCGGCGTGCACGCGGTCGAAGAGGTTGTCGACGCGGGCCAGGATCTCCAGCGTGTTGCCGGCGCCCAGTGCCAGCGTGTGGCGCCAGCGCAGGTGGGCCAGGGCGTAGCCGCCGGCGAAGTCCGAGTTCGCGTCGTTCACCGCGGTGCGGCCGACCGCGCGCCACTCGATCGCCCACTCACCCGACAACCAGCCCGGCAGCCCGCCCGGCCGCCACGCGGCCTCGGCATACGCGCTGGCGTTCGGTGCGCCGGCAATGCGGTTGCCGGCGGCCACCGGCACGTTCGGGGCGGTGCAGGGCACCGCGCTGCAGGTGAGGAAGCCGTCGCGGTAGGCGGCATGGAGCCAGCTGGTGCTGGCCTGCAAAGTGAGCGTGCGCGCAGCCTGCCAGCGCAGGGCCAGCTCCAGCCCGCGGCGCTGCGTGCGGCCGACATTGCGGAAGCTGGAGCGGCCGCCGCTGTTGCTGAGCACGCCGATCTCGTCGTCGACCTCGGCGCTGAACACGGCGGCCTCGAACTCCACCGCCTGGCCGCGCACTTTGGTGCCCAGCTCGAACTGCCGGCTCTGCTGGCCCTTCAGCTGCAGGTTGAAGCCGGCCTGGCCATCGGGCCGGTAGGCCAGCTCGCCGAGGGTGGGGGACTCGAAGGCGCGCGCCGCGCTGGCCTGCAGCGCCCAGCCGGGCTGCGGCTGCCATTGCAGGCCCAGCGCCGGGTTGGTGTAGCGGAAGTCCAGCGCGCCGGAATCGTCGCCGTTGGCCAGGTAGCGGTCGGTGGTGCTCAGGCGCACGCGGCCGCTGCGCAGGCCGCCGGTGATCGCCAGCGCCTCGGCCAGCGGCCAGCGCGCCTGGGCGAAGCCTTCGCGCGTGGTCGCGCGGTTGTCCTCGTCGCGCCGCAGCCTGCCTTGCACGCCCAGCTGCTGGCCGGCGCCGCTGCCGGTGAAGTTCTCGTAGCCCTGGCGGTCGTCGCGCTGGTCTTCGATCGACAGGCCGGTCACCAGCTCACCGGGGCCCAGGCGCCAGCGGGCACGGGCTTCGGCGCCGCGGTAGGCGCGGTCGAAGTCGACCAGGCCGCCGCCATGGCGCGCCGGCGCCTGCGTGGCCGGTGCGATGGCCTGCCATTGCGTGACGCCGCGTGTTCCGTTGTAGACCATCACGGTGGTGTCGGCGAGCACGCCGTCGCCGTCGACCCGGTGGCGCCACTGCAGCCCCTCCTGCGTCTGGCGGATGGTCTTGCGGGTGTCGAACTGCAGCGCCTGCGGCGTGGTCTGGCGCGGGTCGGCATTGAACTGCGCACGGTCCAGGCCCAGCGGGTCCTGCGCCCGCTGCGTGTGGTCGGAAATGCGCAGCACCAACGTGTCGTTGCCGCTCTGCCAGCCCAGGCGCAGGTTGCCAAGCTGGCGCTGCGCGGCGCTCTGCGGGCGGAAGCCATCGGTCTCCATCGCCGAGAGGCTGGCGCGCAGGTCCAGGCCTGCGCCCAGCGGTGCGGCGAAGCCCACGCGCGCCTGGTGCAGGCCGAAGCTGCCGACATCGGCCGAGGCCTCGACCTGCTGCCCACGCACCGGCGCGCCGAACACCGCGATCACGCCGCCCGAGCTGTTGCCGTACAGCGCCGAGAACGGCCCGCGCAGCACCTCGATGCGCTCGGCGCCGGCCAGATCGATGTGGGCCACCTGGCCCTGGCCGTCGGGCATGGTGGCGGGAATGCCGTCGGCATAGAGGCGCAGGCCGCGCACGCCGAAGGCCGCCCGTGCGCCGAAGCCGCGCGAGCTGATCTGCAGGTCCTGCGCGTAGTTGTTGCGGTTGTTGGCCACCAGCCCCGGCACGCGCGTCAGCACTTCCGAGAGGTTGACCATCGCGCCGGCCGCGCGCAGCGCATCGGCATCGATCACCGAGACGGCGAACGGTGAATCGAAGGCCTGCTGCGCGCGGGCCGAGCCCAGCACCAGCACCGATTCGACGGGCCTGGGCTCGGGCGCGGCCTGCGCCCAGGCGGCGCTGGCGCAGCACAGCGCCAGCGGGGTCAGCAGGCAGCGCGGGACGAAGCGAACAGGGTGATCGGCGGGCATGGCCCGCATCACACCTGCAAATGCGCCGGGCCCCAAGCTGGTAGTGACCCGGATCGACAAGGCCTCAGCGGTTGCGCGGTGCCAGCGGCGTGTCCGGCACCGGGTAGCCGGCCGCGCCGAAGGTCGCGACGACGGCCTTGTGGGTGTCGAAGTACACCTGCCAGTAGTGGTCGGTGTGGGTGTAGGGCCGCACGCACAGCAGCGGGCCTTCGGGCGTGAAGCTCAGGATCTCGATGTCCGGCGCCGGCGTGGCGGCGACGTTGGGGACCTTGGCGATCGCTTCCTTCAGCCGCGCGATCGCGTCCACCGGGTCGACGCTGTTGGCCACCTTCGCGACGCAGTCGACACGCCGGAACGGCAGCGCCGAGAAGTTCTGGATGCTCTCGGAAAAGATCTTGTTGTTGCCGACGATGGTCATCACGTTGTCCGGCGTGATGATGGTGGTGCCGAACAGGCCCACCTCGTGCACCGTGCCGGTCACGCCCCCGGCCTGCACGAAGTCGCCCACCTTGAAGGGCCGCAGCACCTGCATGAACACGCCGGCGGCGAAATGCGTCAGCAGCCCGCCCCAGGCGGTGCCGATGGCCAGGCCCGCGCCGGCCAGCAGTGCCGCGAACGAGGTGGTGCGCACCCCGAAGATGTCGAGGATGGCCAGCACCAGCACGATGTTGAACACGACGTTCAGGATCGAGGTCAGGTACTTGGCCAGCGTCGAATCGATGCGCTTGCCGCGCGCCACCGCGGCATTGAAGCCCTTGAGCACCAGGCTGATGATCCAGCGGCCGATGATCCAGGCGGCCAGCGCGCCCAGCAGCTTCAGACCGAAGTCCACGCCTTGCGTGCTGAGAAAATTGACGATCGTTTCGACGTACATATGCTTTCCTCCGTGTGAATCGAGTCCGAACCCGGGCCTCTGCGGCCCGCACCCATTGCACCATGGCAGCGTGCGCCGGCAATGACAATCCTCAGCGGCAGCGCCTGCAGGGCCTGCCGCCGGTGCTGGACCTGCGCAGCCGGCTGATCGTGCTGGGCAGCTTCCCGGGCGTGGCCTCGCTGGCCGCGCAGCAGTACTACGCCCACCCCCGCAACCAGTTCTGGCCGCTGCTGGGCGCGCTGTGGGGCCTGGACCTGCGCGCGCTGCCCTACGAGCAGCGCCTGCAGCAGCTGCGCGAGCGCGGCCTGGCGCTGTGGGACGTGTATGCCGCCTGCCGCCGCGAAGGCAGCCTGGACAGTGCGATCGAGGACGCCGAGCTCAACGACCTGGCCAGCCTGCAGCAGCGGGCGCCGCAGCTGCAGGCGGTGGCCCACAACGGCGGCGAATCGGCGCGCTGCATGCGCATCACCCGCAGCCTGGGCCTGCCGGTGCACCGGCTGCCTTCCACCAGTCCGGCCAATGCCAGCTGGTCGTTCGAACGCAAGCTCGCCGCGTGGCGCGAGGTCTTTGCCCGCTGCGGCCTGCTCTGAACCGCCAGAATGCGCGTTCAACAGACGATCAGGGAGCCATGGTGAAACGCTGGCGTTGGGGATGGATGGGCCTGTGGCTGGCCTGCTGGCTCGGCACGGCCTGGGCCGAGGCGCCGAAGGCCGCGCGCGCGGCACCGGCTGTGGCCGCAACGCCCAAGGCCAGGGCGCCGGGCGCGAACCGTCCGCCGGCGGCCGCCCGGCCGCAGGGCGAGGCCAGCGCGGCGGCCGACGCCGCGGCGGGCTTCCAGATCGCGCCGGTGCCGGACTGGGTGCAGCCGGTGCCGGTGGACGCGTCGATCGCGCTGCCGTCCGCCCCGGTGCAGGTGCTGGTGATCGACCACCAGACACGGCTCGGCCCCGCCGGCGCGCAGCAGTTCCTGCGCAGCGTGCGCCAGATCAACGAGCCCAGCGGCCTGGTCGAGGCCTCGCAGCTGCAGGTCAGCTTCGATCCGCAGTACCAGCAGCTGGTGCTGCACCAGGTGACGGTCTGGCGCGGCGACCAGCGCATCGACAAGCTCGAGCGCCGCCACGTGCGCCTGTACCAGCGCGAGACCCAGCTCGAGCGGCTGATGCTCGACGGCCGCATGACCGCCTCGATCGTGCTCGACGACGTGCGGGTGGGCGACCGCATCGAATGGTCGCTGTCGGTGATCGGCATCAATCCGGTGTTCGACGGCCGCTTCGTCGACGTCGACCTCGCCGCTGGCCGCGGCGGACCGCTGGGCCTGTACCGCTACCGCCTGCTCGCGCCGGAGGGCCGCAGCATCCAGCACCGCTTTGCCGACGGCGCGTTCGAGGTGCAGACCGGCCTGCAGGGCGGCCTGCGCGAGACCGTGTTCACGCGCCGCAACGTGGCGCAGTTCGTGCACGACCCGCAGGCGCCGCCCTGGCTGTGGCTGGCCGACGCGCTGCAGCTCAGCGAGTTTGCCGACTGGGCCGACGTGGCCCGCTGGGCCGAGGCGCTGTTCAAGGACGCACTGCGGTCCGACGGCGAGGTGCTGGCCCGCGCGGCCGAGATCCGCGAGCGGGCCGCCACGCCGGCCGAGCGGCTGCGCCTGGCGCTGGACCTGGTGCAGACCGAGGTGCGCTACTTCGGCATCGAGATCGGCGCTTCCAGCCACCGGCCCGCGCCGGCGGCCCGGGTGCTGCAGCAGCGCTTTGGCGACTGCAAGGACAAGGTGGCGCTGCTGGTCTCGCTGCTGCGCGCGCTGGACATCGACGCGACGCCGGTGCTGGTGTCCAACGGCCTGCGCCGCGGCGCCGCGCAGATGCTGCCGAGCCCGCTGGCCTTCGACCATGCCATCGCCCGCGTGCAGCTCGAGGGCCAGACCCTGTGGCTGGACGGCACACGCTCGCAGCAGACCGGGCCGGCGGCACTGCGCCAGTCGCATGGCCTGGGAGAGGGCCTGCCCGCCAGCGCCGCCACCAGCGCGCTGGCCCCGCTGCCCGGCACCGACGACGAGCTGCGCGTCGACGGGGTCGATACCCTGCGCTTCGGCAAGCTCGGCGAGCCCGGCAGCCTGCAGGCGCGCCATGTCTTCCACGGCGAGATGGCCGAGTTCCTGCGCAGCGTGCTGGCCAGCCGCCCGCGCGAGGAGTTCGACCGCCAGATCAGCGCCGACTACCTGCGCATCTACAACGGCGCGCAGCTCGACGGCCCGGTCGAGGTGGCGCCCGACAACGAGCACAACGCGGTGGCAGTGACGGTGCGGCTGAAGCTGCCGAACTACTGGCGGCTCAACGACAAGGCCCTGCTCACCGGCGAGCTGCCGCTGAACTCGCTGATCACCGCGATCCGCTTGCCGGACCAGGCGCCGCGCACACGGCCGCTGTACATCGGCCGGCCGGGCATCTACCGGCAGGCGGTGGTGGCCGAGTTCGCCGAGGACGTGTTCGCCAAGGACGTGCGCGAGCGCTTCGACGAGAACAACAGCTTCTTCGACCTGCGCGCGCAGCTCGACGGCACGCGCCGCAGCATGCGGCTGGAGGCCGAGGTGCGGCAGCTGGGCGATGCGATCGAACCGGCCGACTGGAGCCGCTACCGCGAGCTGCTGAACAAGGTGGCGCCGCGGCTGGTGCTGTCGCTGTTCATCAGCCCGATCGAACCCGGGCGGGCCCGGCAGGTGGGCGATCAGATCAAGGACATCGTGGCCCAGATCCAGCGCGGCACCGCGGGGGGCGCCACGCCGCAGCTGGCAGCCCAGGTGATCGAGCTGGTGACGCGCGCCCAGCTCGAAGGCGACCGGCTGAGCCCGGCGCTGCGCGCGCAGGTGCAGCAGCTGCGCGCCCCGGCGCTGGACACGCTGGGCCGCCTGCCCGAAGGCGCCGAGGCCTACCGCGCGGCGCTGGCCTTCAAGCCCGACAACGCCGACGCGCTGGCCGGCCTGGCCGGCAACGCGCTGCGCCAGGGCGACGATGCGGCCGCCCTTGAACGGGCGAACCAGGCGCTGAAGATCGCGCCGCGCCACCTGGCCGCGCGCCAGGTGCATGCCTTCGCCAGCTACTACCTCGAAAATTACGCGGCCACGCGCGACGACCTGCAGGAGCTGCTGAAGTCGCGCGGCAGCGAGCTCGGGCGCAGCCAGGTGCCGCTGTGGCTGTACCTGGCCACCCGCCGGCTCGGCGGCGATGGCGTCGCCGCGATGGCCGCCGCAGGCAGCGGCGGCGGCAGCAGCAGCGGCGCCGAGGGCAGCAGCGCCTGGCCCGCGCCCCTGCTGCAGTTCTACGAGGGCAAGCTCGACTTCGACGCCGTGCTGGCCCGCGCCGGCAGCGAGGCGGCGCTGAAGAAGCTGCGCGAGACCGAGGCCTACTTCTACGCCGCGCAGAAGGCGCTGCTCGACGGCGATGCCGCCCAGGCACGGCGCTACTGGCAGAAGGCGGTGGCGCTGGGCGCGGTGGAGACCAAGGAATACACGCTCGCCCAGCGCGAGCTGAAGCGGCTGGACAGCCGATGAAACGCCGCCGCTCCGACCCCCCGCCGCCCGGCACCCGGCTGGCCGGCACCCGGCTGGCCGGCGCCACGCTGTCCGAGTTCGAGGGCGTGCGCTACCTGCACCTGGGCACACCCTGGGTGCAGGGCGCGATGCGCATCCGCCAGCCCCGCAAGATCGAGCTCGAATACGTGCAGCGCATGATGGCCTGGCTGCTCTGGCGGCCCACCGAGGCGATGGCCGAAGGGCATGCGGTGCAGCTGGGCCTGGGCGGCGCGGCGATCACCCGCTTCACGCACCAGGTGCTGCGCATGCGCACCACGGTGGTCGAGATCAACCCGACCGTGATCCAGGCCTGCCGGCTGTGGTTCCACCTGCCGGCCGACGACGCGCGGCTCAGCGTGCTGCAGGCCGACGCCGGTGCCTGGGTGGCCGACCCCGTGCATGCGCAGACGGTCGACGTGCTGTGCGTCGACCTCTACGACCACGAGGCCGCCGCGCCGGTGCTGGACGATGCCGCTTTCTACGCCCATTGCCGCGCGGTGCTGGCACCCGGCGGGCTGATGACGGTGAACCTGTTCGGCCGCGATGCCAGCTTCGAGCGCAGCGCCGGCCACATCGCCGCGGCCTTCGGCAGCGACCAGGTCTGGCAGCTGGCGCCGACCAAGGAGGGCAACACGGTCGTCGTCGCGGCGCGTGGCGTCGAGGTGCCGGACCGCGACACGCTGGTGCGCCGCGCCGAGGCGATCGAGGCGCGCTGCGGCCTGCCGGCGCGCAAGTGGCTGCGCCTGGTGCGGCCCTATCGTCCAACGTCAGCGGCCGCCGGCTGAGCGGGGCACCGCGCGATGAAACTGCTGCCCAAGATCGTGCTGGCCGTGCTGGCGCCGGTGGTGCTGGGCATGCTCGGCGCGGCGGTGGTGCTGAACCGGCGCCTGGAAAGCGAACGCCAGCTGGCGCTGGTGCAGGCGGGCAGCCAGCTGCAGCAGCGCGCCGAGACCCTCGCCACGCGCCTGCGCCAGCGTCGCGAGGCCTTGCGGCTGCTGGCCGCCACGCCGCTGCTGCGCGGCGGCGACACGCCGGCCATCGATGCCGCGCTGCAGGCCTGGGCCGGACCGGCGGGCCTGTTCGACAGCCTGGCGTTCGCGCCGCTCGACGCCGACGGCCGCGCCGTCGGCGAGGCGGCCGCGCTGGTGCTGGCGCCGGAGGAGCGCACGCTGCTGCGCAGCGGCCGCGACGACAGCCTGCTGCGCCTGCAGCCCGCGGGCGCCGGCGAGGCCGCGGCGGGTGGTGCGCGCCTGCGCCAGCTGGTGGCGGTGCGCGGGCCCGATGGCACGCTGGCCGGCGTGCTGGCCGCCAGCGTGCCGCTGGCCGAGGTGCTGGCGCAGCCCGCGCCAGTGCCCGGCGGGCTGCGCTGGCTGCTGTTCGACGGCCAGGCGCAGCGCCTGGACGGCCCGGCCGACGACGCACTGGCGCAGGCCGTGCGGGCACTGCCGGGCGCGGCCGCCGGCACGCCGCAGTGGGTGAGCGCGGGCGACCAGCGCTTCCAGCTGCTGCAGGCCGCGGTGATGGGCACCGACTGGCGCCTGGCGCTGGCCGAGCCCGAGAGCCGGCTGCGCGAGCCCCTGCGCGGCCCGGTGCTGCGCGTGACCGCGGTGCTCCTGCCGGTGCTGCTGCTGGCACTGCTGGGCGCCTGGTGGGTGCGGCGTCAGGTGGCCCGCCCGCTGCTGGCGCTGGCCGAGGCGCAGGCCCGGGTGCAGGCCGGCGACCTGGGCGCGCGCGCGCCCGAGCTGGGCCAGGGTGAGCTGGCCGACCTGGCGCGCTCGTTCAACCGCATGGTCGAGGCACTGCAGGCCGCCGACCGCAAGTTCCGGCTGATCTTCGAGGCCTTCCCGTACCCGGTGCTGATCAGCCGCCTGGACGACTACCGCTACGTCGATGTCAACCCGGCGTTCGAGCTGCAGAGCGGCGTGCCGCGCGCGCAGGCCATCGGCCGCACGCCGGTCGAGCTGGGCCTGGTCTCCGATCCCGCGGCCGTGGTGGCCCACGCGCAGGCCCTGCGCGCGCAGGACCGGCTCGACGACCAGGCGCTCACCGTCGTCGGGGCCGATGGGCGCCGGCACCGGCTGCTGGTGTCCTCGCGCCGGCTGCAGCTGGGCGGCGAGGCGGTGGCGCTGACGGTGGCCATCGACATCACGCCGATCAAGGAGGCCGAGGCGCGGCTGCGGCACAGCGAGCAGGCCTTCACCGCGCTGTTCGAGATGGCACCGCTGCCGCTGGCCTACGCACGGCAGGCCGACGACTTCCGCTTCAGCACCTGGAACCAGGCCTGGTACCGAGACTTCGGCTACCCGAAAGACCTGGCGCATCACCGCGCCGGCAAGGACTTCGGGCTGTGGGTCGATGCCGCTGATCGTGCGCGTTATGGCAGGGCCGTGCGCCAGCGCCTGCGCGTCGAGGGTTTCGAGGCCCAGCTGCGCCTCCACGACGGCACGCTGCGCTGGTACGAGCTGGCCGGCCAGGTGATCGACACGCCCGACGGCGGGCTGCTGATGACCGCCTTCGTCGACGTCACCGCGCTGCGCGAGGCGGTGGCCGCGGCGCAGGCCAGCGAGGCCCGGCTGCAGGCGGTGTTCGATGCCTCGCCGGTGGCGATGATCGTCTCCGATGCCGCGCGCGGCTTCAAGGCGGTGGCGGCCAATGCCGCCTGGTACCGGCAGTTCCAGCGCACGCCGGCGCAGGTGATTGGCCGCGATGGCGAGGAAATGGGCCTGTGGGCCGACACCGTCGGCCGCGCACGCCTGCTCGGGCAGCTGCAGCGCAGCGGCGACGAGGTCGACGGCTTCGAGACCGACCTGGTGCGTGGCGACGGCAGCCGCCTGCGCGGCCGGGTGGCCGCGCGCCGCTTCACCGCCGGGCCCGAGGACCTGATGGTGATGGTGCAGGAGGACATCACCGAGCGCGTGCGCGCGGCCCAGGCGCTCAGCGAGAACCGCGAGCTGCTGGCGCACACCGTGGACCTGATGCCCGAGCCGATGGCCATCGTCGGCGGTGACGACGGCCGCTACGTCGACGTCAACCGGATGTGGGTGCAGGTGCTGGGCATCCCGAAGGAACAGGCGGTGGGCCGCGACTCGCTGGAACTCGGCCTGTGGGAAGACCCGTCCGAACGCGACAACGTGCGCAGCCAGCTGCAGACGCAGGGGCGCGTGGTCGACGTGCCGGTGACCTATCGCCTGCCCGACGGGCGCCGGCTGCGCTGCGAGGTCTCGGGCGCGCAGATGATGGCGCAGGGCCGGCCGATCGGCATCTGGGTCATCCGCGACATCACCGCCCGCGAGCAGGCCGAGGCGGCGCTGCGCGAGCTCAACGAGACGCTGGAGGTGCGCGTGGCGGCGCGGACCCGCGAGCTCAGCGATGCGCTCGAGGGCCTGCGCCGCGCCCAGGCCGAGCTGGTGCGCGCCGAGAAGCTGGCATCGCTGGGCGCGCTGGTGGCCGGCGTCGCGCACGAGCTGAACACGCCGATCGGCAATGCGGTGATGGTGGCCAGCACGCTGGCCGACCACCAGCGCGAGTTCGAGACCGGCATCGCGGGCGGGCTGCGCCGCTCGGCGCTGGACGGCTACCTGGCCGGCTCGCGCGAGGCGCTGCAGGTGCTGGAGCGCAACCTGCAGCGCGCGGCCGAGCTGGTGGGCAGCTTCAAGCAGCTGGCGGTGGACCAGTCGAGCTACCAGCGCCGCCGCTTCGTGCTGGCCGAGGTGGTGCAGGAGGTGCTGCTGGCGCTGAGCCCGACCCTGCGCCGCAGCCCGGTGCAGCTGCAGGAGCAGGTGCCGCCGGCGCTGGCGCTGGACAGCTACCCGGGCCCGCTGGGCCAGGTGCTGGTGAACCTGATCACCAACGCGCTGGTGCACGCCTTCGAACCCGGCGCGCACGGCACCATCACGCTCGCGGCCGAGCCGCTGGGCGACGACCGGCTGCGCCTGCGGCTGGCCGACGACGGGCGCGGCATCGCCCCGAGCGAGCTGGGCCGCATCTTCGACCCGTTCTACACCACGCGGTTGGGGCAGGGCGGTTCGGGGCTCGGGCTGCACATCGTCTACAACCTGGTCACCGGCCTGCTCGGCGGGCGCATCGAGGTGCACAGCCAGCCCGGGGCCGGCACCGAGTTCGTGATCGAGTTGCCACTGGCGGCGCCGCAGGCCTGAACCTCGGGATTCAACGAAGCAGGGCCGGCCCTTGCTCGGGCTAGGATGTGCGCTAGCCCACGCCCGCTACCGTGACCCCTTCCGCCTCCGCGACATTGCCGCCCGATGAGCCCGACTTCGTCGAGGTGCTCGAGGATGGCGCGGCGGAGCCCGCCGCCGATGCCGGCGCGCGCTGGAAGGTGCTGATCGTCGACGACGACGAAGACGTGCACCAGGCCACCGAGCTGGCCCTGCGCGGCGTTCACATCGAGGGCCGGGCGCTGGAATTCCTGCATGCGCACTCGGCGATGCAGGCCCGCGCGCTGGTGGCCGCGCACCCCGACATCGCGGTGGCGCTGCTCGACGTGGTGATGGAATCGCCCGACGCCGGCCTGCAGCTGGTGCGCCACCTGCGCGAGGAGCTGAACCGCCGCGCGCTGCGCGTGGTGCTGCGCACCGGCCAGCCGGGCTACGCGCCCGAGATCGAGACGATCCGCAGCTACGACATCAACGACTACAAGACCAAGGCCGAGCTCACGCGCGTGCGGCTGTACACCAGCCTGACCGCGGCGATCCGCTCGTACCGCCAGATCCTCGCGCTCGAGCAGACGCGCAACGGCCTCGAGATCATCGTCTCGGCCAGCACCCAGCTGGGCCGCCAGCGCGGCCTGCAGCGCTTTGCCGAAGGGCTGGTGACGCAGCTGGCCGCGATCCTCGGCGTGCCGCCCGAAGGCCTGGTGTGCGCCCACGAGCCGATGGATCCGTACGACGGCGCGCGCATCATCGCCGCGGCCGGCCGCTACCGCGAACTGATCCACCGGCCCCTGGGCGACCTGGCCCCGGGCCCGGTGCGCCAGGCGCTGGAGCGCTGCCTGCGGCAGCGCGGCAACCTCATCGAAGGCGCTTCGCTGTGCCTGTACTTCGCAGCGGCCTCCGGGCGCGGCATGGCGGCCTACGTGGACGCCGGCCGGCCGCTGGAATCGCTGGACGAGCACCTGCTGTCGGTGTTCTGCGCCAGCATGTCGGTGGCCTTCGAGAACGTGCTGCTGTACGGCCAGCTGGTCGACTATGCGTACCAGGACCAGCTGCTGCGCATGCCCAACCGCAACCGCTTCATCGAGCTCATCACCGAGCAGTTGCAGCAGCCCGCGGGCATGGCGCTGGCGCTGGTGGACATCGACGACTTCGCCGCCATCAACGACACGCTGGGCCACCGCGTCGGCGACCAGGTGCTGCAGGCCGCCGCGCAGCGCCTGCTGCAGTCGCTGGGCTCGCAGGTGGTGATCGCGCGCATCGGCGGCGACACCTTCGGCCTGCTGGGGCCCGAGAGCGCCGTGAACCCCGCGGTGATCGAACGCGCGTTCGGCGAGGTCGTCGAGGTTCAGGACGAGCGCATGCGCATCTCCGCCACCATGGGCCTGGTGCGGCTGCGTCCCGATTCGCCGCCCGGCGCCGAGCTGATCAAGGACGCGCACCTCGCGCTCAAGCAGGCCAAGGCGCACCGGCGCGGCGGCTCCTGCTACTTCTCCGAACGCATGGGGGTCGACGCGCGCGAACGCATGCGGCTGCTGCGCAGCCTGCGTGGCGCCTTCGACGAGCGGCGCCTGTACGTCGCCTACCAGCCGATGATCGACCTGACCGATGGCCGCGTCATCGGCGTCGAGGCCCTGATCCGCTGGCGGCTCGACGACGGCAGCTTCGTCGCGCCCGACCGCTTCATCCCGCTGGCCGAGCGCTCGGGCCTGATCGTCGCGATCGGCGAGTTCGTGCTGCGCACCGCCTGCCATGAGCTGCGTCGGCTGCACGAGCACGGGCACCCGGGGCTGCGCATGTCGGTCAACGTGTCGAAGTCGCAGTTCACCGATCCGGACTTCCTGCCCTCGGTGTCGCGCGCGCTGGCCGATGCGCAGGTCGATGCCCGCTTCGTCGAGCTCGAGATCACCGAGTCGGTGGCCGCCGAGGACCTGGAGTTCATCCTCAGCGTGCTGAGCGAGCTGCGCGCCATCGGCGTCGGCCTGGCCATCGACGATTTCGGCACCGGCTACTCGTCGCTGAGCGTGCTGCGCCAGCTCGGCGCTCAGCGGCTGAAGATCGACCGCGCCTTCATCCACGAGATCGAACTGACCGAAGCGCCGGGCGCCGAGCCCGGCCATGGCAGCATCGCGCGCATGGTGGTGGACCTGGGTCGCGCGCTGGGCATGGAGATCATCGCCGAAGGCGTCGAGACCGAGGCGCAGCAGCAGGTGCTGCGCGCGCTGGGCTGCCACATTGCCCAGGGCTATCTCTACGCGCGGCCGATGCCGGCCGATGAGCTCCACCGCTGGCTGACGCGGCCCTGAGCCCCACCGAGGATTCCAGATGTTTGGCATTGCCGACTACGGCGCGTTCGTGATCGCGGTGATCGTGTTCCTGGCCATCCCCGGCCCGGGCAACCTGGCGCTGATCACCTCCACCAGCAAGGGCGGGCTGCGCGGCGGGCTGGCGGCCACCGCGGGGCTGATCCTCGGCGACCAGGTGCTGATGTGGCTGGCCGTGGCCGGCGTGGCCACCTTGCTGGCGGCCTGGCCGCTGGTGTTCGGCGCGGTGCAGTGGCTGGGCGCGGCCTACCTGGCCTGGCTGGGCCTGCGCATGCTGCTGGCCCGGCCCGGCGACGCGCCGGTGATCACCATCACGCCGGGTCACTACATCCGCCAGGCCTTCGCGATCACGCTGATGAACCCCAAGGCCATCGTGTTCTACATGGCCTTCTTCCCGCTGTTCGTCGACCCCGCGCGGCACCAGGGCCTGCTGACCTTCGGCGTGATGGCGGCGACGATTGCGGCGCTGACCTTCGCGTACGCGCTGATCGTCGTGCTGCTGACGCGCCGCTTCGCCGCCGCGCTGCGCGGCAGCCCGCGCGTGACGCGCTGGCTCAACCGCCTGGCCGGCACCTTGCTGCTGGGCTTTGGCGTCAGGCTCGCGCTGTCGCGCTGAGCAGGGCGCTGGCCATGGCCGGCTGGGCCGTCTTCGACACCGCGATCGGCGCCTGCGGCATTGCCTGGGGCGACGAAGGCATCTGCGGTGCGCAGCTGCCGCATGCCAGCGCGGCCGGCACGCGCCAGCGCATGCGGCGCCGCTTTCCGGCGCTGGCCGAGCGCGAGCCGCCGGCCGAGGTGGCCGCGCTGATCGCCGACATCCAGGCGCAGCTGCGCGGCGAGCCGCGCGACCTCTCGGCCACGCGGCTCGACTGGCGCGAGGTGCCGGCATTCCATACCCGCGTCTACCGCATCGCGCTGGGCATTCGGTCCGGAAGCACGCTCACCTACGGCGATATCGCCCAGCGCCTGGGCGAACCCGGCGCGGCGCGCGCGGTGGGCCAGGCGCTGGGCGCGAACCCCTTTGCGCCCATCGTGCCCTGCCACCGCGTGCTGGCCGCCGGTGGCCGCAAGGGCGGCTTCTCGGCCCCCGGCGGCACCGACACCAAGCTGAAGATGCTGCTGATCGAGAACGCCAGGCCGGACGACCAGCCCTCGCTGTTCTGACCCCCGCTGCCGGCGCCGCGTGATCAGGCCGCGGCGAGCCGGAAGGCGCCCACCGCCTCGACCAGCCGGCTGGCCTGCTGGTGCATCGAATCGGCGGCCGCCGCGCTTTCCTCCACCAGCGCAGCGTTCTGCTGCGTCACCTCGTCGAGCTGGCTCATTGCGTCGCCGACCTGGGCGATGCCCTGGGCCTGCTGCTGTGTCGATTCGCCGATGGCCGTGACCAGCGCGTCCACCTCCTGCACCTGCAGGACGATGCGCTGCATCGTCGCGCCGGCGTCGGCCACCTGGCGCGCGCCGGTATCCACCTGCTCGGCGCTGGCGTGGATCAGCGTCTTGATCTCGCGCGCGGCCTGCGCGCTGCGCTGCGCGAGGCTGCGCACCTCGGCCGCGACGACCGCAAAGCCGCGGCCCTGCTCGCCGGCGCGGGCGGCTTCCACCGCAGCGTTCAACGCCAGGATGTTGGTCTGGAACGCGATGCCGTCGATCACGCCGATGATGTCGCCGATGCGGCGGCTGGCCGCGCTGATCTGCTCCATCGTCTGCACCACCTCGGAGACAGCGGCGCCGCCTTGCTGCGCCACCTGGGTGGCGGCCTGCGCCATCTCGGCGGCCTGACGCGCCGATTCAGCGTTATTCTTGACGCTGGCGCCCAGTTGTTCCATCGAGGCGGCGGTCTGCTGCAGGTTGCTGGCCTGTTCCTCGGTGCGCTGGCTCAGGTCGGTATTGCCCACGGCGATCTGGCCGGCGCCGGTGGCGATCTGCTCGCTGCCCTGGCGCACATGGCGCACCACCGCGCCCAGGTTGTCGTTCATCGTCTTCAGTGCCTGCAGCAGCTCGCCGGTCTCGTCGCGGCCGCGCACCACCACCTCGGTGCCCAGGTCGCCACTGGCGACGGTGCGGGCCACCTGCAGCGCCGCGTCGATGCCGCGCGCGGTGGCGCGGGCGATCTGCCACAGCAGGCCCAGGCACAGCAGGCCCAGCAGCGCGATGCCGCCGCCCAGCCAGGCCAGCGTCGCGCGCGCACGGTCCACGCGCTGCTCGAGCGTGCGCGCCAGCTGGCCGAAAGCGGCGTCGACGAGCTGGAACTGCGCGTCGATCGCCTGGGTCTGGCTGGCAAAGTAAGCGGCCGCCGGATGGTCCAGCGTCTCGGCGCGCAGCACGCGGCTGTCCAGCAAAGCCAGCGCGGCCTCGCCGTGCCGCGCCGCGTTGTCGATGGCGGCGTTCAGCGCCTGGCCCATGGCAGCGTCGGCCGCGGCCATGCGCTCGAAGGCATAGGTCGCATTGCGCTGGTACAGCCGCGCCATGCTGGCCAGCGCCTCGAGGCGGGCCTTGTCCTGCAGCGTGGCAGCCTGCTGCTGCAGCGCCACGTTGCCGCGCGCACGCAGCTGGCCCAGCGCCTCGGTCAGCCGGGGCAGGTCGGCCAGGGTGGCGCCCACCAGCGCATGCGCGGCGGGCTCGCCGTCCAGCGCCAGCGCGGTCTGGTCGACCACGCTGCGCAGCAGGTCGAGCTGCTGGTCGACCAGCGCGGTGTGGCGGCTGAAGCTGGCCGGCGCGTCCAGCGTCTTCGCGGCCAGGGCGTCGGCCAGCGGCTGCCATTGCGTACGCATGGTGGCGGCCTCCTTATCCAGCGCGGGCTGGCCCAGGGCGGCGATCGCCGCCTCGGTCTGCTGCAGGCTGTTGGCCAGCTCGGCCTGTACCGCCACGCGTTGCGCACCGGCCTGCGTGTTGCCTGCCAGCGTGGCCGCGCTCAGGCCGCGATGTTGCTGCGTCAGGCGAATCAGCTTCAGCAGCTCACCGGCGGGCGCGATGCCGGCCGCCTCTGCACGCGCCGCGGCAATCGCCTGCAGCCGTTCGCGCAGCACCAGCGTCGCCGGTGCGGCCGTCATGGCCACTGCCATCAATGCGACGACTGCGAACTTGGTGCGCAGGCGCAGGTTGTTCAGAAATTCCATCGTGGGTGCTCCTGTTCTTGGTACGGCATCGCATGCCGCATGGCCGCTTTGTCGGCAGCGCGAACAGGGGCTTGATGGATCTAGATCAATGTGGCCGGCGCTTGGGTGATCTCCCCACAGTCATGATCGAGAGGGTCATGACACCGGTGCCCGCTGCCGGTGCCCAGGTCACCGCAGTGGTGCACTGCTGCGGCCCCGCACCGGCGGCGGGCGGTGGCTTCAGCGCCCCGCAATGCCGAGCAATTCGACCTCGAACAGCAGCGTTGCATTCGGCGGGATCACGCCGCCGGCGCCGCGCTCGCCGTAGGCGATGCCGGGCGGGCAGGTGAGCTTGGCCTTGCCGCCGACCTTCAGGCGCTGCACGCCTTCGGTCCAGCACTTGATGACGCGGTTCAGCGGGAACTCGGTGGGCTCGCCGCGCTTGTACGAACTGTCGAACTCGCGGCCATCGGGAAAGGTGCCGCGGTAGTGGACCTTCACGGTGTCGGTGGCCGCCGGCGAGGGGCCCTTGCCTTCGCGCAGCGAGCGGTACACCAGGCCGCTGCCGGTGACCACCGCGCCGGGTTCCTTGGCCGACTTGGCGGCCACTGCGTCGAGCGCGGGGGTCGAGGCCGCCGCTGCAGCCGGCGCCTGCGCGAAGGCGGCGCAGGACATCATCAGGGCCAGGACGCCCAGGGTCTTGAGGATCATGGTGACGAAGGTGAAGCGATGAAAGGCCGCGATCATCGCATCCCGCCAGGCTCGGCCCAGACACATTGAAAAGGCCAGCAATATTCCAGTCACACGGGCTTGACGGCCTGGCGTCACAGTGGCGCCATGACGCTGATCACCAGCCG
Source organism: Aquabacterium sp. (assembly GCF_044226965.1). Classification (GTDB taxonomy): domain Bacteria; phylum Pseudomonadota; class Gammaproteobacteria; order Burkholderiales; family Burkholderiaceae_C; genus Pseudaquabacterium. The sequence continues at coordinate 108,562 of NZ_JBGAGA010000004.1, read as the reverse complement.
CCCGGCCCCGGCCCGCGCTGCCGACCTTCCTGAGCCGCTGCCGCGCCACCATGCCGTGATCACCGGCACCGGCCGCGCCGGCACCACCTTCCTCGTCGAGCTGCTCACGCTGCTGGGCCTGGACACCGGCTTCAGCAGCCGCGACCTCGTGCACCGCAAGAGCGCCGTGGCCCAGGCCGGCCTGGAGATCGACGTGCGGCGCCAGGGCGCGCCCTACATCGTGAAGGCACCGGCCTTCTGCGAACATGCGGCGCAGGTGTTCGCGCGCCCGGACATCGTGATCGACCACGTGTTCGTGCCGATGCGCGCGCTGCACGAGGCCGCCGAGAGCCGGCGCCGCGTGATGAACCTGCACCTGGCGGACATGTCGTGGCCGCGTCGTTTGAAGGTTTGGCTCAAGCGCAAGGAACTCGCCGGCGGCCTGGTCGGCACGCGCAGCGGCAGCGACCAGGAGCAGGTTTTGCGTGACCGTTTGTACCGGCTGATGCTGGCCGCCGCCGAGCATCCGGTGAACGTGACCTTGCTGCACTTCCCGCGGCTCGTGCAGGACAGCGCCTACCTGTACCGCAAGCTGCGGCCGCTGCTGCAGGACATCCCGTTCGAGCGCTTTGACCGCGTGCACCGGCGGCTGGCGCAGCCGGACCTGGTGCACTCGTTCGCGCTGCCGCCGCTGCAGGGCGAACGTCTGGTCACGACCCCGTAGAAGCCCGCCCCCGGGGCGGGGCGGAGGCTGCCGGACGGGCGGATACACTTCGGGCCTGTCGCGGCCGCCCGCGTGTCCTGGTGGGCAGGGCCGCCGCCCAGCCTCCCACGTCGTGTTCTTCCTGGCCCGCCCATGGCCCCCGTCACCTCGGCAACCTCCCCCTTCGACCTCAAGAGCACGGCCTGGACGCTGACCGCGCTGCGCCTGCAGACCGCCGACCTCGATGCCTTTCGCCAGGCGCTGGCCGCCCGCGTGGCCGAGGCGCCGGGCCTGTTCGACAACGACCCGCTGGTCATCGACTTGAGCCCGCTGCGCGAGGCCGATGCGACGATCGACTTCGCGGCGCTGGTCGCCTGCCTGCGCGAATATCGGCTGCAGCCGATTGCGGTGCAGGGCGGCAGTGCCGCGCAGGTGGCGGCGGCGCAGGCCGCCGGCCTGGCCGAGGCGCTGGACGCCGCGCCGGTGGCCGCACCTGTGGCGCCCCGCGCGGTCGTCAACGAGGTGGTGCGCGAAGTCGAAGTGCTGCGCGAAGTGGAGGTCGTGCGCGAGGTGCCGGCCGCCGCGCCGGCCACGCTGGTGGTCGACAAGCCGCTGCGCTCCGGCCAGCGCGTGTATGCGCGCGGCGACCTGGTGGTCTTGGCGGTGGTGAGCTTCGGCGCCGAGGTGATTGCCGACGGCCACATCCATGTCTACGCACCGCTGCGCGGCCGGGCGATCGCCGGCGCGCGCGGCAACACCGAGGCGCGCATCTTCAGCACCTGCCTGGAGCCGCAGCTGCTGTCCATCGCCGGCATCTACCGCACCACCGAGACCGAGCTGCCGCCCGAGGTGCTGGCCAAGCCGGCGATGGTGCGGCTCGAAGGCGAGAAGCTGCGCATCGAACCCCTGAAAGATTGAACCGAAAGAAGGAGCCCTTCCGATGGCCAAGATCATTGTGGTCACCTCCGGCAAAGGCGGCGTCGGCAAGACGACCACCAGCGCCAGCTTCGCCTCCGGCCTGGCCCTGCGCGGGCACAAGACGGCGGTGATCGACTTCGACGTGGGCTTGCGCAACCTCGACCTGATCATGGGCTGCGAGCGCCGCGTGGTGTACGACCTGATCAACGTGATCCACAACGAAGCCAACCTGAACCAGGCGCTGATCAAGGACAAGCAGTGCGAGAACCTGTTCGTGCTGGCCGCCAGCCAGACGCGTGACAAGGACGCATTGACGCAGGACGGTGTCGAGCGCGTGCTGAACGACCTGGCCGGCATGGGCTTCGACTACATCGTCTGCGATTCGCCGGCCGGCATCGAGACCGGCGCGCTGATGGCGATGCACTTCGCGGACGAGGCGCTGGTGGTCACGAATCCCGAGGTCTCGTCGGTGCGCGATTCCGACCGCATCCTGGGCATCCTGTCGAGCAAGACCAAGCGCGCCATCGACGGCAAGGAGCCCATCAAGGAACACCTGCTGATCACGCGCTACAACCCCAGCCGCGTGGTCGGCGGGCAGATGCTCTCGCTCGACGACATCCAGGAGATCCTGCGCATCCCGCTGATCGGCGTCATCCCCGAGAGCGAATCGGTGCTCGACGCGTCGAACCAGGGCGTGCCGGCGATCCACCTGAAGGGCAGCGACGTCAGCGAAGCCTACAAGGACGTGGTCGGCCGCTTCCTCGGCGAGACGATTCCGGTGCGATTCACCGACGCCGAGAAGCCCGGCTTCTTCAAGCGCCTGTTCGGCGGGAGGTAGGCCGCCCATGTCGCTGCTTTCCTTCCTGCTCGGCGAGAAGAAGAAGACCGCCTCGGTCGCCAAGGAGCGGCTGCAGATCATCCTCGCCCACGAACGCTCGGGCCGCGGCAGCCGCGCCGACTACCTGCCGCAGCTGCAGCAGGAACTGGTGGCCGTGATCTCGAAGTACGTGGCCATCAAGGCCGACGACATCAAGGTGCACCTGGAGCGCCAGGACAACCTCGAGGTGCTGGAGGTCAAGATCGAGCTGCCGGACGGCATAGCCCGCTGAGGCGCGCATGCCGATCACGCTCACCAAGGAATCCCGCGCCGAAGCGCTGCGCTCGATCGAGCGCTACTTCAGCGAGAACTTCGACGAGCCGATCGGCAACATCGCCGCCGGCGCGCTGCTGAACTTCTTCATCGAAGAGGTCGGGCCCTCGATCTACAACGCCGCCGTTGCCGAGGTGCAGGAACGGCTGCAGGCGCGCGTGGCCGAGATCGACATCGAGGTGCACGAGGACGAGTTCCAGTATTGGCGCAAGTTCGACGCGGCGCGCGCCAAGCCGCGCCGCTAGCGGGCCGCGGTCGCGACGTCGAAATACTTGCGCAGCAGTGACGCGGTGATCGCCAGCGGCCGTGCGACGACGGTGGCCGTGAAGCACATCTCGCCGCTGCGCGAAGGATCTTCGAGCAAGGTGACGTAGAGCCAGGCGCCGCTGTCGGGCCGGCGCCAGAGGGCGATGCGGCTGGGCACCAGGCCGTCGCGCTGCAGCACCGGGTAGCGCTGCATCATCTGCTCGAACACGGTGAGGGCTTCATCCTCGGCCAGCATCACCCAGGGGTCCGGGGCGGCCAGCTGCAGCCTGTCCTTGCTGACGCAGCTTTCCACGGTCAGCGCGGCATCCGGCGGCTGGGCATGGCCGACCAGCGCCGTGGCCAGCAGGCAGGTCAGTGCGGCAACTCGAAGCGGCGAGGCCATGGCCGCAGCATGCGCCTGCGGCGGCGGTCTGTGAAGAGGGCGAAGCCTGGCTCGCGCGATGGGCGCTTGGGCGCGTGCGCGCGGGCCGCGCCGGGTTCAGCCCGCGCGGGCGGCCTGGCGGCGCGCCTTCTTGGCGCCGGTCTTCCGGGCCACGGCCAGCGGCGGCGCTGCGGGGGCACGGGGCTTCGCCGGGGCCCGCCGGCGGCGGGGCGCCGCGGTGGTCGTCGCGGCCGGCGGTGCGGCCTCCTGCGGGGCAGCCTGTGGCGCGGCCTGCGGGGGCTTCTGCGAAGTCTCCTGCGCCGGGTCCTGCACCGAGGCGCCCAGCGCCTTCAGCTGCTCGAAGGCCTGCTGCAGGTGCGTGGCCAGGTCGCCGATGTCGGGCACCGCGCGGCGGCAGGCGATCAGGCCGAAGCACAGCCGGCCCATGTAGCTCTGCACGGTGATGTTCAGCGCCACGCCGTGCACGACGATCGACACCGGGTAGTAGTCGGTCATCTTCGCGCCGGCCAGGTACACCGGCACCGGTGCGCCGGGCACGTTGGAGATGGCCACGTTCATGATGCGCAGCCGGTCGGCCAGGCGCGAGCGGCCGTACAGCGAGGCCAGGCCGCTGAGCAGCCAGGGCGAGCCGAGCGAGGGGAAGTCGGTCGGCACCACGCCGCTCAGGGTGCCGATCTGCTTCTTCATCGCGGCCGTGCCGGCCAGGATCTCGGCCAGGCGCTTCATCGGATCGGACTGCTGGGTGCCGAGGTCGATCACGGTGCCGGCCACCTGGTTGTTCATGCTGGTGTCGCCCTGCTCGCGCAGCGAGATCGGCACGCCGGCCACCAGCGTCTTCGCGGGCAGCTCGCGCGATTCCTTCAGGTACGCGCGCAGCGCCGTGCTGCACAGCCACAGCACCATGTCGTTGACCGAGGCGCCCAGCAGCTTGCCGATGCGCTTGGTCTCGTCCAGTGGCAGCGTGACGCCGGTGAACGAGCGCTGGTTGGTGATCGGATGGTTGAACGGCGTGGGCGGCGCGAACTTGAAGACGTTGCCTTTCTTCGCGCCCTTCTTCCCACCCTCGGCCGTCGACTGGCTGCGTGACTGCAGCGCATCCACCGCCAGCGCGGCCACCGATTTCGCCAGGCCCGGCAGCAGCCTGGCCAGCGTGACGATCTGGTTCAGCTGGTTCTCGATGCCGGCGGCCAGCAGTTCGGCCACGCCCAGCTGGTAGCGCTGGGTGCGGCGCGGCCGCGGCGGCTTCACCTTGCGCGGCTCGGGCGTCAGGTCGAACACGCTCTGGCCCAGCACCACGCCGGCCTGGCCGTCGATGGCGGCATGGTGCACCTTGCCGTAGAAGGCCAGCTCGCCGCTCTCGAGCCCGTCGATGACGTAGAACTCCCACAGCGGGCGGCTGCGGTCCAGCAGGCTCGAATGCAGGCGCGCCACCAGGGTTTCCAGCTGCTGGCGCGAGCCGGGCTTGGGCAGCACCACGTAGCGCATGTGGTAGTCGAGGTCGAGGTCGTCGTCGTCGATCCACACCGGGTTGGCCAGGTCGAAGGGCATCATCGCCAGCTTGCGCGTGAACACCGGCGCCAAGTGCAGGCGGCTGGTGATGTGCTTCTTGACGTCCTCGTACCAGTGCCCGTCGTAGCCGGCGGGCCGTTCGAACAGGTTCAGGCTGCCCACGTGCATCGGCATCTCGGCGGACTCGAAATGCAGGAACGCGCCGTCGACGATGCTCAGGTGTTTCAGGTCCTTCAAGGCAGGCTCCGGTGTTCGACCGGCGCTCAGTCTTCACCGGCGGCGGCGCCGCGTCCAGTCGGGTCAACGTTGAGGGCCGGCGCCACGGCCTCGGCGCTCCAGTGCCGCTGCAGCGCGGCCCAGCCGGCCGGCCCCAGGCGCTGCAGTGTCGCCATGTTGGCTTCGTAGATCGTCTCGGCCTCGGGGAAGGCCTCGACCGCGCGGTCGATGCTGTCTTCGCGCAGCAGGTGCAGCGTGGGGTAGGGCGAGCGGTTGGTGGCGTTGGTGACGTCGTCCGGCGCGGTGCCGGCGAACTGGAACTGCGGATGGAAGCTCGCCACCTGCAGCACGCCCTCCAGGCCCAGCGACTGCAGCGTGTCGTCGGCCACCGCGAGGAACTGGTTGAAATCCTCGAAGTCCTGCAGCACCTGCGGGTGGATCAGCAGCGTGGTGTCGGTCTGCTCCGGGTCGGCCGCGGCCAGCGCCAGCAGCGCGCGGGCCAGCTCGGCCTGCAGCGATTCGACATCCACCGCATCGCTGACGATGCAGGCCACCTGGCCCTTCACGTGCACGCCCTTCGCGAAGGGGCAGAGGTTGAGCCCGATCACCGCGGCCTCCAGCCAGGCGCGGGTGCGGGCGATCACGAGTTCGGTGCTGTCCATCAGTGCCCGCCCGGCCGCCCGTAGGGCACTGAGCCCCCCTCGGGGGGAGCGAGCGAAGTGAGCAGGGGGCTGTTCATCCGCGCATTGTCTGCCGCGACAATCCACCCCATGTTGCTACTTGCCCCGATGGAAGGGCTGCTCGACTTCAGCCTGCGCGACATGCTCACCCGCGTGGGCGGCATCGACCGCTGCGTGTCCGAGTTCATCCGCGTCACCGACCGCGTGCTGCCCGACCGCGTGTTCACCCGCGTGATGCCCGAACTGCTCAGCGGCAGCCGCACGCCGGCCGGCGTGCCGGTGCGGGCGCAGCTGCTCGGCTCCGACCCCGCGGTGCTGGCCGACAACGCGGCCGCGCTGGCGCGCTTGCAGCCGGCGGGCATCGACCTGAACTTCGGCTGCCCGGCCAAGACAGTGAACCGCCACCGCGGCGGCGCGGTGCTGCTGGACGAGCCCGAGCTGGTGCATGCCATCGTCGCCGCGGTGCGGCGCGCGGTGCCGGCGGCGATGCCGGTGTCGGCCAAGATGCGGCTGGGGCACCGCGACCGCTCGAAGATGGTCGAGAACGCGCAGGCGATCGCCGCGGCCGGCGCCAGCGAGCTGGTGGTCCATGCCCGCACCAAGACCGATGGCTACCGCCCGCCGGCGCACTGGCACGAGATTGCCCGCATCCGCGAGTCGATGGCGATCCCGGTGGTGGCCAACGGCGAGATCTGGACGGCCGACGACGCACGCCGTTGCCGCGAGGCCTCGGGCTGCGACGCGCTGATGCTGGGCCGCGGCATGGTCACCGACCCCGGGCTGGCGCTGGCCGTGCGCTCGCCGCACCAGCCGGCGGTGCCGTGGCGCCAGATCGAGCCGCTGCTGCTGCACTACTGGCACCGCATTGCCGGCCATGTGGTGCCGCGCCACCGCGCCGGGCGGCTCAAGCAGTGGCTGAACCTGCTGCGCCGGCGCTTTGCCGAAGCGCAGGCGCTCTACGACGCGGTGCGCTGCATCAACGAGCCGGCGCGCGTCGAGCAGCTGCTGCTGAGCCTGCGCTCAGCGCCGCAGGATCATTTCCACCAGGCCAGCAGCCCACCCATCAGCGTGAGCGAGACCACGTGGTAGCCGGCGTTGATCAGCCACAGCGCCAGCGGCCGGCGCTCGAACAGGTCGTTGACCGCGAAGCACATCGCGACCCAGCCGATGCCGGCGGCCGCGCCGGCCGCCAGGCCGAAGCCCACCGTGGCCTGGGCGCCCAGAAAGGCGGCGAGGTTGGCCGCCATCACCAGCGCGCAGACGAAGCTCAGGCCGAAGACGCGCGCCTGGCCGCCCTTGAGCTGGTCGTCGCGCAGGCCGGCGGCCTGTTGCCAGCGCTTGGCGAACAGGATCGGCGAGTACCAGACGCCGCCGATCAGGAAGCTCATCACGGCGGCGGCCAGGATGGCCAGTGGGTTCAGGTGCATCGAGTCCATGGGGGGCTGCGCGGGGGTGGTCGAAGTGCGCAGCCTAGGGCGCCCGCATGAAGAGCGCCAGCCCGCCGGCGCCGAACTGGGAATCTGCCGTGCCGAACGCGGCTGTGGCGCTGCCCAACGCGGCTGTGGCGCTGCCGAACCCCTTGCCGGCGCGCGGGGCGCGCTTCGACGACCGCCCGATCATGGCCTTCGGCATCCCCGGCTTCGGGCTGACGATCCCGCTGTTCAGCGGCCTGCTGGGCCTGCAGCCGCCGCACATCACGCCCGATCGCGGCCTGTTCTGGGCCGGCATGGTCTGGTTCGTCGGGCTTTCGTTCAGCATCTGGTGGGGCAACCGCTGGCTGCTGTTCAAGCAGCGCGAGCACTGGGACTGGTTTGCGCAGCCGCTGCGCAAGCTGATGATGCTGGTGGCCGCCTGCACGCTGTACACCGCGCCGCTCACCGTGGCCTGGCTGCTGGCCTGGTATGCCGCCAGCGGCCAGGTGACCGACTGGGGCGTGATCCGGCTGGTGGCGCTGGCCAACGTGATCTGCGTGATCTTCGTGACCCATGCCTACGAGACGATGTTCCTGATCCGCGAGCGCGAGTCCGACGCGCTGCACCTGGCCCAGCTCGAACGCAGCCGCGCGCAGGCCGAGCTGGCGGCGCTGAAGGCGCAGATCGATCCGCACTTCCTGTTCAACGGCCTCAACACGCTGGGCCACCTGATCGCCCACGACGGCCCGCAGGCGCGCGAGTTCTGCGACTGCCTGGCCGAGGTCTATCGCTACGTGCTGGTGAACGGCCGGCGCGAGCAGGTGCCGCTGCAGGACGAGCTGCAATTCGTGCGCCAATACGCCCGGCTGCTGGCGCTGCGCTTCGGCAGCGACGCGGTGCAGCTGCAGTGGCCGGCCGACGAGGCGCTGCCGGCCGAGGCGCTGATCGTGCCGCTGGCCTTGCAGGTGCTGGTGGAGAACGCGGTGAAGCACAACGCGGTGTCGGCCGACACACCGCTGCAGGTGCGCATCGAAGCGGTGGCCGACGGGCTGCGGGTGCACAACCGCCGCCGGCCGCGCCTGGGCCCGGCCGCTTCGGCCGGCGTCGGCCTGGCGAACCTGGATGAACGCTGCAAGCTGGTGTGCGGACGCGGCCTGCGCATCGAGCAGGATGGCGCGCGCTTTGCCGTGACGGTGCCGGTGAGCGGATGAGCGGCTTGCGCCTGTTCATCGCCGAGGACGAGCCGCCGGCCCTGGCGCGGCTGCTGGAGGCGCTGCAGCGCGTCGCGCCCGCGGCGCGCGTGGTCGGCACGGCGGCCTCGGTGCAGGCTGCGCGTGCCTGGCTGGCCGCGCATCCGGCGCCGGACCTGATGCTGCTGGACATCCAGCTGGGCGACGGCCTGTCGCTGGCGCTGTTCGACACCGGGGTCGGTGACCCCGCCCCGGGTGTGCCGGTGATCTTCACCACCGCGCACGACGCCTTCGTGCTCGACGCCTTCAAGTGCCATGCGATCGACTACCTGCTGAAGCCGGTGAGCGACCGGGACCTGGACGCTGCCTTGGCGCGTTATGACGCGTTACGCCGCCACTTCACCGGCGACCTGGGCGGCCTGCTGGCCACCCTGCAGCTGCAGGCGCCGCTGCGCAGCGCCTGGCGCCAGCGCCTGGTGCTGCGCCGCGGCGCGGCCTTCGCCAGCGTGCGCTGCGATGACGTGGCCTGGTGCACCTCGATCGACAAGCTGGCCTTCGTGGTCACCCGCGGCGGCGAGCGCCTGCTGGCCGACGAGACCCTGGCCGAGCTGGAAGCCGCGCTCGACCCGCAGCGCTTCTTCCGCGCCAACCGCCAGTTCCTGGTGGCGCTGGACGCCATCCAGGCCTTCCGGCCGCACGGCAAGGGCCAGCTGAAGCTGCAGCTGCAACCGGCGCCCGAGGCCGAGGTGCTGGTGAGCCAGGAGCGCGCCCGGGCGTTCCGCGAGTGGATTCAACGATGACGACAGCGATGCCACCGAGCTACTACGAAGCGACGATCGCCCCGCGGCCGCCGGCCGAGCCGCTGCAGGGCCGGCACGAGGCCGAGGTGTGCATCGTCGGCGCCGGCTTCGCCGGACTGGCCACCGCACTGGGCCTGCAGGACCGCGGCCTGGCCGACGTTCATGTGCTGGAAGCCCAGCGCGTGGGCTTCGGCGCCTCGGGCCGCAACGGCGGCTTCGTGTTCGGCGGCTACAGCCTGGACTGCGCCGACCTGCTGGCCCAGCTGGGCCCGGAGCGCGCGCGCGCAAGCTACGCGCTGACCCGCGGCGCCGTCGACCTGATCCGGCGGCGCATCCGCGAGCACGCGATCGATTGCGACATCGTCGAAGGCGGCGCGCTGCTGGCGAACTGGTTCGACGACGAGGCCGTGCTCACGCGCCAGCAGCGCCTGATGGCCGATCACTTCGGCGTGCAGTGGCAGCTGCTGCGCAAGGCCGAGCTCGACGCGCATGTGCGCTCGGACCGCTACTTCGGCGCGCTGCTCGAGCCCGATGCCTTCCATTTTCATCCGCTGAAGTACGCGCTGGGGGAGGCGCAGCTGCTGCGCCAGCGCGGCGGCCGGCTGCACGAGGTCTCCCCGGTCACGCGCATCGTGCGCGAGGGCGCGGGCTGGCGCGTGCACACGGCCGCGGGCAGCGTCGCCGCGCGCCATGTGGTGGTGGCCGGCGGCGGCTACCTGCGCGGCCTGGTGCCGGACATCGAGCGCGCGATGCTGCCGATCGCCACCTACGTGATGGCCACCGAGCCGCTGGGCGCGCAGCGCGACGCGCTGATCCCCAGCCGCGCGGCGATCTACGACACCCGCTTCGCGTTCGACTACTACCGCGTGCTGCCCGACACCCGGCTGCTGTGGGGCGGCCGCATCCATGTGCGCGACCGCCGGCCCGAGGACATCGCCCAGTTCCTCAAGCGGGACCTGCTGCGGGTCTACCCGTCGCTGGGCGGCGTGAAGGTCGCGTTCGCGTGGAGCGGCATGATGAGCTACGCGCGCCACAAGATGCCGCAGATCGGCCGCCTGCAACAGGGCGAACTGGCCGGCGTCTGGTACGGCCTGAGCTTCGGCGGCCATGGCGTGGCGCCCACCACGGTGGCCGGTGAGGCCCTGGCAGCGGCCATCGCCCAGCGCCAGCCGCTGCCCGAAGGCTTCCGCCGCTACGGCCTGCCGCGCACCTTTGGCCCGCTCGGGCTGGCGGCGGCGCAGGCGACCTACAGTTGGTACGAGACCCGGGACTGGTTCAAGGCGCTGTAGGCCTGCGTCGCCCGTTCCGAGGAGCCCAAAGAATTCTGAAATCAGTCGGCAATTCCAATCGGTGGAAATTTGTATGATGGTGGCATTGATTCGGAGCGCTTCTTCATGTCGACCATCGCCACCGTCAGTGACAAGGGCCAGGTGACCCTGCCGAAGCAACTGCGCGACCAGCTCGGCATCGTGCCCGGCTCGCGCCTGGCCTTCGAAGTGGAGGCCGATGGCGCGCTTCGGGTTCGCATGCTGGCCAAGGGCGCCGTCAGCCTGTTTGGCCTGCTGGCCAGGCCTGGCGAGCCGGCGCGCAGCCTGGCGCAGATGGACGAGGCAGTGAGCCAGTCGGTCAAGGGCCGGGCCGGGAAGAAGTCGCGGTGATCGCGGTCGACACCAACGTGCTGGTGCGCCTGCTCGTCAATGACGATGTGGCCCAGGCCAGCAAGGCGCGTCGCCTGTTTGACGCCCAGGCAGAGGGCGATGCGCCGATCTGGGTGGCCGACACGGTGCTGGTGGAACTCGTCTGGACGCTGGCGCGCGCCTATCAACGGCCGCGCGTCGATCTGGTGACCGCGCTGCGTGCATTGGCAGGCCATGCCACCGTGGCGCTGGAATCGCCGCGAGCCGTGGCCCTGGCGATCGACAGCTACGAGCGTGGTCCCGCCGACTTCGCCGACTGCCTGCTCAGCGCCAAGGCCGCGCTGGCGGGCTGCGAGGCGGTGTTCACCGTCGACCGCGGGATGAAGGCGCTACCGGGCGTCAAGTTGCTGTAGCACCTGGCAAGACTGCGCTACTTCGCCCAGCTGTCCTTCAGCCCGGTGATGCGGTTGAACACCGGTGCCTCGGCCCGGTGGTCCTTGCGGTCGGTGATGAAGTAGCCGTGGCGCTCGAACTGCACGCGGTGCTCGGCCGGCAGCGCGGCGAGCGCGGGTTCGACGTAGCCCTGCACCACCGTCATGCTCGCTGGGTTCAGCGCCTCGCGGAAGTCGCGGTCGCCGGCGTCGGGCTGCGGCTGGCTGAACAGGCGGTCGTACAGGCGCAGTTCCACCGGCACGGCCTCGTGCACGCCGACCCAGGTGATGGTGCCCTTGACCTTCACCGCATCGGCGCCGGGCGTGCCGCTCTTGGTGTCGGGCACGACGCTCGCTAGCACGGATGTGACGCGGCCCTCGGCGTCCTTCTCGCAGCCGGTGCATTCGACGACCATGCCGTACTTCAGCCGCACCTTGTTGCCGGGGAACAGCCGGAAGAAGCCCTTGGGCGGCGCTTCGGCGAAGTCGTCGCGCTCGATCCACACCTCGGGGCCCAGGCTGAACTGGCGGGTGCCGAGCTCGGGCAGGTGCGGGTGCGCCGGGGCCTGGCAGGGCTCGCGATGGCCGGCGCCGAACAGCGTGTCCCAGTTCGTGAGCTTCAACTTCAGCGGGTCGATCACCGCCATCGCGCGCGGCGCCTTGCCTTCCAGGTCGTCGCGCAGCGCGATGTCGAGCACGCTGTAGTCGACCCAGATGTTGGTCTTGCTGGCGCCGGTGTCCTCGGCCATCTTGCGCACCGCCTCGGGCGTGTAGCCGCGGCGGCGCATGCCGGCCAGCGTGGGCATGCGCGGGTCGTCCCAGCCGCCGACGATCTTCTCGTCCACCAGCGCCTTGAGCTTGCGCTTGCTGGTGATCACGTAGGTGAGGTTCAGGCGCCCGAACTCGTGCTGCTTGGGCAGCGGGCGCTGCAGCAGGCCGCCGTCGGCCAGCGCGTTCAGCAGCCAGTCGTAGAACGGGCGCTGGTCCTCGAACTCGAGCGTGCAGATGCTGTGGGTGATGTTCTCCAGCGCGTCCTCGATCGGGTGCGCGTAGGTGTACATCGGGTAGATGCACCACTTGTCGCCGGTGTTGTGGTGGTGCGCGCGCTTGATGCGGTAGAGCGCCGGGTCGCGCAGGTTGATGTTCGGCGAGGCCATGTCGATCTTCGCGCGCAGCACCATCGCGCCGTCGGCATGCTGGCCGTCGCGCATCTCGCGGAAGCGCGCCAGGTTCTCGGCCGCTGACCTGGCGCGATAGGGGCTGTCGGTGCCCGGCGTGGTGAAGTCGCCGCGGTTGGCGCGCATCTGCTCGGCGCTCTGCTCGTCGACATAGGCCAGGCCGGCGCCGATCAGGTACTCGGCGGCGCGGTACATGAAGTCGAAGTAGTTGCTGGCGTAGTACAGGTGGCTGGTGCCGTTGACGTCCCAGCTCCAGCCCAGCCAGTGCACCATCTCGACGATGGCGTCGACGTATTCCTGCTCCTCCTTCTCGGGGTTGGTGTCGTCGAAGCGCAGGTGGCAGACGCCGCCGAAATCGCGCGCCAGCCCGAAGTTCAGGCAGATGCTCTTGGCATGGCCGATGTGCAGGTAGCCGTTGGGCTCGGGCGGGAAGCGCAGCCGCACCTTGGCGGGATCGGGGCCGCCGGCGGCATGGTGCGCGCCATCGCCCGGCGTACCGCCCCAGCGCCGCTGCGCGTACACGCCCTCCTGCTGCTCGCGCTCGATCAGCGTGCGCAGGAAGTTGGCGGGCTTGGGGCTCTCGGGCTTTGTGGGGGCGGACATCGTGGGGCCGGCTGGCATCGCAAGTGCGTCGAAGGGACCGATTCTAGGAGGGGTGGGCCCGGCTATATTGCCGCCCACGATGAGCAGCCCGCGCGTCCCGCTTGCGATCGGCTTGTACCTGGCGGTGGTGCAGCTGCTGTTCGCGCTGACCTGGGTGGTCTACGTGATCTACCTGCCGCAACTGGCCGAGAGCGCGGGCCTGCCGCGCAGCGTGGTGCCGTGGCTCTTGATGGCCGACCAGCTGATCTTCATCGCCTGCGACCTCGCCGTGGGCCTTGCCAGTGACCGCGCGGTGCGGCTGCTCGGCAAGCTGGGCGCTGGGGTCGTTGCGGCCACGCTGGCCTCGATGCTGACCTTCGTGGCCCTGCCGTTCGCCGCGCCGGGCGCTTCGCCGCTCGTGCTGCTGGGGTTGACGATCGTCTGGGCGGCCACCTCGTCGCTGCTGCGCGCGCCGCCGCTGACCTTGCTGGGCCGCTACGTCGCGAAGCCGGCTCAGCCGCTGATGGTGGGGCTGCTGATGCTGGGCAACGGCCTGGCCGCGGCCTTCGCGCCCTACCTGGGCCTGCAGCTGAAGGGGCTGGACCCGCGCGGACCGTTCGTGCTGTCCTCGCTGGCGCTGGCGGCGGTGACCCTGGGCATGGTGGCAGCCGAGCGCGCATTGGCGCGGGCCGGGGCGCCGGCGTTGTCGGCCCCGGCGGTGCTGCGCAGCACGCCGGTGCGGCCCGTCACCGCGATCCCCGGATTCCTGCTGGCCGCGCTGCTGGCCGCCTGTGCGTTCCAGCTGCAGGCCAACATCGTGCAGGCGCCGCTGTACCTGCGCCAGGCGCCGCCCAGCCAGCTGCCCTGGCTGATGCCGTTGTTCTGGGGCGGCTTCAACCTGGCGCTGCTGCCGGCCAGCCTGGCCACCCGGCGCTGGGGCGGGCTGCCGGTGATGGCCGTCGGCGCGGCCGGTGCCGCGCTGGCGGCGGGTGCCAGCGGCCTGGCCGACGGCCTGCCGACGCTGGGCGCGACGCTGGCGCTGGCCGGGGCCTGCTGGGCCGGACTGCTGACCAGCGCCTTCAGCAGCGCGCTGGCGTTCGGCCATGTGGGCCGCGAAGGCCAGCTCAGTGGCGCCCTGAATGCCCTGCTGGCCGCCGCGGCGTTGACGCGCATGGCGCTGGCGGCCGGGCTGGCCCCGTCGCCGGCGGTCGCCGCCGGCTGGGCCTGGCTGCCGGCCGCCGGCTTTGCCGTGGTGGCCGGTGGCCTGTGGCTGATCCTGCGGCGAACCGGCCCGTCGGCGGCCGGATCCGCCCCTACATGCCCTTGAACAGGTGCGCGTAGAGGCGGCTCGCGGTCAGCCGCTCGGGCCGGCCGCGCAGCGTCAGATACACCTTGCCGGATTCGTCGCGCAGCGCGGTGGTGATCGCGCTGGCGCGCACCACCAGGCTGCGGTGCACCTGCCAGAACTTCTGCGGGTCCAGCTGCGGCAGCAGCTCGCGCAGCGACAGGCGGATCAGGTGCTCGCGCTCGGCGGTCACCACGCGCAGGTACTTGTCGGCGGCCTCGAAGTACAGCACCTCGTCCACCGGCACCATGTGCACCAGGTTGCCGACGCTGGCCTGGATCACCTCCAGCCGCGGCAGCGCGGCGGCCGGTGCCGGGCTGGCGCCACCGGCGCCGAGCAGCGCGCGCAACTGGTTCAAGGTCTGGTCCAGCGCGGCGCCTGCGGCGGCCGGCGCCGCGCGATCGGCCAGGCGCTTCTTCAGCCGCTCGATGCAGGCCGCGAGCCGCGCGCCGTCCACCGGCTTCACCAGGTAGTCCACCGCCTGTGCCTCGAAGGCCTGCACCGCGTACTGGTCGTAGGCGGTGACGAAGACCAGCAGCGGGAAGGGTGTCCCCTCGGGCCAGTCTTCGGCCAGCGCCTGCGCGGCTTCGAGCCCGGTCATGCCGGGCATGCGGATGTCGAAGAAGCCGATGTCCGGCCGCTGCTGCAGCGTCTGGGCCAGTGCGCTGCAGCCGTCGCAGACCTGGGCGATGACCTGCAGCTCGGGCCACAGGCGGGTCAGCTCGGCCTGCAGGCCGGCGGCCAGCAGCGGTTCGTCTTCGGCTATCAGCGCGGTGGGCATGGCTAGGTGGCGGTGGCGGAGGAAGCAGGGGCGGCGGCCGTGGGCGGCAGCGGCAGCAGCAAGGTGGCCAGCGTGCCGCCTTCGGGGCCCGAGGCGCCGGCGAGCTCGAAGCGTGCCTGCTCGCCGAACAGCGCGGCCAGGCGCTCGCGCACATGGCTGGTGCCGTAGCCGCTGCCATCGGCATTCGGCGTTAGCGCCGCCGCCTGGGCCAGGCCGATGCCGGTGTCGCGCACCGTCAGGCGCAGGCGGCCGGCATCGCGCTCGGCACGCACCTCGATGCGGCCGCCCTCGACCTTTGGCTCCAGGCCATGCTTGATGGCGTTCTCGACCAGCGGCTGCAGCAGCAACGGCGGCACCAGCCGTTCGCGCAGATCGTCCGGCAGGTCGAACTGCACGGTCAGCCGCGGGCCCATGCGCACCGCCATCAGCGCCAGGTAGTCGGCCAGGCGGTCGAACTCGGCGCGCAAGGTGTGGCTGCCGTTGCGCGAGCCGTTCAGGGTGGCGCGCAGGAAGGCGATCAGCCGGTCCAGCATGGCTTGCGCGCGCGGCGGGTCCAGGCCGATCAGCACCCGCAGGTTGGCCAGCGTGTTGAACAGCATGTGCGGCTCGAGCTGCGATTCCAGCAGCTTGAGCTGGTTTTCCAGCGCCAGCCGGCGCGCCGCCTCGGCGGCGGCCATCTCGGCATGCAGGCGTTCGCGCGACCAGAAGAAGTAGGTCATCGAGCCGGCCACCAGCAGCGTGACGACGCCCGGTGTCACCGCGTCGAAGATGCTGGCCGATCGCAGCCCGAGCAGCCGGTCGACCAGCATGGTGCCCAGCTGGTAGCCCGCCAGCGAGCCCAGCACGATGGTCAGGCCCATCGAGCCCCAGCCGGGCCACTGGCCCTTGTTGGCGGCCTTGTCGCCGAGCAGCCTGATCGTGAGCTGCCGGCTGCCGTCGATGAACAGCCAGATCAGGTTGCCGATCACCATCGAGTACGTCAGCGTCATCCAGTACGCACTGCCGCGGTGGGACAGCAGCCAGAACGGCACCGAGATGCCCAGGCAGATGCACTGGTTGATCAGCCCGCGCTGCAGGAAGCTGCGGCGCGGCCGGGGCGGGGCGGTGGGCAGGGCGGGCAGCATCGGATGGGGAGACATTCTCGTGCAGCCTGCCGGGGCGGGCGAAGCGTGGCCCCGGGTTCAGGCGGTCAGCACCACCGCCGCCCGCGGTGCCTGGGCCAGGATGCGCCAGGCGCGTCTGGCGAACAGGCCGGCCACCCCGCCGTACAGCAGGCTGGCACCCAGCGCGAAACCGGTGGCATGGGCCAGCGCCGGGTGCATCGCCAGCGAGGCGGACACCGCGTAGCGCAGCAGGAACACGCCGATCAGCAGCACCATCGGCAGCCAGCTGCCGCCCACCGCGAAACGGCCGTCGGGCAGCGTCTGCGCGCGCAGCGGCAGCTTCAGCAGCGTGAAGGCCACAGCGCCGGCAGCCAGGCCGGTCAGCCAGGCCAGCACCACTCCGGGCAGCAGGCCGAAGGCGTTGCTGGCACCGGCCAGCGACATCGTGGCCAGCACCAGCGGCAGCACCAGCAGCGCGCCGCGGCGCAGCACATGGTCGCGCGCCTGGCGCAGGCCCAGCGCGATCAGGCCGGCCAGCAGGCCCCAGACCCAGAGCGGGGTGTGGCTGACGATTTGTTCGAGGGCGTATCCCATGGTGAAGCTCCCGTGGCGTGGTTGGAGGTCGATGACGGGATGTTCGGCGTCATCGGTCCGCGGCACGAGGGCTTGGCGACGAAACGACGACAGTGGTCGTGAAACGGCCGCCGGCGCCGTCAAAACGAGCGCGTGGCCGCCAGCAGCAGGCTGCGGCGGACCGGCAGCTGCACCAGCAGCCCATCGGCCGGGCCGCTGTTCACGCGCCAGGCGGCGTTGAAGCGCCAGCGGTCGCCCTGCCATTGCGCGGACGCGGTCACGATGCGGCCGCGGTCGGCCGGCGTGATCAGCGCATCGAGCGACACCGTCCAGTGCTCGGGCTGCCAGGCCAGGCGGATGAACAGGTTGTCCTGGCGCAGGCTCTGCGCGCCGAAGGGCGTGCCCTGCCAGGCCAGGTTGGCGGCCACCGCCGCTGCCGGCACCGCGGCCGGCAGCGTGGCCAGCGCGGCGTTGCGCTGCTGCCAGCGGTCCCACTCGCGGTCCGGCAGCGCGCTGCCGTCGTGCCAGTACTCGACCATCAGGCTCTGCTGCTGCAGGCCGGTCCAGCTGGCGCCCAGCAGCCATTGCGCGGCCGCGCCGCGCGTGGCCTGCTGCCAGGGGTCGCTGCGCTGCAGGCCGTCGCCCGCGCCGGAGGCGAGCTGCCAGCCGTCGTGACGCTGCAGCCAGCGCGCCGAGGCATGCAGCTCCAGTTCGTCGGTGGCCACCCAGGCCAGCGCCGCGCCCAGGCTGTTGCCGGTGTGCGCGCCATGGCGGGCGAAGGCGAACGCATCCAGCGCGCCGAAGCGGCGGTAGCCACGCAAGGCGAAGGCGCTTTCGGCCGCACCGCGCGTGGCATCGGCGCTGCGCTGCCAGCGCTCGGGGTTCACCCACACCAGCGACAGCGCGTCCTCGCTGCCGAAGCGCTCCAGCTGCAGCAGCGGCCGGCCTTCGGGCGTCAGCGACAACAGGGTGCGGCGGGTCTCCTGCTGCACGAAGTCGTTGGGCCGGAAGCCGTAGCCCACATCCCAGCCGACCACCTTCTTGCCCGCCGAGAGCTGCCAGGCGCCGAGGTCGGCCGAGCCGTAGAGCTCGTTGGCACGCAGCGTGCTGCGCGAGGGCGCGCTGCCGGCGGCCTGCTCTTGCGCCGCGAGCAGGTCGGTGCTCAGCGACAGCGGCGTGCCGGCCGTCTTCGCGCGCAGCGTGTGCCGCAGTTCGGCCTCGGCGCTGAAGCTGTCGACCGCCGGCGCCGCGATGCCGGGCTGGCGCTGATTGGCGGCGGCCAGCGCGCCTAGTGCAGAAGATGAGCGGCCTGTGGCGTAGCCACGCAGTTCGATGTCGGGGCCGTTGGCGTCGGCCGTGCCGGCCTCGGCCGCGCAGGCGGCGGCCTGGGCCAGCAGGCCGCCGGTCAGCAACGCGCAGGCCGCGGCGACGGCGCGCCCGCGCGGCCGTCGGACAAGGTGCGCCATGGCCTACTCCAGCGCCGGGTTGCGGGCCAGGAACATCGGGTTCAGCCAAGTCTCGGGCACCTGCCTGCCCTGGCGCGAGAGGTAGCGCACGCGGGTTTCCTTGTGCGTGCTGAGCTTGTCCACCAGCACCATCTCGGTCACCACTGTCGGCGCGGCCGGCTTGTCGAACACGAAGCTCGCCAGCTTGGCCAGCTTGTCCGATTGCACGTAGAGCTCGGCCTTCAGCGGCTCCTGCCGCGCCTTGCCGATCCACAGCTCGATGCGCTGGTACGACAGGCCCTTGCGCGCTGCCTGCAGGCTCAGGTGCACACAGCTCTGCGCCTCGCACTTCTCTTCGCCGACCACGGTGCCGGTGTAGTCCTCGGCCCAGCTCATCGTCGCGATGTCGCCGGTGGAGGCGTCGCCCAGCAGCTTCTGCGTCGGCGTGATGCGCAGCGGCCGCTGGCTGCCGGGCAGCAGCAGCCAGAAGTCGTCGCCGAGCATCAGCACCTTCTGGCCGGCTTCGGCCGGCGAGCGCATCAGCACCAGCGACTTGTGCTGGGCCTGCGAGAACACGGTGTAGCGGCGCTCCTTGTCCGGCGTGCCGTCGCGGTTCAGCACGCTGACCTGGGTCTCGACCTGCAGGTTGTCGGCACCGGTGCGGTAGCGGTCCGCGGCCTTCAGCAGCGGGGTCACGTCGTCGGCGGCACGGGCCGCCAGCGTGCCGGCGGCCAGCGCCAGCAGCGTCAGTTGGGTCTTCATGAGAGGTCCTTCAGACATGCGCCAGCGCGTCGACCACCGGCTTGTGGACGGTGGTGCGCGCCACCAGCGCCGAGGCCAGCGTGGCCAGTGCGAGCATTGCCACCAGGGTGCCGGCGTACAGCGCCGGGTCGATGGCCACCTGCAGCGGGTAGCCCACGCTGCGGCCGGGCGGCGGCGGCATCATCACCGGGAACACCAGCAGCGCCACCGACACCGCCACCGACAGCAGCGCACCTGCCAGCGCACCGCTGCCGCCGAGCAGCAGGCCTTCGAGCGCGAAGCTGCGCACCAGCTGGCCAGGCAGCGTGCCCAGCGCGCGCAGGGTGCCGATCTCCCGCGTGCGTTCGATGATCGCCATTGCCATCGCGTTGGTGACGACGAAGACGACGATCACGCCGATGATCAGTCCCAACGCGCCAAAGATGCGGTTGTAGAGCTCCTTCACGCTGCGGTAGAAGGTGGCCTGGTCGAGCCAGGTCTGCACCGCCAGCTGCGGCAGCAGCGCCTGGATGCGGGCCTGCGCGGCGGGTGTCGAGTCCATGCGGTCGAGGAACACGCCCAGGGTCGAGACCCGCTGCGTCACCAGCAGCTTCTGCGCGCTCTGCACGTCGATGTAGACCAGGCGCTTGTCGATGTCGGCAATGCCGGTGGAGAACACGCCGACCACGGTGACGTCCACCGCGTTCAACGCGCCCTCGGTGGTGCTGGCCAGCAGCGTGAGGCTGCTGCCCGGGGCGGCCTTCAGGCTGCGGGCCAGGCCTTCGCCGAGCATGATGTTGTTGCGTTCGCCGCCCGGCAGCACCTTGCCGGACTTGATGGTGAGGAACGGGCCTTTCACCGCGAATTCGGCGTCGGGGTCGATGCCGGCGGCCAGCATCACGGTGGACTTCTCGCCGTTGCTGATGAGACCCGAGAACTCCACCCGCGGCAGCACCTGGCGTACCGCGTCGTCGGCCATCAGCTTGGCCTTCAGCGCGTCGACATCGTCCAGGCCGTGCTGCAGCGGCGTGTCTTCGTCGCGCTCGAACTGTGCCGGCTTGCCGACGATCAGGTGCCCCGTCGTGCGCGCCGACGATTGCGCCAGCGCCTGGTAGGTGAACAGCGCGAAGCCGCCGGCCAGCAAGATGGCCGCGGTCCCCAGCGCCGCGATGGTCGCCGTCACCGCCGAGCGTCGGCGGTTGCGCAGCGTGTTGAGCCACGCGAACTTGAGCCACTTCATTGGATCTTCCCGTCAAGCAGTGCAATGGCACGGTCGCAGCGGCCGAGCAGGCGCGCATCGTGGGTCGCCACCAGAAAGGCGGCGCCATGGCCGTGGCCCTGTTCGCGCATCAGGTCCAGCACCTGGTCGGCGGTGTGCGAGTCGAGGCTGGCGGTGGGCTCGTCGGCAATCACCAAAGCCGGCCGCTTGACCAGCGCACGGGCAATCGCCACGCGTTGGCGCTGGCCGCCGGAGAGCGCATCGGGCCGGTGCTGGGCATGCTCGTGCAGGCCCACGGCTTCGAGCATCGCGGCCACGCGCTGCTGGCGTTCGGCCGCCGGCACGCCGGCCAGGAACAACGGGTAGTCGACGTTCTCGGCCACCGTCATCACCGGCACCAGGTTGAAGCTCTGGAACACGAAGCCGATGGCATCGCGGCGCAGCAGCGTGGCGCTGGCGGTGTCCAGCTGCGTGACGTCCTGGCCGCGCAGCAGGATCTGGCCGGCATCGGCACTGTCGATCAGGCCGGCCAGGTTCAGGATCGTGCTCTTGCCGCTGCCCGAGGGGCCGGTCAGCGCCAGCATCTCGCCGGGCTGCAGCTGCAGGTCCACGCCTTGCAGCGCGGGGACCACGTGCGTGCCGAGCCGGTAGGTCTTGCGCACGCCGTCGAGCGCCAGTACCGGGCTGGCGGTGGGGCGGGTCGCCATCATCACAGCGCCTTCAGCTTGGCTTGCGCCGCGGCGGCCTGCGGCGCACCGCTGGCGGCCGCCTTCTGCAGCCACTGGCGGGCTTCGTCGCTGCGCTGGGACTTCTGCGCCTCGAGCCCGGCGCGCAGCCACACGCTGGCCTTGAAGCCGACCGGCGCGGCGTCGAACAGCGGGCTCTTCAGCACCTCGTCCAGCAGCTTGGCGCCGCGCTCGTGGCGGTTGAACATCGAGGGCAGGGCCAGGAAGGTGCCGGCGGCGACGAAGCGCGTCTCCAGGCTGGCCGGCGTGCCGCGGTACAGCGGTGCGTCGTGCGCGGGCGTCAGCTGGGCCAGGGCCTTGTCGATCAGCGCCAGGCCGTCTTCGGCAGCCCCCATCTTCTTCCACGGCAGCAGCGTGGTGCGGGCCTTCATCGCCGTGGCCGCGCCGGCATAGGCGCGCAGCACCGGGTCCTGCGGCTCGGCCTGCGAGAGCTTGCCCAGCTGCTGGGCGGCGGCCTCCACCGCGCTGTCGTTGCCGTCGACGGCCTTGATGAATTCGCCGGTGGCGGCGCTGAAGGCCGCTGCGTCGGCGGCGGCATGGGCGGGTGGCGCGAGGGTCGCGCCCGCCAGGGCTGCAGACAGCAGCAGGGCGGACAGCATCAGCCGGGCCGGCTGGGTGGTGGGGGGGGTGTGCATGGTGCGTGCTCCTCGGTGGCGAAGTGCACGCAGTCTCTTCAGCGGGCCGGTTTCGCGCCGCAGCGGCGCGACGAAATGCGGCCGGCCGTCGCGAAACGCGGCCGGTCCGGCGTCAAGGGATCAGATCAGCAATGCCGCCTCGGGCGCCGCGCCGCGCAGGAAGATCAGCGCCCCCTGCTCGCTGACGATCGGCATGTGCAGCACGTCCTGCCGGCCGAGGTGGAAGCCGCCGGCACCCACTTCGAGATCGCCGATGCGCAGGCTGCCTTCGAGCACCACGCATTCCTCGTCGATCGGGTGGCGGTGTGGCGGCAGGGTGGCGCCCGGCGCCAGTCGCACCAGGTAGGACATGATGCCCTCGTGCTCGTGCAGCACCTTCAGCGTCAGCCCGGGGCCGAAGGGCTGCCACTGGCCGTCGGCCGCACGCACCGTGACATGCCGTGCGCGCTGCGCTTCGGCCACGTGGGCCAGCAGCTTGCGCTTGACGCGCGCGATGCTCAGCGCATCGCCCGGCGAAGGGGCGCTGGCGCCCTGGTTCAGCATGTCGACGATGTCGGCATCCAGAACGGCACCGGCCTCGGAGGGTTCACCGGGGCGTGAAGGGTCTTGATGGTCGGTCATGGCGTGGTGGTTCCGGCCGTCATGCGGACATCAGATGACGCAGCTTCTGCTGGCCGCGCAGCAGCAGCGACTTCACGGTGCCCAGCGGCAGGCCGGTGACCTGCGCGGTGGCGGCATGCGAGAGCTCGCGGAAATAGGCCAGGCCCAGCACCCAGCGCTCCTGGGGCGACAGCGCGGCCAGCGCGTGGTACAGCCGGCTGCCGGCCTCGGCCAGGGCCAGCAGTTCGTCCGGGCCGGGCAGCTGCGAAGCCAGGCCGGCCAGCGTGAGTTCGTCGCTCTCGCCACCGGCCGCGGCCTCGCTGGCCTCGTGCGCCTGCGCGCGCCGCAGGTCGATCGCGCGGCTGCGCACGCGGGTCAGCAGCCAGGTCACCGCGCTGCCACGGCCGGCGTCGAAGCGCGGCGCCTCGCGCCAGCACTGGAAGTAGCTCTCGGCCAGCACGTCGTCGATGTCGGGCTCGCGCAGCAGCCGGCGCGCCAGCGCCTGCGCATAGCCGATCGTCGCGTCGTAGAAGCGCTCGAAAGCCTGCGCGTCGCCCTCGGCCGCCTGGGCCAGCCAGCCGGCCAGGCGTTGGTCGCGCTCGGCGCGCTCGGCGCGCGCCTGCTCCTCGGCGTGGCCGAGGGCCTGCGGGGCCGGCTCGGAGCGGGCGGGTTGCATCAGGAACTGGCGGGCGGCCGGCGGATACGACGGCGCGGATCTTGCCAGAGCCCGCCCGGCGCGACCAGCCGCGGCTGCAGGGGCGGGGAGGGGGGTCGGGGCGGGCGCGGCGGTGGGCCAGGCGGTGTTCATGGCACCCACTACGGGCGCAGGGTGCGCCTGGATTCGCATTCCCTCCTGCGCGCGGGGTTGCTGCCGCGGCAGCGGGCGCCGACCGCGCGTGCTGGAACGGATTCCCCCGAACTTTGCACTGCTTTACGTCAACGCAAACCCCCCGGGCCGGCGTTGCGTCAGCATGCATGCCATGTCTGCCGATGCCCTGAATCCGCCCCGTTCCCAGCGCCTCTGGCTGCTGGCCCCGCTGCTGTGCGCAGCGCTCAGCGGTTGCGTGGTCGCACCCGCTCATCGTCCGGTTTATTCCGCCGAAGGCCGGCGCGCGCCGCCGCCGGTGGTGGAAGAAGCGCCGATGTACTTCTACCCCGAGCGCGGCCAGCCCGACGAACTGCAGAGCCGCGATCGCTACGAGTGCTACCGCTGGGCCGCCCAGCAGACCAACACCGATCCTGGCATGACGCCGGTGCGCCAGGTGCGCGGCCCGACGATCATGCCGCCGGTGCGGGACGGGGCCGACGTGGTGGCCGGTGCCGCCACGGGTGCGGTGCTCGGCGCCGCGGTGTCCTCGCCGCGCCACGCTGGCGAGAACGCGGTGATCGGCGCGATCTTCGGCACCTTCCTGGGCGCGCTGGCGCAGGAGTCTCGGGCCCAGGCCATCGAACAGGCGCAGGCGCGCCAGCAGCAGGCGGCCGCCGCGTCGCGCGTGCCGACCGACAACTTCCGGCGCGCGATGGCGGCCTGCATGCAGGGCCGCGGCTACCGCATCGGCTGATGGCGGGCCGGAGCCAAGGAGAACCCACGATGCGCCGCTTTGCCTCTTTTGCCGCCACCGCGCTGGCTGCGGCCACGCTGGCCACCTTGCCACCCGCCCTGCAGGCCGCGCCGGGCGAAGGGCGCGACGCCCCGCCCGCCGGGGCGCCCCGCGCGGCGGGTCCCGGCCCGCACGAGGGCCGGGCACCCGGACCGGGTCTGCCGGAGGGTCGGGCCCCCGGGCCCGGTCCGCAGGAGGGCCGTGCGCCGGCGCCCGGTGTGCGCGAAGGCCGTGCCCCGGTGCCCGGTGCGCCGCACCGTGGCGAGCCGCCGCGCTGGTGGGACGGTGCGCATGGCCATGGCCATTACTACCCGACGCCGGGCTGGGCGGTGCGCACGTTGCCGCCGCATTCCCACACGGTGGTGTGGGCGGGCGTCAACTACGGCTTCTACGACGGCGTGTGGTACGCCCCCGGGCTGCATGGCTACACGGTGGTGCGCCCGCCCTACGGCATCATCGTCGACGACCTGCCGCTGTTCCGCACCATGGTCGTCATCGGCGGCCTGACCTACCTGTATGCCAATGGCGTGTACTACCGCGAGCGCGTCGAGGGCGGCTACGAGGTGGTGCCGACGCCCGTGGACGGTCGCCCGGCGCCGGTCTCCGGTCCGGCGAACGACAAGCTCTACGTCTACCCCCGTAACGGTCAAAGTGCGCAGCAGCAGTCCACCGACGAGTACGAGTGCCACCGCTGGGCCACGTCGCAGACCGGCTTCGACCCGACCGCCGCCGCGGTGGGCCAGCCCAGTGGCGATGCCAGCCGGCGCGGCGACTACCAGCGCGCCCGCACCGCCTGCCTGGAGGGCCGGGGCTACACCGTTCGTTGAGCGTGCCCCGCGCCGCACGCTACAGTGCGGCGATGCTTCGTCCTGCCTTCTTGCGCGCCGCGCTGCCGGCGCTGCTGCTGATCGGTGTTGGCCTGTTCGCCGCGCGCCCGGCGCCGGCGCAGCTGGCACCCTATTCCGAAGCGGTGGCCGCGCGCTTTCCAGCGCCCAGGCTCGACTACGAAGCCCCGGTGCTGGCCGACGGCCGTGACGACTTCAGCTCGAACGACGAACTGGCAGCCGTGCTGAACCGGCTGGCCCGGTCCGGCGGCAGCAACGGCACCCGCATCGAGGGGCTGGACCTCGGCCGCTCGCAGGAGGGGGTGACGATCCAGGCGCTGCGCTTCAGCCGCGGCGCCGGCCGGCCGGTGGTGCTGCTGATCGGCCAGCAGCATGGCGACGAGCCGGCCGGTGCCGAAGCGCTGCTGGTGATCGCCCGCGCGCTGGCGGGCGAGGCCACGGCCGGCCCTTCGCTCGCGGCGCTGCTGGACCGCATCGACGTGATCGTGCTGCCGCGCGCCAATCCCGATGGTGCGGCCTGGGGCCGGCGCGTGGCAGCCAATGGCTTCGACATCAACCGTGACCACCTGCTGCTGCGCACGCCCGAGTCGCAGGCCATCGCCAGGCTGGTGCGCGAGCACCGGCCCGTGGTGGTGGTGGACGCCCACGAGCACACGGTGGTCGGCCGCTACCGCGAGAAGTTCAACGCGGTGCAGCGCAACGACATGCTGCTGCAGTACGCGATGGCGGCGAACCTGCCCCCGGCCCTGAGCCGCGCCAGCGAAGACTGGTTCCGCCAGCCGGTGCTGGCGGCGCTGGCCGCCCAGGGCCTGCGCACCGAGTGGTACTACACCAATTCCACCGCGCCCGGGAACCTGCGCCTGTCGATGGGCGGCGTGCAGCCGGACACCGGCCGCAACGTCAATGGCCTGCGCCACGCGGTGAGCCTGCTGCTGGAAACACGCGGCGTCGGCATCGGCCGCCTGCACCTGGCGCGGCGCATGCAGGCCCATGTGGTGGCCTTGCGCACGGTGCTGGCCAGCGCGGCCGACCACGCCGCCGACCTGCAGGCACTGCAGGCGGCGGCCGATGCCGAGGTGGCGGCCACCGCCTGCCGTGGCAGCGTGGTCGTGGCCGCGACGACCACGCCGACCCGACGCGAACTGCTGATGCTGGACCCGGACACCGGCGCCGACAAGCCGCTGCAGGTGGACTGGGACTCGGCACTGCAACTGCGCACGCAGCTCGAGCGGCCGCGCCCCTGCGGCTACTGGCTGGCCGCCGACGAGACCGCCGCGGTGTCGGCCTTGCGGGCCCTGGGGCTGCGCGTGCAGACGCTGGACAAGCCGCTGGCACTGCAGGCCGAGGCCTGGGTCGAACAGGCCCGCGGCGAGATGGCCCGGCCCGACGTGCGCGGCAGCGTGGCCGACGGGCGGCAGACGATCCTGCGCGTGCAGGCCAGTCTGGCGCCGTCGCATGCCTTCCGCGCCGAGCCCGGCAGCCACTACGTGCCGCTGGACCAGCCGTATGCCAACCTGGCGATCGCGGCGCTGGAGCCGGACACGCAGAACAGCTTCTTCGCCAACCGGGTGCTGACCCGGCTGGATGCGGCGATGCGCGTGACGGTGCGGCCCGAGGGCTTCTGAAGCCCGGGTCCCGGCGGCCCCGGTGGCCGCACCGGATGCGTATTAGCGTTTGCCGCCGCCCAGCAGCGAGCCCAGCACGCCGCGGATGATTTCCCGGCCGACGCTGGAGCCGATCGAGCGCATCGCCGAGCGCGCTGCCGATTCGGCCAGCCCTTCGTGGCGGCCGCCGCGCGGGCCTGTGCTGCCGAACAGCACGCTCTTCAGGCCGTCCAGCATGCCGGGGCCGGCTGGGGCTGGCGCAGGGGCCGGGCCCGCCGTGGGGACGTTGGCCTGCGGCGGCAGCATGGTCCCGCCAGGCGCCTGCTGCTGCGGCGGCAGGGGCGCGGACTGCGGCGCTGGCGCCGAGGCGGCCGCGCGGCCCTTGAGCTTCTCATAGGCCGATTCGCGGTCGATCACCTTCTCGTAGACGCCGGCCACCAGCGAGCTGCTGCGCAGCGCCTGCCGCTGCTCGGGCGTGATCGGGCCGATCTGGCTGCCCGGGGGCAGCACGAACACGCGCTCGGTGACGCTGGGCCGGCCCTTGGCGTCCAGGAAGCTGATCAGCGCCTCGCCGACCGCGAGCTCGGTGATGGCCGTGGCCATGTCGCCGAGGGCGGGGTTCTGGCGCATCGTCTCGGCGGCGGACTTCACCGCCTTCTGGTCGCGCGGCGTGAAGGCGCGCAGCGCATGCTGCACCCGGTTGCCCAGCTGCGCGAGCACGGTGTCGGGCACGTCCAGCGGGTTCTGCGTCACGAAATAGACGCCCACGCCCTTGCTGCGCACCAGCCGCACGACCAGCTCGATGCGCTCGACCAGCGCCGCGGGCGCGTCCTTGAACAGCAGGTGCGCCTCGTCGAAGAAGAACACCAGCTTGGGCTTCTCGAGGTCGCCCACCTCGGGCAGCAGCTCGAACAGCTCGGACAGCATCCACAGCAGGAAGGTGGCGTACAGCCGCGGCGCGGTCATCAGCTGGTCTGCCGCGAGGATGTTGATGACGCCTTGACCCTCGACCGTCTGCATGAAGTCGGCGATGTCCAGCATCGGCTCGCCGAAGAACTTGTCGCCGCCCTGCTGCTCGATCGTGAGCAGGCCGCGCTGGATCGCGCCGATCGATGCGGCGCTGACATTGCCGTATTCGGTGGTGAACTCGCTGGCGTTGTCGCCCACGTGCTGCAGCATCGCGCGCAGGTCCTTCAGGTCCAGCAGCGCGAGGCCGTTGTCGTCGGCGATCTTGAACACCAGGTTCAGCACGCCGGACTGGGTTTCGTTCAGCGCCAGCATGCGCGACAGCAGCAGCGGGCCCATGTCCGAGACGGTCGCGCGCACCGGATGGCCGTCCTTGCCGAACACGTCCCACAGCGTGGCCGGGCAGGGCGCATGCACCGGCTCGGGCAGGCCGCGTTCCTTCAGGATGGCGGCCATCTTCGGGCTCAGCGAGCCGGTCTGCGTGATGCCGGTGAGGTCGCCCTTCACGTCGGCCATGAACACCGGCACGCCGATGCGGCTGAAGTTCTCGGCCAGCGTCTGCAAGGTGATGGTCTTGCCGGTGCCGGTGGCGCCGGTGATCAGCCCGTGCCGGTTGGCCAGCGCGGGCAGCAGTTCGCAACGGATGTCGCCGTGTTGGGCGATCAGCAGGGGGTCGGCCATGGTCGGGTCGCAGCGCGGATGAAGGTTGGCGGTGAGTCTAGTGGAGCAGTGCCTTCGCGGCCTCGATGCGCAGCGCCAGCGGCACGCTGTCGTCGTTCATCACGCGCAGCAGGAAGGCGCGCGGTTCGTCGGCAAGGGGCGTGGCGGCCGTCGGGCCCGCGGGCCCGGCCGGCGCGGCCGCAGCCGGCGGTGCCAGCGTGGCCAGGCTGGTGGCCAGCCCGTCGGCCGGCAGGCTGCTCAAGGCGGCCAGCAGCTTGGCCTGGCCGTCTTCGCTCGGCGGCATGTCCAGCCACGGGGTTTCCGAGAAGATCGGGGCCAGGTCGGCTGCGACGAAGGCCGACCAGCGGCTGCCGTCGGGCTGCGGCGCGGGCACGCAGGCCAGTTCCGCCGGCGGCGCGCTGGCCGCGTCGGCGCCAGGCCACAGCACCAGGCGGTGGCGCGCCACGGCGGGCAGGTAGCGCTGCCGCAGCGCCTCCAGAAACCGGTGCGCCTGCGTGGCGGGCACCGGTGCCGGCGCCGAGAACCACAGCTGCAGCCCGTCCTGGCCCGACACCGCGATGGCCGGCGCCGGCAGCCCCAGGTCGGCCTGCACGCCGCGCCACACCGCGCGCAGCGGTTCCCAGTCGGCCGGCCCCCGCAGCATCAGCACCATCGCGCGCACATGGCCCCCGGCGTCCTGCAGGTCGGCCATCGTCGCGGGCCGGTCCGGCGCCTGGGCGGGGTCGGGCAGGAAGAGCCGGGCGAATGCGCTGCGCAGCGGGTTCATCGGGCAGGTCCTCTCAGGCGATCACCAGCATCGGTTCGGACGTCGCGGCCTCGACGCGGCCGATCTCCGCCGCGGCGTCGAAGCCATGGCGGCGGAACACCGCCAGCACCTCGGGCACGGTCTCGGGATCGCACGAGACCAGCAGGCCGCCGCTGGTCTGCGGATCGGTCAGCAAGGCCTGCGCGGTGGGGTCGAAGCCGGCCGGCAGCGACACCTGCCGTCCATAGCCGGCCCAGTTGCGGCCCGAGGCGCCGGTGACCAGCCCGCGCGCCGCCAGCTCGGCCACGCCCGGCAGCAGCGGCACGCGCGACCAGTCGATGCGCAGCCGGCAGCCGGCGCCGCGCGCCAGTTCCAGCGCATGCCCGGCCAGCCCGAAGCCGGTGACGTCGGTCAGCGCATGCACGCCGGGCAGCGCGGCGAGCGCGGGCCCGGGCGTGTTGAGCTGGGTGGTCGTCGCGATCATGCGGGCATAGGCCTCGGGCGGCAGCTGCTCCTTCTTCAGCGCCGCCGACATCACGCCCACGCCCAGCGGCTTGCCCAGCACCAGCGCATCGCCGGGCTGCGCGTCGGCATTGCGGCGGATGCGCGAAGGGTGCGCCAGCCCCATCACCACCAGGCCGTAGATCGGTTCGACCGAATCGATGCTGTGACCCCCGGCGATCGGGATGCCGGCGGCCTGGCACACGGACGCGCCGCCTTCGAGGATGCGCGCGATGGTGGCCGGCGACAGCACGCTGATCGGCATGCCCACCAATGCCAGCGCCATGATCGGCGTGCCGCCCATGGCATACACGTCGCTGATCGCGTTGGTCGCGGCGATGCGGCCGAAGTCGTGCGGGTCGTCGACGATCGGCATGAAGAAGTCGGTGGTGGCGATCAGCGCCTGCTCGCTGTTGAGCTGGTAGACCGCCGCGTCGTCGGCGGTGGCAATGCCCACCAGCAACTGCGGCGGCACCGGCAGCGCGGCGGTGCCCTGGAGCATCTCGGACAGCAGGCCCGGCGCGATCTTGCAGCCGCAGCCGCCGCCGTGCGAGAGCGAGGTGAGTCGGGGTTCGGGGGTCGTCATGGTCGGTCGGGATCGAGGCAGTCGTTGTTGCGCGGCAGCATAGCGGCGGCCTGCGGGATACCCCGCTGGGTAGAATCCCGGGTTCCGCACAGACAGCGCGCCATCTGCAGCCATGCTTGGCTGCGAGCGTGCGCCACGAGAGAGAGACGACATGGCCGGACATTCCAAATGGGCCAACATCCAGCATCGCAAAGGCCGCCAGGACGAGAAGCGCGGCAAGGTCTGGACCCGTGTGATCCGCGAAATCATGGTCGCCGCGCGCCAGGGCGGCGGTGACATCACGGCCAACCCGCGGCTGCGGCTGGCGGTCGACAAGGCCAAGGCCGCGAACATGCCGGCCGACACCGTCAAGCGCAACATCGACAAGGCCACCGGCAACCTCGAGGGCGTGAGCTACGAGGAAATCCGCTACGAGGGCTATGGCATCGGCGGCGCCGCGATCATCGTCGACTGCATGACCGACAACCGCGTGCGCACCGTGGCCGAGGTGCGGCATGCCTTCAGCAAGTACGGCGGCAACCTGGGCACCGAGGGTTCGGTGGCCTTCCAGTTCAAGCATTGCGGCCAACTGATCTTCGCGCCCGGCACCAGCGAGGACAAGGTGATGGAAGTGGCGCTCGAGGCCGGCGCCGAGGACGTGATCACCGGCGACGACGGCGCGATCGAGGTGCTGAGCGCGCCGGCCGACTTCGAGGCGGTGAAGAACGCGCTCGAGGCCGCCGGCCTGAAGCCGGAACTCGCCGAGGTGACGATGCGCGCCGAGAACACCATCGCGCTCGAAGGCGAGGACGCGCAGCGCATGCAGAAGCTGCTGGACGTCATCGAGGATCTGGACGACGTGCAGGACGTGTTCCACAACGCTGAAATCTCCGAATGAAGGTGCTCGTGATCGGCGGCGGCGGCCGCGAACACGCGCTGGCCTGGAAGCTGGCGCAGAGCCCGCGCGTGCAGCGCGTGTTCGTGGCGCCGGGCAATGGCGGCACGGCGCGCGACAAGCGGCTCGAGAACGTGCCGATCACCGCGCCCGAGGCGCTGGCCGACTTTGCCGAGCACGAGAAGGTCGGCCTCACCGTGGTCGGCCCCGAGGCGCCGCTGGCCGCCGGCGTGGTGGACGTGTTCCGCGCGCGCGGCCTGCGCATCTTCGGCCCCAGCAAGGCGGCCGCGCAGCTGGAAAGCTCGAAGGCCTTCGCGAAGGACTTTATGCAGCGCCACGGCATTCCCACCGCGCTGTACGCCACCTTCAGCGATGCGGCGCAGGCCCATGCGCATGTCGACAAGGTCGGTGCGCCGATCGTCATCAAGGCCGACGGCCTGGCCGCCGGCAAGGGCGTGGTGGTGGCCACCAGCCTCGAAGAGGCGCACCAGGCCATCGACTTCATGCTGGTCGACAACACCCTCGGCGTGCAGCACAACGCCGGTGGTGCGCGGGTGGTGATCGAGGAGTGCCTGCAGGGCGAGGAAGCCAGCTTCATCGTGCTGGTCGATGGCCACCACGTGCTCCCGCTGGCTTCGAGCCAGGACCACAAGCGCCTGCAGGACGGCGACCTCGGCCCCAACACCGGCGGCATGGGCGCCTATTCGCCCGCGCCGGTGGTCACGCCCAACGTGCATGCGAAGGCGATGCACGAGATCATCCTGCCCACCGTGGCCGGCATGGCCAAGGATGGCATCCCGTTCACCGGCTTCCTCTATGCCGGGCTGATGATCGACGCCAACGGCCACCCGAAGACGCTGGAATTCAACACCCGCATGGGCGACCCCGAGACGCAGCCGATCCTGATGCGCCTGAAGAGCGACCTGCTCGAGGTGCTGCTGCACGCCACCGACGGCACGCTCGACCAGGTCGAGCTGCAGTGGGACCGCCGTTTCGCGCTGGGCGTGGTGATGGCCGCGGCCGGCTACCCGCAGGCGCCGCGCAAGGGCGATGCCATCACCGGCCTGCCCGAGGACACCGAGGATGCGGTGGTGTTCCACGCCGGCACGGCGCTGGAAGACGGCGAGGTCCGTGTCACCGGCGGCCGCGTGCTTTGCGTCACTGCGCTGGGCGACTCGGCCAGGCTGGCGCAGGCGCGGGCCTACGAGGCCTTGCGCAGCATCCAGTTCGACGGCGCCCAGTACCGTCGCGACATCGGCCACCGCGCGATCAAGCGCTGACCCCGGACGCCCTCCGCATGACCCCCAACGGTGCCATGGACGCCAATGCCGTCCGCAATTACCTGCTGGACCTGCAATCGCGCATCGTGCGCACGATGCAGCAGGTCGATGGCAAGCCCTTCACCACCGACGCCTGGACCCGCGAGCCCGGCGGCCGCCTGACCGGCGACGGCCGCACCCAGCTGGTGGAAGAGGGCGGCCTGCTGGAGCGCGGCGGCTGCAACTTCAGCCACGTGCTGGGGGCCACGCTGCCGCCTTCGGCCACGCAGCACCGGCCCGAGCTGGCCGGCGCACCGTTCGAGGCGATGGGCGTCTCGCTGGTGTTCCACCCGCGCAACCCGCATGTGCCCACGGTGCACATGAACGTGCGCATGTTCGCGGCGCTGCCCGAAGGCCGCCCGCCGGCAGTGTGGTTCGGCGGCGGCATGGACCTGACGCCCTACTACGCCCACGAGGAAGACGCGCGCCATTTCCACCGCGTCTGCCGCGACGCGCTGCAGCCCTTCGGCGACACGCTGTACCCGCGCTTCAAGCGCTGGTGCGACGAATACTTCTTCCTGAAGCACCGCAACGAGCCGCGCGGCATCGGCGGCATCTTCTTCGACGACTTCAACGAGCTCGGCTTCGAGCAGAGCTTCGCGATGCTGCGTGCGGTGGGCGACGCCTTCCTGCCGGCCTACCTGGCCATCGTCGAGCGCCGCCGCGACATGCCCTACACCGAGGCCCAGCGCGACTTCCAGGCCTACCGGCGCGGACGCTATGTCGAGTTCAACCTGGTGTTCGACCGCGGCACGCTGTTCGGCCTGCAATCCGGCGGCCGCACCGAGAGCATCCTGATGTCGATGCCGCCGGTCGTGAAGTGGCGCTACGACTGGCATCCCGAGCCCGGCAGCCCCGAGGCCCGGCTCTACGAAGACTTCCTGCGGCCCCGGGATTGGGCCGCATGACGCCGCGCGATTCGCGCGCTATATTGCCTCGCACCAGCCCCGACGCGGGGCGATCCAGGAGCTGAATGGACATTCGCAAGCTGCAACGCGCCATCGTCGATGGCCTCGAGGACGTGAAGGCCCAGAACATCGTGGTCTTCAACACCGAGCACCTGTCACCGCTGTTCGAGCGGGTGATCATCGCCTCGGGCACCAGCAACCGCCAGACCAAGGCGCTCGCCTCCAGCGTGCGCGGCGCGGTCAAGTCGCAGGGGCTGCCGGTGCTGAGCACCGAAGGTGGCGAGAACGGCGAGTGGATCATCAAGCCGGTGAAGCTCAAGCTCGCGGCCGAGGGCGCGAAGGGCCTGGTCAAGGCCTCGTCGGACGGCGACGACGACGAAGACGCGCCGGCGCCGAAGAAGGCGGCCGCCGCCAAGTCCGCGGCGAAAAAGCCTGCGGCGAAGAAGGCGGCAGCGGCCCGGACCGCGAGCGCAGAGTCGCCGGCGGCCAGGAAGACCGGCGCGCGCAAGTCGGCGCTCGAGGCCCAGCGCGCTGTGTCGAAGCAGCCGCCGGGCGCCAAGAAGGCGCCGGCCGCGAAGAAGGCCGCCGCCAAGGTCAGCACGGTGAAGGTCGGGGTGCCGAAGAAGGCGCCCGCGAAAGCGCCGATGAAGGCGCCGGTGAAAGCGCCGGTGAAAGCGGCGTCCGCCAGGACGGCCGCCGCGAAGAAGGCTGCGCCGCGCAAGACCGCCGCGAAGCCCTGATGCAGCTGCTGCTGGCGGCCGTCGGCCAGCGCCAACCGGCCTGGGCCGGCACCGCCTACGAGGAGTTCGCCAAGCGCTTCCCGCCCGAGATGCGCCTGGTGCTGAAGGCCGTGAAGGCCGAGCCGCGCGTCAGCGGCAAGACCGCCGCGCAGCTGATGTCCGCCGAAGCGCAGCGGCTCGAAGCCGCCTGCCTCAAGGGCGCGCGCCGCGTGGTGCTGGACGAACGCGGCAGCCGGCTCACCACCGCGCAGCTGGCCGAGCGGTTGCAGGCCTGGCGCGCCGACGGTCGCGACGTGGTGCTGCTGATCGGCGGGCCCGACGGGCTCGACCCCGCGCTGAAGGCCACCGCCGACGAGACCCTGCGCCTGTCCGACCTGACCTTGCCGCACGCCTTCGTGCGCGTGCTGCTGGCCGAGGCGCTGTACCGCGCCTGGTCGCTGGGCACCGGCCATCCCTATCACCGAGAATGAGCGACCACCCGATGCGCCTGTACCTGGCCTCGCAAAGCCCGCGCCGGCGCCAGCTGCTCGACCAGCTGGGCGTGGCGCACGACCTGCTGCTGCCCGACGCGGACGAGGATGCCGAGCGCCTGGAGGCCGAGCGCGCCGGCGAATCGCCCGAGGACTACGTGCAGCGTGTGACGCTGGCCAAGCTGCGGGCCGCGCGCCAGCGCGCCAGCGCACGCGGCCTGCCGCCGCAGCCCATCCTGGCGGCGGACACCACCGTGGCGCTGGGGCGCCGCATCTTCGCCAAGCCCGCCGATGCCGCGGATGCGCGCCGCATGCTGCGGGCGCTGTCCGGCCGCACGCACCGCGTGCTCACCGCCGTGGCGCTGTGGGCCGGCCGCCGCACGCTGACCGCGCTTTCGAGCTCGAAGGTCCGCGTGGCGCCGATGACGGACGCTGCCATCGAGCGTTATGTCGCCAGCGGCGAACCCTTCGGCAAGGCCGGCGCCTACGCGATCCAGAGCCAGTACGCCGGCTGGATCGCCCATATCGAGGGCAGCTACTCCGGTATCATGGGTTTGCCTCTCTTCGAGACGGCCGAGTTGCTGAGGCAGGCGCGCTTCCCGATCTGACCATGCATGACATCCTGATCAACTGGGCGCCGCAGGAAACCCGCGTCGCGATCATCGAGAACGGCGCGGTGCAGGAACTGCACATCGAGCGTGCGCTCGAGCGCGGGCTGGTCGGCAACGTCTACCTCGGCAAGGTGGCGCGGGTGCTGCCCGGGATGCAGAGCGCGTTCATCGACGTCGGCCTCGAGCGCGCGGCCTTCCTGCATGTGGCCGACCTGCACGGCAGCGGCCACCACGGCCCGGCGCGCGGCGACGTGGCGGTGCCGGTGCCGATCGAGCGCCAGGTGTTCGAAGGCCAGACGCTCATGGTCCAGGTCATCAAGGACCCCATCGGCACCAAGGGCGCACGGCTGTCCACGCAGATCAGCATCGCCGGCCGCATGCTGGTGTTCCTGCCGCAGGACAACCACATCGGCATCTCGCAGAAGATCGGTTCGCCCGAGACGCGCGAACTGCTGCGCGCGCGGATGCAGCGCCTGGCCGCCACCCCGGCCGACACGCCCACCGGCGGCTTCATCCTGCGCACCAATGCCGAGGAAGCCACCGACGAGGAGCTGGCCGACGACATCGCCTACCTGCGCAAGGCCTGGGCCGCGATCCGCGCGCAGGGCCTGTCGCAGCCGCCGGGCACCTTGCTGCACCAGGACCTGAACCTCGCCGAGCGGGTGCTGCGCGACATCTCCACCGAGTCGACGCAGTCGATCCGCATCGACTCCAAGCTGCAGTTCGACGCGCTGAAGGCCTTCGGCGATGCCTACACCCCGTCGTCCTGCGCCAAGCTCGAGCACTACAAGGGCGAACGCCCGATCTTCGACCTGTTCGGCATCGAGGAAGAGATTGCACGCGCGCTGGCGCGCCGCGTGGACCTCAAGTCCGGCGGCTACCTGATCATCGACCAGACCGAGGCGCTGACCACGGTGGACGTCAACACCGGCGGCTTCGTCGGCGCGCGCAACTTCGACGACACCATCTTCAAGACGAACCTCGAAGCGGCCGGCGCCATCGCGCGCCAGCTGCGGCTGCGTAATTTGGGCGGCATCATCATCGTCGACTTCATCGACATGACGCGCGAGGAACACCAGCAGGCCGTGCTGGCCGAGTTCCGCAAGCAGCTCAGCAAGGACCGCACCAAGATCACCGTCTCCGGCTTCACGCAGCTCGGCCTGGTGGAGATGACGCGCAAGCGCACCCGCGAGAGCCTGGCCCACATGCTGTGCCAGCCTTGCCCCACCTGCGACGGCCGTGGCCAGGTGAAGACGGCGCGCAGCGTGTGCTACGACATCCTGCGCGAGATCCTGCGCGAGGCACGGCAGTTCAACCCGCGCGAGTTCCGCGTCGTCGCCAGCGCCACGGTGGTCGAGATGCTGCTCGACGAGGAAAGCCAGCACCTGGCCGGCCTCAGCGACTTCATCGGCAAGCCGATCTCGCTGAGCGCGGAGCCGTCGATGAATCCTGAGCAGTACGACATCGTCCTGCTGTAGCGCTTCACCCCCGGCCGCCCGCCGGCGAGGTCTGTCTTGCCGCCGTCCGGGCGGCATGCTGCAATCGTTGCCCCGATCCTTGCGAAGGAGCACTGCGATGACCGACTTCCGGGGCAAGCA
The DNA here is from genome assembly GCF_044226965.1 of Aquabacterium sp. Lineage (GTDB taxonomy): Bacteria > Pseudomonadota > Gammaproteobacteria > Burkholderiales > Burkholderiaceae_C > Pseudaquabacterium. The sequence continues at coordinate 72,291 of NZ_JBGAGA010000004.1, read as the reverse complement.
TGTCTGGTTCGAGCTGAACACCACCGACCTGAAGGCGGCCGAGGCCTTCTATGCGGCCGTCATGGACTGGGTGCCGCGCGATGCCGGCATGCCGGGCATGGCGTACACGATGGTCGGCCCGGCGGACCATGCGGTGGGCGGCATGATGGCCCTGACCGACGAGATGAAGGCGGGCGGCGCCTGCCCGGGCTGGACCGGCTATGTGGCGGTGGACGACGTGGACGCCGCCGCGGCGCTGGCGCAGCGCCTGGGCGGCCGGGGGATCGTGCCGCCGCAGGACATTCCGGGCGTGGGTCGCTTCGCCATCGTGTGCGACCCCCAGGGCGCCGTGCTGGCGCTGTTCAAGGGCGCGCCGTCCGAGGGCATGGCCCCGCCGCCAACGCCCGCGCCGGGCACGCCGGGCCACATCGGATGGCACGAGCTGCACACCACCCGCCTCGACGGCGCGCTGGCCTTCTACGGCGAACTGTTCGGCTGGCGCAAGGGCGAGACGATGGACATGGGCCCCAACGGCGTGTACCAACTGTTCGCCACCGGCGCCCAGGGCGACAACGCCGACGGCGGCATGGTCCTGAAGCAGCCTGACGCCCCGCGGCCGCACTGGCTGTACTACGTGAACGTGGCCAGCGTGGACACCGCGGTGGCGCGCATCCCGGCCGCGGGCGGCCGGGTGCTGATGGGCCCGCACCAGGTGCCCGGAGGCAGCTGGATCGTGCACGGCCTGGACCCGCAAGGCGCGGCGTTTGCCGTGGCGGGACCCCGCTGATGGCCGTGCCGGCCGATCACGGACCGCCCAGTTCGATGACGTGGAGCTGCGGGTCGATGCACTGCCGCGCCACGTCCACCAGATGCGCGTGGTGGGTGAGGAAGATCACCTGGGTCTTGCGCGCCAGCTCGCCCAGCGCCGCCAGGCCGGCACGCGAGCGGCTGTCGTGGAAGTTGACGAACAGGTCGTCCGCGATGAAGGGCAGCGGCCGGTCGGCGGCGATGTGCATCTCCAGCGCGGCCAGGCGCAGTGCCAGGAACAGCTGGTCGCGCGTGCCTTCGCTGAGGCCGCCGATGTCCACGCGCTCGCCGCTCGGGCGTAGCGCGATCAGCCGCGGCGGCGTGACCTCGAAGTCGGGCACCAGCCGGCTGAAGCTGCCGAGCGTGAGCTGCGCGAACAGCGCGCCCGCGCGTTGCAGCAGCGGCCCCTGCTTGCGCTCGCGGTAGCGGTCGATCGCCCAGCGCAGCAGGCGCGCGGCGGTGGCGACGGTGACGTAGCGCTCGGCCGCATCGCCCAGCTGGGCCAGCGCTTCCAGGCGCTTGGACTCGGCCACCGCGGCGTCGGCACCGCCGCGCATGCGGTCGAGCTCGGCCTGGGCCTGTGCCTCTTCGCCGGCCAGGCGGGCGCGCTGGTCCACCACGGTGGCCAGTTGCGCATCCAGCGCTTCCAGCTGCGCCGGCAGCGTCGCGGGCGACACCGCATCGCATTCGGCGAGCAGGGCCTCCAGCGCCAGGCCGTCGCCGGCATCGACGATGGCCTGGCGGTGCTGCTGCTCCTGCTCGTGTAGCATGCGGCGGCGGTCGCAGTCGGCAATCTGCGCGCGGACCACGGCGGCATCGTCGCTGCGGGCCAGCTGGTACAGCCCGTCCAGCGTGGCCTGGGTGGCGGCCAGCGTGGCCTCGGCACTGCGCAGGGCGGCCGCGCTGGCCTCGCGCTCGGCCGTCAGGCGCTGGCGCTCCTGCCGTGCCTCGCGCGCCCGCTGCAGGCGCTGCAGCAGGGCGCCGGCCAGCGCGAACGGGTCCTGCCCGTCGTCGTCGGGCAGGCCCAGCGCCGCCCGCAGCGCCTGCGCCGCCGCGTGGAGCTCGGCCAGGTCCCGTTGCATCGTGCCGATGCGCTGCTGGCGCCACGTGTCCACCTGGCCCAGCAGGTCGATCACCTGCCCGGCCAGTTCAATCGCCGGGCCGGCCGCATCAGGCGTTATCACGCCCCCGTCCAGCGCGGCGGCAGCGGCGGCCTGCTGCCACCGCGCCTGCCATTGCGCGAGCGCGGTGGACCGGCTCTGCAGCAGCTGCTGCTGGTGATGGCATTCGGCCTCGGCGTCCGAGCGCTGGCGGGCCTGCATCTCGGCGCCGGCCCGGGCATTGCGCTCGGCATCGAGCAGCTGCTCGGCCTGGGCGCACAGCGCGGCGAGGCGGCTGCCCTCTTCGGGCGCGCTGCCGGACGCCTGCAGTGCCGCGCGCAGGGCCGTGGCGGCGGCCTGCTCGGCCTGCTGTTCGGCGGCCAGGGCCTGGGTGTGGCTGTCGAGCTGGGCGGCGGCCTCGAGCGCGGCACGGCGGTCGGCCAACCAGCCGGACAGCCCCAGCAAGGCCATGCCGGGCAGGCCGGCGGCCGCCATGCGGGCGGCCCATCGGGCATCGAACGCGGCCAGGGCGGCCGCGGCGTCGTCCTGCTGCTGCTGGCGGGCCTGCGCGGCCGCGGCATCACGGTCCTGCGCCTGGCGCAGGCTGTCGAGCCGGGCCGCCGCCTCGGCATGGTCGCGCTGGCGATCCACCAGGCGGTCCGCTTCGGCGATGGCCTGGTCCAGTCGTGGCGCGCCGGTGGCCAGCGGTTCCTGCTGCGTCTTGATGCGATCCCACCAGGCGTCGCGCGCCGCGCGGGCCTGCAGCACCTCGGGCAGCGTCACCACGCTGTGGCTGGCGCTGAACTGCGCGAGGGCCAGTGCCGACTGGCGCGCCTGCTCCTGGGCCTGGGCCTGCTGCTGGCGGGCGGCATCGAGCCCGGCGGCCAGCGTGGCGCGAGCGTCCTTCAGCGCTGCCAGTTCTTCTTCGGCCGGCACGGCCAGCGCGGCCAGCGCCGCCGGTTCCATGTGCCAGGTCGACAGCGCCGACAAGGCCGCGGCCAGGCGGCCGCGGGCCTCGCCGAGGGTGGCTTCGAGCGCGCGTTGCCGGGTGGCGCTGGCCTTGAAGGGCTGGGCGTCCTGCAGCGCCGCGGCGAGCGCGGGCGACAGCGGCGCCGCGGCCGGACCGGCCTGCTGCCGCTGCAGCCGATCGAGTGCGGCCTGCGCGCGGTCCAGGCTGTCCTGGGCCGACTGCTGGCCCTGCGCCAGGGCGCCGCGCTGCTGCAGCAACGCGAGCAATGTCTTCAGGGCCAGCGGCGTGGGCAGGCGCGCCCGCAGGGCCGCTTCGTCCGTGGGCCAGCCCAGCTGCTGCGCGCGGGCCGCGGCGTCGCGCAGCCGGGCCTGCACGTCCTGCTCGGCATGCGCGATGTCGCGCGGATGGTTGAGGCAGGCCTGGCCCGCAGCGGCCAGGGCCTCCACCGCCGTGTCCAGCGTGAGGATGGCGTCGTCGACGGCCAGCGCGTCGAGCCGGGCCTGCAGGTCCTGCGTCCGCTCGCGATGCAGGGCCCGCGCGGTGCCCTGCGTGGCCAGCGCCACTTCGCCATCGGCCAGCCGGCGCGCCGCGTCTTCCGGGAAGGCCACCGTGCCGGCCAGGGCCTGCAACTGGGCCTGGGCATCGCGCAGCTGTGCCACGCGCGGGGCAATGCGCCGGATGCGTTCCAGCTGCTGTCGCGCGGCGGACAGGCTGCGGTACTGCTCGGAGGCCGCCTGCCGCGCGGCCTGCACCGAGGCCAGCTGCGCCGTGGCGGCGGACCAGCTGCGCGTGTGCACGGTCGCGGCGCGCAGTGCCTGGCGCGCCGCCTCGTGGCGCTCCAGCGCCTGGTAGAACAGACGGTCGCCAGACTTGCGCGGGGCGTAGAGCCTGTTCGCTTCCTCGGCCAGCGCATCGCGCACGCTGCCCAGGCTGGACAGCCCCGCGGCCGACTGGAACAGCAGCTGACCGACATCGTCGGACGCCTCCAGGATCGTCTGACCGCCGGCCAGCAGGCCCGCCAGGTCCAGGCAGAACATGCGGTTGAACAAGGCCTCGCCGGTGTCGCCCAGATGCGCGGCCAGCGCCGTGTCGGGCAGCGCTTCGTCGTCGGGGCGCCGAAGCGACTTGCGGCTGCGCGAGCGGTGGAAGGCCAGGCTGCCGGCGGCGGACTCGACCACCGCGCCCAGCCGCAGCTCGGACACCGGATGCAGGAAGGCCATCTCGCTGCGCAAGGCCATGCCGAACAGCAGCTCGGACACCGCGCGCCGCAGCGTCGACTTGCCGGCTTCGTTGGCGCCGACGACCAGGTGGAAGTCGCAGTCGCGGCGCGGAAAGTCCAGCACCTGGTCGGTGAAGCGCCCGTAGCGGATCAGGGACAGCTGTTGCAGCCGCACCGGCTCACTCCTTCATCGCCAGGCGCGCCAGCAGGCCGGGCACCACCTGCTCGAACACCGCGGCCAATTCACCTTCGCGTGCACTGCGCAGCACCGGCACCTCGGCCAACAGCTCGGGCGCCTTGCCGAGCATCTGGCTGAAGTCGTCGCGCAGCTCGCGCTGCAGCGATTCGTCGTGGCGCGCCTCGGCCAGCAGCGCGGCCAGCTCGGCCAGCGCGTCGGCGCCCAGGCCGCCGGCCGCCGGCGCCTGGCCGGGCCGGGTGGCGAGCTTCACTTTCTCCAGCCACAGCCGTTCGGGGCCGATGGCGCTGATTTCGGCCAGCACATGCGCCCGCAGGTCGAGCTCGCGCTGGAACAGCTCGCCATGGATCGGGCTCTCGCCGACGAAGCTGACGCGCAAGGCACGCGGCACCTGGGCATCGGTCTGCAGCAGCTGCGCCAGCGCGCGCTGCGTGGCGCGGCCCACGTCGTCCAGCGTGGTGCAGGCCGACAGGTCCACCGCCAGGTGTTCCCAGCGCAGCAGGTCGATGTACAGGCGCTCCACCCGCGGCACGCGGTCTTCGCCCACCGTCACCATCACCGCGCCGCGGCGCCCGGTTTCGCGGATGCTGCGGCCCTGCAGGTTGCCGGGAAAGCAGATCGTCGAGCGCCCGGTCCAGACCTTGTGCTCGTGCACGTGGCCCAGCGCCCAGTAGTCGTAGTCCTTGGCCTGCAGCTCGGCCAGCGTGCAGGGGGCGTAGCTGGCATGCTCGCTGTGGCCTTCCAGCGCGGTGTGCAGCACGCCGATGTTGAAGTGGTCGCGCAGCGGCGGGCCATAGCCGGCGGCCAGGTTCTCGGTGGTGTCGCGCTCCCGGAAGCTGCGGCCGTGCAGGGCCACCTTCAGCGGCTCGATCGTGTGCACCTGGCACTCGGCGGCCGAGAAGCGGCGCACGTTGTCCGGCAGGCGCAGCGCGCGCGTCATGTGGCTCTCGGCATCGTGGTTGCCGAACAGCACGAACGCGGGGATGCCCGCGCGCTGCAGCCGGCCCATCTCGGCGCAGAAGAACAGGCCGGTGTTGAAGTCGGGCCAGTCGCCGTCGTACAGGTCGCCGGCGATCACGATGAAGTCCACCCGCTCCTCGATGGCGGTGCTGATCAGCTGGCTGAAGGCTTCGCGCGTGGCGCCGCGCAGCTGCTCGGCCGGCGCGTCCTGGTAGGCGCTCAGCCCGCGCAGGGGGCTGTCCAGGTGGATGTCGGCGGCGTGGATGAAGCGCAAGGGCAGGGGCTCCGTGGGGCAATCGGCTGGTGCGAGTCGGGTCGTGCGAGTCGGGAACTGTATCGGCTGCCAGGGGCCTTTGCCTGTCGCGCGTGGGGTCATGCTTGACCTTGCCACGATGGCAAGGTTCAGAATGCGGCGCTTGGTCAACGGCTGCGTGCTAACCTGGATTCGTGAAGACTGCCCGCCTCTGGCTCCTGGTGCTGCTGGCGCTGCTGCTGCCCTTGCGGGGCGCGCTGGCGGCAGCCATGCTGTGCCCGGTGGCGGCGGTCGACCTGCAGCCCGTTGGCCTGCAGGGGCCCGAGCATCGTCACACCGATCATCACCCGGCCCAACATGCAAAAGACGCGGCCAGCGTGTCGGTGCAGGCGGGTCATTCGCACGATCACCCGCACGACCAGCACCACGACCAGCACCACGACCACGGCAGTGGTGGCGCGGGCAAGTGCAACACCTGTTCGGCCTTCTGCTCGGTGACGCCCCTGCCCACGCCCGACGCGGTGTGGCCGGTGCCGGCCGCTGCGTCGCCCATCCGATTCCCCGACCTGGCGGCGCCCTTGGCGGGCTTCGTGCCGGCAGGCCTGGAACGCCCACCCCGCGCCGCCTGAGCCTTGCGCCGGGCCTCGTGCCGAGGCCTGCCTGCGCCTGTGCCGCCGGGGGGTGGCACGGGCTGTGGCCGGCGGCCCTGTCCGCCGGCGATTCACCTGGGTTCACGTCATGACTTTCCTGCGTTCCGCCGCGGCAGCCGCTGCGCTGCTGGTATTGGCCGGCTGCGCGTCGTTCTCGCCCGATGGCGGCTTCGACACCGTCGCGCAACTCAGCCGCGAACGCATCGGCCAGACGCCGGTGCTGCAGCGCGGCGTCGAGCCTTCCGCCACCGTCCGCGCGCGCGTGGCCGAACTGCTGGGCCAGCCGCTCAGTGCCGATGCGGCGGTCGAGCTGGCCCTGCTCAACCACCGGGGCCTGCAGGCCCGCTATGCCGAGCTGGGCATTGCCGAGGCAGACCTGGTGCAGGCCGGCCGCCTGGCCAACCCTGCGCTGCGCTTTGGCCGCCTGGCGGGCGGCGCTGCGGTCGAGATCGATCGGGCCGTGATGTTCGACGTGCTGGGCCTGCTGACGATGCCGCTGGCCCGCCAGGCCGAGCAGCAGCGCTTCGAACAGGCACAGCTGCGCGCCGCGGCCGACACGGTCAGCCTGGCCATCGAGGTGCGCAAGGCCTTCTTCGAGGCGGTGGCGGCGCAGCAGCTGCTGGGCTACCAGGGGCAGGTGAAGCAGGCGGCCGATGCCTCGGCCGAGCTGGCGCGGCGCATGCTGGCCGCCGGCAATTTCAACAAGCTCTCGCAGATGCGCGAGCAGGCGTTCCAGGTCGATGCGGTGGCCCAGCTGGGCCGGGCCCAGCATCAGCAGGTGGCCACCCGCGAGCGGCTGACGCGGCTGCTCGGGCTGGACGGCGTGACGCAGGCCTTCACGCTGCCCGAGCGCCTGCCCGATCTGCCCGAGCTGCCTGCCGCGAGCACCGAGCAGGCCCAGCTCGAGCAGCGCGCGATGGACAAGCGGCTCGATGTGCTGATGGCGCGCCGCGCCACCGCAGCCACCGCCAGCGCGCTGGGCCTGAGCCGCGCGACGCGTTTCGTCAACGTGCTGAATGCGGGCTATCAGAACCAGAGCAGCAGCGGCGAGCCGCGCCGCAATGGCTACGAGATCGAGCTGATGCTGCCGTTGTTCGACTTCGGCAGCGCGCGTGTCGCGCGGGCCGAGAGCGTGTACCTGCAGGCGCTGCACCAGGCCGCGCAGGTGGCCACCGACGCACGATCGCAGGTGCGCGAGGCGCATTCGGCCTACCGCAGCGCCTACGCGCTGGCACGCCACTACCGCGACGAGCTGGTGCCGCTGCGCAAGCGCATCTCGGAAGAAAACCTGCTGCGCTACAACGGCATGCTCGGCAGCGTGTTCGAGCTGCTGGCCGATGCACGCGAGCAGATCGCCGGCGTGACCGGCGCGGTGGAAGCCCAGCGCGACTTCTGGCTCGCCGATGCGCAGCTGCAGGCCGCCCTGGCCGGTGCCACGCCGGCCCCGTGACCGATCTCGAAGGACTCTTGCCATGACCACCCCCCGCAACACCCGCCGCGGCTTCTTCCAGGCCGCCGGTGCCACGCTGCTGGGCGCCGCGGCCGTCAGCCGCGCCGGCGCGGCACTGCTGCCCGAAGCCGCCGTGCAGTCCAGCGCCACGATGCAGCCGCCGCCGCTGCCACCGAACGGCCGGCCGTTCCAGCCCATCGTCACGCTCAACGGCTGGTCCTTGCCCTGGCGCATGAAGGACGGCGTCAAGGAATTCCACCTCGTGGCCGAGCCGGTGCTGCGCGAAATCGCGCCCGGCATGACGGCGAAGCTCTGGGGCTACAACGGCCAGAGCCCGGGCCCGACCATCGAGGCGGTGGAAGGCGACCGCGTGCGCATCTTCGTCACCAACAAGCTGCCCGAGGTCACCACGGTGCACTGGCATGGCGTGCTGCTGCCCTCGGGCATGGATGGCGTCAGCGGCCTGACGCAGCCGCCCATCGGCGTGGGCCAGACCTGGCTGTACGAGTTCGTGCTGCAGCGCTCGGGCACCTTCATGTACCACCCGCATGCCGACGAGATGGTGCAGATGGCGATGGGCATGATGGGCCTGTTCATCGTGCACCCGAAGGATCCGCGGCAGTACAAGGTGGACCGCGACTTCGGCTTCATCCTGAACGCCTACGACATCGAGCCCGGCAGCGCCACGCCGCGCGTCAACACCATGCTGGACTTCAACCTGTGGACCTGGAACAGCCGCGCCTTTCCCGGGATAGACCCCTTCGTGGCGCGCACCGGGGATCGCGTGCGCATCCGCGTCGGCAACCTGACGATGACCAACCACCCGATCCACATGCACGGCCCGCACTTCGAGGTCACCGGCACCGATGGCGGCTGGGTGCCGAAGTCGGCCCGCTGGCCGGAGGTGACCACCGACGTGGCGGTGGGCCAGATGCGCGCCTTCGAGTTCGACGCGGTGGCCGGCGACTGGGCGATCCACTGCCACAAGTCGCACCACACGATGAACGCGATGGGCCATGGCGTGCCGACGATGATCGGCGTCGACCACCGCGACGTGGTCGAGAAGATCACCGGCCTGGTCCCCGACTACATGGTGATGGGCGACAAGGGCATGCACGACATGGCCGAGATGGAGATGCCATTGCCGGACAACACGCTGCCGATGATGACCGGCCAGGGCCCGTTCGGCCCGGTGGGCATGGGCGGCATGTTCAGCGTGGTGAAGGTGCGCGACGACGTGAAGCGCGGCGACTACCGCGACCCCGGGCCGTACCCGCATCCCAAGGGCACGCTGGCCAGCGAGTACACCGCCGAGCTGCCGCCGCCCGTGCGCGCAGCCGCACCGAGGCCCGACGACAAGGCGATGCAGGTGCGCAAGCCCAGCGGCCACGAAGGGCACCAGGGCCATTGATGTTGCCGGACCACCCCTCGATTTCAGGAGACGCTTGATGAAACGCCACACTGCTCTTGCACTGGCCGCGGTGCTCGGTCTTGCCGCGGCGCGCCCGGTCGCCGCCCACGGCGACGAGCACCATGAGGCGACCCGCCGCTACGACCCGGCCAAGGTCGAGGAGACGGCATTCGGACGCGAAGGCGACCCGAAGAAGGTCGTGCGCACCATTCGCCTGGACATGGCCGACACCATGCGCTTCACGCCGGCCGATGTGACCATCCGGCGCGGACAGACGGTGCGCTTCGTGGTGCACAACAGCGGCAAGCTGCTGCACGAGATGGTGCTGGGCACCGCGGAAGCGCTGAAGGCGCATGCCGAGCTGATGAAGAAGTTCCCGGAGATGGAGCACGCCGATCCGAACATGGCCCATGTGAAGCCCGGCGCCAACGGGCAGATCGTCTGGCAGTTCACGAAGGCCGGCGAGTTCCAGTTCGCATGCCTGCAGCCCGGGCACTTCGAGGCCGGCATGGTCGGCAGGCTCAGCGTCAAATGATCGCCCGCCAACCACCCCGACTTCTTCCGCCTTCGAAAGGAACGCCCATGCCGCTGCTTCGCCTGTTGACTGCCTTGCTCGTTGCCGTTGCGCCGCTCGCGCAGGCCCAGGGTGCCGCATCGGCTGCCGCGGGCGCCGCGGCGATGGCCGATGGCGAAGTCCGCAAGGTCGACTTGGCCCAGGGCAAGGTCACGCTCAAGCACGGGCCGCTGCAAAGCCTGGACATGCCGCCGATGACCATGGTGTTCAAGGTGGCCGATCCCAAGATGCTGCAGGGCCTGAAGGAAGGCGACAAGGTGCGATTCAGCGCCGACCGGATCAACGGCGCCATCACCGTGACCCGCCTGGTGGCCGAGGCCCGCAACGAGCTGATCGACATCGCCTGGAACGCCGACCGCGTGTTCGAGCGCCAGGTGCAGGTCGCACCGAAGAAGTTCGCCGAGCTGTGCGGCAAGCTCGGCCGCGGCGAGCAGGTGGCCTGGTCCTTCGAAGGCAGCGCGCCGACCGACTTCAACATCCACTACCACCAGGGCAAGCAGGTGGTGTACCCGCAGCAGCAGGCGGCGGTGGCCGGCAGCAGCGGCACGCTGGTGGCGCCGCTGGACCAGGACTACTGCTGGATGTGGACCAACCAGGGCGCGGCCGAGGTGTCCCTGCGCATCAGGCTCCAGCACTGATGCGCCGCTGCTTCACCAGCGCATAGATCGCCGGAATCACCGCCAGCGTCAGCACGGTGGAGGAGATCATGCCGCCGACCATCGGCGCGGCGATGCGGCGCATCACTTCCGAGCCGGTGCCGCTGCTCCACATGATCGGCAGCAGGCCGGCCATGATGGCCACCACGGTCATCATCTTCGGCCGCACGCGCTCGACCGCGCCTTCCATCACCGCCGCGTAGAGCTCGGCGCTGCCGGCGTGCCCGCCCGCGTCGCGGCAGCGGGCCTGCGCGGCGCTCCACGCGTGGTCCAGGTAGATCAGCATCACCACGCCGGTCTCGGCGGCCACGCCGGCCAGCGCGATGAAGCCCACCGCCGCGGCCACCGACAGGTGGTAGTCCAGGGCCCACATCAGCCACACGCCCCCCACCAGCGCGAAGGGCACCGAGAGCATCACGATCAGCGTCTCGGCCAGGCGGCCGAAGTTCAGGTACAGCAGGCCGAAGATGAGCAGCAGCGTGACCGGCACGACGATCTTCATGCGCTGGCCGGCGCGCTCCATCGCCTCGAACTGGCCGCTCCAGGTGGCGTAGTAGCCGGGTGGGAACTTCACCTGTTGCGCCACCGCCTGCCGCGCGTCGCTGACGTAGGAGCCGATGTCGCGCCCGCTGACGTCGACGAACACATAGGCCGAGAGCAGCGCGTTCTCGGTGCGGATGGCCGGCGCGCCGCGCTCGATGCCCACGCGGGCCAGCTGGCCCAGCGGCAGCATCGCGCCGTCCGCTGTCGGGACGAGCACTTCATGCGCTATCTGCTGCGGGTTCGCGCGCAGCTCGCGCGGGTAGCGCACGGCCACGCCGAAGCGTTCGCGGCCCGCGACCATGGTCGTCACCATCTCGCCGCCCAGCGCCGTGGCCACCACGTCCTGCAGTTCGCCCACGGCCAGGCCGTAGCGGGCCAGCTGCGTACGGTCCGGTTCCACCGTCAGGTAGCTGGCGCCGGTCAGGCGTTCGGCGAACGCGCTGCGGGTGCCGGGCACCTGCCTGACCACCGTCTCGATCTGCCGCGCCAGGCGGTCGATCTCGGCCAGGTCCCTGCCGAAGACCTTCACGCCCACCGGCGTGCGGATGCCGGTGGACAGCATGTCGATGCGCGCCTTGATCGGCATCGTCCAGGCGTTCGAGATGCCGGGGAACTGCAGCGCCTGGTCGAGCTCGGCGATCAGCTTGTCGGTGTCCATGCCCGGCCGCCACTGGTCCTGCGGCTTCAGGTTGATGACGGTCTCGAACATCTCGGTGGGCGCGGGGTCGGTGGCGGTGTTGGCCCGGCCGGCCTTGCCGAACACCGAGGCCACCTCGGGGAACTGCCGGATGATGCGGTCCTGCGCCTGCAGCAGCTCGGCCGCCTTGGTGATGGACATGCCCGGCAGCGAGGCCGGCATGTACAGCAGCGTGCCTTCGTTGAGCGTCGGCATGAACTCGCTGCCCAGGCGGGTGGCCGGCCACCAGCTCAGCGCCAGCAGCAGCGCCGCGGTGGCAAGGGTCAGGCCCTTCCAGCGCATGACGCCTGAAATGAGCGGCCGGTAGAGCCGGATCAGCACCCGGTTGACCGGGTTGCGCGCCTCCGGCAGCACCGGGCCGCGGATGAACAGCAGCATCAGCACCGGCACCAGCGTCACCGAGAGCAGCGCCGCGCCGGCCATCGCGAAGGTCTTGGTGTAGGCCAGCGGCGCGAACAGCCGCCCCTCCTGCGCTTCCAGCGTGAACACCGGCAGGAACGAGACGGTGATGACCAGCAGCGAGAAGAACAGCGCCGGCCCGACCTCGATGCAGGCCTCGAGCATCGCCGCGGCGCGCTCGCGCAGCGCGGCCTGCGCCGGCAGCCGCTCCAGGTGCTTGTGGGCGTTCTCGATCATCACGATCGCCGCGTCGACCATCGCGCCCACCGCGATCGCGATGCCGCCCAGGCTCATCAGGTTCGAGTCCATGCCCAGCAGCCGCATCGCGATGAAGGCGATCAGCACGCCCACCGGCAGCATCAGGATGGCCACCAGCGCCGAGCGGGCGTGCAGCAGGAACACGAAGCACACCGCCGCGACGATCAGGCTCTCTTCTAGCAGCGTGTGCTTCAGCGTCTCGATGGCGCGGTGGATCAGCTCGGAGCGGTCGTACACCGGCAGGATCGAGACACCCTCGGGCAGGCCTGTGGCGACTTCGGCGATGCGTTGTTTCAGGTCGCCGATCACCTGCAGTGCGTTCTGCCCATGGCGCGCCACGGCGATGCCGGACACCACCTCGCCCTCGCCATTCAACTCGGCCACGCCGCGCCGCTCGTCGGGCACCAGCTCGACGCGGGCGATGTCGCGCACCAGCACCGGCGTGCCGCGCTCGGCCTTCACCACCAGCGTCTCCAGGTCGCCCTTGCCGCGCAGGTAGCCCTTGCCGCGCACCATGTACTCGGTCTCGGCCATCTCGATGACGCGGCCGCCGACATCGCGGTTCGCGTCGCGGATCGCCTGCGTCACCCGGGCCAGCGGGATGCCGTAGCTGCGCAGCTTCAGCGGGTCGACGGTGACCTGGTAGGTCTGCACGAAGCCGCCGATCGACGCGACTTCGGCGACGCCCGGCGTCCTGGCGAGCTGGTAGCGCAGGAACCAGTCCTGCACTGTGCGCAGCTCGGCCAGCGTGCGCTGCCGGGCCACCAGCGCGTACTGGTAGACCCAGCCGACGCCGCTGGCATCGGGGCCCAGCGTCGGCGTCACGCCGGCGGGCAGGCGTGCGGCGGCGGCGTTCAGGTACTCGAGCACCCGGCTGCGGGCCCAGTAGATGTCGGTGCCGTCCTCGAAGATCACGTAGACGAAGGAGGCGCCGAAGAACGAGAAGCCGCGCACCGCGCGCGACTTCGGCACCGCCAGCAGCGCGCTGGTCAGCGGGTAGCTGACCTGGTCTTCCACCACCTGCGGCGCCTGGCCCGGTACCTCGGTGTAGACGATCACCTGCGTGTCGGACAGGTCGGGCAGCGCGTCCAGCGGCATGCGCAAGAGCGCAAAGATGCCGGCGACGACGATGCCCAGCGTGGCCAGCAGCACCAGCCCCGGATGGCGGCCCGACCAGCGGATCACATGGCTCAGCATGAGGATGCTCCTTGCCGGCGCTAGCGCGCGAGAGGAGCGGCCGTGGTGGCGGACGCGGCCATCGCACCGACCACCGCCTTCAGGTTGCTCTCGGCATCGATCAGGAAGTTGGCCGCGACGACCACCTGTTCGCCGGGCTGCAGGCCCTGCAGCACCTCGACGTGCTCATCGCCACGCGCGCCGAGCGTCACGTCGCGCGGCTCGAAGCGGCCTTCGCCGCGCTGCACCAGCACCAGGCGGCGGGTGCCGGTGTCGATGACGGCCGAGTCCGGCACGGTCAGCACCGCCGCAGCGCTGCCCGCGGCCACGTCGACCTGCGCAAACATCGCCGGCCGGAGCAGGCGCTGCGGATTCGGCAGTTCGATGCGCAGCGTGGCGCTGCGCGTCTCGGCTTTCAGCGTCGGGTAGAGGTAGGCCACGCGGCCCTCGAAGCGCTGGCCCGGGAAGGCGTCGAAGCGCAGCCAGGCCTTGGCGCCGAGCTTCAGCAGGCCGAGGTCCTGCTCGGGCACGTCGGCCAGCACCCACACGGCCGACAGATCGGTCACCTGATACAGCGCCTCGCCGGGCATGAAGCGCATGCCCTGCAGCGCCTTCTTCTCGGTGACGATGCCGGCCACCGGGGAGCGCAGCGTCACGCTGCGCCGCGGCTCGCCGGTGCGCACCAGCGCCGCGATCTCTTCCTCCGCAAGGCCCCACAGGCGCAGCCGTGCCAGGCTGGCGTCGGCCAGCTGGCGCATGCCCGCAGCCGAGGCCTCGCCGGCGCCCTGCATCGCCTGCAGGCCCTGCATCGCGATCACGTACTCGCGCTGCGCGGCCAGCAGCTCGGGGCTGTAGACCTCGAACAGCGGCTGGCCCGCGGCCACCGCCTGGCCGGTGGCATTGACCAGCAGGCGTTCGACGTAGCCCTCGAAGCGCGGCGTCACCAGCGCGATGCGCCGCTCGTCCGGCTCGACGCGCCCGGCCGCATGCAGCAGGCGGGCCAGCGGGCGCAGCTGCGCGGCCTCGGTGCGCACGCCCAGCTTCTGGACCTTCTCGGTGCTGATGCGCAGCGGCGCCATGCCGCTGGTGCTGGCTGCGGGCGGCTCGGCCTCGTCGGCGTAGACCGGGATGTAGTCCATGCCCATCGAGTCCTTCTTCGGCACGGGCGAGGTGTCGGCCAGGCCCATCGGGTTGCGGTAGTACAGCGGTCGGCGCGCCGCCGGCGTGGCCGGCGCGGCCGCCGCGGCCTCCGGGGGCCTTGCCTGCGAGCGCGAGCCCAGCCAGTAGCCGCCCCCGGTGGCGAGCGACAGCAGCAGCGCGGCGAGCGCGGGTACGACGGGCTTCATGGTGCTTCTCCCACCAGGCGTTCGATGTCGGCCAGCCTCAGCCGGGCCTCGACCTGGGTCTTCAGGCGGTCCTGGCGTGCCTTGCGGATCTGCCGCTGGGCGTCCAGCAGCGTCGCGAAGTCGGCCTTGCCGGCTTCGTAGGCGACCAGCGCAGACTGCAGGCTCAGTTCCGCGCGCGGCAGCAGTTCGTGCTGGAGCAGGGCGTCGTTGCGCTGCGCCGCCTCCAGTGCGGCCAGTTGCTCGGCCAGCTCGCCCTGCAGCTGGCGGGCGACGGCCTCGGTGCGGGCGCGCTGTGCGGCCAGCAGTGCCTCGGCCTCGCGTTCCTGCGCCGCGCGGGCTTCGCGCTGCAGCGGCAGCCCCACTTCGAGCATCAGGCCCCAGGCGCTGACGCGCGAGCCCATCTGCGTGGGCGCGATGCCGATCTGCAGCGCCGGGTAGCGCTGGCTGCGCACCAGGTCGCGGCTGGCCTCGGCGCCTTGCAGCCGCGCCTGCTCGGCGGCCAGCACCGGGCTTGCGGCCAGCGCGCGCCGGGTCAGCGCCGCGGCATCCAGCGGCGCGGGGGACGGCAGGGGCGGCAGTGGCGGCGGCGATGGCGCCGCGGCCAGCGCGGTCGTCGTGGCCTCGGGGCCGACCAGGGTGTCCAGCCTGCTGCGGGCCTGGCGCTGCTCGGCCTGCAGCCCGATGAGCTCGGCGCGCAGCGCGCTCTGCTCGAGCTGGGCGCGCAGCACGTCCTGTTGCGCGGCCAGGCCGACCGCATAGCGGGCCCGGGCCAGCTGTTCCAGGCGCAGCAGCAGCTCGGCCTGTTCGCGCGCCAGGCCTTCGCTGCCGACGGCCAGCACCAGCTGCAGGTACGCGCCCTTGATGCGCGAGGCCAGCTCCAGCCACAGGCCCTGGCTGCGGGATTCGGCGGCGCGGGCATCGGCCTGCGCGGCGTCGCGCCGCAGCGCGCGCTGGCCCCAGCCCGGCAGGGGCTGCAGCAGCGTGTAGCGGGTCTCGGCGGCACGCCAGGGCAGGCGGGCGGGGTCGGGCGAGCCCCGGCGCCATGACAGGTCCTCCTGCTCCACCCGCAGCGTCGGCTCGGGCCAGGCGCCGGCGGCCGGCAGGCGCTGGCGCATCGCATCGGCGTCGAGCCGCATCGCGGCCAGCTCGGGGTTCTGGGTCCGGGCCTGGGCGAGCAGGCTGGCCAGCGCGTCGTTCGCATCGGTGGCCCGGGTCGGCGGGGCCAGCAGCAGCAGGGTCAGCAGCGCCATGGCGCTGCGGCGGCGCAGGCGGCGCGCCGGCGGGGTCGGCGCGGCACCGGGTTCAGGCAGGTTCGTGGCCATCGTGGTGCAGGGGCGAATGAAGGGGCAAATCAAGGGGCCCAGGGCCGGCAGGGCAGCGGGCGGGCGGCAATGCACGGATTGCCCGCCAACGGGGGCGACAACGCCAGGTCCCAGGCCTTGCGCAGGCCGCGACGGATGACGCTGACTTGGCGCGCTAGGGCGTCAGGTGCCGGAAGGCGATGCGCGCCGGCACGCGCGCCAGCGGCGGCGGTGCGGCGGCAGGGCGTTCAACGGGCCGGTCGAGGCCGACCGCCAGCGCCAGGGCGCGCGTCGGCAGCAGGGCCATGCCCAGTGCCGCGCCGGCATCGAAGGCCGGTGTGGCCGATTGCAGGCTGCCGGCGTTGTCGTGGCAGTACTGCGCGCAGGCCGATGTCGTGGTCGCGGCGCCGTCTTCGCCCTGGCAGCAGGTCGGCATGCTGGTGCCCGACGCTGCGGGCCCGGCGCCGGGCGTGAGCACGCAGGCGTTGACCAGGCCGCTGGCCAACAGCAGCAGCCATGCCGCCAGCAGACGGGCGGTCATCCTGAACAGGGCGTGGCGGCGCGGAACCATGAAGGGCACGGGCATGTCGAGCACCCATTGTTGGCCGACGACCCCGCCCCCGTTCTTGATGTTGCGCAATTGGCGCTGCGAATGCGGCGTCGTGTCGCGCCGCTCGGCAGCCCCTGCGGGCCGCCTATTCCAGCCAGGGCTGCAGCGTCGGTGGCAGGCGGTAGCGGCCGGCCGTGGCGTCGAACGTCAGCGCGTGCTGCAGGTGCCGCGGCTGGCGCGCGGCGCCGATCTGCTGTGTCTCGTCGATGCGCAGCGGGTAGGCCGCGGCCGCGGGCTGCGAGGCGTCCAGGCGCCAGCGGCGCTCGATCTGCCGACAGGTGGCGGCGCGCGGCTTGCCGTCCTCGCCTTCGGGCAGGCCGCTGTTCTCGTAGCCGACGTTCAGCGCCAGCACCTCGGCCAGGCCGCGCTTCGTCGGCGCATAGAGGTGCAGGCTGTCGATGGTCTGGCCCTGGCCGGTGTAGCCGTCCAGCACCGCGAAGCCGTACCAGCCGGCGCCAAGCTGCAGCGTGCGCAGTTCGCCGGGCTCGCCGAAGTTGCCGGTCTCCAGGCCGGTGAGCTGCAGCTCGATTTGCCACTGGCCGGCCTGCTGGCGCAGCTGGTACAGGTCGAGCCGGGCCGATTCCACATGCGCGGCCGCGCCTTCGATGGCGCCGCACACCGCCAGCAGGCGCTGCGTGCCGCCGGGCAGCAGGCGGTCGGCGCAGACGGTGTAGCGGCGCGGCGGGCCGGCGTCTGCAGCGCGGCCTGGCCAGGCCTGGCGGCGTGCGTCGTAGGCACCGTAGTGCTGCTGCAGGAAGGGGCGCAGCTCGGCTGCCGGCGTGATGGCGGCGCCGGCGGCCGATGCGGCCGGCGCGGCCTCGGCGCGCAGTGACAGCGCGGCGGCCGCGCAGCTGAGCAGGCTGGCCGCGGCCAGCAGGTTGAACAGCAAACGCAGGCGGCAGGAGCGGCTTGAGGACATGCCGGCATGCTGCCGCGCCCGCGTTTCAGGCGCGCTGGCGCCGTGCTGCAATTGTTGCGAGCCCATGCGTTCAGGGCACGTCGTGCCCGGCACCGGCGCGCCACAGCCGGTACCACTGCTGCGCGTCGAGCTTCAGCTGCAGCGCGGCGACGGCTTCGCGCGCGGCCTCGATGCGCCGCGAGCCGATGATCGGCAGCGGCCGGCTCGGATGGCGCAGCACCCAGGCGAAGGCCAGCGTGGTCGCGCTGACGCTCAATTCGCCTGATAGACGCTGCAGCTCCGCCTGCACGCGGCGCGCGGCATCGTCCTCGCCGGTGAACAGGCGGCCGCCGGCCAGCGGCGACCAGATCATCGGCCGCAGGCCCAGCTGCTGGCACTGGTCCAGCGTGCCGTCGTGCAGCGGCTGCCGGTGCAGCGGCGACAGCTCGATCTGGTTGGTCACCAGCGGGATGCGGCTGTGCAGCAGCGCGAACTGCGCGGGCGAGAAGTTCGAGACGCCGAAGTGCAGCACCTTGCCTTCGCGGCGCAGCGCCTCGAAGCAGGCCGCCAGTTCGTCGGCTTCCAGCAGCGCGTCGGGCCGGTGGATCAGCAGCAGATCGAGGCGGTCGGTGCGCAGCGCGGCGAGCGATTGCTCGACCGAAGCGCGCACATGCGCGGCCGAGGTGTCGTAGTGGTGGATCAGGTCGCCCGGGCGCGCCGGCACCGCGAGCCGGATGCCGCACTTGCTGACCAGCTGCAGCTGATCGCGCAGGCCGGGCGCCAGCGCCAGCGCTTCGCCGAACAGCGCCTCGACGGTGTAGGCGCCGTAGATGTCGGCGTGGTCGAAGCTGCTGATGCCCAGCGCCAGGTTGTCCTCGATCCAGCGCAGGCGCTGCTGCGGCGACCATTGCCACTGGTCCAGCCGCCAGGCGCCGGCGATGATGCGCGACAGGACCAGGCTCATGCGGCCCTCACGCCTTCTTCTCGCGCGGCAGGCGGCCCATCAGGTAGAACTCGTCGTTCGGCCGCATGCCGGTGAGGTTGGCCATGCGGTTGGACAGGCCGAAGAAGGCGCTGATGGCGCCGATGTCCCAGATGTCCTCGTCGTCGAAGCCATGGCCGCGCAGCGTGGCGAAGTCGGCCTCGTCGACCTCGTGCGAGCGCTGGCTGATCTTCATCGCGAAGTCGAGCATGGCCTGCTGGCGCGGCGTGATGTCGGCCTTGCGGTAGTTCACCGCGACCTGGTCGGCCACCAGCGGCTTCTTCTCGTAGATGCGCAGGATCGCCCCGTGCGCCACCACGCAGTACAGGCACTGGTTGGCCGCCGAGGTGGCGACGATGATCATCTCGCGCTCGCCCTTGCTCAGGCTGCCGCTGTCTTTGAGCAATAGCGCGTCATGGTAGGCGACGAAGGCGCGCCATTCGGCGGGGCGGTGCGCGAGCGCGAGGAACACGTTGGGCACGAAGCCGGCCTTCTGCTGCACCTCGAGGATGCGCTGGCGCATGTCCTCGGGCAGGTCGGCGAGTTCGGGCACCGGGTAGCGGCTGATGCGGGGCATGGCGGGGGCGTGGAGTGCGGAGTCGGGAGCGGCAGCATAGCGCGCGCACCCGGCCCGCGTTGGGTAGACTCGGCCGCGGGTGTTGGGCGCGGCCTGGTGGGCGCGGCGCGCAGCAGGTTTCAAGCGCTGGTCGGGCCGCCGCGCGGTACCGTCACGACCCCTGCCGCCCATGAACACCCCTGCCATCCAGGTCACCGCCGCCGCGATCTTTGCCGTCGCGCTGCTGCACACCTTTGCCGCCAAGCAGTTCGAGCGCCTGTCGCGCCGCTTTCCGCGCCACGCGGGCCTGTTCCACCTGCTCGGCGAGGTGGAGGTGGTGTTCGGCTTCTGGGCCATCGTGCTGGTGCTGGCGATGGCGCTGCTGGCCGGCGGCGGCCAGGCGCTGGGCTATGCCGAATCGCGCAACTACACCGAGCCGCTGTTCGTGTTCGTCGTGATGGTGATCGCCGCCTCGCGCCCGGTGCTGCAGGCGGTGCTGATGACGGTCGGCGCGCTGGCCCGGCTGCTGCCGCTGCCGCGGCCGCTGGCCACGGTCTGGCTCGGGCTGGCCCTGGTGCCGCTGCTGGGCTCGCTGGTCACCGAGCCGGCCGCGATGACGCTGGCCGCGCTGCTGCTGGCGCCGCTGGTGTTCCGCCCCGGCCTGCCGGAGTGGAAGAAGTACGTGGCGCTGGGCGTGCTGTTCGTCAACGTCTCGATTGGCGGCACGCTCACCTCGTATGCCGCGCCGCCGGTGCTGATGGTGGCGGCCACCTGGCAGTGGGACAGCCTGTTCATGCTGACGCACTTCGGCTGGAAGTCGGCGCTGGCGGTGCTGGTGAACGCGACCGCGGCGGCCGCGCTGCTGCGCCGCGACCTGGCGGCCGGGGCAGCGGCGGAGGCGGCCGCACCGCGGGGGCCGCGGGTGCCGGCGCTGGTGATCGGCGTGCACCTGCTGCTGCTGGCCGGGGTGGTGGCGCTGGCCCACCATCCGGTGGCGTTTCTCGCGCTGTTCCTGATGTTCCTGGGCTTCGCGCAGGCCTACGACCGGCACCAGGACGCGCTGATCCTGAAGGAAGGGCTGCTGGTGGGCTTCTTCCTGGCCGGGCTGGTCGTGCTGGGCGGCATGCAGCAGTGGTGGCTGCAGCCGGTGGTGTCCGGGCTCGGGCCGGTGGCGCTGTTCTTCGGCGCGCTGGGCCTGACCGCGATCACCGACAACGCGGCGCTCACCTACCTCGGCTCGCTGATTCCGGACATGCCGGCCGCGTCGAAGTACATGCTGGTGGCCGGTGCCGTGGCCGGCGGTGGCCTGACGGTGATCGCCAATGCGCCGAATCCCGCCGGCGTGGCGCTGCTGCGGCGCGGCTTCGCCGACGAGTCGGTGGGGGCCGCCGGGCTCGCGCTCGGGGCCCTGCTGCCCACCGCGGTGGCGGCGCTGGCGCTGGCGCTGCTGTGATCGCGGGCCCGGCGCGCCGCGGGCACGCTACAGCAGCCGTTCCTCGACGAACAGCGACTGCAGCCAGAGCTTGAAGCGCAGCCAGGCGCTGGCGTTGGGCTCTTCGGTGCTGACGGTGGGCTGGCCGGACTCATCGGTGCCATGCCACTCGATGGTCGTGTCGTCGGCCGCCAGGCGCAGCTGGTAGAGGTTGGCGCCGCTGCGGCCTTCCATCATGCGGATCAGGCCTTCGGTCAGCGGCGGGCTGTCGATCACCACGCCCATCTCGGTGTTGCCGATGGCCGAGCGGGCATCGAAGTTGACCGAGCCGACCAGCAGCCGGTGCCGGTCGACGATGGCCACCTTGGCATGCAGGCGCGGGGTCGACCGGCCGAAGCTGCCGAAGGTGCGCGTGCGCTGGGTCTGCGTCGGGTTGAACTCGTAGATCTTCACGCCCAGGCGCAGCATCTCGGTGCGATAACGGCTGTAGTGCGCGTGCACCAGCGGTTCGTCGGTGGAGGCGATCGAGTTGGTGAACAGCACCGTCCGCACGCCGTGCCGGGCGCCCAGCCGCATCATCGACATGCCGACCTCGCTGGGCACGAAGTACGGCGAGACGATGGTCAGCTGCACCCGCGCGGTGGTGAAGGCCTGCAGCAGCCCCTGCATTGCATCGGTCGGCCGGTTGCCCGGCGCGCCGTCGATGGCCTTGGCCGGCGGGTCGGCGAAGACCTGGGCCCGGCCGTGGATCAGGGCCAGGCGGCCCGCCTCCAGCTGCTGCTCCACCGGCGGCTGGCCCAGCGGGTCGATCTCGTAGTCGGCCACCACCGGCGGCAGCGCGCGCACCGCGGCGTCGAACTGCGCGCGTGCCGCGGCCGCATCGGCCGGCGCCGCGAGCACGCTGTGCAGCGGCCACACCACGTCGCTGTTCCAGTAGCGGTCGAACACGGCGGACATGTCCTGCACCACCTGGCCGGTGGACAGCACGTCGAAGTCGACGAAGTTCGCGTCGCGCGCGCTCATGAAGTACTCGTCGCCGATGTTGCGGCCGCCGTAGAGGGTCATCGCGTTGTCGGCGACGAACAGCTTGTTGTGCATGCGGTGGTTGTGCCGCTCGAAGTCGCCGGGCGAGAGCAGCAGCCGCAGCACCGGCGGGCCGCGGCGCAGCGGCAGCGGGTTGAACAGCCGCACCTCGACGTTGTCGTGCGCGGCCAGGCCCAGCAGCAGCTCGTCCACCTCGGCGGCGTAGAAGTCGTCGAGCAGCAGGCGCACCCGCACGCCGCGCGCGGCGGCATCGCGCAGCGCGCGCAGCAGCAGGCGGCCGGCGTGGTCGTTGTGCAGGTGGTAGTACTGCAGGTCCAGCGAGCGCTGCGCGCGCTGCGCCAGCGCCAGGCGCGCGTTCAGCGCGTACTCGCCGGCCGGCAGCACGCGGAAGCCCGAGGGCGCCGTCTCGCCCGGCGGGCGGCTGGCTTCGGCGATGCGGGCCAGCGCGGTCTGGCCGGTGTCGGTGAAGGCCTGCGACGGCGCGGGCGTGCCGCGCGGCGGCAGCCCGGCACAGCCGGCCAGGGCCAGCACGGCGATCAGCAGCAGCAGGTGCAGGCGATGCAGTGGCATGGCGCGGCCCGGCGTGGCATCAGCTGCGGAACTGCATCGCGTGCAGCCGCGCGTACACGCCGCCGCGCGCCAGCAGTTCGGCATGCGGGCCCAGCTCGACCAGGCGACCGGCTTCGAGCACCGCGATGCGGTCGGCATGCTCGATGGTCGACAGCCGGTGCGCGATGACGATGGTGGTGCGGCCCTGCATCAGCTCGTCCAGCGCCTCCTGCACCGCGCGCTCGCTCTCGCTGTCCAGCGCCGAGGTGGCTTCGTCGAGGATCAGGATCGGCGCGTCCTTGTACAGCGCGCGGGCGATGGCCAGGCGCTGGCGCTGGCCGCCGGAGAGCTGGCTGCCGTTGTGGCCGACCAGGCTCAGCAGGCCCTGCGGCAGGCTGTCGACGAACTCGAGCAGGTGCGCGCCCTTGAGCGCCGCGCGGGCGCGCTGCGGGTCGGCTTCGGCGCCGAGGCAGATGTTGGCCAGCACCGTGTCGTTGAACAGCACCACGTCCTGGCTCACCAGCGCGAACTGGCGCCGCAGCGCGTCGACGTTCCAGCCGTCCAGCGGCACGCCGTCCAGGCTGATGCGGCCCGCCGTGGGCTCGGCAAAGCGCGGCAGCAGGTTGATCATCGAGGACTTGCCGGCGCCCGAGGGGCCGACCAGCGCCAGCGTCTCGCCGCGGCGGATGGTCAGGCTCAGGCCGTCCAGCGCGGCGCTGGTGCTGTCGCGGTAGCGCAGCGTCACGCCGTCGAGGGCTATCTCGCCAAGTGCGCGGCCAGGGTCGTGGCTGCCGCTGCGTTCCTGCGGGCTCTGGTCGATCAGCTCCAGCCCGCGCTCGATCGCGGCCAGACCGCGGGTGATGGGCGCCATCACGTCGGACAGGTGCTTGACCGGGGCCACCAGCATCAGCATCGCGGTGATGAAGGCGACGAAGCCGCCCACGGTGGCGCCGTCGCTGTGGCTCTGCCACAGCGCGACGACGATCACCGCCGACAGCGCCAGTGCGGTGAACACCTGGGTCAGCGGCGTCATCGCGCCGCCGGCCGCGACGATCTTCATCAGCACGCGGCGCATCTTCTGCGCGTGGGTGTCGAAGCGCCGGGCCTGCGCGGGGCCGGCGCCATGCATGCGCACGATGCGCCAGGCCAGCACGTTCTCTTCGACCACGTAGGCCAGCGCGTCGGTGGCGTCCTGGCCTTCGCGCGTCAGCCGGTGCAGGCGCGAGCCCACCGTGCGCATCACCCAGGCCACGGACGGGAACAGCACCGCGACGAAGAGGGTGAGCTGCCAGTTCAGCCACAGCAGCCAGACCAGCAGCGCCAGCAGCGTCAGCGAATCGCGCACCAGCGTCAGCAGCGAGTTGATCAGCTGCTGCGCGCCGGACTGCACCTCGTAGACCAGCGTGTTCGTCAGCCCGCTGGCGGTGTTCCGGCTGAACATGGCCGGCTCGGCGGTGAGGATGCGTTCGAACAGCTCGTGCCGCAGGTCCTGCACGCCGCGGTGCGCGGCCCACGACAGCGCGTACTGCGCGACGAAGCCGGAGATGCCGCGCACGACGAAGATGCCGACGATGGCCAGCGGCACCAGCCACAGCGGCAGCGCGCGCGCCGAGAAGCCCTGGTCGAGCAGCGGCTTCATCATCGCGGGGATCAGCGGCTCGGTGGCCGCGCCGATCAGCGAGCCCACCATCGCGACGACCAGCGCCCAGCGGCTGTGGCGGAAATACGGTGCGATGCGGGAGAAGCGCTGCAGCAGGGACGGCATGGGGCGCCGATTATCGGCGCAGGCGTGTGGCGTGCCGGCGACGCGGGTCCGGGGCTTGCCACGGATACTGTATGAAACTACAGTATGTTCGTGAACCTCTCGCTGCCCTTCGATGACCAGGCCGTCTCGGCCAATGCGGCGCTGTGCGTGCCGCCGCCGGAGGAGGCGCAGCCGGTGGCCTCGCCGGCTGGGGGGGCGGCGGCGCCGGCGCCCGGCGGCCCGGAGCCGCACCCCGCGCCGGAAGACCCGCCCCCCGCGCCCGAAGACCTGCACCCTGCGCTGTGGCGGGCCGACCAGCTGGGCGGCGGCTTGCAGGTGGTCACCGCCAGCGGCTTTGCCGTGCTGGATGCCGAGCTGCCCGGCGGCGGCTGGCCGCACCGCATGCTCACCGAACTGCTGCTGCCGCATGCCGGCCTGGGCGAGATGCGCCTGCTGGCGCCGGCGCTGGCCGCCATCGCCCGGTCGTCGCATGTGCTGCGCGCGGCGGCCGGCGCAGAAGCGGCCGGCGCCGGCCGCTGCGTGATGCTGTTCGACCCGCCGGCCGGCCTGCATGCCGGCGCGCTGGCCGCGCTGGGGCTGGACGCGCGGCAATGGCTGGTCGTGCGCGGCCGCAATCCGCATGGCCGCCCCGTTTCCGCGTTATCGCGCCCCGGGCCCCTGCAGCGCCTGCTGCCCAGCGCCGACGTGCTGTGGGCGCTGGAGCAGGCGCTCAAGAGCGGCCATGCCGGCGCCATCCTGGCCTGGCTGCCGCCGCCGCTGAAGGCTGATGCGCTGCGCCGGCTGCAGCTGGCCGCGCAGGCGCATGACGGACCGGCGTTCGTGTTCCGCGAAATGGCCGCCAGCCAGCGCCCCAGCCCCGCGCCGCTGCGCCTGCAGCTGCAATCGGCCGGTGTCGACCGGCTCAGGCTGCAGCTGCTCAAGCGCCGCGGTCCGCCGCTGCAGCGGCCGCTCTCGTTGCGGCTGGTGCCGGTGCTGGGCCCGGAGGAGGAAGACCGCCTGCAGCAGCAGCAGGGTGCCGAATCGGCCCTGGCCTGGCGCCTGCAGCATGCGCCGCAGGCTTCGAGCACCGCGCAGGCCCGGCTTGCCGCGCTGAACGCGATGGCCGAGCAGATGGCGCGGCTGCCGGCCGATCCGTCGCGGTCTTGAACACCATGGTCGGCCGGCGCGATGCTGTGGATCGGGATTCATCTGCCCTTGCTGTCGCTGGAGACCTTCGCCAGCACGCTCGACCCGGCGCTCGCCGGCCTGCCGCGGGTGCTGATCGAAGAGCACCGCGTCGTGCAGGCCGATGCCGCGGCCCGCGCGCTGGGCGTCAAGCCCGGTTTCAAGCGCGCCACGGCACTGGCGCTGGCGCCCAATGCGCTGCTGGGCCAGGCCGATGCGCACCGCGATGCGCAGGCGCTGCAGGCGCTGGCCCATGCCGCGCTGGCCTTCACGCCCTCGGTCGTGGTGTGCGACGAGCCCGGCCGTGCCGGCCTGCAGATGGAGGTGCGCGCCAGCCTGCGCTACTTCGGCGGCCTGCCGCGCCTGATCGACCTGCTGCAGCAGGCCCTGCAGCCGCTGGGCCATCAGCTGCAGATCGCCACGGCGCCCACCGCGCTGGGTGCGGCGCTGCTGGCGCGCTGGCGCGCCGACCTCACGCTTGGCCCGCACAGCGACAACCTGATGGTGCTGCGCCGCTGGCTCGACGCCGCGCCGGTGTGGCTGCTCGGCCCCGGCCGCGAGCACTGGGAAGCGCTGCAGGGCATGGGCCTGCGCACGCTGGGCGATCTGCGCAGCCTGCCGCGCAGCGGGCTGGCACGGCGCTTCAGCCCCGAACTGCTGAACGAGCTGGACCGGGCCCGTGGCGACGCGCCCGAGCCGCAGCGCTGGGTGATGGCGCCACCGCGCTTCGACAGCCGGCTCGAGCTGTTCGCCCGCGCCGACACCAGCGCGCAACTGCTGGCCGGCGCGCGCGTGCTGCTGGCGCGGCTGGTGGCCTGGGCGCAGGCGCTGCACGGCCGCATCGGGGCCTTCACGCTGCGCGCCCACCATGAACCACGTCATCGCAGCGACAGCCAGGTGCCGCCGCACAGCACGCTGGAGATCGCGCTGGCCGAGCCGGCCGTCGACATCGGCCACCTGCAGCAGCTGCTGGCCGAACGGCTGGCGCGCCTGCCGCTGCCGGCGCCGGCGCTCGAACTCAGCCTGCACAGCGACGCGCTGGTGCCCGGCGCGGTGCCGAATGCCGAGCTGTTTCCCACCCGCGCCACCGAGCGCGAGGGCCTGACGCGCCTGGTCGAGCGCCTGCAGGCACGGCTGGGCCGCGAGCAGGTGTGCAGCCTGCGGGCGGTGGCCGATCACCGGCCCGAGCGCAGCACGGCGGTCGAACCGGCGAATGCCGCGGCCGTGCTGGCCGCCAGCGCGGCAGCCCCACCGAAGCCGGTGGGCCGCGACCGCAGCTTGCTGCGCCCGGTGTGGCTGCTGCCGGAGCCCTTGCCCCTGCAGGAACGGCAAGGCCAGCCGCTGTACGAGGGGCGGCCGCTGAAGCTGCTGGCCGGGCCGGAGCGCATCGAGTCCGGCTGGTGGGACGAGGGGTTGGTGACGCGCGACTACTACATCGCCGGCCTGCCGGATGGCGCGCTGCTGTGGATCTTCTGCGAGCGCCTGCCGCTGCCGCCGGGGCAGGGCCAGGGCTGGTGCCTGCAGGGGCGCTTCGGCTGAGCCAGGCTCGGCCCTGCGCTCAATCGGCCGGCTTCGACGCCGCAGACGCAGCCGAGGCCGACCCCACCACCTTGTGCGCCACCGAATCCACCGCCTTGGCCGTGGCATGGACGCCGCGCTGCACGCCGCTGGCAGCCGCCTTGGCCCCGCGCTGAACACCGCTGGCGGCCGCCTTGACGCCGCGCTCGACGCCGCTGGCGGCCACCTTGGCGCCATGCGCCACCGCGCTGGCGGCGGTCTTCGCGCCATGCTCGACGGCCTTCTCGACCTTCTCGACCACGCCTTGGTTGGCGGTTGCCGCCGACGCCGCGCCCTGCGCCTGCGCCAGCGGTACCGCCAGCGCCAGCAGCAGTCCACCCATCCAGAACATTCGATTCATCGCATCACTCCCGTCGACTCAACGTGCGTTCACATCGATCAGGGCAAGCCGTATGCCCAGCGCGACGAACAGTGCGCCGGCACCCCGCGTCAGCCACAGCCCGAGCCGGCCGCTGCCGCCGCGCCAGCGCTGGCGCAGCGCGGCCAGCAGCCAGGCCAGCGCGACATTGACCAGCGTGCCGTTGACGTTGAACACCAGCCCCAGCACCAGGAAGGCGACGGCCTTGCTCGGCGCCTGCGGCTCGATGAACTGCGGCACGAAGGCCAGGAAGAACAGCGCCACCTTGGGGTTCAGCGCATTGGTCAGGAAGCCCTGCGCGAAGACGCGGCCGAAGCTGGCGCCGGCCGCCGGCGCCACCGCCGTGCCGTCGGCCGGTCCGGCCTGCGCGCGCGCCCTCAGCATCGAGAAGCCCAGCCACACCAGGTAGGCCGCGCCGACCCAGCGGATCACGGTGAACGCGGTGGCCGAGCCCGCCAGCAGCGCCGACAACCCCAGCGCCGCGGCGGCCGCATGCAGCATGCAGCCGGCGCCCACGCCCAGCGCCGCTGCCGCGCCGCCGCGAAAGCCCAGCGCCGCGGTGCGTGCCGCGATCAGCGCGATGTCTGCGCCCGGCGTGATGTTCAGCAGCAGCCCCGCGCCGATGAACAGCGGCAGGTCGTGGATTCCGTCGAACAGGCCGAGCATCGTTCTACCCCGTCAGTCCCAGCATGCCGGCCACCGCGCCGGCAGCGATCAGCCACAGCGGGCTGAGCTGGGTGCGCACCATCACCAGCACCGTCAACGCCACCAGCAGCCAGGTGCCCCAGTGCGCGCGCGTGGGCGCCAGCAGCACCCAGCCCGTGGAGGCCAGCAGGCCCAGCGTCAGCGGTGTCAGGCCGGCGGTGAAGGCCTTCAACAACAGTGAATCGCGGTGCTGGCGGCGCAGCCTGCCCACGCCCCAGGCCAGCACCGAGGACGGCAGCATGATGCCGGCCATCGTCGCCACCAGCCCGGCCAGGCCGGCCACGTTCAGGCCCACCAGCGCGACGAACAGGATGTTCGGCCCCGGCGCCGCCTGCGCGATGGCCACCGACGAGGTGAAGTCGGCATCGCCCAGCCAGCCGTGCTCCTGCACCAGGTAGCGCTGCATGTCCGGGGCGGTGGTGATGGCACCGCCCACCGCCAGCATCGACAGCAGCATGAAGTGTCCGGTCAGCTGCAGCAGCTCGCGCCAGCCCAGGCCATGCAGGCCCAGCTGGGTCCACAGCTCGGTGCTCATGGGCTGGCTCCTGTCGGGCGCAGCCGCCACCAGGCCAGCGCCATGCCCACGCTGCCCAGGCCCAGCACCACGTACACCATCGGCCAGCGCAGCACGCCCACCATCAGCAGCGTCGCGGCGCCGAAGGCATAGCCCAGCGGCCGGCCCAGCGGGTTGCCGTCCAGCGTGCGCGTGAGCTTCACCGCGGTGGCGATCACCAGCCCGGCGGCCACCACGCCCATGCCGCGCAGCGCGGCCACCACCAGCGGCTGGTCGGCGAACTGCCGGTACAGAAGGCTCAGGCCCAGCACGATGGCGGTGGGCGCCAGCAGCAGCCCGCCGATCGCCGCGAAGGCACCACGCAGCCCGAAGTGCCTATCACCGAAAATGAGCGCCAGGTTGATGATGTTCGGTCCCGGCAGCACCTGGCCCAATGCCAGCAGCTCGACGAAGCCCTGCGGGCTGAGCCATTGCTCGCGCTCGACCAGCTCGCGGTGGGCGATCGGCAGCACGCCGCCGAAGCCCTGCAGCGCCAGGCGGTTGAAGACGCGGAAGATCTCCAACGGCGATGCGGGCTTGCGCAGCACCGGCGGGCTGGCGGGCGCGACGACCGGCTCAACCAAGCGCGGCCTCCGGTGGCCGCGGGCCACGGCTGCGACGGGCGGCCCATTGGCTCAAGGCCAGCGCCGCCAGCATCCACGCGGACCCCACCCAGTGCAGCGGGCCGAAGCCCTGCTGCGCCATGATCGCCCCGCCGCTGGAGGCGCCCAGCGCCTGGCCGACGTAGATGGCCGAGCTGTTCAGCGCCACCAGCGCGGGCGCCAGCGCCGGGGCCGCCAGGCTCAGGCGCGCCTGCTGCGCCGAGTTCGACGCGAAGCAGCCCAGCGCCCACGGCGCGATCACCAGCACCATCAGCGGCAGCGTGGCGCCCAGTGGCCAGGCCAGCAGCGACAGCGCCATGCAGCCCAGCAGCAGCGCCACCGCGCGGTCGGTGCCGAAGCGGTCGATGTGGCGCGACAGCAGCACGTTGCCGAACACGCCGACCGCGCCGTACCACAGGAACATCAGGCTGATCTGGCCGGCGCTCGCGCCCAGCACCTGGCGGTAGTACGGCGCGATGTACGAGAACAGCGTGAACTGACCCGCGCCGCTGAGCGCGGTGACCGCGACGATGGCCATCAGCACCGGGTGCGTGAACACCTGGCGCCAGTGCGCCAGCGACAGCGCCGCGGGCCGCACGCCGTCGGGCATCGCGCGCCAGACCCAGGCCGCGCCGGCCAGCGCCAGCAGCGCCACCAGGCCGAAGGCATGGCGCCAGCCGAAGGCTTCGCCGATGTAGGCATGCAGCGGCATGCCCAGCACCGACGACACCGACCAGCCGAGGAACACGAAGGTGATGGCGCGGCCGCGCTGCTCGGGCGGCACCATCACGCCGATGGCCGCGGCCGCCTGCGGCGTGAACACCGCCGCGCCCAGCACCGACAGCGCGCGCACCGGCAGCAGCGCGGCGTAGTTCGGCATCAGCGCCGACAGGCCATGGCCCAGGCCGAACCACAGCAGCGCAAGCGTCAGCAGCCGGCGCCGGTCGATGCCGGCCACCACGGCAGCCATCAGCGGTGCGCCGACGGCCATCACCACCGCGGCCACCGCGATCAACTGGCCCCCCACCGCGACGCTCACCTGCAGCGAGCGCACCAGGTCGTTCAGCGCACCGGCCACCACCATCACGCCGCAGCCGATGGTGAAGTTGCCGTACAGCAGCGCCCAGCGCGCGCCGCGGTGCGCTTCGGTCACCGGATCACCTTCAGCGCTTCCGGGTTCACCAGGTTGGTCGGCTCGTTGCGGATGAAATTGATGACGTTGTCGAACGCGGCGCCGAAGTACAGCTCGTAGCTGTCCTGCTCGACATAGCCGATGTGCGGCGTGCACACCGCGTTCTCCAGCCGCAGCAGCGGGTGGCCCTGCAGGATGGGCTCGGTCTCGAACACGTCGACCGCGGCCATGCCAGGCCGGCCCTTGTTCAACGCCGAGACCAGCGCGTTCTCCTCGACCAGCTCGGCGCGCGAGGTGTTGACGAACAGCGCGGTGGGCTTCATGCGCGACAGGTCGTCCAGCGTCACCAGGCCGCGCGTGGCATCGGTCAGCCGCAGGTGCAGGGACAGCACGTCGGCGGCTTCGAAGAAGGCCTCGCGTGATTCGGCGGCCTCATGGCCGTCGGCCGCGGCCTTCAGGCGCGAGGCCTCGCTGCCCCACACCAGCACCTGCATGCCGAAGGCGCGGCCATAGCCGGCGAGCAGCTGGCCGATCTTGCCGTAGCCCCACACGCCCAGGGTCTTGCCGCGCAGCACCATGCCGATGCCGAAGTTCGGCGGCATCGAGGCCGACTTCAGCCCCGACTGCTGCCAGGCGCCGTGCTTGAGCGTGCCGATGTACTGCGGCAGCCGGCGCATCGCGGCCATGATCAGCGCCCAGGTCAGCTCGGCCGGCGCCACCGGCGAGCCGACGCCTTCGGCCACCGCGATGCCCATGCGGGTGCAGGTGGCCACGTCGATGTGCGGGCCGACGCGGCCGGTCTGCGAGATCAGCTTCAGCTTGGGCAGCTTCTCGAGCAGCGCGCGCGGGAAGTGGGTGCGTTCGCGGATCAGCACCAGGATGTCGGCATCGCGCAGCCGCACCGACAGCTGGCCGATGCCCTTGACCGTGTTGGTGAAGACCTTGGCGTTCAGGTGTTCCAGGCGCGCCGCGCAGCGCAGCTTGCGCACGGCATCCTGATAGTCGTCGAGGATGATGATGTTCATGGCAGCGTCGGCGATTCTGCCGCGTCCTGCAAAGCAATCGTGTCGGCGCTAGCATCGCGCGCTCGAACAGCCGGATGCCCCGGCGAGGAGACCCTGAATGACGATTTCCATGCACTCGGCCAGCGTGCCCATCTTCGTGCGCCAGCTCGGCGCCATGCTGAAGTGGCTGGACAAGGCCGAGGCCCATGCCGCCGCCAAGAAGTTCGATCCCGCGGTCTATCTGCAGGCCCGCCTGGCACCGGACATGTTGCCCTTTATTGCACAGATCCGCATCGCCAGCGACGCAGCCAAGGGCTGCGTCGCGCGCCTGGCCGGCGTGGAGCCGCCGAAGTTCGAGGACAACGAGACCAGCCTGGCCGAGCTGCGCGAGCGCATCCAGAAGACCATCGACTATGTGCAGTCGGTGCCGGCTGACGCGGTGGATGGCAGCGAAGAGCGCGAGATCGTGCTGCCGATGCGCACCCGCGACCCGCTGCACTTCAAGGGCGAGTTCTTCCTGAAGCACTGGGCGCTGCCGAACTTCTTCTTCCACTGCACGACGACGTATGCGCTGCTGCGCCACAACGGCGTGGACCTGGGCAAGCAGGACTTCCTGAACGTGGGCTGACCGGCTCGGCCCCTCTGGGGGCCGTCAAGTCAATGGCATGAAAGGCGTCAGCTCGCCGGCGTCCGGGAAGATGCTGTCGAGCGCGCGGTGCAAGTCCAGCCGCACGCGGTGGGCCTGCTCGTCGACGCCACGCAGCGCCGCGAACACGGCCCCGCGCAGCAGCCACAGGTCCACCGGCTCCTGGGTCTGGCGCACCTGGTGGCGCAGCCAGTCGCCGCGGCTGCCTTGCACGTGGGCCACCGCGTCGATGAAGCGCTGCTTCATCTCGACGAAGCTGCGGCGGGCGGCCATGCGGGTCAGCCGCTCCTGTGACAGGCCGATGTCCGCCACCGGCGCGTTGGGCGCACGCGCGCCCGAAGCGACACGCAGGAAGTGACGGGGCGGCGGGGCTTGCATCGGGCGTCGGCGCGGCGCGGGTGTCAAAGGGCTGCGGGCTGCGGCCCGTTGCGTGGCGCGCGCACCGGGAAATGGCGGTTCAGCCGCTCCATGCGGCGCTCGGCTTCGGCCTGCGTGAAGGCGGTGGCCAGCAGGTGGTAGAGGACCGAGCGCAGATGCCACAGCTCGCGCAACGAACGCGCGCGCTCGATGCGGTCGCCCAGTTGCGAGGCCTCCGGCGAGCGCAGGTCGTCCAGGCTGAGGCGGAATTCCTGCTTGACCAGCGCCAGCCGGTTCACCGGGCGCTGCGCCTGGGGCATCCAGGGCGAACGGTCCAGCCAGCGCCTGGCCCGACCCCAGAAGGTCAGCGACGACGGCCACAGCGCCGGCGGGCACACCTCGACGCGCGTCATCAGGCTGCTGGGCGAGCCGCTGTCGCGGGCCAGACGAGAAGACCGGTGGAGGATGAGGTGGTGCAGCGTGTTCATGGATCTGATATCGACCGCAAAACCGCACGGCTGTAGCCAATTGTTCGATCCGGGCGCCGGGCCGAATCGTCGAACAGCCCAGGGTTTTGCCGCCAGTTCGGTGCCGTGCCGGCCTGCTACGCTGGCCGATCCGAAGACGGAGGTGGAGAACGATGCGTTGGGTCAAGCGCTTGCTGCAGCTGGTGCTGCTGCTGCTTCTCGTGGCCGCGCTGGCGGCCTGGATCTACAGCCGGCGCGTGCTGCCGCAGACCGAGGGCGCGCTGGCGCTGCCGGGCCTGCAGGGCGAACTGCGCATCGAACGCGATGCCGACGGCATTCCCAGCATCAAGGCCGGCAACCTGCACGACCTGATGTTCGGGCTGGGCGTGGCCCATGTGCAGGACCGGCTGTGGCAGATGGAAACCCACCGCCGCATCGGGGCCGGCCAGCTGGCCGAAGCCTTCGGCCCCGCGGCACTGGACACCGACAAGTTCCTGCGCGCGCTGGGCGTGCGCCGCGCGGCCGAGGCCCAATGGGCCCAGACCCGGGGCGAGACGCGTGAGGCGCTGCTGGCCTACACCGAGGGGGTGAACGCCGCCATCCGCCATGCCGTGGCGGCACGGCCGCCCGAGTTCGTGATCCTCGGCCTGCAGCCACCGGAGTGGTCGCCGGTGGACAGCCTGGCCTGGTCGATCATGATGGCCTGGGACCTGGGCGGCAACTGGTCTGCCGAACTGCTGCGCCTGCGCCTGGCGCTGAAAATCGACAAGGCCCGCATCGACCAGCTGCTCCCGCCCTACCCCGGTGAGCAGCCGCTGCCGACGCAGGACTACACGGCGCTGTACCGCGGCCTGAAGCTCGATGCCAACGTCGCCACCAGCCGCCAGGGCATCGACCGCCTGCTGGCCGCGGCGCCCGAATCGGGCATCGAGGGTGTCGGCTCGAACAACTGGGTGCTGTCGGGCCGCCGCACCACCACGGGCAAGCCGCTGCTGGCCAACGATCCGCACCTGAAGCTGTCGGCGCCGGCGCTGTGGTACTTCGCGCGGCTGGAGGCGCCGGGCTACAAGGTGGCCGGCGCCACGCTGCCGGGCGTGCCCGGCGTGGTGCTGGGCCAGAACGAGCACGTGGCCTGGGGCTTCACCAACACCGGCCCCGACGTGCAGGACCTGTACCTCGAACGCATCAAGCCCGACGACCCGGCCCAGTACCAGACGCCCGAGGGCTGGGCAAGGTTCGCGTCGCGCCAGGAGGTCATCCACGTGCGTGGCAAGCCCGACGTCACGCTCACGGTGCGCCAGACGCGCCACGGTCCGGTGATCTCGGACGCCGGCATCGCCGACGACGTGCTGGGTGCGAAGGCGGGGCCGGCGGCCCAGCCGGGCTACGTGCTGGCGATGCGCTGGACCGCGCTGGACGCCGAGACCGACCAGCTCGGCGCCGGACTGCGGATGAGCAGGGCGACATCGGTGGCTGGTTTCATCGACGCCGCGCGCGGCTGGGTCGCGCCGATGCAGAACATGGTGGTGGCCGACGACCAGGGCCACATCGGCCTGGTGCTGCCCGGCCGCGTGCCGCTGCGCAAGCCCGACAACGACCTGTGGGGCCTGGCACCGGCGCCCGGCTGGGACGCGCGCTACGACTGGGCCGGCTGGCTGCCGTTCGAAGACCTGCCGAAGTGGACCGACCCGGACAAGGGCTACTTCGCCACCGCGAACCAGCGCACCGTGCCGCAGGACTACCCGCACTACCTGACCAGCAGCTGGGCCCAGCCGTACCGGCAGCAGCGCATCGAGCAGCTGCTGGACGGCAAGCCGCAGCACAGCGGCGCGGACCTGAAGGCGATGCATGCGGACATCACCTCGCTCGCGGTGCCGAACACGCTGCCGTGGCTGAAGAAGGCGAAGTCCTCGCACCCGCTGGCAGCAGCGGCCCAGCAGCAGCTGGCGGCGTTCGACGGCCGCATGGCCGCCGACGGCGCCGCGCCGCTGATCTTCTGGGCCTGGCAGCGCCAGCTGATCCGCAGCATCCTCGGCGACGACCTGGCGGTGCTGAGCGAGCGCGCCTACGGCGGCCGCAGCTTCATGGACGCGATCGAAGGCATCCTGGCGCGCGACGATGCCCGGTGGTGCGACGACCAGCGCACGCCGGCCGTGGTGGAGACCTGCGCACAGCAGGCCGACGTGGCCTTCACCGCGGCGCTGGATGAACTGCAGCAGTTGCAGGGCGCCGACGTCTCGGCCTGGCGCTGGGGCCGTGCGCACCAGATGCGCGCCGAGCACCGGCCGTTCTCGAACCTCAAGCCGCTGGCGCGCTGGTTCGAGCTGCGCGCGCCGATCGGTGGCGACACCAACTCGATCAACGTGTCGCGCGTCAGCCTCAAGGCCGACGGCGCGACGGGCGAGTACTACCTGGACGAGCACGGGCCCAGCCTGCGCGCGGTCTACGACCTGGGGGACCTGAAGCAATCGAGCTTCATGCACAGCACCGGGCAGAGCGGCATTCCATGGTCACCGCAGTACCGCAGCTTCCTGCCGCGCTGGCTGGCGGTGGACTACGTGCCGGTGTGGGCCCAGGGCGCGCCCGCGGCGGTGCTGACGATCAGCCCGGCGCCGCGCTAACGCTCATCGGGTGCGGCCTTCATGACCGCACCCGGATCTGGCCGCGCTCAGATCTGTCCGTACAGCAGCTTGCGCTGCGCGGTGTAGGCCCACCAGGGGGCCGGCGCCGCGCCGCGCATGAAGTCGGTGGCGGCCATGAAGGTGTCGAGCACGCAGGGGTCCTGCCGCTTGCCGGTGTGGGCGCACAAGGACTGGTACAGCACGAAGGCATCGCGGTGTGCCAGCTCGCGCGGGTGCGCGATGCCCAGTGCACGCAGGTCGGCGGCCATTGCCGGGCCGATGTTGGGCAACTGCTCCAGCCGCTCGCACTCGGCGGCCGACGCGGCCTTGGGCGACTTCACGATCGTCTTCATGCGGGCTACATCAGCATCGTGTTGCGGATCAAGCCGACGGCAATGCCTTCCAGCTCGAAGTCGACATCGCCGAAGGGCACGACGATGGTTTCGAAGTCCGGGTTCTCGGGGATCAGTTCGATGCTGTTGCGGGTACGGCGCAGGCGCTTGACGGTGACATCGTCGCCCAGGCGCGCGACGACGATCTGACCGTTCTTCGCCTCCCGCGTCTTCTGCACCGCCAGCAGGTCGCCATCGAGGATGCCGGCGTCGCGCATGCTCATGCCGCGCACCTTCAGCAGGTAGTCGGGCCGGCGCGGGAACATGCTGGCTTCCATCAGGTAGGTCTGGTCGATGTGCTCCTGCGCCAGGATCGGGCTGCCGGCGGCGACGCGGCCGACCAAGGGCAGGGTGAGTTGCGCCAGGCTGGGCAGCGGCAGCGAGAACTGCTTGCCGCGCGCTTCGTTCAGCGCGCGCAGGGTGTCGGAGCGCAGCCGGATGCCGCGGGACGTGCCGCCCACCAGTTCGATCACGCCCTTGCGGGCCAGCGCCTGCAGGTGCTCTTCAGCCGCGTTGGCCGAGCGGAAGCCGAGTTCGGCCGCGATCTCGGCGCGCGTGGGCGGGGCGCCACTGCGCTCGATCGCGCTTTGCACCAGATCGAGAATCTGCTGTTGGCGGGCGGTGAGCTTGGGGCTTTCTTCCACGGATCGGTGCCTCCGCTGACATGCAGGCAGGCACAATGCCTGCGTTTGCATCCAGTATCTGTATTTTTATCCAGATGAGTTCGAAATGCCAAGCACTGTTGTGATCCTGGGCACCGGCGGCACCATCGCTGGCACCGCCACCAACCCTTCTGACAACGTCGGCTACACCGCCGCCCAGCGTGGCGTGGCCGACCTGGTGGCCGCGGTGCCCGCGCTGCAGGGGCAGGCGCTCGAGACCGAGCAGGTGGCGCAGCTCGACAGCAAGGACATGGACCACGCCACGTGGCAGCGCCTGGCCCAGCGGGCGGCGCACCACCTGGCACGGCCCGAGGTCTGCGGCGTGGTGGTGACCCATGGCACCGACACGATGGAGGAAACGGCGTGGTTCCTGCAACGGGTGCTCGGCCCGGACAAGCCGCTGGTGCTGACCGGCGCCATGCGGCCGGCCACGGCACTGCAGACCGACGGGCCGCAGAACATCCTCGACGCGATCACCGTCGCACGCGAGCCGGCGGCCTGCGGCGTGGTGGTGGTGTTCGCCGGCCAGGTGCATGCGGCGCAGGACGTGCGCAAGCTGCACACCTACCGGCTCGATGCCTTCGGCTCGGGCGATGCCGGCCCCATCGCGCGTGTCGAGGAAGGCCGGTTGCGGCGCCACCGTACCTGGCCGGTGGGCAGCGGCCTGGGCCTGGCACGCATCGCCTTCGAGCCGGCGTCGTGGCCGCGGGTCGAGGTCGTCACCAGCCATGCCGGTGCCAGCGGTCGACTGGTCGATGCGCTGGTGGCCGACGGGGTCGATGGCCTGGTGGTGGCGGCCACAGGCAACGGCAGCCTGCACCAGGCGCTGGAGCTGGCGCTGCGGCGTGCCGCTACCGCCGGCATTCCGGTGATGCGCTGCACGCGCTGCGCCAGCGGCGCATTGATCGGCGCCTTCGATGCCGCGATGCCCGCTGCCGCGTCGCTGTCGCCCTGGGCAGCGCGGGTGGAGCTGATGCTCAGCCTGCTGGCCGGCGGCTGAAGCGGTTCGGCTGCAGCGCGGCCCCTAGACAGGCCGCGGCGGGCGGCGTGCCCGGGCGAGCTTGTGCAGCAGTTCGCCGAGCATCAGCTGCTCGGTGGGCGTGAGCACCGGCGCGTACGCCGTGGCCTCGGCTTCGAGCAGGCGAGCCGTGGACTGCTGGATCATCGCGGTGCCCTGGGGGGTCAGGCGCACCTTCTGGGCCCGTCCGTCCGTCTCGTGCGCCGAGCGCTGGACCAGCTGACGCCGATCGAGGCGATCCAGCGCATTGGTGATGTACGAACGGCTGACGCGCAGCGCGTTGGCGATCTGGACCGGCGTGGCCTCGCCATTGGCCAGCAGCAGCGCCAGCAGGGAGAACTCGACCATGCGCAATTCGTCCGGCCCCTGCACGACCTCGGCGAAGACGGCGTCGGCCACGACCGACGCCTGGGCCAGCTGGTAGCCGATCACGCGCCCCAGTGACAGCTCACGCAGCCGGGCGGCTGGGGTTTCGGTGGTGAGCGCTTCGAAGGCGGGCGTGCCGGGGGTGGGGAGGCGGGGCATGGTGAGCCCGGACTGTACGGTCAATGCCGCTGGCCCGGGCCGCGATGCCGCCGACGGCGGCTACTGGCAGCTGAAGCTGCTGGCGGATTCGAGGTCGGTTGCGCCGGCCTTCAGGCGCGCCACCTGGGGATAGGTGCACAGCGGCCGCGTGCGCGTCGGCGACCAGGTCGCCGGGACGTCGGTGTTCACGCCGCCCGGATTGCCCGTTCCGCGCGCAGCCGCGACCACGCTGTCCGGTGCCTGCCCCTTCTCGACCCAGTTCACCAGCGGCGTCAGCATGTCGAACTGGTCGGTCGACGGGCCGCCGCTGCAATGGTTCATGCCGGGCACCAGGTACAGGCGGGCGAAGTCGGCCGCCTTGCCGGCATAGGTGGCGTTCCAGGTCTTCCACACCGACACGCTGTGGTCACTCGAGAAGATCGGATCGCTGGTGCCGTGGTAAATCATGACCTTGCCGCCGCGGTTGCGCACCGTGTCCGCCTGCTCGATGTGCGGCGGGGTCATGAACGACAGCGCGTTTTCGACGTAGACCGTGCTCGTGGCCTGGATCGCGGCGTAGAGCTTGTCGATGTTGCTGCCCAGCGCGAACGAGCGACCGTCGAAGCCGGTCGGGTCGGCCGGCGGCACCTGCCAGATGAAGGCGATAGCACCGGGGTCGCGGGCGGTCGAGATCGAGTTGACGAACTTCCAGCTCGCCCAGCCGTTGGTGGCCAGGCCCGCGTCGTACGGGAAGCTGCTGTAGATGAGCGTGCCGCTGCTGGTCTTGACGCCGGCGAACAGCGGCGCAATGGCCGTCTTCTGCGCCGCGGACAGGCAGGTGCCGTCGCGTGCGCCGGTGCAGGTGGGCACGTCGCGATCGAGGTTGAACGCGGCCTGGCAGGACTCGGTGGCCTGCACCAGGCCGTCGGTGGCGCCGTCCAGCGCATCGCACTTGGCGAGCACGGCCTTCGACACCAGCGCGCGCTCGGGCTGGGTGAAGCCGGTGGAGATGTCGGTCGTCGTGGCCAGCGCTGAGTAGGCCTGAGCCCCGGCCATGTTCGCGATCGCGGCCCGCGGCAGCACGGTGCCCGGATCGCCGACCAGGATGCCGTCGTACTGGTCGCCATAGCGCTCGATGGCCACCATCGCGTGCCGGCCGCCGTTCGAACAACCGCCGAGGTAGGAGCGGTCCGGCCCCTTGCCGTAGGCGGCCTGGATCAGGCCCTTGGCCATGGGCGTCAGCTTGCCGACGGCCTGGTAGCCGTAGTCCTGGCGCGCCTGCGGGTCGATGCCGAAGGTCGGGTTCTGCGCGCCGTTGTGGCCCGCGTCCGAACTGATCACCGCGAAGCCCTGGGCCAGCGCGTTGGTCAGCGGGCCGCCGCCGCCGACGCCTCCTGTCGCGGTGCCGACCGCGCCGTCGGTGCCGCCGTTGGCCTGGTAGAAGTAGCGGCCGTTCCAGTTCACCGGCAGGCGCATCTCGAAGGCTATGGCGTAGGTCTGACCGTCCACGCTGCTGGTGCGCGGGTACATCGAGCCGGTGACGCGGCAATGCGCCGGCACCGGCTGGCCCGCCACGGTGAGCGTGCCTGCGGCGACGTCGGTCGCCGCGCTGATCGTCGTGTTGGCGAAGGAGAAGCTGCCGGCCAGCCCGGCGCACGATCGGAGCGTCGCGCCGGTCGCGGCGCTCAGCTGGGGCAGCGCAGCTTCTTCATCGGAGCCCCCGCAGGCGGCCAGACCCAGCGCCAGCGCAAATGGCGCCGTGCGAAGCGCGTTGGACAGTCGAATCATGCTTGTCTCCTTCACGGTTGATTGCTCGACGCAGCATGATTGTTATCTTAGTGAATTACATAAATCAACCTTGTTAGGGCTTTACCCTGTGGACGTTGGACTTCATGTCATACAGCCAGTGAACATGAATGCGGCCGCGCAGGGCGAGCTGGCGGCCGCGGGGCGTGCCAGCCGGCTGCCACTGCGAGGGCGGGCCGGGCGGCTGCCACTGCGAGGGCGGGCCAGGCGGCCCGCCGGGGTTCACACCACCGTCAGCGTGACGTCGATGTTGCCGCGGGTGGCGTTCGAGTACGGGCACACCTTGTGGGCGGCGGCCACGAGGGCCTCGGCCGCGGCGCGCTCGAAGCCGGGCAGCGTGATGCGCATCGCCACCTGGATGCCGAAGCCGCCGGTGATCGGGCCGATGCCAACGTCCGAAGTGATCGACACATCGTCCGGCACCTTGATCTTCTGCGCCGCGCCGACGGCCTTCATCGCGCCGATGAAGCAGGCCGAGTAGCCGGCTGCGAACAGCTGCTCGGGATTGGTGCCGTCGCCGCCCGCGCCGCCCAGCTCGCGCGGGGTGGACAGGTTCACGACCAGCTTGTTGTCCGACGATGCGGCGGTGCCGGTGCGGCCGCCGGTGGCGGTGGCGGTGGCGGTGTAGAGGACTTTGTCGAGGGCCATCGTGAGCTCCTTGGGGGGTGAGGAAAGGGCGGGGCGGGGGGATGCCGGGCGCGGTCAGGCTGCGCGCGGCGTGGAGGGATCGGTTTGCGACAGCCGGTCGCGCAGTGCGCCGAGCTGGCGCACCAGCGCGGCGATCTCGTCGAGATCGCAGGCCGCCGCGCAGGCGATGGCCTGGGGCACCGCGACGGCACGCGCCTTGAGCTTGCGGCCCTCGGCGCTCAGGCGCAGCAGCACGCGGCGTTCATCGGCACTGTCGCGCAGGCGCTGCACCAGGCCCTGCGCTTCCAGGCGCTTGAGCAGCGGCGTCAGCGTGCCGGAGTCGAGCTTCAGGCGCTCGCCGATCTGGCCGACCGTGATGCCGTCGCCTTCCCACAGCACCAGCATGGCCAGGTATTGCGGGTAGGTGAGGCCCAGGGGTTCGAGCAGCGGCTTGTAGACCTTGGTCATCGCCAGCGAGGCGGAGTACAGCGCGAAGCACAGCTGGTGGTCCAGCGCCAGCCAGTGCGCGGCGGCGGGGGCCGGGGTGGAGCGGGTGCGCTGCGTCATGCGTAGAACTATAGCGAGCAATTAAATTGCACACAATTTAAATGGTCTTTCGCCGACCGGCCGTGACGCCCGCAACAGGCGACCCGTGGGTGAAGGACTTCAGCCGCCAGGGCTGGCGGCGGCGGTGAGCGCCTCGATCTCGGACTGCAGCTCGAGCCAGCGCTCCTCCAGCATCGCGGTCTCGGCGGCGATGTGGTTCAGGCGCCGGCCGGCGTCGGCAATCGCGGCGCCGGCCATCGTGCCGGTGGCCAGCGTGGCTTCGAGCTCGCCGCGCTC
This sequence comes from Aquabacterium sp., assembly GCF_044226965.1. GTDB lineage: Bacteria > Pseudomonadota > Gammaproteobacteria > Burkholderiales > Burkholderiaceae_C > Pseudaquabacterium. The sequence goes on along the minus strand of NZ_JBGAGA010000004.1, from coordinate 31,471 downwards.
GGCTGCCAGCTTCTCCAGCCGCTGGTCGATCTGCTGGATCTCGGTGCGCATCGGCCGCGTGCGGCTCGCCAGCTCGGCGCGGGCCTGCGCGGCCTGCTTGCGATCGTCGCGCCGGTTGCCGCCGGCGTCGGCCGCTGGCGGGGCGGCCGGGGACGGGGCGTTGCCGCGGGCCGCTGCCGGCGCGCTGCCATCGCCCGCTGCCAGCGTCGGACCCGGCACCGGGGGCGGCGGCAGGCCGCGGGCGACGGCACGCGACACCTCGAGCAGCCAGCGCTGGTAGTCGTCCAGGTCGCCGTCGAAGGGCTTCACGCCGCCGGCGGTGACCAGCCAGAACTCGTCGCACACCTCGCGCAGCAGCGCGCGGTCGTGGCTGACCAGCATCACCGTGCCCTCGAACTCGTTCAGCGCGATCGACAGCGCCTCGCGCGTGTTCAGGTCCAGGTGGTTGGTCGGCTCGTCCAGCAGCAGCAGGTTGGGGCGCTGCCAGACGATGGTGGCCATCACCAGCCGCGCACGTTCGCCGCCGGACAAGGTGCCGACCTTCTGGTGCACCATGTCGCCGACGAAGCGGAACTGGCCGAGGAAGTCGCGCAGCTCCTGCTCGCGGGCCTGCGGGCTGACCTCGCGCGCCAGCCGCACCATGCGCTGCAGCGGCGTGTCGTCCTCGCTGAGCAGGTCGAGTTCCTGCTGGGCGAAGTAGCCGATGGCCAGGCCCTTGCCTTCGGTGAGCGTGCCGCTGATCGGCGGCAGCGCATGGGCGATCGTCTTCACCAGCGTCGACTTGCCCTGGCCGTTGGCGCCCAGGATGCCGATGCGCTGGCCTGCGAGCACGGTGCGCTCGACGTTGCGCACGATCACCGTGCTGCCGTAGCCGCACTGGAGGTCGCGCATAGCCAGCATCGGGTTCGGCAGGCTCTGCGGCTCGCGGAACGAGAACTCGAAGTCGCTGGCCGTGAGCACCGGCGCCAGCTTCTCCATGCGGGCCAGCGCCTTGACGCGGCTCTGCGCCTGCTTGGCCTTGGTGGCCTTGGCCTTGAAGCGGTCGATGAAGCGCTGCAGGTGGGCGATCTTTTCCTGCTGGCGCGAGAAGGCGGCCTGCTGCTGCGCCATGCGCTCGGCCCGCATTTCCTCGAAGGCGGTGTAGTTGCCGCCATAACGCGTCAAGGACGCGTCATCCAGGTGCAGCGTGACGCCGGTGACCGCATCGAGGAACTCGCGGTCGTGGCTGATGATCAGCAGCAGCCCGGGGTAGCGCTTGAGCCAGCCTTCCAGCCACACCAGCGCATCCAGGTCCAGGTGGTTGGTCGGCTCGTCCAGCAGCAGCAGGTCGGCCGGGCACATCAGCGCGCGCGCCAGCTGCAGGCGCATGCGCCAGCCGCCGGAGAAGCTGTTGACCGGCGCATCGAGCTGCTCGGTCTTGAAGCCCAGGCCCAGCAGCAGCGACTGCGCGCGCGAGCGGGCATCGAAGGCGCCGGCCTGCTCCAGGTGCATGTGCGCCTCGGCAATGGCATGGCCGTCGCCACCGGCCTCGGCTGCAGCCAGCGCGGCGCGGGCTTCGGCCAGCGGCAGGTCGCCGTCGAGCACGAAGTCGGTGGCCGGCTGGTCGGTCTCGGGCATCGATTGCGCGACTTCGCCGATGCGCCAGCGCGGTGGCATCTCGACATCGCCGCCGTCGGCATGCAGCCGGCCTGCGATCAGCGAGAACAGCGAGGACTTGCCGGCGCCATTGCGGCCGACCAGGCCGACCTTCTCGCCAGGGTTCAGCGTGACGCTGGCGTTCTGCAGCACGACCTTGACGCCGCGGCGCAGCGTCAGGTTCTTCAAGGAAATCATGATCGGTTCACGGGTTCGGCGCGGCCAGCGCCGCGCGGGTCAGCAGCAGCACCTGGTCGTCGCCGGCGCTGGTGGGCAGCCACACCGGCTGCAACTGCGGGAAGGCGGCTTCGAAATGGCCGCGCTCGTGGCCGATCTCGAGCACCAGCACCGCCTCGTCGGTCATCGCGGCGGGTGCCTCGCGCAGCAAGCTGCGGACGAAGTCCATGCCATCGGTGCCGCCGGCCAGCGCCAGCGCCGGCTCGGCGCGGTATTCGGCCGGGAGCGTGGCCATCGAGCCGCTGTTGACGTAGGGTGGGTTGCACAGGATCAGGTCGTAGCGCCGGCCGGCCACCGCGGCCAGGCCATCGCCTTGATAAACCGCAATGCGAGCGGCCAGGCCATGGCGCTCGATGTTCAGCCGGGCCACTGCCAGTGCGTCGGCACTGAGGTCGGCCGCGTCCACCTGCACCTCGGGCCAGGCCAGCGCGGCCAGCACCGCCAGGCTGCCGTTGCCGGTGCACAGGTCCAGCACTGCGTGGGTGCGGTCGCTCAGCCAGGCGTCGAGGGTGCCGTCGGCCAGCACCTCGGCGATCAGCGAGCGCGGCACGATCACGCGCTCGTCCACCGTGAACGGCACACCCTGCAGCCAGGCCTCGCCGGTGAGGTAGGCCGCCGGCCGGCGGCTGCGGATGCGCTCGTCGACCAGCGCCTCGACGCGGGCCGTCTCGTCCACCGACAGGGTGCGCCCGGCTTCGTCGTCCAGCGCATCGAGCGGCAGGCCCAGCCGCCACAGCACCAGCCAGGCGGCTTCGTCGAAGGCGTTGGTCGTGCCATGCCCAAACGAAACGCCCGCCTCGGCGAGGCGGGCGCTGCTGCGCTCGACCAGTTCGATCAGCTTCACAGCAGCAGCGCCTCCAGCGTCCTGCGGTAGATGTTCTTCAGCGGCTCGATGTCGGCGACCCGGACGCGTTCGTCGACCTTGTGGATCGTCGCGTTGATCGGGCCGAACTCGACCACCTGCTCGCAGACGCGGGCGATGAAGCGGCCGTCGCTGGTGCCGCCGGTGGTGGAGAGCACCGGTGTCACGCCGCATTCGCTGCGGATGGCCGCGCTCAGCGCCTCGCTCAGGCTGCCCGCGCGCGTGAGGAAGGGCGAGCCGCCCAGGGTCCAGGCCAGCCTGTACTGCAGGCCATGGCGCTGCAGGATCGCGTCGACCCGGGCCTGCAGCGATTCGGGCGTCGATTCGGTCGAGAAGCGGAAGTTGAAGTCGACCACCACCTCGCCCGGAATGACGTTCAGCGCGCCGGTGCCGCCGTGGATGTTCGACACCTGCCAGGTGGTGGGCGGGAAATGCTCGTTGCCCGCATCCCATGCGGTGGCGGCCAGCTCGGCCAGCGCCGGCGCCAGCTGGTGGATCGGGTTGCGGGCCAGCTGCGGGTAGGCCACATGGCCCTGTACGCCCTGCACCGCGAGGCGGGCCGAGAGCGACCCGCGACGGCCGTTCTTGATCATGTCGCCGAGGGCCTCCACCGAGGTCGGCTCGCCGACGATGCAGCAGTCGAGCTTCTCGCCACGCGCGGCCAGGGTCTCGACGACCTTCACGGTGCCGTCGAGCGAAGGGCCTTCCTCGTCGCTGGTGAACAGCACCGCCACCGCGCCGCTGTGGGCGGGATGCGCGGTGACGAACTCCTCGGCCGCGACCGTCATCGCCGCGATCGAGGTCTTCATGTCCGCGGCGCCGCGGCCATAAAGATGGCCCTCGCGGTGGCTGGGCACGAAGGGGTCGCTGGTCCATGCCGCGAGCGGTCCGGTGGGCACGACATCGGTGTGGCCGGCCAGCACGACGGTGGGGCCGGGCAGCGCACCGCGGTGCACCGCCCACAAGTTGCTGACGCGGAAATCGCTCGGCCCGAACGGCAGGTGCTCGCAGGCGAACCCGAGGCCGCCCAGGCGCTCGGCGATCAGCGCCTGGCAGCCGCCATCGGCCGGGGTGACCGAGGGGCGGGCGATCAGCGCTTCCAGCAGGCGCAGCGTTGCGCTCACGGACGACCCCCGGCGCCGGTGCCGGCGCTGGCCGGCCCGAACACCACCTTGCGCACCGGCGCCGTGCCTTCGGGGTACACGTCGACGGTGAACTCGGTGAAGGTGGCGGTGTCGGGCTCGTCCTTCTTCGGCGGCGTGCGGGCCACGGGGGCCGATTCGTTCTGCAGCCGCCACATCAGGTTGGTCGGCGAGTCGGCATAGGCCAGGCCTTCGTCGCGCGTGACCAGGCCTTCGGTGATCATGCGGGCGATGTCGGCCTCGAAGGTCTGCGAGCCTTCGGCCAGCGATTTCTCCATCGCTTCCTTCACCGCCGGGAAGTCGCCCTTCTCGATCATCTCGGCCACCAGCTTGGTGTTAAGCATCACCTCCACCGCGGGCAGGCGGCCGCCGGCCACCGCGCGCAGCAGGCGCTGCGAGACGATGGCGCGCAGGCCCGCGGCCAGGTCGGACAGCAGCACCGGCCGCGCCTCCGGCGTGTAGAACGACAGGATGCGTCCCAGCGCGTGGTAGCTGTTGTTCGCGTGCAGCGTGGCCAGCACCAGGTGGCCGGACAGCGAGTAGCTCAGCGCCGCGGTCATGGTTTCGCGGTCGCGGATCTCGCCGATCATGATCACGTCGGGCGCCTGCCGCAGCGCGTTCTTCAGCGCCACCTGCAGCGAATTGGTGTCGCGCCCCACCTCGCGCTGGTTGACCACCGACTTCTTGCTGCTGAACAGGAACTCGATCGGGTCCTCGATCGTCAGGATGTGGCCCGGCATCTGCCGGTTGCGCAGCTCCAGCATCGAGGCCAGCGTCGAGCTCTTGCCGGTGCCGGTGGCGCCCACCATCAGGATCAGCCCGCGCTTTTCGAGCACCAGCTGCGACAGCAGCGACGGCACGTTCAGCGAGTCCAGCGACGGGATGTTGTGCGGGATGTGCCGGAACACGCCGGCGATGGTGCCGCGCTGCTTGAAGGCCGAGAGGCGGAAGCTGCCGACCTTCTCGAGCCCGATCGCGAGGTTGAGCTCGCCAGTCTCTTCCAGCTCTTCCATCTGCCGCGGGGCGAGCAGCTCGGCCAGCAGCTGGCGCGGCTGCTGCGGCGAGAGCACCTGGTCGGACAGCTGCAGCACCTGGCCGTGGATCTTGATCAGGATCGGCATGTTGGCCGACAGGTACACGTCCGAGGCGTTGCGCTCGCTCATCAGGCGCAGCACGCGTTCCATGTTCCCACTCATGCCGATTCCCTTCTGTGCATGCCGCGATTCTGGTGCGGGGCGGCGTTCAGGGGCGCAACAGTTCGTTGATGCTGGTCTTCGAGCGGGTCTGCGCATCGACCCGCTTGACGATGATCGCAGCGTACATGCTGTACGAGGTGCCGTCGGCCGTGGTCTTCGGCATGCCGCCGCTGACGACCACGCTGCCCGAGGGCACGCGGCCGTAGCTGATCTCGCCGGTCTCGCGGTTGAAGATCGGCGTGCTCTGGCCGATGTACACGCCCATGCCGAGCACCGAGTTCTCCTCGACGATCACGCCTTCCACCACTTCGGAGCGCGCGCCGATGAAGCAGTTGTCCTCGATGACGGTCGGGTTGGCCTGCAGCGGCTCCAGCACGCCGCCGATGCCGACGCCGCCGGAGAGGTGCACGTTCTTGCCGATCTGCGCGCACGAGCCCACGGTGGCCCAGGTGTCGACCATCGTGCCTTCGTCGACGTAGGCGCCGATGTTCACGTAGCTGGGCATCAGCACCACGCCTTTTGCGAGGTAGCTGCCGCGGCGGGCCACGGCCGGCGGCACCACGCGCACGCCCGCGGCGCGCATCGCGGCCTCGTCGACATGCGTGAACTTGGTCGGCACCTTGTCCCAGAAGGCCAGGTCGCCGGCGTGCAGGGCCTGGTTGTCGTTGAGGCGGAAGCTCAGCAGCACCGCCTTCTTGACCCACTGGTTCACCTGCCACTGGCCGACGCCCAGGCGCTCGGCCACGCGCAGGCGGCCGGAATTGAGGTCGGCGATGACCTGGTTCACCGCCTCGCGGATCTCGGGTGCCAGCGTGTCGGGATTGAGGTTCGCGCGGCCTTCCCAGGCCAGGTCGATCACGGATTGCAGATTGTCTTGGCTCATGGCGCGAGGCTCGCAGGAGGAGTGTAGGAACGGGTGAAGTCGACGATGCGTTGGGCGGCTTCCAGGCATTCGGCCCGGTTGGCGACCAGCGCCATGCGGATGCGGCCGCGCCCGGGGTTGCTGCCATGCGCATCGCGCGCCAGCAGGCTGCCAGGCAGCACCGTCACATTGTATTGAGCGAGCAGTTGCCGGGCGAAGTGCACGTCGTCGCCACCGGGCACCGCGGCCCAGAGGTAGAAGCCGGCGTCGGGCAGGCGAACGTCCAGCACCGTGGCCAGCAACGGCGTCACTTCGGCGAACTTGGCGCGGTACAGCGCGCGGTTGTCGACCACGTGCTGTTCGTCCGACCAGGCGGCGATGCTGGCGTGCTGCACCATCGTGCTCATCGCCGAGCCATGGTAGGTGCGGTACAGCAGGAAGGCCTTGATCAGTGCCGCGTCGCCGGCGACGAAGCCCGAGCGCATGCCGGGCACGTTCGAGCGCTTGGACAGCGAGGTGAAGCTGATCAGCCGGCGGAAGTCGTCGCGGCCCAGGGCCTTCGCCGCTTCCAGGCCGCCGAGCGGCGGCTCGTCGCGGAAGTAGATCTCGGAATAGCACTCGTCGCTGGCGATCACGAAGCCGTGGCGGTCCGACAGCTCAAACAGGCGCTGCCATTCGGACAGCGGCATCACGGCGCCCGACGGGTTGCCCGGCGAGCACACGTAGAGCAGCTGCGTGCGGGCCCAGGTGGCCTCGTCGATCTGGCCCCAGTCGGCCGCGAAGTTGCGCGCGGGGTCGCTGTTGGCGAAGGCGGTGGCGGCACCGGCCAGCAGCGCCGCGCCTTCGTAGATCTGGTAGAAGGGATTCGGGCAGACCACGGTGGCGCCGGGGCGCGAGGCATCCACCACGGTCTGCGCCAGCGCGAACAGCGCCTCGCGCGAGCCGCTGACCGGCAGCACCTGCGTGGCCGGGTCCACCGCCACCGCATAGCGGCGCTGCAGCCAGCCGGCGATGGTCTCGCGCAGGCGCGGCTCGCCGACCGTCGGCGGGTAGACGGCCAGGCCACCCATGCCTTCCACCAGGGCCTGCTTGACCAGTTCGGGCGTGGCATGGCGCGGCTCGCCGATGCCCAGGCTGATCGGCCGCAGATCGGGGTTGGGGGTGATGCCGCGACTGAGATCGCGCCAGCGTTCGAAGGGATAGGGGTGCAGCTTCTGCAGCAGCGGATTCATCCGGCGATTATCCGGGACGCCCGCCCTGGCACCTGCGCAGGGCCATCGGGTTGACCGCCAGGCTCGGTAGAGTGCGGGACCATGACATTCCAGCCTGCCGTCCAGCCTCTTCAGCCTGCCAGCGAGAACGCCTGGTGCTTTGCCTTCGTCGAGGGTCAGCTGCTGCTGCCCTTGCAGCCCGAGGGCGAAGTGCCGGCCCTGCGACCCGTTATGCCGGCGCCGCTGTTGCCCGAGGCGCAGAGCCGCCACTACCTCGGCCGCTGCGAGGCGCTGGACTGCTGGGCGCTGCGACTGCCGGCGGTGCCCTCGGGCTGGCGCGCCATGCCCTTGCGGGCCGCGATGATGGCCTTCCCGCCGACGCTGATGGCGCTGGCCGGCCGCGCCGCGCAGGTGCTGGAATGGGACCGGGCGCACCGCTTCTGCGGCGTCTGCGGCACGCCCACCGAGCTGGTCGCGCACGAGCGCGCCCGGCGCTGCCCGGCCTGCGGCCACACCGCCTACCCGCGGCTGAGCCCGTCGATGATGGCGCTGGTGTGGCGCGAGGGCGAGCTGCTGCTGGCACGCGGGCCGCATTTCGCCAAGGGCATGTACAGCGCGCTGGCCGGCTTCGTCGAGCCCGGCGAGTCGATCGAGGACTGCGTCCACCGCGAGGTCGCCGAGGAGGTGGGCGTGCAGGTCACCGACCTGCGCTACTACGGCAGCCAGAGCTGGCCGTTCCCGCACAGCCTGATGATCGCCTACACCGCGCGCTGGGTGGCCGGCGACATCGTGCCGCAGGAGGGGGAGATCGAGCATGCGGCCTGGTTCCCGATCGACGCGCTGCCGGGCGTGCCGCCACGCTTCAGCATCTCGGGGCACCTGATCCGCGACACCGTCGAAGCCTTGAGCGCGGGCTCGCTGCGCTGAGCGTGCGATCGCGCGCTCGGGGTTACAGCCACCCCACGCAACCGGGCGCGCCGCAGCGGCACTTCAGCGTGCCTTCGTGGTGCGTCTCGCCGTAGTTGACGGTGATCTCCTCGCCGGGCGTGATCGCGCGCAGCGCATAGAACTCGATGCGGCCATCGCGGATGGTCAGGCGCGCATTCGGCTGGCAGCTGTGGTTCGTGAAGCGCATCGGGTCGCTCGAACCCGAGGCGTCGATGGCTTTCTTCGACGAGACCTCGACGATCATGATGCGCTGGCGCCCCTCGGCGCGGCGGCGTGCCTCGGCCACGCTGATCGATTCGCCGCGGATCTCGCCGATCTTCTTCTGCGGTGGGATGTCCTCGGCGGCGAAGGCGCCGAAGCCGTCGATGCGGCTCTTGCGCACCGCCACGTCGTACTTCTGGTACGCGGGCCGCTCGGACAGCGCCACTTACTTCTTCGCGGTGGTCGTCCAGCCCTTCAGCGCGGCCATCGTGTTGGCCACGTGCCGGTAGGGATTCAGGCTGGTGAACTGGTAGACGACCTTGCCTTCGGGCGAGATCACGTACGAGGTGCGGTTGGCGTAGTCGGGCTTCAGGCTCAGCACCGCGTCGTAGGACTTCATCACGCTCTGGTCGACGTCGGCGCCGACGGCAAACTTGTTGCGGCACTCGGTCATCGAGAACTTCTTCAGCGTGTCGATGTCGTCGTGCGAGACGCCGATCACCGTGGCGCCGAGCTGCTTGTACTCTTCGGTCGCCTCGGCAAACTTGTTGGCCTCGATCGTGCAGCCCACCGAGAACGCGGCCGGGAAGAAGTACAGCACCACCGGGCCCTTCTTCAGCGCCTCGGCCAGGTGGAACTTGTAGGTGCTGCGGGCGAGCGAGGCATCGATCGTGAAATCGGGCGCCTTGTCGCCGACATCCAGTGCGGCCAACGCGGGACCGGCGGCCAGGGCGGTCAGCGCCGAGAACGTGGCGCAAACAAGCAAGCGCTTCATGCGGAATCCTTGGCGCCGGGAGACTGACCGACGCATCGTCTGATGATACGCAGCGTGCAAGCCCTTGGTTGCAGGCGTGGCAAGCCGCGCGGATGCTTTACCCGAGCAGCCCGCGCTCCATCGGCATCGCGGGCAGGTCCACCGCCGGCTGCGGCTTCCAGCCCTTCTGGCGGTGCTCGGCCACCACGTTGGTGTAGATGCCGCCGCGCACGTACCACTTGGCGGTGATGCGGATGAAGCGCGGCTGCGTGGCCTGGACGATGTCGTCGAGGATGGTGTTGGTCACCTTCTCGTGGAAGGCGCCTTCGTTGCGGTAGCTCCAGAAGTACATCTTCAGGCTCTTGAGCTCGACGCAGAGCTGGTCCGCGATCATGTCGATCGTGAAGTGCGCGAAGTCCGGCTGGCCGGTCAGCGGGCAATGGCAGGTGAACTCGGGCACCTGGAACTGGATCAGGTAGTCCCGCTCGGGCGCCGGGTTGGCAAAGACATGCAGGTCCTTGCTCGGCGCGGAAGGCGGGTTCGGCGGCAGCGGCCGCTCGTTCAGCTTGGGGGTCTTGGGGGCTTTGGCCATGGCAGCAGCCGGCGGTTCTCGAAGGGGCGCGATGGTATCATCCGGCCCGCTTCGCCTGCCGCTGGACGGGCAATAAGTCCATATAAATCAAGTACTTGCGGACGGAACTCTGCCCCGCCGATGCGCCTGAACCAGATCAAGCTCTCGGGCTTCAAGTCTTTTGCCGAACCCACCACCTTCCAGCTGCCGGGCCAGCGCGTCGGCGTGGTCGGCCCCAATGGCTGCGGCAAGTCCAACATCATGGACGCGGTGCGCTGGGTGCTCGGCGAAAGCAAGGCCAGCGAGCTGCGCGGCGAGAGCATGCAGGACGTCATCTTCAATGGCTCCGGCAACCGCAAGCCGGCCAGCCGCGCCAGCGTCGAGCTGGTGTTCAGCAACGAAGACGCGCGTGCCGGCGGCCAGTGGAACCAGTTCGCCGAGATCGCCGTCAAGCGCGTGCTGACGCGCGACGGCACCAGCAGCTACTTCATCAACAACCAGCCGGTGCGCCGGCGCGACGTGCAGGACGTGTTCCTGGGCACCGGCCTCGGGCCGCGGGCCTACGCCATCATCGGCCAGGGCACCATCAGCCGCATCATCGAATCGCGGCCCGAGGAACTGCGCATGTTCCTCGAGGAAGCCGCGGGCGTCTCGAAGTACAAGGAACGCCGCCGCGAGACCGAGAATCGGCTGAAGGACACGCGCGAGAACCTCACCCGCGTCGAGGACATCCTGCGCGAGCTGACCGCCAACCTCGACAAGCTGGAGCAGCAGGCCGCGGTGGCCAGCCAGTACCGCAGCCTGCAGGACGAAGGCACGCGCAAGCTGCACTACCTGTGGTTCCTGAAGCAGCGCGACGCGGCCACCGAGGAAGAGCGCGTGAAGCTCGCAGTGCTGGAAGCCACCAACGCGCTCGAAGCGCGCCTGGCCGAGCTGCGCCACGTGGAGGCCGAGCTCGAAACCGTGCGCCAGGCCCACTACGGCGCCAGCGATGCGTTGCACACCGCGCAGGGTGCGCTGGCCGAAGCCGCGCTGGAAGTGAGCCGGCTCGAGGAACGGATCCGCTATGTCGTCGAAGGCCGGCAGCGCGTGCAGCAACGCCTGGCCGAGCTGCAGGCGCAGACGGCCCAGTGGGAGGATCGCCGCAGCCAGGCCGAGGCCGAGCTCGAGACCATCGCCGAACAGATCGCCGCCGCCGAGGAGCAGGCCGAGCTGCTGGCCGCGCAGGCCGAGGAAGAGGCGATGCGCCTGCCCGACAGCGAAGAGGCCGTGCGCGCCGCCCAGGCCCGCGCCAACGAGCAGCGCGGCAAGGTGGCCGAGGTGCAGCAGCAGATCCAGGTGCTGGCCAGCGAAAGCCGGCACATCGACGAGCAGTCGCGCCAGCTGCGCGCGCGCCGCGACCGCCTGGCCACCGAGTCCCGCAGCCTGGCTTCGCCCGACCTGGCGCGGCTGGAAGACCTGCGCGCGCAGACCGCCGCGGCCGACGAGACCCGGGAGATGGCCGACGCTCGCCTGCACGAGCTGCAGGAGCAGGCGCCGCAGCTGGAAGACCAGCGCCGCGCGCAGCAGGAGTCGGTGAATGCCGAGTCCGGCAAGCAGGCCGACATCGCGGCCCGTCTGTCGGCGCTGAAGGCGCTGCAGGACAAGGTGCAGACCGAGGGCAAGTTGAAGCCCTGGCTCGCCAAGCACGGCCTGGACAGCCTGCAGGGCCTGTGGACCAAGGTCCACATCGAGGCCGGCTGGGAAACCGCGCTGGAGAGTGCGCTGCGCGAGCGGCTCAATGCGCTGGAGGTCGGGCGTGTCGAGACGGTGCGCGCCTTCGCGGCCGATCCGCCGCCGGCCAAGCTGGCCTTCTACACGCCACCGCAGGCGGCCATCAGCAACACCCACCAGACCCTGCCGCGCCTGAGCGACCTGCTGCGCCTGGGCGATGCCGGGCTGAAGGCGCTGCTCAACGACTGGCTGGAGGGCGTGTACACCGCCGCCAGCATCGACGAAGCGCTGGCCAACCGCGGCAAGCTGACGCACGGCGAAATCATCATGACCCGCGAGGGCCATGCGATCAGCCAGTTCTCGGTGGCCTTCTACGCGCCCGATTCGGAACAGGCCGGCATGCTGGCCCGCGCGCAGGAGATCGAGAACCTCGAGCGCCAGCTGCGCGCGCAGGTGCTGATCGCCGAAGAAGGCAAGAGCGCGCTGGTGCGCCTGGAGGCCGCCTGCACCGAGGTTGCACAGCGCCTGGTGTCCGCGCGGCGCGAAGCCGCCGACGCGCAGACCCGCGCGCACCAGCTGCACGTGGAACTGCTGCGCCTGAGCAGCCAAGCCGAGGCCACCAGCCAGCGCCGCGGCCAGCTCGAGGAGGAACTGGCCGAGGTCGATGCCCAGCTCGAAGCGCTGGACGAGCGCCGTGCCACCGGCGAGGCGCGCTTCGAGGAGCTGGACATGCAGCTGGCCACCACGCAGGAACGCCATGCCGAGCTGGAAGAGGCGGTGATGGCGGCCGAGCGCAAGTCCAGCGACGCGCGCGAGCAGCTGCGCGCGCTGGAGCGCCGCGCGCAGGAATCGCAGTTCCAGGCCCGCGCGCTGGTGGCGCGCCGCGGCGAACTGCAGCGCGCGATCGAGACGGCGCAGCAGCAGGCCGGCAGCAACGCGCAGGCCGGCGAGCAGCTCGAGCTCGAGCTCGGCAGCCTGAACGATGCCGCCGCGCAGGCCGGCTTGCAGACCGCACTGGCGCTCAAGCTCGAACGCGAGCAGGCGCTGGCCGCGCAGCGCAGCCAGTACGACGACCTGTCGGCCAAGCTGCGCGCGGCCGACGAGCAGCGCCTGCAGTTCGAGCGCAGCCTCGACCCGCTGCGCGAGAAGATCACCAAGCTGCAGCTCGAGGCCCAGGCCGCGCAGCTGGGCGGCGCGCAGTACCTGGACCAGCTCGCCGCCGCGAACGTCGACCTCGACGTGCTGGCGGCCGACGTGGCGGCCAACAACGTCAAGCTCTGGGGCCTGCAGGGCGAGATCGAGCGCATCAACCGCGACATCGCGGCGCTGGGCGCGGTGAACCTCGCGGCGCTGGACGAGCTCACCGCCGCGCGCGAGCGCAAGACCTTCCTCGACGCCCAGAACGCCGACCTGAACGAGGCGATCACCACGCTGGAAGACGCGATCCACAAGATCGACCTGGAAACCCGCGACCTGCTGGGCAAGACCTTCAACCAGGTCAACGAGCAGTTCGGCCGCATGTTCCCCAGCCTGTTCGGCGGCGGCACCGCGAAGCTGGTGATGACCGGCGACGAGATCCTCGATGCCGGCGTGCAGGTGATGGCCCAGCCACCGGGCAAGAAGAACTCGACCATCCACCTGCTCTCGGGCGGCGAGAAGGCGCTGACCGCCATTGCGCTGGTGTTCGCGATCTTCCTGCTGAACCCGGCGCCGTTCTGCCTGCTCGACGAGGTGGACGCGCCGCTGGACGACGCCAACACCGAGCGCTACGCCAAGCTGGTGGCCGAGATGAGCCACAAGGGCACGCAGTTCCTGTTCATCAGCCACAACAAGATCGCGATGGAGATGGCCGAGCAGCTGATCGGCGTGACGATGCAGGAGCAGGGTGTCTCGCGCATCGTGGCGGTCGACATGGAAGCCGCGATCGGCATGGCAGAGGCAGCATGAGCGAAGGTCGCCGATGACATTGATGACCGCGCTGGCGATCCTGGGCGGTTTGGTGCTGGCCAGCGTCGTGGCGCACGGCGCCTGGAGCGCCCGCAAGGCCAGCCCGCGCCAGGCCGAGAACCTGGCCGATGCAGGACGCGTCGAACCGGTGCTGGGAGGCTCGCCGCCGCCGGCGGTCGAAGAGGCCGCGGCCTTGCCCGAGCTGAAGGCCGCGCTGGCACGCAAGCCCAGTGCCCGGCTCGATCCGCTGATCGATGCCATTGCACCGATCACGCTCGAGGCCCCGGTCAGCGGCGAGCTCGCGCTGACGCACCTGCCGCCTTCGCGCCGTGCCGGCAACAAGCCCTTCCTGATCGAGGGCCTGAATGCCGAGAGCGGCGAGTGGGAACTGCCGGCCTCGGGCCAGCGCTACAGCGAGTTCCAGGCCGGCGTGCAGATGGCCAACCGCTCCGGCGCGCTGAACCAGATCGAGTTCTCCGAGTTCGTGCAGAAGCTGCAGGGCTTCGCCGACGGCGTGGGCGGCATGGTCGAGGTGCCGGACATGATCGAGGTGGTCACCCGCGCGCGCGAGATCGATGCCTTCGCCAGCGAGCACGATGCGCAGCTGGCCGTCACGCTGCGCGCCAACGGCGCGGCCTGGTCGGTGGGCTACCTGCAGCAGAGCGCCGGCCGGCGCGGCTTCGTGCCCGGCGTGCTGCCCGGCCGGCTGGTGCTGCCTTCGGCAGAAGAGGGCGCGCCGCCGGTGCTGGTGCTGTCCTTCGATCCGCAGGCCGCGCTGGCCGAAGACCCGCACATCGCCGCGGTGCGGCAGGTGACCCTGTCGCTCGACGTGCCGCAGACGCCCGAAGCCGCAGAACCCTTCCCGGCCTGGCACGACGCCGCGCGCAACTTGGCCGCCGACATGGACGCGACGATGGTCGATGACCAGGGCCGCCTCATCACGCTGCATGCCTTCGCCGCCATCGGCACCGACCTGCAGACGCTGTACCGCGCGCTCGAAGCGCAGGAACTCACGGCCGGCTCGACCGCCGCGCGGCGGCTGTTCAGCTGACGCTTCAGTTGAGCGGCTGCGCGGCCTCGCTGCGCGCCGCCTGGCGCGTAGCCTCGCGTGAGCGCCAGGCCGCGCAGACCTGCACCTGCTCCAGCGTCTGCGCCAGCGCCCGGCGGCCGCCCTGGTACTTGGCCGCGACCGGTCCGAACAGCCGATCGATGCGCCGGGCTTCCTCGGCGCTGCAGGCCTGGCTGACCCGCGTCGGCAGCCCCGCAGGCTCGTCGCGGCCCATGCGGCGCGTGATCTCGGCGTAATGGTCCTGCAGGAACTGCAGCAACCCGTCGCGCAGCGCGGGCAGCTGGTTGTGGGCATGCATCACGGCGTCGCCCGCCTCGCGGAAGTCGGTGGCCGGGTCGAGCATCAGCTCGCGTGCACGCTGGGCCAGCCGCGGGGCGCGGAAATGGCCCAGTGCGGCATAGAGGTCGCGGCGCAGCGAACGGTCGGTGGCGCTGCGGGCAGCGGCGCGCAGCGCGTCGAACAAGGCCTCGTCGCCGTCCAGCGCGGCACTGGCCAGCAGCGCCGCGCGGGTGGCGGTCTCCGGTGCGGGGCCGCCGTCCAGCCAGGCCTGTGCGCGCTCGCGGGCCTGGCGGCGCAGTTGCGCATCCTCGCCCTGGTCGGCCACCAGCGGCACCAGCAGTGCGCGCAGCAAGGGGGCGTCCTGCGGTTCGTCCGGCCGCGCCTGCCAGCCGAGCGCGCGGGCACGGTCGCCAAAGGCGCGTTGCCAGCGGGCGGCGGCGTCGGCGACCGTGCCGCCGCCCTGCAGCTTGCGCGCACGGGCCAGCATGCCGGCGGCCTGCTCGACCACCGTGTGGTCGGCATGACCTGCAAAGTGCTCGGCCATGGCCAGCATCTCGACCAGCGGCAGGTCGCCGGCCTCGCTCAGGCCTTCGGCATCGTCGAGCAGGCTGAGCGCCTCGCCGGCCGTCAGGCCCGGCTGCGCCAGCAGCGCGCGCCGCAGCGCCGGTGAGTAGGCCACGCGGTAGTAGCCGATGCCGCCGGCATTGGCCTGCACCCAGGCCGGGCATTGCGCGTCAGGCAAGGTGAGGCTGCTCTCGCGCTGGTCCAGCATCACGCGGGTGTTGCCACCCGGCGTGCGGATCAGCATCGGCACCTGCCAGAGTGGCGCCGCGCCGGTGACCGGCGTGGCCAGCCCCAGCAGGCGCGACTGCGCCAGCGTCAGCCGCGGCGGCTGGCCTTCGTCGCACTGCAGTGCCACCGCCACGCGCGGGATGCCGGGCTGCGCGGTGAAGCTGCGCAGGGCGGCCGGCAGCGCCGGATCCTGCGTGCCCAGCGCAGCCAGGAAGTCATCGCCACTGGCATGGCCCCAGGCATGCCGCTGGATGTAGCGTCGCACCCCTTCGCGGAAGCGCTCGGGGCCGAGCCACGCCTCGAACATCGACAGCACCGCCTGGCCTTTCTCGTAGGTGATGCTGTCCCACAGGCTGCCGAGGTCGTCGTCGGTCAGCACCGGTTGCTGGATGCGGCGCGACGAGGCCAGCCGGTCGGTGCGCATCGCCAGCGCGCGGGCCTGCTGCGCCGCGGTGGTCCATTGCCACTGTGAGCCACAGGTCGTCCCACCAGCGCATCGTCACCAGGTTGCCGAACCACTGGTGCGCGAGTTCGTGCGCGGCCAGGCCGACGTAGTTGCGCTGGAAACGCGGCGTCACGTCGGCCGGCGCCGCCAGCAGCAACGGGGCGCCGTAGGTGACCAGGCCGGCGTTCTCCATCGCGCCGAAGCCGGCGGGCACGCTCAGCGCCACGCTGTCGAGCTTGCCGTAGGGGTAGGGCAGGTCGAAGTAGGCCTCCAGCCGCTCGACGATGCGTGCGGTGACGCCGGCGGCATAGGCGGCTTCACCGGCGCGCCCGCGTGGCGCGAGGAAGCGGATCGGCAGCGCCCCGGCGGGCGGCGCGTCCAGCACGTCGAAGGGCCCGACCGCGAAGGCCAGCAGGTAGCTCGGCAGCGGTGGCGTCGGCAGGAATTCCACGCGCTTGAAGCCGGGTGCGGCCGGCTCCTCGTGGTGCACCGCGGTGTTGGCCACCGCCACCAGGTCCTGCGGCACGGTCAGCGTCAGCTTGAACGGCACTTTCCAGCCGGGTTCGTCGAACAGCGGGAACACCAGGCGTGCGCCGGTCGATTCGAACTGCGTGTAGGCATACCAGTCGCCGGCCTCGCGGCGATGGAACAGGCCGTCCTCGTCGGTGTCCTGCTGCTTGCCGCTGAAGACCAGGCCCAGGCGGGCACGGCCGGCCGGCAGTGTCGGCAGCGGGAAGCGCAGCTCGATGCGCTCGGCATCGAAGGGGCGCGATTTGCCGGGGTACTTCTTCGCGCCGATCTCGATCCAGGCCTGCCGGATCGTCAGGCCCTTGGCATGCAGCTGCAGCGCCTTCTGCGGCTGCGCGAGTTCGATGTCGATATCGACCTCGCCGGTGTGCGTGGGCTGCGCCGGGTCGACGGTCAGCGCGAGCTGGTAGGCCAGCGGCTTGACGGCTTCGGCCAGGCGCATTGGCGGCGCGGCGCGGGCCGGCTGCAAGGGTCCGAGCAGCAGCAGGATGAGCAGGGCGGCGAGGGCGACCCGCGGGTGGCAATGACGCATGGGCGGCGACTCTACCGCCTTGGCCGCAGCCGTCATCCGACGCACCGGCAGCCCGGGATCCAGGATGACGACCTGCCAACGCGTTATGGAAGCGGCCTGGACGCGGCTGCCTGCAGCGCCTGCAAGGCCGGTTCGCGCAGCGCATGCGCCGGCGCGGCGGCCACGGCCGCGTGCAGCCGGGCCAACGCGGCAGCGAGCGCCGGCGAAGGCGGCAGGCGTGCGGCGACTCGCCCGATGGCCAGCGCATGGGCGCCCAGTTCGTCGCCGCCATGCATGGCCAGGTCGCCCAGCGTGCGGATGTCGTCGGCCGTGCGCCGCGCGTCCTCGGCCAGCCAGGCAGCCCAGGCCGGCTGCAGCCGCTCGGGCGGCAGCTCGGCCAGCAACACCACGGCGCCGTGGCGGTAGATGCCGTGTTCGCTGCCCAGGTTCTCGCGCAGGTCCTGCTCGAAGTGGGGCACCTCCAGCGCGCGCTCGACGACGATGGTGCGGCGCAGTGCATCGGGCTCGGCCGGCAGCGAACTGGTCAGCGTCCACAGCGGCGAATCGGGGCTGTAGGCGGCCAGCTCTTCGCGCAGGCGTTCGGCCGGGCTCATGGCGTTGCGGCGCGCCTGTTCGGCCTGCTCGGCCTGCCGGGCTTCACGCGCCCGCGCCAGGGCCTGGTGCTGCGCCAATGCTTGCGCGTAGCCCAGCGCGAGGGCGCTGACCAAACCGGCCAGCAACGCGCCGGCGCCCAAGGCCAGCAGCACGCGTCCGGTGCCGGACTGGCTGACCGCCTGCAGCCCGCGCAGCTCCAGCAAGGCCAGCAGCGCCATCGCGCCCAGCGGCAGCAGCAGCCCACCGATGTTGAGCAGCCAGGCGAAGCGCGCGCCCCGTGCTTCGGCCCACGCGATGAAGGCGCCGAAGATGGCCAGGCCGACCAGCAGGGCGGCGCCCAGCGCGGCCCCGGCGCCCTGGGCACGGGTCCAGCCCAGGCTGTCGAGCCCGCCGCGCAGGGCCCATGACAGGCCTGCTAGCGCCATGGCCAGCGCGGCGAGCACCCCGGTGGCCAGCGGCACGATCAACCCCATGCCATTGGCGCCCTGCGGTACGCGGCCGGTGTAGAACCCGAGCATGGCGGAGGTTGCCAACGTGAACAGCATGGCCAGCACCAACAGTCCGAGGCCGAGGATGGAAGCGAGCGTGGCGGGCATGGCAAGGGGCGGGCGGGACGCAATCGACGCAGCATATGCAGCGGTGGGTGCAGCCCCGCTTCAGCACCGGCGCGTGGGTGTTTCATTGGTTGCGGTCGCGTCCTGGGGGCCCTCCAGAGGGGCCCCTCTACACTTTGGGCCATGAAGTCGCCCGCCCAGCGCGCCGCCGAGCTGCGCGCCCTGCTGCAATACCACGCGCAGCGCTACTACGTGCACGATGCGCCCGAGATTCCCGATGCCGAGTACGACAAGCTCTACCAGGCATTGCAGGCCCTCGAGGCCGCGCACCCCGAGCTGGTGACGCCCGATTCGCCGACGCAACGCGTGATCGGCGCGGTGCTCGAAGGCCTGCGGCCGGTGACCCATGCGGTGCCGATGCTGTCGATCGAGACCGAACGCGACACCACCGAGGCGGCGGCGCACCGCTTCGACGCGCGCGTGCGGCGCTTGCTGGAGCTGCCCGACGAGGCGCCGCCGGTCGCGTATTCGGCCGAGCTGAAGTTCGATGGCCTGGCGATCAACCTGCGCTACGAGCAGGGCGTGCTGGTGCAGGCGGCCACGCGCGGCGATGGCGAGACCGGCGAGGACGTGACCCACACGATCCGCACCGTGAAGGACATTCCCCATCACCTGAAGGGAGCGGCCGCGCCGGTGATCGAGGTACGCGGCGAGGTCTACATGCGCCGCGACGACTTCGAGCGCCTGAACGAGCACCAGCGGGCCCGGGGTGACAAGACCTTCGTGAACCCGCGCAACGCTGCCGCCGGCGTGGTACGGCAGCTGGACGCCCGCGTGGCGGCTGCGCGCCCCTTGAGCTTCTTCGCCTACGGCCTGGGCGAGGTGCAGGGCTGGGAGCCGCCGCCCACGCACAGCGCGACGCTGGCCGCGCTGGCCGGCTTCGGCGTCAAGGTCAACGACGAGCGCGCGGTGGTGCAGGGCGCCGACGGGCTGGTGGCCTACCACGCGCGCATCGGTGCCAAGCGCGATGCGCTGCCCTTCGACATCGACGGCGTGGTCTACAAGGTCGACGACCGCGCGCTGCAGCAGCGCCTGGGTTTCAAGACCCGCGAGCCGCGCTGGGCGCTGGCGCACAAGTACCCGGCGCAGGAGCAGGTGACGACGCTGCGCGGCATCGAGATCCAGGTCGGCCGCACCGGCAAGCTGACGCCGGTGGCCAAGCTCGAGCCGGTGTTCGTCGGCGGCACCACCGTGAGCAATGCCACCTTGCACAACGTGTTCGAGCTGCGGCGCAAGGGCGTGCGCATCGGCGACCAGGTGATCGTGCGACGTGCCGGCGACGTGATTCCCGAGGTGGTGGGCAAGGTGCCCGGCGCGCGGCCCGCGTACGTGCCGAACTTCCGCATGCCCCGCAGCTGCCCGGTGTGCGGCAGCGCGGCGGTGCGCGAGCGCGGTGGCATGGACTACCGCTGCTCGGGCGGCCTGTTCTGTGCCGCGCAGCGCAAGCAGGCGCTGCTGCACTTCGCCAGCCGGCGCGCGATGGATGTGGAGGGCCTGGGCGACAAGCTGGTCGACCAGCTCGTCGATGGCGGGCTGATCCGCACCCTGCCCGAGCTGTACACGCTGGGCCTGGCCAAGCTCACCGCGCTGGAGCGCATGGGCGAGAAAAGCGCGCAGAACCTGCTGGACGGGCTGGCGCAGAGCAGGCAGACCACGCTGGTGCGCTTCCTGTTCGCGCTGGGCATCCGCCAGGTCGGCGAGAGCACGGCCAAGGACCTGGCGCGGCACTTCGGCGCGCTCGACCGCATCATGGACGCGACGGTCGAGCAGCTGCTCGAGGTACCCGATGTCGGACCCATCGTCGCGCAGAGCATCCACACCTTCTTCGCGCAGCCGCACAACCGCGAGGTGGTGGAACAGCTGCGCGCGGCCGGCGTGCACTGGCCCGAGCACGACGGTGCGGCAGCCGACGCGGCGCCCCGGCCGCTGGCCGGCCAGACCTTCGTGCTGACCGGCACCTTGCCCACCCTGGGCCGGGAAGATGCGAAGGCACTGATCGAAGCGGCTGGCGGCAAGGTGTCGGGCTCGGTGTCGAAGAAGACGCACTACGTCGTCGCGGGCGAGGAGGCCGGCAGCAAGCTCGACAAGGCACGCGAGCTGGGCATCACCGTGCTGGACGAGGCCGGCCTGCAGGCCCTGCTCGGCAACGCGGCAAGATGAGCGCCGCCACGCTGCAGCACGAAGGGCGCACGCTGCTGGTGCTGGCGGTGTTCGGCATCGTCTACCTGGGCATGATCCTCGGCGGCCTGCCGCGGCTGCGGCTGGACCGCACCGGTGTCGCACTGCTGGGCGCGATCGCCATCGTCGGCGGCGGCGTGATGACGCCGGAGCAGGCCGCGCTCTCGATCCACCTGCCGACCATCCTGCTGCTGTTCTCGTTCATGGTGATCTCGGCGCAGATGCGGCTGGGCGGCTTCTATGGCGCGGTGACACGCCACATCGCCGCGCTGCCGCTCGGGCCGGCGGGCCTGATGGGCGCGGTGATCGCGGTGTCGGCGGTGCTCTCCGCGGTGTTCTCCAACGACATCGTCTGCCTGGCGGTGGCGCCGGTGCTGGCCGAGGCCTGCCTGCGGCGGCGGCTCGACCCGGTGCCCTTCCTGCTGGGCCTGGCCTGCGCCGCCAACATCGGCTCGGCCGCCACCTTGATCGGCAATCCGCAGAACATGCTGATCGGCGAGGTGCTGCACCTGCCGTTCGGCGCCTACCTGCTGCAGGCGTTGCCGCCGGTGCTGCTGGGCCTGCTGGCGCTGTGGGGCTGGCTGGCCTGGTCGCTGCGGCAGGGTGCGGCGGCGCCTGCCATGGAGGCTCCCAACGAACGCCAGCTCGCGCTGCTGGAAGGCGAGGCACCGCCGCTGGACCGCTGGCAGACCACCAAGGGCCTGGTCGTCGCGCTGCTGCTGGTGGCGGTGTTCCTGTTGAGCGACTGGCCGCGCGACGTGGCCGCGCTGGTGGGCGCCGGCGTGCTGCTGCTGAGCCAGCGCTTCCATTCGTCGAAGGTGATGGGCCAGGTCGACTGGGAGCTGCTGGTGCTGTTCATGGGCCTGTTCATCGTCAACCATGCGCTGCAGCTGACCGGGCTGACCGAGCGCGCGGTGCAGGGCCTGGCGGCGCAGGGCCTGCGCCTGGGCGAGCCGGTGCCGCTGTTCGGCGCCACGCTGCTGCTGTCGAACCTGGTGTCCAACGTGCCGGCGGTGATGCTGCTGCTGCCGGTGGCACAGGGCACGCACGCGGGGCCCACGCTGGCGCTGGTCAGCACGCTGGCGGGCAACCTGCTGATCGTCGGCTCGCTGGCCAACATCATCGTCGTCGATGCGGCGGCGCGAGCGGGTATCGTGATCGACTGGCGGCGCCATGCCCGCACCGGCGTGCCCGTCACGCTGCTGAGCCTGGCCCTCACCGCGCTTTGGCTGGCCTGGCGCGCTTGAATATTTTCCGAACCAAGCAAGGAACCACCGGATGGCCGTGAGAGAAATCCTGAAGATGGGCGACCCGCGCCTGCTGCGCGTGGCGCAGCCCGTGCGTGACTTCGACACCCCCGAGCTGCATGCGCTGGTGGCCGACATGATGGACACCATGGTCGCGGCCAATGGGGCCGGGCTGGCGGCGCCGCAGATCGGCGTCGACCTGCAGCTGGTGATCTTCGGTTTCGAGCGCAACCTGCGCTACCCCGATGCACCGCCGGTGCCGATGACGGTGCTGATCAACCCCACCATCACGCCGCTGGACGACGCGCTGGAAGAGGGCTGGGAAGGCTGCCTCTCGGTGCCCGGGCTGCGCGGCCAGGTGCCGCGCCATGCCCGCATCCGCTACCGTGGTGTCGATGCCTACGGGCAGGCCATCGAACGCGAGGCCGAGGGCTTCCACGCCCGCGTCGTGCAGCACGAGTGCGACCATCTGGTCGGCCGGCTCTACCCGACCCGCATGACCGACCTGCGCAAGCTGGGCTTCACCAGCGTGCTGTTCCCCGAGCTCGACCCGGCCAGCGACGACTGACGGCGCTGTGGGGCGGTTGACGCTTTGTCACCGCCCGCGGGTCAACCCGGTCGGCGCGAACCGCCGCGGCTGCGTTGAGTCCGCATGCTGACCCTCCACCGCCGCCTCGGCGCGCTGCTGACTGGCCTGGCACTGCTGTTGCCCCTGGCCGTTCGGGCGCAAAACGAAGACCTGCTGCCGGCCGACTGGCCGGGCCGCGTCGGCCGCATCGTCGAGGTGCAGGGCTCGGCCAGCCAGCTCGACCGGGCGGAGAACGTCTGGATCGCCGCGGTGCCGAACCGGCCCCTGACCAGCGGCGACCACATCGTCACCGACCCGGGCGCGCGGCTGGAGCTGCGCATCGGCTCGGCTACTGTGCGGCTCGACGGCCGCACCGACCTGCTGCTGGCCCGGCTCGACGACCAGGCCATCGTGCTGCAGCTCAACACCGGCAGCCTGGCGCTGAAGGTGGTGTCGCAGGCGATGCTGCCGCAGATCGAAGTGGTGACACTCGAAGGCCGCTTCCGGCCGCAGCAGATCGGGCACTACCGCGTCGACCAGCGCGATGACGGCAGCGACGCCACCAGCTGGCGCGGCGAGCTGAGGTTCGAAGGCCGCGACAGTGCGCTCGACATCCCGGCCGGCCGCCACGCAGAGCTGTGGCTGGAGGGATCGGTGACCCACTACACCTGGCGCGAGGTGGCGCGCGATGCCTTCGCCGACTGGGTGGCCTACGACGACACCCAGGACCCGGGCAGCGTCAGCGCGCGCTACGTGTCGCCGGAGATGACCGGCTGGGAGGACCTGGACCGCTACGGCAGCTGGCAGACCCATCCCGAGTACGGTGGCGTGTGGATACCGACGGCCGTGCCGGTGGGCTGGGCGCCGTATCGCAGCGGCCACTGGGCCTGGATCTGGCCCTGGGGCTGGACCTGGGTCGACGATGCGCGCTGGGGCTTCGCCCCCTTCCATTACGGCCGCTGGGTCTTCTGGGGCCGGCGCTGGTGCTGGGTGCCGGAACACCGCAGCGTGCGGCCGACCTATTCGCCCGCGCTGGTGGCCTGGGTGGGCGCGGGAACGGGCTTCGGCAACGGCCGGGCGCCGGGGCCCGCGGTGGGCTGGGTGCCCCTGGGGCCACGCGAGCCCTACCACCGCCGCGCGCCCAGCCAGGGCCCGGGTACCAGCTTCCGCCCGATGAACCAGGCCATCGTCGGCGCGGTGACCGCGGTCCCGGCCGAGGCCTTCTCGCTGCGCCGTGTCGTGCAGCCGACGCCGGCAACGGGCGGTGGCCTGCCCGCGGTCGGCCAGTGGCGCGCCGTGGCGGTGCCGGCGGCGCCAGCAGGGATCGTGCAACCCGGTCAACGGGCCCCAGCGCCGCCCGCCGCGCCGCGTGCGCCGGTGCCGATGGCGCCCGAGCGAGCTGCACCCACCCTGCCGCGCGCCCCGGTCCCCACGGCGCCCGAGCGCGTCGTGCCCACCGCGCCGGAGCGTGCAGTGCCCACGGCGCCGGGGCGTGCCGTGCCGACCGCGCCCGAGCGCGCCGTGCCTACCGCGCCTGAGCGCGTCGTGCCTACCGCGCCTGAGCGCGTCGTGCCTACCGCGCCTGAGCGCGTCGTGCCCACCGCGCCGCGCGCGCCGGTTCCCACGGCGCCCGAACGGGTTGTGCCCAGGGCGCCTGAGCGCGCCGTGCCCACCGCACCGGAGCGCACGGCGCCGCCCCCGGCCCCGCGCGTGCTGCCCGCACCGCGTCCGGAGCGGCCCGAAGCGCCGGCGCGGCCGCCGGAAGCGCCACGGACTGCGCCCGAAGCTGGCCACCGCGCTGCCCCGACACCCACGTCGCCGCCACCGGCGCACGTGCCCCCGGCGGCCCGTGCCGAGCCGCCCGCTGCGCCGACCGTGCGCGCGCCGCCGCCAGCCGCCGCTCCGGCGCCGGCGCCTGCCACGCCCCGTGCCAGGCCCGACGCGCGCGAGCAGGACGGCCAGCGCCGTGCCGCGCCCGAGCAGCGACAGGAGAAGGACAAGGAGAAGGACAACAAGCGCTAGCGCTGAACGCGCTCAGCGCAGCGGCAGCCAGCGGCTGAACACCGGCCACACATTGGCCAGGATGGTCGGGTGCGCCTCGGCGGTGGGGTGGATGCGGTCGGCCTGGAACAGCCGCTCGGCATTCGGTGCGTCGGCGACGCCGGCCAGCAGGAAGGGCACCAGTGCGGCGCCTTCGGCCTGTGCCACGCTGCCGAACATCGCGCTGAAGTCCTGCGTGTAGCGCGGCCCGTAGTTGGGCGGGACCTGCATGCCGACCAGCATCACCTTGGCGCCGGCGGCCTTCGCCGCACGCGCCATCGCCTGCAGGTTGTCCCGGCTCATGGTCAGCGGCAGGCCGCGCAGGGCATCGTTGCCACCCAGCTCGATGATCACGTGGGTCGGCTGGTGCTGCTTCAGCAGCGCGGCCAGGCGCGAACGGCCGCCCGAGGTGGTGTCCCCGCTGATGCTGGCATTGATCACCCGCGCCGCCGGCTTCTCGGCCGCCAGCTTCTTCTCGAGCAGCGCGACCCAGCCGGTGCCGCGCTGCAGGCCGTATTCGGCCGACAGGCTGTCGCCCACCACCAGCACCACCGGTGCGCGCGGCGTTGCCGCAGCGGCACCCTGCCACAGCCCGGGCATCAGCAGCATCAGGCTACAGTGCAGCGCTACCATCCGGCGCGAGCGGCCTCGCGCACCCGACATCTTCATGACCGACCCCATCATCGCCGTCGATCACGTCACCCGCCAGGTGACCGATTCCACCGGCACGCTGACGATTCTCCACGACATCGATTTCGCGCTGCGGCCGAGGGAATCCACCGCCATCGTCGGCGCCTCGGGCTCGGGCAAGAGCACGCTGCTGGCCATCATCGCCGGGCTGGACGTGCCGACGCAGGGCACCGTGCGCCTGGCCGGCACCGATCTCTTCGCGCTCGACGAGGATGCGCGCGCCGCGTTGCGCGCGCGCCAGCTCGGCTTCGTGTTCCAGAGCTTCCAGCTGCTCGGCCACCTGAGTGCGCTGGAGAACGTGATGCTGCCGCTGGAATTGCTCGGTCGCGGCGATGCACGGCGCAAGGCCGGCGAGATGCTGGAACGCGTGGGGCTGGGTGCACGGCTGCACCACTACCCGCGCACACTCTCAGGCGGCGAGCAGCAGCGCGTCGCGCTGGCGCGCGCCTTCGTCGTCGAGCCCGCGGTATTGCTGGCCGACGAGCCCACCGGCAGCCTCGATTTCGCGACCGGCGAGCGCGTGATGGCGCTGATGTTCGAGATGAACCGCGAGCACGGCACGACGCTGGTGCTGGTCACGCACGACCGCGGCATCGCCGCGCGTTGCGACCGTCAGCTCCACATCGAAGCGGGGCGACTGTTGGCCCCCGGCCGCCTGGCGGCCGCCCCCCAGGGGGGCTGACCAGTCCCGACCGGGCAACCCGGATCGGGCCTGGCCCTTCGAGCGGCAGCCCGCGCCCCTGACCGCTGCGCGGTCGGTCCCCTACCGGGGACGATGCACGTTATTGACCAGGAAATTTGTAGTCGGTCTTGGCCGACTTGCGCAGGCTCTCCTGGAACTCCTGCAGCTTCATCTGCGCCAGGCGCTGCTGGATCTGCGGCTTCACGCTGTCGAAGTCGGGGAACTGCGCGTCGCGGGTGTCGTCGAGGCGGATGATGTGGTAGCCGAACTGGCTCTTCACCGGCGTCTCGGTCATCTCACCCTTCTTCAGTGCGGTCATCGCCTTGCTGAACTCGGGAACGTAGTTTTCGGGCTTGGCGAAGTCGAGGTCGCCGCCGTTCTGGCCCGAACCCGGATCCTTGCTCTTGGCCTTGGCCAGGTCCTCGAACTTCGCGCCGGCCTTGATCTGGGCGATCAGCGCCTTGGCTTCGTCCTCGCTCTCGACCAGGATGTGGCGCGCGCGGTACTCGGTGCCGGTGGCCTGGGCCTTGAACTTGTCGTACTCGGCCTTGGCTTCGGTGTCGCTGACCGGGTTCTTGCGCTTGTAGTCCTCGAACAGCTCGCGGATCAGGATGCTCTGGCGCGCCAGTTCCATCTGCGCCTTGTAGTCGGCGCTGGCGGCGATGCCGCGCTTCTCGGCTTCCTGCGCGAAGATCTCGCGCAGCACCACCTGGTCCTTGGCCTGGGCCTCGAGCTCCGGCGTCACCTGCTGGCCGGCGCGCTTGGCCTGGTCCACCAGCAGCGTCAGGCGGGCCTTGGGCACCGGCTTGCCGTTGACGACGGCGATGTTCTGGGCCTGCACGGCCAGCGGCAGCAGCAGGGCAGCGGCGGCGGCCGCAACGGCGGCGCGCGCGGCAAGGGTCTTGCGGATCATGGGAATGGGGGTCTTTCGGGGGGTGGGGCAGGCCGCTGCGGCGGCCCGCGAATGAGGATCGAACCTGCGGGGCGGGATGATATGCGAAGGGACGGGGCCCTAGCTGTCGCCAGGGGCGCGGGCCTCGATCGCCAGCGCGTGGATGCCCTGCGCTATCAGCTCGCGCAGGCAGTCGTACACCAGCCGGTGGCGCGCCACGCGGCTCAGGCCGGCCAGCCGCGGGCTGACCAGCAGCACCCGCAGGTGCGAGCCTTCGCGCGCGCCGGCATGGCCGGCATGCAGGTGGCTGTCGTCGATGACCTGCAGGCTCTGCAGCGGCGCCAGCGGCTCGGCGGCGCGCAGCACGCTTTCGACTTCGGCGGCGGTGACATGCGGCATGGTGGCGGGGCGCGGGGCAGTCACTTGTGCTCGCCGTCGGCCGGCGCGGCCGGCTCGTCGCTGATGTACTTGCCGAGGTAGACGCCCTGCGCGATCGTGAACACCACGATCAGCCCGACCACGCCGAAGACCTTGAAGTTCACCCACACCTCGAGCGGGAAGGTGTAGGCCACCCACAGGTTCAGCAGGCCCATCAGGCCGAAGAACGCGATCCAGATGAAGTTCAGGCGCCGCCACACCGGGTCGGGCAGTTGCAGCTGGTCGCCCAGCAGCAGGCGCAGCAGGTTGCGGCCGAACAGGGCCTGGCTGATCCACAGCGCCAGCCCCATGCCCCAGTACAGCGCGCTGGGCTTCCACTTGATGAAGGTGTCGTTGTGGAACCAGATCGTCAGGCCGCCCAGCACCACCACCAGCACCAGGCTCAGCCACAGCATGAAGTCGACCTTGCGGCCGCGCAGCTTGAGCACGAGCACCTGCGCCAGCGTCGCGATGATGACGACGATGGTGGCCAGCATCACCCCGCCTTCGTCGGTGCCCACCTTGCCGCCGGCGACCAGGAAGCCGAAGTACTGGCTGGCGAAGTCGGCCGCCCATTGCTTGTGGGCTTCGGCGTATTTGAAGGTGCCGAAGAACAGGATCAGCGGCAGGAAATCGAGCAGCAGCTTCATGCGGGCGGCAAGTGTACGGGCATCGACCCGTACGGCTTTCCGCGGACCCTATTCGCTGCCCTCGCCGGTGCCGCCCTCGCGGGGCATGAAGTCGATGGCGGCCGAGTTGATGCAGTAGCGTTCGCCGCTGGGTTCGGGGCCATCGTCGAACACATGGCCCAGGTGGGTGCCGCACTGCGCGCAGCGCACTTCCACCCGCGTCATGCCATGGCTGTTGTCCACCAGGCGCTCGATGCGGCCGGGCTCGATCTCCTTCCACCAGCTGGGCCAGCCGCAGCCGGCGTCGAACTTGGCCTCGGACTCGAACAGCACCTGGCCGCAGCCGATGCAGCGGTAGGCGCCATCGGCCCAGTGGTCCCAGTAGCGGCCGGTGAAGGCGCGCTCGGTGGCCGCCTGGCGTGCCACCTGGTACTGCATCGGGTCGAGCTGGGCGCGCCATTCGGCATCGGTCTTGCGCACCGGGTAGCGCGGATCGTCATGGTCGTGAACGGGTTCGGCGGGCGTGCGGTTGAACGGCTTCATGGGCGGCACAGAGCGGGGGAAGAAACGTGCGGCAGTGTAGGCAGTGCGCCGATGTCGTCTGGATGACAAGGTCTCTGGCGCCGCCATGCCACCATGCGGGACACTCGACCAGCCACCCACTTTCCGGAGACAACGATGCCAGCCTTGATGGGCCAGATGATGCAAATGCCGCTGCTGATCTCTTCGCTGGTCCGCCATGCCGCGCGGCATTCGGCGGACACCGAGATCGTCTCGAAGCGGGTGGAAGGCGACATGCACCGCACCACCTGGGCCGAGGTCGAGCTGCGCTCGCGCAAGCTGGCGCAGGCGCTGGCCAGGCTGGGCTGCGAGGCCGGCGACCGCGTGGCCACGCTGGCCTGGAACGGCTACCGGCACCTCGAGATCTACTACGGCGCCTCGGGCTCGCAGCTGGTGTGCCACACGATCAATCCGCGCCTGTTTCCCGAGCAGATCGTCTGGATCGCCAACGACGCGGCCGACAAGGTACTGTGCTTCGAGCTGAACTTCCTGCCGCTGATCGAGAAGATCGCGCCGCAGCTGGGCAGCGTCAAGCACTTCGTGCTGATGGCCGGCCGTTCGCACATGCCGGCCAACAGCCCGATCCCGAACCTGCTGTGCTACGAAGAGCTGGTCGAAGCCGAGAACGGCGACTACGCCTGGCCTGAGTTCGACGAGAACACCGCCTCGAGCATCTGCTACACCTCGGGCACCACGGGCAACCCGAAGGGCGCGGTGTACAGCCACCGCTCCAGCGTGCTGCACGCCTATGCCGCGGCCTTGCCCGATGCGATGGATTGCGCGGCCTCCGACGTGGTGCTGCCGGTGGTGCCGATGTTCCACGTCAACGCCTGGGGCCTGCCGTATGCGTGCGCGCTGGTCGGCTGCAAGGTGGTGATGCCCGGACCGCACCTCGACGGCAAGTCGCTGTACGAGCTGTTCGAGAACGAGAAGGTCAGCTTCTCGGCCGGCGTGCCCACCGTGTGGCTGGGCTTGCTGACCTACGTGAAGAGCAACAACCTGAAGTTCTCGACCTTCAAGCGCACCGTGATCGGCGGCTCGGCCTGCCCGCCGGCGATGATGAAGACGCTGCAGGAAGACTTCGGCGTCGAGGTCATCCACGCCTGGGGCATGACCGAACTCTCGCCGCTGGGCACCTTGTCCAAGCTCAAGGCCAAGCATGCCGAGTTGCCGCAGGACGCCAGGCAGCGCCTGCTCGAGAAGCAGGGCCGCGTGATCTACGGCATCGACATGGCCATCATCGACGACGACGGCAAGAGCCTGCCCTGGGACGGCAGCAGCTCCGGCAACCTGGTTGTGCGCGGGCCCTGGGTCATCGACCGCTACTTCGGCAAGACCGACGAATCGCCGCTGGTCAGCGTCGATGGCGTTGGCGGCTGGTTCCCCACCGGCGACGTGGCCACCATCGACGCCGACGGCTTCATGCAGATCACCGACCGCTCGAAGGACGTCATCAAGTCCGGCGGCGAATGGATCAGCTCGATCGACCTCGAGAACATCGCGATGGCGCATCCCGCGGTGCACGAGGCCGCGGCCATCGCGGCGCGGCATCCGAAGTGGGACGAGCGGCCGCTGCTGGTGGTGGTGAAGAAACCCAATGCCGAGGTCACGCGCGACGAGCTGCTGCAGTTCTTCGAAGGCCGCATCGCGAAGTGGCAGATTCCCGACGACGTGGTCTTCGTCAGCGAAATCCCGCATACCGCCACCGGCAAGATCCAGAAGCTCAAGCTGCGCGACCAGTTCAAGGACCACCGCCTGCCGACGATCTGACGCCGGGCCCCGTACGGGCTTTCGCGCCGGCGTTGTCCCAGCCGCGACAGGCCCGTGTGGGGTAGTCCCTGAAGCGCAATACAGCTTGCATCCGGTACCGTCGCGGTCGTTGGTTGCACTGCATCATTCCCCCTCGGAGACTCGTATGGCACAAGCAAGAACCCTGCTGAATCTGGCGGTCACGGCGGCCCTCGCCATGAGCGCGTTTGCGGCCCACGCGCAGAAGGGCGAGACCGTCAAGATCGGCTGGATCGACCCGCTCACGGGCCTGATGGCGCCGGTGGGCCAGAACCAGATCAAGAGCTTCCAGTTCGTCGCCGAGCACTTCAACAAGAGCAATCCGGCGGGCGTGAAGTTCGAGATGGTCCCCATCGACAACAAGCTGAGCCCGCAGGAGAGCACGAACGCGGTGAAGTCGCTGATCGACCAGGGCGTGCGCTACGTGGTGCAGGGCAATGGCTCGGGTGCGGCGCTGGCCATCATGGACGCGGTGGCCAAGCACAACGAGCGCAACCCGGGCAAGGAGATGGTCTACCTGAACTACGCCGCGGTGGACCCCGACCTCACCAACAGCAAGTGCAGCTACTGGCACTTCCGCCTGGACGCCGACACCTCGATGAAGATGGAGGCGATGACCAGCTGGATGAAGGACGAGAAGGACATCCACAAGGTCTACATCATTGGCCAGAATTATTCGCACGGGCACCAGGTGTCGCGCTACGCGAAGGAAATGATCGCCCGCAAGCGGCCGGACATCCAGATCGTCGGCGACGACCTGCACCCGCTGGCGCAGGTGCGCGACTTCGCGCCCTACATCGCGAAGATCAAGGCCTCCGGGGCAGACACGGTGCTCACCGGCAACTGGGGCTCGGACCTCACGCTGCTGATCAAGGCCGCCAACGACGCCGGCCTGAACGTCAAGTTCCTGACCTACTACGCCAGCGTCACCGGCACGCCGACGGCCCTGGGTGCAGGCGCCGAAGGCCGCGTGTACATGGTGGCCTACGCGCACTCGAACATGCCGGGTGAAGTGGGCAAGCTGGCCAACGAGTTCAAGGCCAAGTTCAACGACGACTACTACACGTTGGCGACCTACTCGACCCTGGCGCTGCTGTCCAACGCGATGGCCCAGGCCAAGACCACCGACCCGGCCAAGGTGGCCGCCGCGATGGAGGGCCTGAAGTTCAAGAGCTTCAACGGCGACGTGGAAATGCGCAAGTCCGACCACCAGCTGCAGCAAGCCCTGTTCATGACCGTGTGGAAGAAGGCTGACGCGAAGCACCCGTACTCGGTGGAGAACACCGGCTACAACTTCCAGCCCGTGAAGGCTTATGACGCCTACGTCGCCAGCACGCCCACGTCGTGCCAGATGAAGCGACCCTGATCGATCGGGAGTTCGACTGACCTGCCGGCCCGGCGGAGCTCCCTCTCCGACGGGCCGTAATTTCGTGGAATGGACCCGCCGTGGACCAGGTACTGATCAACACCCTGAACGGCGTCAGCTACGGGCTGATGCTGTTCATGCTGAGCTCGGGGCTGACGCTGATCCTGAGCATGATGGGCGTGCTGAACTTCGCGCACGCGAGCTTCTACATGCTGGGGGCGTACTTCGCGTACACGCTGACCGGGCTGATCGGCTTCTGGGCGGCGCTGCTGGTGGCCCCG
>NZ_JBGAGA010000101.1:0-23821 GCF_044226965.1 Aquabacterium sp. | reverse complement strand
TCGGCCGGGCCTTGATGCAGGCGGCCGAAACCTGGGCCCTGGCGCGCGGCGCCGAGGAGCTGCATCTCAATGTCTGGGCCTTCAACCAGCGCGCACGGGCGTTCTACGACGAACTGGGCTATGCCGTCCGGGCCCAGACGCTGGGCAAGCGGCTCGTTGACTTCCCTTCGATGCCATGACCACACGCACCGCCTCCTGCCATTGCGGCCAGCTGCGCATCCAGGTGCAGGGTGAGCCGCGCATCGTGGGCCTGTGCCATTGCCTGGCCTGCCAGCAGCGCACCGGCAGCGTGTTCGCCGCGCTGGCCGGCTTCGCGGGTCCCTATCAGGTATACGGCACGGCCACCGAGTACGTGCGTGCCGGCGACCAGGGCGCGCGCTTCCGGTTCCGGTTCTGCCCGGTCTGCGGCACCTCGCTGTACCACACCGAGGAGGGGGTCGAACGCGACGGGGTCAGCGTCGCGGTCGGTGCCTTTGCCGACCCGGATTTTCCGCCGCCGCGCGTGTCGGTCTACGACTGCCGGCGCCATGGCTGGGTGCAACTGCCGCCCGGCGTGACGGCCTACGACAAGGATCCGGCATGACCCGCCGCCGCCGCGACGATCAGAACGACTTGCGCTGCAGCTTCTCGTGCAGGCCGTTCACCGTCATCAGCGCGGCGCTGCCGTAGTAGCGGTGGTACTCGGCCACCATCTCGCCCTTGATCACCACCGGGTCGGTGCCCACCAGCTGCTTCGCGGCTTCGATGTCGGGCACCGCCAGCACGAACAGCCCGCGCCAGCCGTCCACGCCATCGAGCGGCCCGGCCAGCGCGAGCTTGCCCTCGCCGGCCAGGCGCTTCATGTTCGCGAAGTGGCCCTTGAACATCTCGTCGCGCTCGGCGCCGGCGGGCAGCGGCGTCGGGCCGGTCTTCAGGATCACCAGCACATAGCGCTTCATGCCGTAGTCGTCGGCGCCCAATGACTTCGCCAGCGCGGCGTCGAAGCCGGGCGGTGGCGGCGCTTCGGCCGCGGCCGGTGTGCCTTGCGCATGGGCCGTGCCGGCGAACAACGCCAGCGCCAGGCCGGTGGCCCGCAGCGGGAAGGACAGCGGGGAGGGCAGCGGGAGCGTGAACATTGGGCTCGACCTTTGAATGGAGGGGAGCCGCGATGCTACTGTGGGGCGCGGCGCTACGATGGGCAACGCTGATCGACAGGGGCCGCGCGCGATGCTGAAGCTGTACCGACTCGACGGGCCGCACAAGGCCTACTGGCAGACCTGGCAGGACACCAGCGGCGAGCACATCGTGCACTGGGGCGCGCTTGGCACGCTGGGCGATTCGAAGTCCTTCCACCCGCTGCACCCGAACCGCGATCCGCTGGCGCTGCAGGCGGAGATCGATGCGCAGCGCGCCGCGGGTTTCGTCGAGATCGATGTCGACGCGATGGACCGCCTGCGCGTGCAGGGCCGCCCCGCCCCTGGAGCGGCGCCGCTGGCGGCCGAGCCGCTGCAGCGCACACTGCACGAGCTGGATCGCCGGCTCGGCGACACCGGGCTGGGGCAGTGCGAGACCGGCCCCGGGTCCGCCATCGCCGCGGCTTCGGACGGCGATGCCTGGACGTTCCACTGCCGCGTGGTCGACGGTGCGCTGGCGCGCAGCTGCATCACGCAGGCGCTGAAGGCCTGGTTCGGCGGCGGGCTGTCGATCGAGCCGGTCGACGACGACGGGCGCGTGCTGGCGGGCTGACGAGGGCGTGTGGCGATGGATACTGCGCGCCTGCGGACCTGATCGAGGAGAACGGACGATGGTCGACGTGAGCTGGTGGCTGTTCATCGTGGCCTCGGTGCTGCTGATCGTCACGCCCGGGCAGGACATGATCCTGGTGATGTCGCGCTCGATCGCGCAGGGCCCGGGCGCCGGCGTGGCCACTGCGGCCGGCGTCAGCGTCGGGCTGGTCGGCCACACCGTGCTGGCCACCTTGGGGCTGGGCGCGATCCTGCGCACCTCCGAATGGCTGTTCCTGGTGCTGAAGCTGGTGGGCGCGGCCTACCTGGTGTACCTTGGCATCCAGCTGTTGCGCACGCGGCAGCAGGCACTCGCCGTCCATGCCGGTGCGCCGCGTTCGCTGGGGCGCCTGTTCTTCGACGGCGCGATGTCCAACGTCTCGAACCCGAAGATCGCGGTGTTCTATTTCGCCTTCCTGCCGCAGTTCGTGCAGCCGGGCGCGGCGCATCCCACGGTGTCGGTGTTCGCGCTGGGGCTGGTGTTCGCGGCGCTCACCTTCGTCGTCAAGGGGCCGGTGGGGCTGGGCGCGGGGCTGCTGTCGGCCTGGCTGCGGGCGCGGCCGCGGGTGCTGACCGGGCTGTACCGCGGCAGCGGCGCGGTGCTGCTGGGCCTGGGGCTCAAGCTGGCGTTCGAGCGCCGCTCCTGATCGGCCCGGGAAGGCAAGGACCATGGACATTCCCGGCGGCTGCCACTGCGGCAACATCCGTTTCACGCTGCGCTGGGCGCCCGAGCCGGCGGAAATTCCGGCGCGGGCCTGCACCTGCTCGTTCTGCGTCAAGCACGGTGGCGTGTGGACCTCCTGCCCCGGCGGCACGCTGGAGGTGACGGTGCGCGATGACGCGCGCATCACGCGTTATGCCTTCGGCACCCGCACCGCGCAGTTCCACGTCTGCGCCGGCTGCGGCGTGGTGCCGCTGGTCACCAGCCGCATCGACGGGCGGCTGTACGCGGTGGTGAGCGTCAATGCGCTCGAAGGGGTCGACCCGGCGCTGCTGAAGCGCGCGCCGGCCTCGTTCGACGGCGAGGACGAGGCTGCGCGCCTGGCCCGCCGCGCGCGCCGCGGATCGCCGGCGTGCGATCATCAGGACCCCTACGGCCCTGCGGGCCAGTAACCAAGGATCAGGCCTTGACCGGGCAGTCGCTTGGCTCAGGCCGGCACCAGCAGCTGCACCGCGGCGGCGGTGTTCGAGATCGGGATGTGGTAGGTGCGGTGCAGCTGCTGCGCCGGCTGTGCGCCCAGCGTGCCGCGCGCGGCCAGCCAGTTCAGCAGCTCGATGCCCTGGGTGCCCACCTCGCGCACGCAGCGCCTGGATGTCGAGAACTGCGTGGCCCAGGCGGGCTGGTCCCGCAGGCTGTCGAGAAGCGCTTGTCGTGCCGGCATTGATGTGCCCGGCGCGCTCGCCCTCGAGCTGGTGCGAGCTCGCCGGTGCCCAGCACCAGCACGCGCGCGTCGTTCTCCCAGGCCGCGATGGCGCGGCCCACCGCCTGGCCCAGCTGCCGGCAGCGGCGCGCCGGAAGGCAGCGGGAACAGCACGGTGTTCAGGCAGATCGGCACCACCTTCACCGGCCTGGTCGGGCCACAGCAGCTTCATCGGCAAGGTGAAGGCATGGTCGACCAGCATTTCCTGGCAGGTGACGATGTCGAAGTCCTCGGCCACTGCGCGACTCGACCAGGTGCCAGATATCCTCGGCGCCTTCGAACGGCGCATACGGCGGCAGGCCCCAGCCTTCGTCGGCATTGCGGTAGGCCGGCGCTGCGCCCACCGCGAAGGTCGGCATCTTGTCGAGAAGAAGTTCAGGCCGTGGTCGTTGTAGAACACCACCGCGATGTCCGGCCGGGTCTCGGCCACCCAGCGGCGCACCGGCGGGAAGGCGTCGAAGAAGGGCTTCCAGTAAGCCTCCTGCTCGCGCCCCTTGGCGATGGCGCCGCCAATGGCGGGCGCGCGAGGTGAAGAGATGCCGATGATGCGGGCCATGTTCAGGCCTCCTTCGTGCTGCCTTGACCCGCGGCCACCAGCCGCGCCTGGAACTGGACTTGCTGACGCCGGTCTGCGCGCGCCGATGTCCTGCATGTCCAGCCCGAAGATGCCGGCCAGCAGGCCAGGTAGTAGGCATTGCCGCCGGCCTGCAGCATCTTCAGCACCTGCCGGCTGCGCACCGCCTCGCGCTGCTCGGGGTGAGCCGAAGCGCGCAGTAGCCGTCCTCGTCGGCCAGGAAGGCCGCGCGGTTGGCAACCTCGTTGAACGAGAAGCGCATCTTGTTCAGCGCATAGCCCTTGCGCGGCGCGCGAATCGAACAGCGGCGTGCCGGGAATGTCGGTGTGGATCTGGCGGGCGGCGGCCATGGGAAAGCCTTTCAGGCGGCGGGTGTGCGGGCAGTCTAGGAAGCGGCCGGCGGCGGCTTGCGGCAGGTCAAGGCGCATCCGGCGCTGGCCATCGCAAGCCCGCATAGCTGAAGTGCAGAACCGGCATGCGGCCGGTCGGCCCTGGGCCCGCTCCAGCCGGCCTGCTGCAGCAGCTGCGCCACCGCGACGGCGATGACCTGGGGCTCCTTGCCGCCGGATGCCGGAACGCCGATCGGCAGGTCAGGCGCACGCCAGCGTCTCCGGGCGCGATGCCGCGGGCTTCGAAGCGGTGCAGGAACTTCGCGCGCTTGGTGGCCGAGCCGATCAGGCCCAGGTAGCCGAAGTCGCCGCGTTGCAGGATGGCTTCGGTGATGCTCCAGCGCGTGGCTGTGCGTCAGACCAGGTAGAACGCGCCGTGGGCGGCGCGGTGGCCACTTCGGCCTCCACCGGCTCGACGCACAAACGTTCAATGTGAGCGGCCGAGGGTGCGGTGGGAAACTCTTCCTCGCGCTCGTCGATCCACTGCACGCGGCGGTGAATGCCTTCGAGCAGCGCGATGGCGCGGCCGACATGGCCGGCGCCGTAGAGCGCAGCGTGAACAGCGGCGGCCGCAGCGGCCAGCGGGCCAGCGTGCTGGCGTCGAAGCGCTCGAAGTGCAGCTGCAACGCGCCGCCGCAGCATTGCCGAGCGTCGGGCCGAGTGCGATGGACTGCACCCGTGGCAGGTCTTGCCCATCGGTGAGCAGCCGCGCGCGGTGGCAATCGCCTGCCATTCGAGGTGCCTGCCGCCGATGGTGCCCAGCACCGCGCGCTCGCTCACCATGCGCGTGCCATCGCCCCGCGGCACCGAGCCGCGGCTGCGCTCGACCCGCACCTCGATGGCCGGCACGCGCTGCGCCAGCCATTGCGCGGCGCTGCGCGCAGCGCGGTGTCGGTGGGGGCCGTCCGGGCATCGTGCTCGGCTCGATTGGCGTGGCCGCGATGCTCATGGTCGGATCTTCCAGGCCCGGACCCACAACAGCTTGTGGCCCGTTTCGGACATCGACAGCTCGTGGATACCGGCATTCGACGATCGGCGCGACCAGGGCGGCCGGCCGGTCCGGACTCCTCGCGTCCCTAAATCGTCGCCCGACCGGCCGACCACCCCTGGTCGCGCCAGCACGGTTTCCGCATGCGGCGCCTGCGAATGCCACTGCAGCTGCCGGCAACGCCGCAGGGGGGCCGGGCGACGATTTAGGGACGCATGAGGAGCTCGGCCCTCCCCCTGCGGCGTTGCACGCTCGGTCCTCGCAAGGCGGCTACCGATGCACGCGACCCATATCCGCTCCAGGCCAACAGCTCTCACCTGCTCAAGCCGTCTTCGGTTGGAAGGCCGCCGCTGCATGGCCTCACGCTCCCCTCACCGCATCCAGCGCATCGAGGATCGCCTCCGGCGTGGCCGGTGCGCGCAGCGGCGGATGGGTGCGATGGCCGCCCACAGCCGAGATCGCGTCGCGGATCGCGAAGAACACCGAGAACGGCAGCAGCAGCGGCGGCTCGCCGACGGCCTTGCTGCGGTGGATGGTGTCGGCGGGGTTCTGCGTGTCGTACAGCGCCACGCGGAAGTCGGCCGGGCAGTCGTTGGCGGTGGGGATCTTGTAGGTGCTGGGCGCGTGCGTCATCAGCTTGCCGCTCTGCGGATGCCAGTACAGCTCCTCCATCGTCAGCCAGCCCATGCCCTGGATGAAGGCGCCCTCGACCTGGCCGATGTCGATGGCCGGGTTCAAGGACTGGCCCACGTCGTGCAGCACGTCGGCGCGCGTGAGCTTCCACTCGCCGGTCAGCGTGTCCACCACCACCTCGGCGCAGGCCGCGCCATAGGCGAAGTAGAAGAACGGGTGGCCCTTCAGGTGCTCGCGGTCCCAATGCAGGCCGGGCGTGGCATAGAAGCCGTCGCTCCACAACTGCACGCGGGCGAAGTAGGCCTGCTGCACCAGTTCCTCGAAGGGCAGGGCCTGGCCGTTGACCAGCACGCGGTCGTTGCCGAAGCGCACCGCGTCGGCGCTGCCGCCGTACTTGGCCGCCGCGAAGGTGGCGAGGCGCTCGCGGATCTGCCGCGCCGCATCCTGCGCGGCCTTGCCATTGAGGTCCGATCCGGTCGAGGCCGCGGTGGCCGAGGTGTTGGCCACCTTCTGCGTGTCGGTGGCGGTGGCCCGCACGCGCGCGAGCGGCACGCCCAGCTCGTGCGCCACCACTTGCGCCACCTTGGTGTTCAGGCCCTGGCCCATCTCGGTGCCGCCATGGTTCACCAGGATCGAGCCGTCGGTGTAGACATGCACCTGGGCGCCGGCCTGGTTGAAGTGCGCCACGTTGAACGAGATGCCGAACTTCACCGGCGTCAACGCCAGGCCGCGCTTGAGCACCGGGCTCTCGTGGTTGAACTGGCGGATGGCTTCGCGCCGCGCGCGGTAGTCCGACGTGTGCTCGAGCCGCTCGACCAGCGGGGCGATGATGTTGTCGCGCACCGGCTGGCCATAGGGCGTCACGTTGTGCGTGTCGGTGCCGTAGAAGTTGGCGCGCCGCACGTCCAGCGGGTCGCGGCCCAGGCTGCGCGCGATGTCGTCGAGGATCATCTCGATCGCCAGCGCGCCCTGCGGGCCGCCGAAGCCGCGGAACGCGGTGTTGCTTTGCGTGTTGGTGCGCGCGCAGAAGCCGTGCATCGCCACGTCGGGCAGCCAGTAGGCATTGTCGAAGTGGCACAGCGCGCGCGTCATCACCGGCGGCGACAGGTCGGCCGAGAAGCCGGCATTGGCGACCATCTCGACCTCGACGCCGGTGATGCGGCCCTCGTCGTCATGGCCCGCGTCCCACTGGAACTCGAAGCCATGGCGGCGGCCGGTGACCAGCATGTCGTCGTCGCGGTCGGGCCGCAGCTTCACCGGCCGCTGCAGCCGTGCTGCGGCCACGGCGGCCACGCAGGCGAACAGCGCGCTCTGGCTTTCCTTGCCGCCGAAACCGCCCCCCATGCGCCGGCACTGCACCTGCACCTGGTGCGCGGCGCGGTGCAGCGCATGCGCCACCGCATGCTGCATCTCGCTGGGATGCTGGGTCGAGCAGTGCACCAGCATGCCGCCGTCTTCCTGCGGAATGGCGTAGGAGATCTGGCCTTCCAGGTAGAACTGCTCCTGGCCGCCCAGCGAGAAGCGGCTGCGCGTGCGCTGCGGGGCCGCGGCCAGCGCCGCATGCGCATCGCCGCGCGACAGGTGCATCGGCGGCACCACGTACTGCTGCTGCGCATGCGCGTCCAGCGCGGTCAGGATCGGCGGCAGCGGCTCGGCGCGGATCACCTGCTTCGCCAGCGCGGCGGCCCGGCGCGCGGCCTCGCGCGTGCGCGCGATCACCGCGAACACCGGCTGGCCCAGGTAGTGCAGCGTGCCGTCGGCCAGGATCGGGTCGTCGTGCACGATCGGGCCGCAGTCGTTGCTGCCGGGGATGTCGGCCGCGGTGATCACTGCCACCACGCCGGGCATCGCCTGCAGCGTGGCGACATCGATGCCGAGCAGCCGGCCATGCGCCAGCGGCGACAGGCCCAGCGCGGCGTGCAAGGTGCCGGCCAGTTCGGGCAGGTCGTCGGTGTAGGGCGCGGCGCCGGCCACGTGCAGATGCGCCGATTCATGCGGGCGCGACGAGCCGACGACGGCAGGGGCTTCGTGGGGTGCGTTCATGGTGCTTTCCTAGACGCTCCAAACCGACGTTAGCGATGGGGCCAACGCTGCATTCGGCCGCGTCTCCAGCCACAGCCGCTGCAGCAGGTTGCGCGCGGCGCGGCGGCGGTAGGCGGCGCTGGCGCGCAGGTCGGACAGCGGCATGTAGTCGGCATCCAGCGCGGCCATCGCGGCGCGCACGGTGGCCTCGGTCCAGGGCTGGCCGACCACCGCGGCCTCGGCCTGCGCGGCCCGCTTGACGATGGCTGCCATGCCGCCGAACGCGAAGCGCGCGGCGCGCACCATGTCGCCGTCGAGCTGCAGCCACAGGCCAGCGGCGAGGCCGGAGATGTCGCTGTCGTAGCGCTTGCTCAACTTGTAGGCGCGCAGCTGCTCGCCGGGCTGCGGCAGCGGCACGCGCAGCGCCTGCACGAACTCGCCGGGCTGCAGCTGGTTCTTCATGTAGTCGAGGTAGAAGTCCTGCAGCGGCATCTCGCGCTGCGCATCACCGTGGCGCAGCACGATGCGCGCGCCCAGCGCGATCAGCACCGGCGCCGAATCGCCGATCGGCGAGCCGTTGGCCACGTTGCCGCCCATCGTGCCGGCGTGGCGGATCGGCGGGGACGCGAAGCGCAGGCCCATCTCGCGCGTCGTCGGCCAGTGCCGGGCCAGCGCGGCCCAGGCGTCTTCGAGCGACGCGCCGGCGCCGATCTCGAGCCCGCCGGCGTCCACGCGGATCGTCTTCAGCTCGGCCACGTTGCCGATGTAGAGGATCTCGCCCAAGGCGCGGAACTGCTTGTTGACCCACAGGCCGATGTCGGTGTTGCCGGCCAGCAGCCGGGCCTCGGGCTTCGCGGCGCGCAGCGTGGCGAAGGCGGCCAGCGTGCGCGGGGCATGGAAGCCGTCGCTGCCGAGCGGTGCATCGGCGCGCAGGGCCTTCAGCGCGGCGGCCGCCGCCGTGTCGTCGAAGCGCTGCGCGGGCAGCTCGAACATGCGCTGGCCGGCTTCCAGGATCGGCCGGTAGCCGGTGCAGCGGCACAGGTTGCCGGACAGGTCGTCGGCCAGCTGCTGGCGCGTCGGCCGTGAGCCTGCGGCCTGGTGGCGCTCGTAGCAGCCGGCCAGGCTCATCACGAAGCCGGGGGTGCAGAAGCCGCATTGCGAGCCATGGCAGTCGACCATCGCCTGCTGCACCGGGTGCAGCGCGCCATCGGCGGCGGCCAGGTCCTCCACCGTGCGCACGGCCTTGCCGTCGAGCGTGGGCAGGAACTGGATGCAGGCGTTCACCGGCTTCCACTGGACCTGCTCGTGCGCGTCGAGCTCGCCCACCAGCACGGTGCAGGCGCCGCAGTCGCCTTCGTTGCAGCCTTCCTTGGTACCGGTGCAGCGCGCCTGCTCGCGCAGCCAGCTCAGCAGCGTGGTGGTCGGGGCCAGACCGTCGACCGCGACGATCTCGCCGCGGTGGAAGAAACGGATCGGGCGCGTGGGGGTGTCGGTGGCCTGGGACATACCCGTAACTTAGCGGCTCTGCGCCGGGTGTGTATACGATAGCGCTGATAAGCTCTATAGACCACAACGTATGGCACGCGGCGCCGGCTTCGACAAGATCGAGCTGTCTCTCATCCGGGTCCTGCACACCGTGATCACCGAACGCAGCGTGTCGCGCGCCGCCTTGCGCCTGTCCAGCAGCCAGCCGGCGGTATCCGCGCAGCTGAAGCGGCTGCGCGCGCTCACCGGCGACCCGCTGCTGGTGCGCAGCGGTGCGGGCATGGCGCCCACCGCGGTGGCGCTGGCGCTGCTGCCGGCGGCCGCGCAGGTGCTGCAGGGCGCGCAGGCGTTGTTCGGTGGGCATGTCTCGGCCCGGGCCTTCGCGCCCGAGCAGGCCCAGCAGGTGTTCCGCATCGCCGCCAGCGACTACCTCGACCCGCTGTTCCTGCCCGAGCTGGTGACGCGCGTGCGGGCCCAGGCCCCCGGCGTCACGCTCGACCTGCTGCCGCTGACGCGCGAGTTCGACTACCGCGGCCACCTGGCCCGCGGCGAGGTCGACGTGGTGATCGGCAACTGGCTGCAGCCGCCGGCCGAGCTGCACCTGGGCCGGCTGATCAGCGACGAGATCGTCTGCCTGGTGGCGCAGGACCACCCGGCGGTGCGCAGCCCGCGCGGCTGGACCTTGGAGCGCTACCTGCAAAGCGAGCACATCGCGCCCACGCCGTTGCATGCCGGCGGCCGCGGCGTGGTGGAAGAGCACCTGCAGGCGCGCGGCCTGGAGCGCAACATCGTCGTGCGCAGCCCGCACTTCGGCCTGGCCCCGGCGATGGTGGCGCGCAGCCGCCTGGTGCTGACCACCGGGCGCCAGTTCTGCGCCCGCTACCTGGGCCAGCTGCCGGTGCGCGTGGTGCGCTGCCCGGTGGACTTTCCGCCCCTGACCTACTACCAGCTGTGGCACGACCTGACGCATGCCTCGCCCGCGCTGCGCTGGCTGCGCGAGCAGGTGCGCGACGTGGCGCGCGGCCTGGCCGAGGCGCCGGCGCGCGGGCCGGCCTGACCGTATGACGACCTTGACCAAGACGGCGATCCGCGCCGACCTGCTGGACTTCCAGGCCGACCCCGGCCTGGGCGACGTGCAGAGCGACGCCGTGCGCTGGCGCCCCGGGCACTGGCTCCTGATCGATGAGGACGGCCGCATCCTGGCCGTGCAGCCGCACGAGCCCGGCGACGACTTCCGCAAGCTCGACCGCCGCGGCCAGCTGCTGATGCCCGGCTTCATCGACACCCACGTGCACTGCCCGCAGATCGACGTGATCGGCTCCTGGGGCGCGCAGCTGCTCGATTGGCTGGAGACCTACACCTTCCCGGCCGAGGCGCGCCATGCCGACCCGGCGGTGGCGGCGGCCGCGGCCGCGCTTTTCCTCGATGCGCTGCTGGCCCACGGCAGCACCAGCGCGGTGGTGTTTCCCACCGTGCACAAGGCCTCGACCGAGGCGCTGTTCGCCGCCGCGCAGGCGCGCGGCATGCGCGTGATCGCCGGCAAGGTGCTGATGGACCGGCATGCGCCCGACAACCTGCGCGACGACGTGACGAACGCCGAGCGCGAATGCCGCGAACTCATCGCGCACTGGCATGGCCGCGGCCGCCTGGCCTATGCGGTGACGCCGCGCTTCGCCGCCACCAGCAGCGCCGGGCAGCTGGCAATGGCCGGCCGCCTGCTGGCCGAGCATCCCGGCGTGTACATGCAGACCCACGTGGCCGAGAACCCGGCCGAGGTGCGCTGGATCGCCGAGCTGTATCCGCAGGCGCGCAGCTACCTCGACGTGTACGCCGCGCATGGCCTGCTGAACGAACGCGCGGTGCTGGCCCATGGCATCTGGCTGGACGGCAGCGACCGCGCGCTGCTGCGCGACAGCGGCGCGCAGATCGCGTTCTGCCCCTCGTCGAACCTGTTCCTCGGCAGCGGCCTG
Source organism: Aquabacterium sp. (assembly GCF_044226965.1). Lineage (GTDB taxonomy): Bacteria > Pseudomonadota > Gammaproteobacteria > Burkholderiales > Burkholderiaceae_C > Pseudaquabacterium. Next base: position 12,576 of record NZ_JBGAGA010000101.1, on the reverse strand, counting down.
TTCGGCTGGCGCGAGGCGCGCGAGGTGGGCTTCAACGTCAGCCTGGCCAGCGACGTCGGCGGCGGCACCTCGCTGTCGATGCTGCGCACGATGGCCGATGGCTACAAGGTACAGGCGCTGGCCGGCACCCGGCTCAGCGCCTGGGCCCTGCTGCATGCCGCGACCCGCGGCGCTGCGCAGGCCCTGCAGCTCGACCACGAGATCGGCTCGCTCGAACCCGGCCGCCTGGCCGACGTCGCGCTGTGGGACTGGGCCGTCGGCCCGGTGGCGCAGCGCCGCGACAGTCTGGCCCACGAGTTGCATGAACGCGTGTTCGCCTGGGTGACACTCGGCGACGAACGCAACCTGGCCGAATGCTGGGTGGCCGGGCAGCGGCGCTACGTCCGCGCCTGAGCCTGGCACAAGAAGCATCATCAAGAGGAGCGCACCATGCTCAGACTCGAGCTGGTCGGCATCAGCAAGCAGTACCCGGCGGTGCGCGCCAACGACCAGGTGTCGTTGCGCGTCGCGCCGGGCCAGATCCATGCGGTGCTGGGCGAGAACGGCGCGGGCAAGTCCACGCTGATGAAGATGATCTACGGCGCGGTGCAGCCCGACGAGGGCGAGATCCGCTGGAACGGCCAGACCGTGAAGATCGGCAACCCGCAGCAGGCGCGGGCGCTGGGCATCTCGATGGTGTTCCAGCACTTCTCGTTGTTCGACACGCTCACCGCGGCCGAGAACGTGTGGCTGGGCCTGGACAAGTCGCAGCCGCTGCCCGAGGTCACCGAGCAGGTGCTGCGCGTCTCGCGCGACTACCGGCTGGAGGTCGACCCGCTGCGGCCGGTGCACACGCTGTCGGTCGGCGAGCGCCAGCGCGTCGAGATCGTGCGCGCGCTGATGACCCGGCCGCAGCTGCTGATCCTGGACGAACCCACCTCGGTGCTGACGCCGCAGGCGGTGGAGTCGCTGTTCCTCACGCTGCGCCAGCTCTCGGCCGAGGGCTGCTCGATCCTCTACATCAGCCACAAGCTCGACGAGATCCGCGCGCTGTGCCACCACTGCACGGTGCTGCGCGGCGGCAAGGTCACCGGCGAGGTCGACCCGACGAAGGAGACCAACGCCAGCCTGTCGCGCCTGATGATCGGCGCCGAGCCACCCGAGCTGGCGCACCGCGAGGCCAAGCCGGGCGCGGTGGCGCTGCAGGTCCAAGGCCTCTCGCTGGCCAAGAGCGGGCCCTTCGGCCGCACGCTGGACGGCATCGCCTTCGAGGTGCGCGCCGGCGAGATCGTCGGCATCGCCGGTGTCTCCGGCAACGGCCAGCAGGAGCTGATGGCCGCGCTCTCGGGCGAAGACCGGCGCGCGCCGGCCGGATCGGTCAAGCTGTTCGGCCAGGACGTCGCCCATGCCACGCCGGGCCGGCGCCGCCGGCAGGGGCTGCACTTCGTGCCCGAGGAGCGGCTGGGCCGCGGCGCGGTGCCGACGATGTCCTTGGCCGATAACACGCTTTTGACGCGGCGCGAGGCCATCGGTGCCGGCGGCTGGCTGAAGGTGGGCGCGGTGCGCGCGATGGCCGAGGCGCTGATCGCGAAGTACCAGGTCAAGGCCGGCGGGCCGGGCGCGGCGGCCAAGAGCCTCTCGGGTGGCAACCTGCAGAAGTTCATCGTCGGCCGCGAGATCGATGCCGGGCCGAAGGTGCTGATCGTCTCGCAGCCGACCTGGGGCGTCGATGTCGGCGCCGCGGCGCAGATCCGCGGCGCGCTGATCGCGCTGCGCGACCAGGGCTGCGCGGTGCTGGTGGTCAGCGAGGAGCTCGACGAGCTGTTCGAGATCAGCGACCGGCTGCTGGTCATCGCGCAGGGGCGGCTGTCGCCAAGCGTGCCGATCGCCGAGGCCACGGTCGAGCAGATCGGGCTGTGGATGTCGGGCCTGTGGAACCAGCCCGCGGCGGCTGCGGAGGGTGCCCATGCTGAAGCTTGAAGCCCGGCCACAGCCGTCGAAGGCGATGTCCTTCGCGTCGCCGCTGATCGCGCTGGCGGTCACGGTGATCGTCGGCGTGCTGCTGTTCACCCTGCTCGGCAAGGACCCGCTGCGCGGGCTGCAGATGTTCTTCGTCGAGCCGGTGAAGAACGCCTATGCGCTGTCCGAGATCGCGATCAAGGCCACGCCGCTGGCGCTGATCGCGCTGGGCCTGTCGGTGTGCTACCGCTCCAACGTCTGGAACATTGGCGCCGAGGGGCAGTTCGTGCTGGGCGCCATCTTCGCCAGCGGCGTCGCGATGCAGGCCGGGCCCGATTCCAGCCGCATGATCGTGGTTGCCATCCTGCTGGCCGGCGTGCTGGGCGGCATGGTCTGGGCCGGCCTCGTCGCGCTGCTGCGCGACCGCTTCAATGCGAACGAGATCCTCGTCAGCCTGATGCTGGTGTACGTGGCCGAACTGCTGCTGTCCTACCTGGTCTACGGGCCCTGGAAGGACCCCAAGGGCTACAACTTCCCGCAGACCATCACCTTCCTCGCAGTGACCAAGATACCGCGTCTGGTGGAAGGCTCGCGCGCCAACATCGGCGTTCTGGTCGCGCTGGGCGCGGCGCTGGCCACCTGGCTGCTGCTGTTCCGCACCTTCGCCGGCTTCCAGCTGCAGGTGGGCGGGCTGGCGCCGGCGGCGGCGCGCTATGCCGGCTTCTCGTCGCGGCGCGCGCTGTGGCTGGCGCTGCTGCTGTCCGGCGGGCTGGCCGGGCTGGCGGGGGCGCTGGAGGCGGCCGGGCCGCTCGGGCAGCTAACGCCGTATGTCCCCGTGGGTTACGGCTTCGCGGCGATCATCGTCGCCTTCGTCGGGCGGCTGCATCCGGTGGGCGTGGTGTTCGCGGCGGTGCTGATGAGCATGTTCTACATCGGCGGCGAGCTGGCGCAGTCGCGGCTGGGCCTGCCGAAATCGATCACCGGGGTGTTCCAGGGGCTGCTGCTGTTCGCGCTGCTCGCGGCGGACACGCTGATCCACTACCGCGTGCGCTGGCGCGCCGCGCCGCGGGCCGCGGCCAAGGGGGCTTGAGATGGAATCCTTCGCGCTGCTGATCGCGGCCACGCTGAACGCCGGCACGGTGCTGGCCATCGCCGGCCTTGGCCTCTTGATCAACGAACGCGCCGGCGTGCTGAACCTCGGTGCCGAGGGGATGATGCTGGTGGCGGCCATCGCCGGCTTCGCCACCGCGGTGCACACCGGCAGCGACCTGCTGGCCTTCGCCGCCGGCATGGCCGCGGGCGGCCTGATGGCCGCGGTGTTCGGCGGCATGGTCATCTGGCTCAACACCAACCAGTACGCCAGCGGCCTGGCGCTCAGCCTGTTCGGCACCGGCTTCTCGGCCTTCGCCGGCATCAAGTACACGCAGGAAAAGCTGGGCGACCGGATGAAGTTCGAGATCCCGGGCCTGGCCGACATCCCGTTCATCGGGCCGGCGCTGTTTAAGCAGCACCCGATGGTGTACCTCGCGATCGCGCTGGCCTTCGCGCTGGCCTGGTTCCTGTACCGATCGCGCGCCGGGCTGGTGCTGCGCGCGGTGGGCGAATCGCCCGATTCGGCGCATGCGCTGGGCTACCCGGTGCGGCGCATCCGGCTGCTGGCGGTGGTGGTGGGCGGCGCGCTGTGCGGGCTGGCCGGCGCCTACGTGTCGGTGATCTACACGCCGTTGTGGGTGGAGGGCATGATCGCCGGCAAGGGCTGGATCGCGCTGGCGCTCACCACCTTCGCCACCTGGCGCCCGGCGCGGGTGTTGCTGGGGGCCTACCTGTTCGGCGGCGTCACGATGCTGCAGTTCCACCTGCAGGGCGAAGGGGTGCAGATCGCGAGCCAGTGGCTCTCGATGCTGCCCTACCTGGCCACCGTGGTGGTGCTGGTGCTGATCTCGCGCAACGCGACGTGGATCCGCGTCAACATGCCGGCCTCGCTCGGCAAGCCCTTCTTCCCGGGCTCGTGACAACCCACCCATAATCGCTTTTCTCATCGCCAACCCCCTCGCTGGAGCATGCAATGACCGACAAGACCAAGCGTTCCCTGATCAAGCTGGCTGGCTGGAGCACGCTGGCCGCCACCGCGGCCCTGGTGGGCTGCGGCAAGAAGGAAGAGGCGCCCGCGCCGGCGCCGGCCCCCGCCAGCGCGCCGGCTTCGGCCGCCGCGGCCAAGCCCGAGCCGCTGAAGGTCGCGTTCGCCTACGTCGGCCCGGTCGGCGATGGCGGCTGGACCTTCGCGCACGACAACGGCCGCAAGGCGCTGGAAAAGGAATTCGGCGACAAGATCGTCACCAGCTTCGTCGAGAAGGTGCCCGAGGCGGCGGACGCCGAGCGCGTGTTCCGCGACATGGTGGGCCAGGGCAACAAGCTGATCTTCGGCACCACCTTCGGCTACATGGAGCCGATGCTGAAGGTGGCGGCCGACAACAAGGACGTGAAGTTCGAGCATGCCACCGGCTACAAGACCGCCGAGAACATGCGCACCTACGACAGCCGCACCTATGAGGGCGCGTACATGGCCGGCGTGATCGCGGGCTCGATGACCAAGACCAACACGCTGGGCGTGGTCGGCTCGATCCCCATCCCCGAGGTCATCCGCAACATCAATTCGTTCACGATGGGCGCGCAGAGCGTGAACCCGAAGATCAAGACCAAGGTCGTCTGGGTCAACGAATGGTTCAACCCGCCGAAGGAAACCGAGGCTGCCACTGCGCTGATCAACGGCGGTGCCGACGTGCTGATGCAGAACACCGATTCACCCGCGGTGCTGAAGACCGCGCAGGAAAAGGGCAAGCGCGCCTTCGGCTGGGATTCGGACATGACGGCCTACGGCCCGAAGGCCCACCTGGGCTCGGCGGTCATCAACTGGGGTCCGTACTACATCAAGGCCACGCGTGACGCGCTGGAAGGCAAGTGGACCACCGGCAAGGCCTGGTGGGGCGTGAAGGAAGGAGCGATCGACTTCGTCTCGGTGGCCGACGACGTGCCGGCCGAGGCCAAGGCCAACCTCGACAAGGTGAAGGCCGGCCTGAAGGACGGCAGCTTCGTGATCTGGAAGGGCCCGATCACCGACAACACCGGCAAGGTGGTGCTCGAGAAGGACAAGGTCGCCGACGACGAGTTCCTCGGCGGCATCAAGTTCTTCGTCAAGGGCGTCGAAGGCAAGGTGCCGGGAGACAAGTGATGTCCAGCGCAGGTGCCGGCATGCCGAGCATGATCGACTTTGACCGCATCTCCCGCGATCGCCTGCCTGCACTGCTGCGCTCGGCGCCCAAGGCCGAGCTGCACATCCACATCGAGGGCTCGCTCGAGCCCGAGCTGATCTTCCAGCTCGCGCAGCGCAACGGCGTCGCGCTGGCCTACCCCAGCGTCGAGGCGCTGCGCGCGGCCTATGCGTTCACCGACCTGCAGAGCTTCCTCGACATCTACTACGCCGGCGCCAGCGTGCTGCTGAAGGAGGCAGACTTCTTCGACATGGCCTGGGCCTACTTCCAGCGCGCGGCGGCCGACAATGTGGTGCATGCCGAGCTGTTCTTCGACCCGCAGACGCACACCGCGCGCGGCGTCGACATCGGCACCGTGATCCGCGGCCTGCACCATGCCTGCCAGCGCGCGCATGCCGAGCTGGGCATCAGCGCCGCACTGATCCTGTGCTTCCTGCGCCACCTCAGCGAAGACGAGGCCCTGGCCACGCTGGACGCCGCGCTGCCCTATCGCCACCATTTCATCGGCGTGGGCCTGGACAGCAGCGAACGCGGGCATCCGCCCGAGAAGTTCGCGCGCGTGTTCGCGAAGGCGCGCGCGCTGGGCCTGCACCTCGTCGCGCACGCCGGCGAGGAAGGTCCGCCCGCGTACATCGAGAGCGCACTCGACGTGCTGCAGGTCGAGCGCATCGACCACGGCGTGCGCTGCCTCGAAGACCCGGCGCTGGTGCGGCGGCTGGCCGCGGCGCGCATGCCGCTGACGGTGTGCCCGCTGTCCAACGTCAAGCTCTGCGTGTTCCAGGACCTGTCGCAGCACAACCTGCCGGCGTTGCTGGACGCCGGGCTGTGCGCGATGGTGAACAGCGACGACCCCGCCTATTTCGGGGGGTACCTGAACCAGAACCTGGTGGAAACCTTCGCGGCCCTGCCGCAGCTGGGCGCGCGGCAGGCGTACCAGCTGCTGCGCAACGGCTTCGAGGCCAGCTTCGTTGCCGCGGACAAGCGCGAAGCCTGGTACCGCATGCTCGATGCCGCCTTCGCGGGGGCCGTCACCGCCGGGTGAGCCAGCCACTGGCACCCGTATTGCTTCGCTTCCGCGGAACGCCTGCCCTTCGTGCAGGCAAGGGAGCGGGAAAAGTTCATGAACCCACCGGGGAACAGCCTGGAACGCCCGTTCGCTCCAGGCTGATACTGGCGCGTTCGAGAGCCAGGGAGGGCCGTGAAATCAAGCGGGTCGCAGCGGCGGCATTGGGTCGCCACGCGCTAGGGATTTCACGGGCCGCATCTAGGGGCTCGCCACCTCAACGAGTGGGTTGACCATGTTAGTTTCGGCTTCGTGCCCCCAAAAGGGGCACAGGCCGAGAGGCCGCCCGTGCGGCGGCTCACCCTGGTGGCGGCGAACGGCCGCGGCCGCAGGACTCGGGACAGTAGTACGTGAACGGTGGACAAGGAATTCCTATGCGAATGGATGGGTGGGACCACCGCCGCGGCGCATTCCCGCCGTCAACAGCCACCCTGGCCGCCGCAGCGCGCGCCCGGCTGCTGAAACCAACCGCCCTGGGGATGCCGTGATGACGCCCATGACCACACCGACACCGGCCTTCCGCACCTTCGTCTTCAGCCCGGCCGGCCTGGCCGATGCCACGCTGGTGGTGGCCGCCTGCCGCGCCGGCGGGATCGGCGTGCTGAATGCGGAACTGGGCCTCGAGTCCGCCGCCCTCGTGCCGCTGCTCGATCACGTCGCCGCTTTCGTGCCGCAGGGCTATGGCGTCAAGCTCGCCGCGATCGACCCGCCGCTGGCCGCCGCGCTGCAGCGCCATGCCGCGCTGGGCCTGCGCTGGCTGGTGATCGAGCCCGCGCTGCTGGCCGAGCATGCCGGCCTGCTGGCCACGCTGCGCGCCGCCGGCGTCCAGCTGCTGGTCGAGGTGCTCGACGCGCGCCTCGTCGGTGCCGGTCTCGACGCGCAGTGCGACGGCCTGGTGCTCAAGGGCAATGAATCGGGCGGCTTCGTCGGCGACGACGCCAGCTTCATCCTGCTGCAGAAGTGGCATGGGCGCAGCGCGCTGCCGCTGTACCTGCGCGGCGGCATGACCCCCGCGGTGGCCGCGGCCTGCCACGCGGTGGGCCTGGCCGGTGGCGTGCTGGACGCCCAGGTCCTGCTGATGCCCGAATCGCCGCTGCGCGGCGCGCTGCAGCCGCTGCTGGCCAGCCTGTCGGGCAACGAGACCCTGGCGGTAGGCGATGGCGAGCAGGGCGAGTATTTCCGCATCCTGCTGCGCCCCGGCCATGCCGTGGCGAAGGCCTTCAGCGTCGAAGGCGATGGCGCGCGCCATGCCGCGCTGCGGGCGCTGGTGCAGGGCAAGGTCAACTGGGCCGATCCCAAGGCCGGCCTGCTGCCGGTGGGTCACGACATCTGCTTTGCCGCCCCCTGGGCCCGGCAGCATGGCCACCTGGCCGGGTTGCTGCGCGCCATCGAGGCCGCCGTCGCGCAGCAGCTGCGCCAGGCCGTGCAGGCGCGCAGCATCACCGCCGGCGCGCCGTTGGCGCAGGCCCTGGGCATTCCGCTGCCGCTGATCCAGGGGCCGATGACGCGGGTGTCCGATGTCGCGGCCTTCGCGCAGAACGTCGCCGAGGGCGGCGCGCTGCCGATGGTGGCGCTGGCGCTGCTGAAGGGCCAGCCGCTGGTCGACCTGCTGGAGGACACCGCGCAGCGCCTGGCCGGCAAGCCCTGGGGCATCGGCCTGCTGGGCTTTTCGCCGCAGCCGCTGCTGGACGAGCAGCTCGCGGTCTCGGTGCGCTTCAAGCCCGCGTACGCCCTCATCGCCGGCGGCCGGCCGGACCAGGCCGTCACGCTGGAGGCGGCCGGCATCCCGACCTTCCTGCACGTGCCCTCGGCCAACCTGCTGCCGATGTTCCTGGCCGAAGGCGCGCGCCGCTTCATCTTCGAGGGCCGCGAATGCGGCGGCCACATCGGCCCGTTGAGCAGCTGCGTGCTGTGGACCACGATGGTCGAACGGCTGCTGGCCGAGCTGCCGACCAGCAAGGTCAAGCCCGAGGACATCCAGCTGATCTTCGCCGGCGGCATCCACGACGCGCTGTCCTCGGCCTTCGTGCAGGTGCTCACCGCGCCGCTGGCCGCCAAGGGCGTGCGCATCGGCATCCTGATGGGCAGCGCCTACCTGTTCACCGAGGAGATCGTGGCCTCCGGCGCGGTGGTGCAGGGCTTCCAGGACGAGGTGCTGGCCTGCGAGCGCACGGTGAACCTCGAATCCGGCCCGGGCCACGCCAGCCGCTGCGGCTACACGCCGTTCGCCGAAGACTTCTTCCGCCAGCGTGCCGAGCTGCGTGCGCAGCAGATGCCGGCCGACGAAGCACGCCGCGTGCTCGACGACCTGATCCTCGGCCGCCTGCGCATCGCCTCCAAGGGCCGCGACCGCGGCGGCGAGGGCGGCGCCCTGCGCGAGCTCACACCCGAGCAGCAGCGGGCCGACGGCATGTACATGCTGGGCCAGGTGGCGATGCTGCGCGACCGCACCACCCGCATCGCGGCGCTGCACCGCGAGGTGACCGAAGACGCCGCCGCGCTGCTGGCGCACCGGCTGATCGAGGCCGCGCCGCAGCCCGACCAGGTGCTGGGCGGCGGCCCGGCGGATGTTGCCATCGTCGGCATCAGCACGCTGCTGCCGAAGGCCAATTCGACGCGCGAGTTCTGGCAGAACATCGTCGACAAGGTCGACGCCATCACCGAGATCCCGCGCCACCGCTGGGACTGGCGCCTGTACTTCAGCGAAGACCGCCACGAGAAGGACAAGATCTATTCGAAGTGGGGCGGCTTCCTCGACGACATGCCCTTCGACCCCACGCGCTACGGCATGCCGCCGAAGTCGGTGGACGCGATCGACCCGATGCAGGTCATGGCGCTCGAGGTGGCGCAGCGCGCGCTGGTCGACGCCGGCTATGCCGACAAGGCCTTCAACCGCGAGCGCGCCTCGGTGATCATCGGCGCCTCCGGCGGCACCGGCGACGTCGGCACGCAGTACGGCCTGCGCGCCGAACTGCCGCGCTTCTCGGGCCAGCTGCCCGACGACATCGCCAGTCGCCTGCCCGAGTGGACCGAGGACAGCTTCGCCGGCATCCTGGTCAACGTGATTGCCGGGCGCATCGCCAACCGGCTGAACTTCGGCGGCGCCAACTTCACCACCGACGCGGCCTGCGGCTCCTCGCTGGCGGCGGTGTACCAGGGCGTCTCCGAGCTGATCGCCGGCCGCTCCGATTTCGTGCTAGCGGGCGGCGTCGACACGGTGCAGGGCCCGTTCGGCTACCTGTGCTTCAGCAAGACGCAGGCGCTGTCGCCGCGCGGCCGCTGTTCCACCTTCGACAGCTCGGGCGACGGCATCGCCATCAGCGAAGGCCTGGCGATGATCGCGCTCAAGCGCCTGGCCGATGCCGAGCGCGACGGCGACCGCATCTACGCGGTGATCAAGGGCGTCGGTGCGTCCAGCGACGGCAATGCCAAGGGCATGACCGCGCCGCTGCCGGCCGGCCAGCTGCGCGCGATGCGCCGCGCCTACGCGCAGGCCGGCTACGGCCCCGACAGCGTGGGCCTGTTCGAGGCGCACGGCACCGGCACCGTGGCCGGCGACACCGCCGAGCTCGAATCCACCACCACGCTGATCCGCGAGCATGCGCACAGCCCGCGGCAGGCCGTGGTCGGCTCGGTCAAGACCATGATCGGCCACACCAAGGCCACCGCGGGCGTGGCCGGCCTGGTCAAGGCCGCGCTGGCGCTGCACCACCAGGTGCTGCCGCCGCACCTGCATGTGAAGCTGCCGAACGCCATCCTGCGCGACGAGAGCAATCCGCTGCACGTGCTGGCCGAGCCGATGCCCTGGCTGCCCGATGGCGACACGCCCCGGCGCGCGTCGGCCAGCGCCTTCGGCTTCGGCGGCACCAACTTCCACGTGACGATGGAGGAGTACCGCGGCGAGTACCGCGCGTGGCTCAAGCCGGTCACCACCGACCGCTGGCCGGCCGAGCTGCTGCTGATCGGCGAGGCCGACCGACCCGCGCTGCTGCAGCGCCTGGGCGCGCTGGCCACCGGCCTGGCCGCCGCGCCGGCGCTCGAGCTGCGCGACCTGGCGGCCTCGCTGGCGCGTGACTTCAGCGTGGGCGGCGAGACCTTGGCCGTCGTGGCCGACAGCATCGCCGACCTGGCGGCCAAGCTCGACAAGGCGCAGGCCTTCCTGCGCGGCGAGGCCAAGCTGCTGCCGCCCGGTGTCTACCACGGTGCGGCGGGCGCCCAGCCTGGCAAGCTGGCCGTGCTGTTCCCGGGCCAGGGCTCGCAGTACACCGGCATGCTGCGCGATCTGGCCGTGCGCTTCCCGGAATGCGCGGCCACGCTGGCCGAAGCCGATACGGTGCTGAAGCCGGCCTTCGACGAGCGCTTCGGCGCCGGCCATCCGCTGTCGCGCTTCATCCTGCCGCGCGGCGCCTACAGCGACGCCGACAAGGCCACCGCCACGCAGGCGCTGACCAGCACAGATGTCGCGCAGCCGGCGCTCGGCGCGGTGTCGGTGGCCGTGTGGCGGCTGATGCAGTCGCTCGGCCTGCAGGCCGACATGGCCGCCGGCCACAGCTACGGCGAGTTCGTCGCGCTGCATGCCGCGGGGGCCTTCGACTTCGCCGCGCTGATGCAGCTGTCGGCCGCGCGCGGCCGCTTCATCGTCGACGCGGCCAAGGCCGGCGGTGCCGAGCTGGGCACGATGGCCGCGGTGCCGGCCCAGCGCAAGGACGTGGAAGCGGCGATCGCCGGCATCCCCGGCGTCATCGTCGCGAACCACAACGCGCCGCTGCAAGCCATCATCTCCGGCACGCACGCGGCCGTGAAGCAGGCGATCGAGGCGCTGGCCAAGGTCGGCATCGAGGCCACGCCGATCCCGGTGGCCGCGGCCTTCCATTCGGTGCTGGTGCAGCCGGCGCAGGCGCAGCTGGGCGCGATGATCGAGGCCACGCCCTGGTCGCCCACGCGCATCCCGGTGTTCTCGAACGCCCGCGCCGAGGCCCACGCTGCTGACGTCCAAAAGGTGCGGCAGTGCATGGCCGAGCACCTGGTGCAGCCGGTGGAGTTCGTCGCCGAGATCGAGGCCATGGTCGAGGAGGGCGCACGCACCTTCGTGGAGGTCGGGCCGAAGTCGGTGCTCAGCAAGCTGGTCGGCAAGATCCTCGCCGGCCGGCCGCACGTGGCGGTGGCCACCGACGACGGCAGCGGCCTGCCCGGCCTGCTGAAGGCCCTGGGCCAGCTGGCCTGCGCCGGCGTCGCGCTCGACTGGCAGCGCCTGTTCGCCGGCCGCGACTGCCGGCTGGGCGAACCCGACGACCTGGCCGCGCTGCAACGCCTGACCGTGCTGCCCAGGCACGCCTGGCTGCTGAACGGCAGCCGCGCCCGCCGTGCCGGCGAGCCCCCGCAGCAGGTGGGCGTGACGCTCGAACACCTGCCGCGGCTGCAGGCGTCGCCGGCGGCCCTGGCGCCCGTGGCGGCGCCGCCTGCGTCCGCCGCGCCGCCCGCGTCTGCTGCGGCGGCCGTGCCGTATGGGCCCCCGGCCACGAGAACAAGCGCATTCCCAACGTCCCGATCCTGGAAGAAGGAGGTCCCGATGACCGATCGACGAACCGTGCCCCCTGCCGCAGGGAGCTCGGCGGTGATGTCGGAGTATTTCGACACCATGCGCCAGTTCCTCGAAACGCAGGAACGCGTGATGGCCATGTTCATGGGCGCCGAGGTGTCGGCGCCCGCGGCGCGGCCGATGCTGCGGCCCCTGGCCCGCCCCACGATGCAGCCGCTGCCGCGCGTCGCCGAGGTCGAGGCCACGCCGGTGCCGCAACCGGTGGCCGCGGCCAGGCCGGTGCCGGCGGCCGTCGTGCCGCCCGCGCCGGTGCCTGCACCCGCGCCCGTGGCCGCGGCGCCCACCCCCGCACCCGTGGCCGCCGCCCCCGCGCCGGTGCCGGCCGCCGCGCCGAAGGCCGCGCCCGCGGCGGCGGATGCCGCGCTCGGCCGCGACAAGCTGGCCGACATGCTGCTGGCCATCGTCGAGGACAAGACCGGCTATCCGCGCGACATGGTCGGACTGGACCAGAACCTCGAATCCGACCTCGGCATCGACTCCATCAAGCGCATCGAGGTGGTCGGCGCGATGATGCAGAAGCTGCCCGAAGGCCTGCGTGCCGCGCTGACCGACAGCCGCACCAAGCTGAACACGCAGCCCACGCTGAACGGGATGCTCGACATCCTGGCCAGTGCCAAGCAGGGGGCCACGGTCCCTTTTGAAGTGGCCGAGGCGGCCCAACCGGCCGACCAGGGTTCCGCTGCCCTGGCCGCGCTGCCGCCTCGGTA
>NZ_JBGAGA010000100.1:0-19389 GCF_044226965.1 Aquabacterium sp. | reverse complement strand
CCAGCAGGGCGTGAACTTCGACTGGGTCGAGCTCGGCGACACCGGCTGCCTGTGGCTGCGCCTGTCGATCCCGTACCAGAAGCGCTACGGACCCGGCGGCTCGTTCGGCATCGTCGGCTTCGCGACGCCGGTGGACGAACACCACACGCAGGTCTACTTCTGGCGTACGCGCAAGGTGCAGGGCTGGCAGCGCAACGTCTGGCGCTTCCTGTACCGCAACCGGCTCGAAGGCCTGCACTGGGCAGTGCTGGAGCAGGACCAGTTCGTGCTGGAGTCGCTGCCCGAGGACGCCCGCAACCGCGAGTTCCTGTACGAGCACGACGTCGGCCTGGCCCGCGTGCGGCGCATGCTGGAGAAGCGCGCGGCCGAGCAGGCGCAGGCGCGCATCGCCGCGGCGGCTGCCACGGCCGGCTGACGCCAGCCCGCCGCGCCGGGCCCACCGGCCCGGCTAGCATCACCGCCATGAGCAGCAGCATCGAGGTGGTGGACAGCGTCGTGATCGGCGCCGGCGTGATCGGCCTGGCGGTGGCCCGCGCGCTGGCGCTGGCCGGACGCGAGGTGCTGGTGCTGGAGGCCGAGAACGCCTTCGGCACCGTGACCAGCGCGCGCAACAGTGAAGTGATCCACGCCGGGCTGTACTACCCGCCCGGCTCGCTGCGCGCGCAGCTGTGCGTGCGCGGCAAGGCGCTGCTGTACGCGTTCTGCGCCAGCCATGGCGTGCCGCACCGGCGCTGCGGCAAGCTGATCGTCGCCACCGCGGCCGACGAACTGCCGCTGCTGGACAGGCTGCAGGCCCAGGCCGCCGCCAACGGCGTGCACGACCTGCAGCGCCTGAGCGCTGCCGAGGCCCGGGCGCTGGAGCCGGCGCTGCACTGCGTGGGCGCGCTGCTGTCGCCCTCCACCGGCATCATCGACAGCCACGGCCTGATGCTGGCGCTGCTGGGCGATGCCGAGCGCCATGGCGCGATGCTGGCGCTGTGTTCGCCGCTGCTGCAGGGCCGCTGCACCGCGCAGGGCATCGAGCTCGACGTGGGCGGCGGGCAGCCGATGACGCTGCGCGCCCGACAGGTGGTGAATGCCGCGGGGCTGCAGGCGCCGGCTCTGGCGCGCCGGCTGGCCGGGCTGGAGGCGCGGCATGTGCCGCACGCGCACCTGGCCAAGGGCAGCTACTTCACGCTGGCCGGCAGGGCGCCGTTCTCGCGGCTCATCTACCCGGCGCCGGGCCAGTCCAGCCACCTGGGCGTGCACCTGACGCTGGACCTGGGCGGCCAGGCCCGTTTCGGCCCCAACTTCCAGTGGGTGGACACGGTCGACTACCGCGTCGACCCGCGCGATGCCGACAGCTTCTACAACGAGGTGCGCCGCTACTGGCCCGCGCTGCCCGACGGCGCGCTGCAACCCGGCTACGCCGGCCTGCGGCCGAAGATCAGCGGCCCGGGCGAGCCGGCGGCGGACTTCCGCATCGACGGCCCGGCGCGCCACGGCGTGCCCGGCCTGGTGAACCTGTTCGGCATCGAATCGCCGGGGCTGACCTCGTCGCTGGCCATCGCCGAGCAGGTGCTGGCCGCGCTACAGGAGGCCGATCCACTGCCACAGCGCGAAAGCGGCGAGCAACAGTGCTGACGCCCGATTGACGCGGCCACGCCAGCGCGCATCGAAGCGCTCGCGCAGCCGGCCGACCACGCTGGACAGCAGCAGCCACCACAGCGCCGAGCCCAGCAGCACGCCGCCGATCATCGGCCACGGCGAGCGGATGGCCAGGCGGCCCGCCAGGGCACCGAACACCGCGATGAAGGACAGGATCGTCGCCGGGTTCGACAGGGTCAGCACGAAGGTGCCGGCAAAGCAGCGCAGCAGGTCGGTGCCGCCGCCGACGCGGGCCGCCCGCTCGGCCACCGGCGCGCGCCAGGTCGACCACGCCAGCCACAGCAGGAAGGCGCCGCCGGCCAGCGCCAGGCCGGTGCGCGCGCCGGTCAGCCACTGGATCAGCGCGGTGACGCCGAAGGCGCCGATCGCGCCGTACACCGCGTCGGCCGCCGCGGCGCCGAGCCCGGTGGCCAGGCCCGCGGCCGGGCCCAGGGCCAGCGTGCGCTGGATCGTGAGCAGCCCGATCGGGCCGACCGGCGCGGCGATCGACAGCCCGATCAGCAGCGACTGGCCAAACAGCAGCAGGGATTCGGGGCTTGCCATGCCGGCCATTGTCCCGGCGCCGGCCGCCGGCCGCACAGCGCGAAATTCCGGCGAAGATGCGACCCCACCCGCGTTTTTTCCGGACCAGAGCCGCGATGCCCAGCGAACCCGCGATCACGCTCGACGACAAGGCCTGGCGGCTGCTGCAGGCCTTGCAGACCGACGGCCGGCAGCCGCTGAAGGCGCTGGCGGCGGCAGCCGGCCTGTCGATCGCCGCCACCGCCGAGCGGCTCAAGCGCCTGCAGGAAGCGGGCGTGATCCGCGGCATCGTCGCCGACCTGGAGCCGGCGCGCCTGGGCTGGCACGTGCGCGCGATCATCGGCATCACCGCGCTGCAGCCGGCCAAGCGCGGGCTGCTGGCCCGGCTGCGCGCGATGCCCGAGGTGCTGGAATGCCACCACGTGACCGGCAGCGATTCCTACGTGATGACGGTGGTGGCCGTCGACCTGGCCGGGCTGGAGGCCTTTCTCGGCGCGATCAACGGCTGGGGCGAGACGCGCACGTCGATCGTGCTGTCCACCCCGATCCCGCGCCGCGCGCTGGCGCGGCCGCCGGGCTGAGCGGCAGCCGGCCGCTCAGGCGCGCGAGGGCAGGCGCCGGGCCGGGTCTGGCCGGCGGCCGGTGAGCGCGCGCCGCAGCCCGGCCTCGAACAGCTTCAGGTCCAGCGGCTTGACCCAGTACTCATAGGCGCCCAGGCTCATGGCCTTGATGATGTCCATCGACAGGCTGTCGCCGGTGAGGATGGTGACGCGCAGGCCGCGGTTGGCGATGTCGACGTTGAGCTGGCGCACCACCTCGAGCCCGGACATGTCCGGCAGGTGCATGTCCAGCAGCACGAAGTCGGGCTTCTCGCTGCGCACCAGTTGCACGCCCTCGGCCCCGGTGGCCGCATGCACCAGCCGCACGCCGGGGTGGCGCTGCTGGATGATGGCCTCGACCAGCGAGACGTTGATCGGCTCGTCCTCGATGTACAGCACGGTGCCATGCAGCACCGTGCCACCGGACTCTTCCGTACTGGATTCGATTGCCGTCATGGCGTGCCCCTTGCCGGATGGCTCTCCCCGTGGCCATCTTGATGCGGGCAGCATAAGGCCGGATTCGCAAAGCGCAAGCCGGCCCGGTGATAACAGTTCTAGGGAGCGGGTCGCGCCTTGCGCAGCAGGCCTTCGATGGCCAGCACGTAGCCGTCCACGCCGAAGCCGACGACGATGCCGGCGGCCACCGGCGAGAGCCAGGAATGGTGGCGGAAGCTCTCGCGCGCATGGACGTTCGAGATGTGCACCTCGATCACCGGCACGCCGCTGCCCTTGATGGCGTCATGCAGCGCGACCGAGGTGTGGGTGTAGGCGCCGGCATTGAAGACCACGCCGGCGAGCTGCCCGGCACGGTGGGCGACGCCGGCCTCGTGGATCCAGTCGATCAGCTGTCCTTCGTGGTTCGATTGCCGGCACTCGGCCTCGGCGCCCTTTTGCTGCGCCGCGTCACGGCACAGCGCCTCGACGTCGGCCAAGGTGGTGGCGCCATAGACGGCCGGCTCGCGCGTGCCCAGCAGGTTCAGGTTGGGGCCGTTGAGCACCAGGATCCTGGGCGTCGGGTTCGGGGCGGTCGTCATGCGGCGGGCTTCAGGCGGATGCGGTTGGGCAATGGTACCGAGCGGCGCAGCACCTGCTCGCCCAGCCACAGCGCCGAGCGGCGCGCGCGCTGCGCCACCAGCGGCAGCGGCAGCTGCTGGTAGTCGTCGTTGAAGACCTCGAAGCTGTAGTCGCCGCGGTAGCCCATCGCGGCCAGGCGCTGCACCAGCGCGGCCACCTCGGCACTGTGCACGCCCTCGCCGGGAAAGACGCGGAAGTGCCGCGCGGTGGCGATGCGCTCCTCGGCCGAGCGCACCTCCTGCCACATGAAGTCGGCCAGCTGCACCAGGAAGATCTTCGCCGGGTCGACCTGCTCCAGCGCCTGCGGCGCGGTCTGGGTGGCCAGCGCGTGGAAGGAGTCGAAGCCCAGGCCCAGGTTGGGCATGTCGGCGCGGCAGACCACGTCCCAGGCGGTGGTGAACTCGTTGATCGTGCGGCCCCAGCTCAGGCCCTCGTAGGCCACCTTCAGCCCCAGCGGCAGCGCCAGCATCGCCAGCTTGCGCAGGTCGCGGGCGATCGCCTCGGGGTCGTCGCTGGCATGGCGGCTGGTCGACGAGCAGGCCAGCAGCAGCGGCGCGCCGACCGCCCGCGCCATCTCGAGCATGGCCTTGGCGATGTCGAGCTTGTAGTCGTGCAGGTGGCCCGACAGGCCTTCGAAGTCGCGCAGCACCTGGAAGCCGGTGACGCGCAGGCCGCTGGCCTGCACCGCGCGCACCGCGGCGTCCACGCCGGCCGGGTGGCCGACGATGTCGTTGGCCTTCAGCATCACCTGCGTGAAGCCGGCCTCGCGCATGGCCGCGAGCTTGGCCTCCAGCGGGCCGGCCAGCGTGATGGTGTCCATGCCGAAGTCGTCGACCGAGCCCTGGTCGCGGCGCGGCGCGGCGTTCGCGGCGGCGCGCGTGGTCATGGGGTCGCCCGCCCGTCGCGCACCAGCTCGAACATCAGCCCGCCCAGCTGCGGCGTGGTCAGCGCGCCGCGGCCTTCGGTGTGCACCGCGCCGGCCTCGACGAAGTCGACGCCGCGCGCGCGCAGCTGCGCCACCGCGGCCGGCACGTCCGGCGTGCCCAGGCCGACGCGCTGCAGGCATTCGTCGGCCGCGCCGGCCTCGTCGTCGACGCTGTCGGGCTCGATCAGCTGCAGGTAGAAGCTGTTGCACGGGCTCTGCAGGATGCGGCCGCGGGGCAGGATGCCGAAGCGCTGGTCGTCGGGCAGCAGCGCGAAGCCGAACAGCTCGCGGTAGAACTCGCACCAGTCGGCCATGCGCTCGCGGCCGATGTACTGCACCAGGCCGAACCAGTGCAGCCCGGCCAGCGCCGGCGGCCGCGGGTCGACGGTGGGGATCGGCACGAAGTCGACGTCCCAGATCGAGAACTCGCGCCAGCGGTCGACGAAGTACAGCCGGCTGGCGCCGACGCCGTGGATCGCCGGAATGTTCAGCTCCATCACCGCCACCTGCGCCGGCACGCCCCAGGCGCCGCGGTCCAGCGCGCGCTGGTAGGCGGCGGCCGCGTCGCGCACGCGCAGGGCCACCGCGCTGATCGCCGGCGCCCCATCGGGCAGCAGGCCTTCGCTGCCGCCGTGCGCGTTGATCACCACGTTCATGCCGCCCTGGCGGTACAGCAGCACCTCGCGCGAGCGGTGGCGCGCCACCGGGCGGAAGCCCAGCCGTTCGAGCACCTGGCCCAGCGCCTGCGGCGCGCGGGTGGCGTACTCGATGAACTCGATGCCTTCCAGCCCCAGCGGATTGGGCAGCTCGCCGATGGCTTCGCGGTCGGGGAACTTCACGGTGTGCATCACGCGGTCCTGCTGGCGGGCGGCGCGCTGGCGGCAGCTTCCCGCGCGGCCACCAGTCGCCTGAAATGAGCGGCCACGCGCTCGGGGTCGGCGCGCAGGCCGGTGAACAGCTCGAAGGCACCGATGGCCTGGCCCACGGCCATGCCGCCGCCGTCGGCCACCGCGCAGCCGGCGGCGCGCGCGGCGCGCAGCAACGCGGTCTCGAGCGGGAAATACACCACCTCGGCCAGCCACAGGCCCGGGTGCAGCAGCGCGGCGTCGAGCGGCAGCCCCGGCAGCTTGGACATGCCGGTGGGCGTGGCATGGATCAGCCCGGTGGCACCCTGCAGCGCGCCGGCCAGGTCGGTGCTGGCCTGCACCCGCGCACCGGCCGTGCCGGCGGCATGGCAGCGATTCAGCGACTCGGCCAGCGCCTGGGCGCGCGCCGCCTCGCGGTCGACCAGCCAGAGCTGGCCTGCCCCCAGCTGCAGCACTGCATGTGCAATCGCCGAGCCGGCGCCGCCGGTGCCCAGCAGCACCACGTGCGAGAGGTCGGCCTGCGGCAGCGCGCGCCGGAAACCCCAGGCCCAGCCCGAGCCGTCGGTGTTGTGGCCGACGAGGCGCCCGTCGCGCAGCACCACGGTGTTGACCGCCCCCATGGCCCGCGCATCGGGCGACAGCGCGTCCAGCAGCGGCAGCACCGCCTGCTTGCACGGGTAGGTGATGTTCAGACCGGCGAAGCCCATCGTGCGGGCGGCCGCGACCAGCCCCGGCAGCGCCTCGATGCCGGCGCCGGTGCGGTCCAGGTCGATCAGCTGGTAGTGCAGGTCGAGGCCGTGGTGGCGCGCCTCTTCCATGTGCATCGCCGGCGACAGCGACTGGCCGATGCCGGCGCCGATCAGCCCGATCAGCGGCTTTTGCGGGTCCATGGGCGCAGGCCTGTGCTCGTCACTTGCGCAGCTTGGCCAGCTCGGCCTGCAATTCGGCCACGGTGGCGGCAATGGCCGCGCCGTGCTTCTCGATCACCGGCTTCATCCTCTCGCGCAGCTTGGCCATTTCGGCCGGCGGCAGCTCGCTGACCTGCATGCCGGCCTTCTTCAGCTGCTCGATGGTGCCGGCCGAGGCCTCGCGCGAGACCTGGCGCTGGTAGCGGCCGGCTTCGACCGCGGCGTCCTGCAGGATCTTGCGCTCGGGCGCACCCAGGCTGTCCCAGACCTTCTTGCTGAAGATCACCGACTGCGGGTTGTACTGGTGGTTGGTCAGCGTCAGGTACTTCTGCACCTCGGCGAACTTGTTGGCCAGGATCACGCTGACCGGGTTCTCCTGCCCGTCCACCGCCTTCTGCTCGAGCGCGGCATAGAGCTCGGGAAAGGCCAGCGGCGTCGGGTTCGCGTCCAGCGCCTTGACCCAGTCGATGTTGATGGCGTTCGGGATCACGCGCAGCTTCAGCCCGGCGATGTCCTCGACCTTGTTGACCGGGCGCTTGCTGTTGGTGAGGCTGCGGAAGCCCAGCTCCCAGTACGCCAGGCCGACGATGCCCTTGTCGGCCAGCCGCGCGTGCAGCTTCTGGCCGAGCGGGCCGTCGACCACCGCGTCGGCTTCCTGTGCGTTGGCGAACATGAACGGAAAGTCGAAGACCTCGAAGTCCTTGACCTGCGAGGCCAGGATGCCGGAGTTCAGCACCACGATCTCGATCGTGCCGCCCTGCAGTGCGCTGACGCTGGCCGCGTCGCTGCCCAGCGTGCCGCCGGGGAAGAGGTTGACCTTGAGCTTGCCGCCGGACCGGGCCGCGACCAGCTCGGCGAACTTCTCGGCCCCGGTGGCCAGCGGGTGGCCCTTGGGGTTCTGCAGCGCGAGCTTGAAGCTGCGCTCCTTGATGTCCTGCGCCTGGGCGCCAAAGACAGCGGCCATCAGGCTCAGCGCAAGCAGCGCGCGGCGGTGGAATCGGGGCATGGATCGTCTCCTGGATCGTTTGAGAAGGGGTCAGCTGGCGAACCAGCGCATGGGCACCGTCACCAGGGGCGGGAACAGCACCATCAGGAACATCACGGCGAACTCGGCCACCATGAACGGCACCACGCCGCGGGTGACCTCGTCCATCTTCATGCGGCCGACGCCGGCCACCACGTTGAGCACCGTGCCCACCGGCGGCGTGATCAGGCCGATGGCGTTGTTGATGATGAACAGCACGCCGAAGTACACCGGGTCGATGCCGGCGGCCTTGACCACCGGCATCAGCACCGGGGTCATGATCAGGATGGTGGGCGTCATGTCCATCGCGGTGCCCACCGCCATCACCAGCACCATGATGGCGATCAGCAGCAGCGTCGGGCTGCCCATGAAGGGCTGCAGCAGGCCGATCATCTTGGACGGTATGTCGGCCACCGTGATGAGCCAGGCCGAGACCATCGCCGCAGCCACCAGGAACATGATCACCGCGGTGGTCTTCGCGGCGGTGGCGAACACCTCGTAGAGCTGGTGCCACTTCAGTTCCTTGTAGACCAGCGTCGCCACCAGCAGCGCGTACACCGCGGCCACCACCGCCGCCTCGGTCGGCGTGAACACGCCCATCTTCAGCCCCACCAGCACGATCACCGGCAGGAACAGCGCCCAGGTGGATTCGCGCAGGGCCTGCAGCCGCTCGGCGCCGCTGGCCTTGCGCGGCGGGCGGATGTTCTCGCGCTTGGCCACCCACCACCAGGCCGCGGTGATCGACAGCCCCATCAGCAGCCCCGGCACGATGCCGGCCAGGAACAACTTGCTGATCGACACGTTCGCCGCGACGCCGAAGATCACGAAGCCGATCGACGGCGGGATCACCGGCGCGATGATGCCGGCCGAGGCGATCAGCCCGCCGGCGCGCGCCTTGTCGTGCCCGGCCTTGACCATCATCGGCAGCAGCAGCGCGGCCAGTGCCGCGGTGTCGGCCACCGCCGAGCCCGACAGCGCCGCCAGCAGGCAGGCCGCCAGGATCGCGACGAAGCCCAGCCCGCCGCGCTTGTGGCCCACCAGCGCCAGCGCCAGCTTGACGATGCGGCTGGACAGGCCGCCGACGTTCATGATCTCACCGGCCAGCATGAAGAAGGGCACCGCCAGCAGCGGGAAGCTGTCGGCGCCGTTGATGACGTTCTGCGCCAGGATCTGCGCGTCGAACAGGTCCAGGTGCCACATCAGCGCCACGCCGGACAGCAGCAGCGCGTAGGCGATGGGCACGCCCAGCGCCATCACCAGCAGCAGGGAACCGAGGAAGATGAAGACGGTCATCGGAGGCTTTCGGGAGGCGCGTGGCGGGGCGGGTCAGCGCGGCTTGGCGCCGCCGAAGGTCTGCGAGTTCAGCGGCGTGGCCTCGCCGATGTGCAGCGACTCGACCTGCGCCAGGTCTTCCGACTCCTGCACCATCACCAGCTCGTCGTCGCCGAGCGCACCGCTCACCGTGCGCCAAAGCTGGCCCAGCAGCAGCACGCCGCTGGACAGCGCGAACACCACGCCCGAGCCATAGAAGATCGCGGTGGACAGCCCGGTGACCGGCGCCTCCACATCCAGGTTGATGCGTGCCTGCTGCCAGCTGCCGCTGAGCAGCAGCCAGGTGGCATAGAGCATCAGCGCCTGGCCCAGGCCGAGGCAGATGCGCTTGCCCAGCGGCCCCAGGCGCGACACCAGCATGTCGCTGCCCAGGTGGCCATGCTCCTTCAGCGCGACGATGGCGCCGAGGAAGGTCATCCACACGAACAGCCAGCGCGAGACCTCCTCCGACAGCGTGATGCCGGAGTTGAAGGCGTAGCGCAGCACCACGTTGCCGAAGACCAGCACGACCATGCAGGCCAGCGCCAGCACCATGGCCAGCTCCAGCAGCCTGCAGTAGTGATCGATCCAGCGTTTCATGCCTTGTCTCCTGCGCGCCCGCACGGGCGTCGGTGGCGTGTGCCGAGCCGTCGCGGCTTGACGAACCAATAATGTACGAACTAGTTAGTTTTTATCAGCGGGTAAACCCGCATGGCAGGCCGGACGGTACGGCGGCGGTGCGCGGCGGGCCGCCGCGGCCTACTTGCGCACGAAGCGCACGACCATCTCGACGATGCTGTCGCGCCGGGCGCCGACGGCGCGCGGGCTGTCGAGGTCGCGCTTGAAGATCAGGCCGAAGGTGTGGCGGTTGGCCACGTTGAAGAAGCACAGCGCCGAGATCGACATGTGCAGGTCGACCGGGTCGACGTCCTTGCGGAACACGCCCGCCTTGACGCCGCGCTGGTACACCGCGCGCACCGCGTCGATCGCCGGCACGTTCAGCTGCTGGATGCTCTTGCTCTGCGCCAGGAACTCGCCGCGGTGGATGTTCTCGGTCATCACCAGGCGGATGAAGTCCGGGTTGGCGAGCTGGTAGTCGTAGGTGAAGCCGACCAGCCGGCGCAAGGCGTCCTCGGGCGCCAGGTCTTCGAGGTGGAGTTCGGCCTCGATGCTGCGGATGCGGCGGTAGGCGTCCTCCAGCACCGCGACGTACAGCCCTTCCTTG
Organism: Aquabacterium sp.; assembly: GCF_044226965.1. Lineage (GTDB taxonomy): Bacteria > Pseudomonadota > Gammaproteobacteria > Burkholderiales > Burkholderiaceae_C > Pseudaquabacterium. Next base: position 9,288 of record NZ_JBGAGA010000100.1, on the reverse strand, counting down.
CTGCCGAAGTAGTAATAGATCATGCGCTTGCTGGTGCGCGTGGCTTCGGCGATCTCGTCGATGCGCGCACCGGCCAGGCCCTTGTCGGCGAACTCGCGCGTGGCCACCGCCAGGATGTCGGCCATCGTGCGCTCGGGGTCGTTGGTGCGCGTGGGGTCGTTGGCCGGCGGGCGGCCGCGCGCCCGCCGGGCCGGGGCGGCCGGCTTTTGTACGGATTGGTTCATCGCGAACCGAGCTTACCCGATCCGCACCGGGCGGCGCCCGGTCAACGCAGGATCAGCACCGGCAGGTCGGTCTGGGCCAGCACGGCCTTGCTGTGCGAGCCGAACAGCAGTTCGCCGAAGATGCCGCGACCGTGCGTGACCATCACGATCATGTCGACGCCTTCGGCCCGCGCGGTCTCGACGATGGCCTGGTCGATGCTGTTGGATTGCGCGTGCAGGCCGTGGAACTCCACGCCGGCCTCGGCCGCCAGGACCTCGAAGCGGGTGAGCACCGCACGCGCGGCGGCATCGGTGCGCGCGACGTGCTCCTCGTTGGCGCGGGCGTATTCGGCCAGCGTGGTGCCCACCTGCGGGCCGGGCGACAGCGGCTCGACGACGAAGCCGATGACGCTGACCTTGCCGAGCTGGCGCGCCAGGTCGAGGCCGGCGCGCATCGCGCGATCGGACAGTTCGCCATGGTCAACCGGAACCAGAAGCTTGTGGTACATGATGGACATCCGCGATGCGATGACCATCACTCTAGGCCGCCGCCCCGGCCCCGGCGTTGAGGCCCGTCAAGCGGCGCGACGGATGCTCAGCGCGAAGCCGCTTCGGCGGCCGACGCTGCGGAGGCCGGCTCGGCGGGCTGGCTGGTTTCCACGCCGTGCTTCTCGCCGCTGATGTCAATGCCGCCGCCCACCTTCTTCAGCACGAACAGGGCGACGAGCGCGAACACGATGAATCCAACCAGCAGCTTCCACATGACAGGGTTTCCGAGAGATTTCGAAGGTGGCGTGTAGGCCTCAAGCAGACCCACACGCCACCCCCCCGGCAGGCCACCCCCCCGGCAGACCACCGACACGTCCCCGGCAGGGGACAGGCTGCGAAGCGGCCAGGGGAGCGCGGTGATGCAGTAAGCGCCAAACCCGATCCGGGTTGCCCGGTCGGGTTTGGTAGCCCCTCGGGGGCGGCCGCCAGGCGGCCGGGGTCAACAATCAGTCTCGGGCGTAGATGTCGACGTCCTTGGTCTCGCGCACGAACAGCAGGCCGATCACGAAGCACACCGCGGCGATCGTGATGGGGTACCACAGGCCGTAGTACATGTTGCCGTTGGAGGCCACCATCGCGAAGGTGACCGAGGGCAGCAGGCCGCCGAACCAGCCGTTGCCGATGTGGTACGGCAGGCTCATCGAGGTGTAGCGGATGCGGGTGGGGAACAGCTCGACCAGCATCGCGGCGATCGGGCCATACACCATCGTCACGTAGATCACCAGGATCGTCAGGATGCCCACGATGGACCACCAGGCGCCGCCCATGAAGTCGATCGGCTTGGCCTTGGATGGGTAGCCGGCGGCCTTCAGCGAATCGGCCAGGTCCTTCTTGAACGCGCCGATCGCCTTGCCCGAGGCTTCGTCGAACTTGTGGCCACCGGCCGTGGTCGCGACCTGGGCCGGCGGCGTCAGTTCCTTGTCGCCGACCTTCACCACGGTGGGCGAACCCGCCGGCAGCACCTCGTTCTCGTAGCTGGCCGACGAGCCGGTCAGCGCGCGCTTGGCGATGTCACAGCCGGACGTGAAGTCCACTTCGCGGGCGATCGGGCTGCCCTGGAACGAACAGGTCTTCGGGTCGGCCTTGACGACGATCTGCGCCTTGGCCTGCGCCGCGGCGAGTTCGGGGTTCGCGGCCGCGGTCAGCATCTTGAACAGCGGGAAGTAGGTCAGCACCGCCAGCAGCATGCCGGCCAGGATGATCGGCTTGCGACCGATCCTGTCGGACAGCGACCCGAACACGACGAAGAACGGCGTGCCGATCAGCAGCGAGGCCGCGATCATCAACTGCGCTTCCGTGCCGTCGACCTTCAGCGTGCTCGTCAGGAAGAACAGCGCGTAGAACTGGCCGGTGTACCAGACCACGCCCTGGCCCATCACCAGGCCGAACAGCGCCAGCATCACGAACTTGGCGTTCTTCCACTGGCCGAAGGACTCGGACAGCGGGGCCTTCGAGACCTTGCCCTCTTCCTTCATCTTCTTGAAGGCGGGCGATTCGTTCATCGACAGCCGGATCCACACGCTGACCGCCAGCAGCAGGATCGACACGATGAACGGAATGCGCCAGCCCCATTCGGCAAACGCGTCGTTGCCCATCCAGGTGCGCACGCCCAGGATCACCAGCAGCGACAGGAACAGGCCCAGCGTGGCCGTGGTCTGGATCCACGAGGTGTAGGCGCCGCGCTTGCCGTGCGGCGCGTGCTCGGCCACGTAGGTGGCGGCACCGCCGTACTCACCACCCAGCGCCAGGCCCTGCAGGATGCGCAGGCCGACCAGGATGATCGGCGCGGCCATGCCGATGGAGGCATAGCTGGGCAGGATACCGACGATGAAGGTCGACAGACCCATGATCAGGATCGTGACCAGGAAGGTGTACTTGCGGCCGATCATGTCGCCGAGGCGGCCGAACACCAGCGCGCCGAACGGGCGCACGATGAAGCCGGCCGCGAAGGCCAGCAGCGAGGCGATGAACTGCGCGGTGGGGTCCAGCGCGGCAAAGAAGTGCTTGCCGATGAACGCGGCCAGCGAGCCGTAGAGGTAGAAGTCGTACCACTCGAACACCGTGCCCAGCGAGGAGGCGAAGATGACCTTCTTCTCCTCGCGCGTCATGGGCGCGCTCGCCGCGCCCGCTTTCATGGAGGCCGTAGTAGCCATATGCGTTGAACTCCTCGGTAGGGTCTGCTCGCGCCGCCGATGGGCGGTGCGCGGTCGCGACTATTCGACCGGGCTCTGACCGCGTTCTGACACCAAGCCAACACAGGCTGACAAAACCCGGTGCAACCCTAGTGATTTGTTTCGCGATGCGAAAGTCTGCGGACAAACCCCAGGGCGCGAGATCCCCGAGTCCGCGGGGGCAGGCCAGGCGCGGCCCGGCCCCGCGGACGCTCACGCGAGGCGTTGCACGCCGTCGGGCTGGCGGCCGGCGTCGTCCCAGGCGGGTCCGTCGAACCACGGGTCGTGCAGCAGCGCGGCCCGCAGCATCGGCAGCGCATCCTGGCCCCAGAACAGCCGGCCGTCGCACGTGATGCTGGGCACGCCGAAGACCTGCTGCGCCAGCGCGGCCTCGGTGTGCGCGCGCAGTTCGGCCTTGACCTCGTCGCCGGCCGGATCGCGGCGCGGGGCGACGCCTGCAGTCAGCGCGGCCAGTGCGGCCGGCTCGTTGGGGTCGGCGCCCTCGCGGCACCAGACATGGCGGAACAGCAGCTCGACCACGCGCCGGTTCGGCGTGCCGCCGGCCTCGCAGCTGGCCAGCGCCAGCCGCTGCAGCGCCAGCGGGTTGAACGGATGCGGCCGCGGCAGCTGCAGCACGGTGCCCTGCGCGTGGGCCTGCCAGGCGACCTGGCGATAGGTCCAGGCCCGCTTCGGGCCGATCTCGGCCGGGCCCTTCTGGCCCCAGGCCTTCAGCAGCCCGGCGAACAGCACCGGCCGGTAATCGACCACGTAGCTGCAGCCTTCCAGCGCCTGCGGCAGGCGGTCGAAGGCCAGCCAGGCATAGGGCGAGACCACGTCGAACCAGAACACCAGCGGCGTCATCGCGGCAGCTCCGGCGCGGCGGCCGATGCGGGCAGCGCGTCCGCCCGGCCCACGCGCATCGCGCGCCACTGGCGGCGGCGCTCGGGCAGCAGCGCCATCACAGCGCGCCGGGCCTCGTCATCCAGGCCGCCCCAGGCGGCGATCTCGTCGATCGTGCGCAGGCAGCCTTCGCACCAGCCGCTGGCCGCATCCATGCGGCAGACGCTGACGCAGGGGCTGGCGATGGGCGCGCCGCGGCTCACGAATCGACCACCACGTCGGCCGCCGGCGCGCCGGTGAGCATGACCAGCTCGTCCGGCGCGAGCTTGAACACGCCGTTCGGATGCCCGGCCGCGGCCCACACCTCGCCGAAGCGGAACAGCTCGCGGTCGACCAGCACCACCGGCGGCTGCAGGTGGCCCACCGGCGACACGCCGCCGATGGAGAAGCCGGTGCGTGCCTTGACGAACTCGGCATCGGCGCGGCCGATCGGGCCGACCTGCGCCGCGACCTTCTTCTCGTCCACCCGCTTGTCGCCCGAGGTCACCACCAGCACCGCGGCCTCGTCGGCCTTGCGGCGGAAGATCACGCTCTTGGCGATCTGCCCCACCTGCACCTGCAGCGCATCGGCGGCTTCGGCGCAGGTGCGCGCCGACACCTCCAGCCACAGCGGCGCATGGGCATGGCCGCGCTCGGCCAGCACGCGCGTCACGCGCTGGAAGCCCTCGGGGCGGTTGTTCAGTTCGTCGTCGCTCATGCTGCGAACACTTTCCCCTGCTTGGTCAACAGCGCCTTGCCGGCGCGCGACACCGGCGCGCGGCCCAGCACATCCGAGATCGCCCCGCCGGCCTGCACCAGCCGGTCGAGGTCGATGCCGGTCTCGATGCCCAGCCCGTTCAGCATGAACACCACGTCCTCGGTGGCCACGTTGCCGGTGGCGCCCTTGGCGTAGGGGCAGCCGCCCAGGCCGGCGACGCTGGTGTCGAAGGTGTGCAGGCCGATCTCCAGGCAGGCGTAGATGTTGGCCAGCGCCTGGCCGTAGGTGTCATGGAAATGGCCGCTCACTTCATGCATTGGGAAATGCTTCAGCGCGCGCTCGATCACCGCCTGCGCGCGGCGCGGCGTGCCCACGCCAATGGTGTCGGCGATGCCGCAGTGCTGCACACCGATCTCCTTCATCAGCTTCACGACATGCTCCACCTCGTCGGGCGTGACCTCGCCCTGGTACGGGCAGCCCAGCGCGCAGCTGATGGCCGAGCGCACCTTCAGGCCGGCCTCGCGCGCGGCGGCCACCACCGGCGCGAAGCGCTCGATGCTCTCCTCGATCGAGCAGTTGATGTTGCGCTGGCTGAAGGCCTGGCTGGCGGCGCCGAACACGACGATCTCGTCCGGCCGCGCCTGCGGGCCGGCGGCCAGCATCGCGTTGAAGCCGATCATGTTGGGCACCAGCACCGAATGGCGCACGCCGGCCGGCCGCGGGATCGCGTTCATCACCGCCGCGTTGTCGGCCATCTGCGGCACCCACTTCGGGCTGACGTAGCTGGTGACCTCGATCTCGCGCAGCCCGGCGGCCTGCAGCGCCTGCACCAGCGCCACCTTGTGCTCGGTGGCCACCGGCTGCTTCTCGTTCTGCAGACCGTCGCGCGGGCCCACGTCTACCAGAGTCACGCGAGAGGGAAGCATCGTTTTCGCCTTCAAGTTAGGGATGCACGGCCAGGGCCGTTACATCGATTTTCAATCCTCCCGGGAAATGCCCCCAAGGAAGGGATGGTGAACAGGGAACCACGGCCCAGAATCGCGCCCCATAAGCAGACCAGCCCTGCCGGAAGCCTGATCGTGTCGCACAGCCCCAGCCCCCTGCAGATTGCCACCAAGATCCATTTCTACCTGATGCGTGAGCTGGGGCAGGGCATCGACGTGGAGAAGATGCTGAAGCAGCCCCGCTATGCCCGCGACGTGCTGCTGGTGTGCGACGCCTGCAGCGGCACCGAGCTGGCCCAGCTGGCCGTGCAATACCGCAGCGCGCGCGACCTGTACAAGCGCCTGGAGCAGCAGCGCGCGCTGCAGCCCGGCCATGCCTCGCAGCCGACGGACTGGGCCAAGAACACCACCGGCTTCGGCGTCTCGCGCCCGATGACCGACAGCGGCCCGGCCACCGACCTGGGCGCCGACGCTCAGCCGCCCGAAGGCGAACGGACCAAGGGCTGGCTCTCGCGCTGGCGGCAACGCTGAGCGGCACCGCCGCTCAGGCCTGAAGACGCAGCAGCTCGCCGCCCTCGGCGACCTGGTCACCCACCGCATACAGCAGTTCCGCCACCACGCCGTCGCGCGGCGCGGTCAGCGTGTGCTCCATCTTCATCGCCTCCATCACGGCCACCGGCTGGCCCTTGGCCACCGCGTCACCGGCCTTGGCGAGGAAGGCGATCACCTTGCCGGGCATCGGTGCGGTCAGGCGGCCGGCCTCGCCGCCGGCGTCGCCGGCATGGGCGATGACGTCGATCTCGTGCACCACCGCCGAGCCCTCGTCGCTGAACACCGCAACGCGCTCGCCGTGCACATGCACCGTCAGCGCCAGCCGGCGCGCGTCCAGCAGCACGTCGTGCCGGCCCTCCCCGCGCGGCGTGGCCTGGAAGGCCCATTCGCGATCGCCGGCGCGCAGGCGCAGCGCACCGTCGTGCAGCCGCGCCAGCGACACCGCATGGTGTTCGCCGGCATGCTCGATGTCGAAGTGCCGACGCGCGCCGCCGTGCAGGCGCCAGCCGTCACGGCGCGACCAGGGGTCGGCGCCCGACAGCGCGGCCTCGTCGGCCAGCGCATGCGCCACCACGCCGGCGGCGACGATCTCCAGCGCCAGCGGCGGCTGGTTCAGCACCGTGGCGCGCTCGCGCTCGATCAGCGCGGTGTCGAGGTCGGCGGTGGCGAAGGCCTGTGAATTGACCACCCGGCGCAGGAAGGCGGCGTTGGTGTGCAGGCCGACGATCTGCGTCTCGGCCAGCGCCGCGTCCAGCCGCGCCAGCGCCTGCGCGCGGGTGTCGCCCCAGACGATCAGCTTGGCGATCATCGAGTCGTAGAACGGGCTGATCGCGTCGCCCTCGCGCACGCCGGCATCCACCCGCACCGCGGCCGCTTCATGGAACGGTTCGGCATCGGCATTGCGGCGGAAGGCCACGTGCGCCGGCCAGCGCAGCACGTCCAGCCGGCCGGTGGCGGGCAGGAAGCCGCCGTCGGGGTTCTCGGCGCAGATGCGCGCCTCGATCGCATGGCCGCGGATCTTCAACTCTTGCTGCTGCAGCGGCAGCGGCTGGCCGGCGGCCACGCGCAGCTGCCACTCCACCAGGTCCAGCCCGGTGATCGCCTCGGTCACCGGATGCTCGACCTGCAGCCGCGTGTTCATCTCCATGAAGTAGAAGCGCAGGTCGCCGTCGTCCAGCTCCTCGGCGATGAATTCCACCGTGCCGGCGCCGACATAACCCACCGCCTGAGCGGCCGCCACGGCCGCCGCGCCCATCTCGGCGCGGCGCGCCTCGCTCATGCCCGGCGCCGGCGCTTCCTCCAGCACCTTCTGGTGGCGGCGCTGCACCGAGCAATCGCGCTCGAACAGGTAGACGCAATGGCCCAGGGTATCGCCGAAGACCTGGATCTCGATGTGCCGCGGCCGCGTGACGTAGCGCTCGACCAGCACGTGGTCGTCACCGAAGCTGGACTTGGCCTCGCGCTGGCACGAGGCCAGCGCGGCGAGGAAGTCCTCGGCCTTGTCGACGCGCCGCATGCCCTTGCCGCCGCCGCCGGCGCTGGCCTTGATCAGCACCGGGTAGCCGATGCGCTCGGCCTCGCCGGCCAGGAACAGCGGGTCGTTGTTGTCACCGTGGTAGCCCGGCACCAGCGGCACGCCGGCCTTCTCCATCAGCGACTTGGCCGCCGACTTGCTGCCCATCGCCGCGATCGCCGACGGCGGCGGCCCGATGAAGGCGATGCCCGCATCCGCACAAGCCTGGGCGAAGGTCTCGTTCTCGGACAGGAAGCCGTAGCCCGGATGCACCGCCTGCGCGCCGGTGGCCTTCGCGGCTTCCAGGATGCGGTCGGCCCGCAGATAACTCTCACGGGGCGCGGCCGCGCCGATCAGCACCGCCTCGTCGCAGGCCTGCACATGCTGCGCCTGCGCATCGGCCTCGGAGTACACCGCGACGGTGCGGATGCCCAGGCGCCGGGCGGTGGCCGCCACGCGGCAGGCGATTTCGCCGCGGTTGGCGATCAGGATCTTCTTGAACATCTCGGTGTCTCCATCACGCGGTGGCCGGGCCACCGCCAAAACGATTGCGCAGCGCACGCACCAGGCCACGCAGGAACTTCATCAGCACGACGATCAAGGTCACCATCACCGCCAGCGCCAGCGCCAGGCAGGCGAAGAAGGCGAACGGGTGGGCGAAGGCCAGCCACAGCATTGCCGGCACCGCGGCATCGCCGACCAGCGAGGCGGCGATGTTCGAGAACGGCTCGGGCGAGGTGTTGATGGCCGCGCGCGTGGTGGCCTTCGCCACGTGGCTGGTGGCCGCCAGCGTGCCGCCCAGCAGCGCGGCGATGACGCTCCACGCGTTCGCATCGCCGCCGAAGGCCCCGCCGAACACGCCGGCCGCCAGCGCCGCGCCGGCCGGGATGCGGATGACCGTGTGCACCGCGTCCCACAGCGAATCGACCGCCGGGATCTTGTCGGCCAGGAACTCGACCAGCACCATCAGCCCGGCCGCGCCCAGCACCAGCGGCTGCTGCAGCACCTGCAGGCCCGACGGCAGCGGCACCCAGCCCAGCCAGCCGGCCAGCCCGGTGAGGAACACCACCAGGTACAGCCGCAGCCCGCTGGCCCAGCCCAGCGCCGCGGCCAGCGCCAGCAGGTGGGTGGTGTCGAGGTTGGCGTTCATCGCGATGGCCGCTCAGTTCAGCTTCCAGTTCGGGTCGCGCTTGTGAAGAAAGGACTGCACGCCTTCCTTGCCCTCGTCGCTGGCACGGATGTCGGCGATGCGGCGCGCGGTCTCGGCGCGCAGGTCCTCGGTGATCGGCGCCCCGGCCAGGTCCTGCACCAGGCGCTTGCTCGCCTTCACCGCCTGCGGCCCGTTGGCCACCAGCGTCGCGACGATCTGCTCGACCGTGTCGTCCAGCGCCTCGGCCGGGCACAGCTGGTGCACGAAGCCGAGCCGGTGCGCCTCAGAGGTGCTGAAGCGCTCGGCGGTGATGAAGTAGCGCCGCGCCGCCTGTGCCCCGAGCGCGCGAATCACGTAGGGGCCGATCGTCGCCGGCAGCAGGCCGAGCCGCGCCTCGCTCAGGCAGAAGCTCGGCCCCTCGGCGGCCACCAGCACGTCACAACAGGCGGCCAGGCCCAGGCCGCCGGCGAAGCAGTCGCCGTGGATGCGGCCGACCACCGGGTGCGGGCAGCTGTAGATCGCCCACAGCATGTCGGCCAGCGCCTGCGCGTCGGCGCGGTTCTGCTCCCAGCTGTAGTCGGCCATCGCGCGCATCCAGTTCAGGTCGGC
>NZ_JBGAGA010000099.1:0-19823 GCF_044226965.1 Aquabacterium sp. | reverse complement strand
GGCCAGGCACAGCGCAGGCTCGACTTCCGGGAAGGCCGACGTGAGCGCCGGCCAGACCTGCAGCCGCAGGCGGTTGCGAGCGAAGCGCGGATCGGTGTTCGATGGGTCCTCGATCGGTCGCAGTCGATAGCGCGCAATGTACGCGTCAATGGCTTCACGCGGCTGGGCCAACCAGGGTCGCGCCCAGCACACGCCGCCGCGATCGACCGAATGCGGCATCGCCGCCAGGCCGCGCGGCCCGGCGCCGCGCAAGGCTTGCAGCAGGAAGGTCTCCGCCTGATCGCGGCGATGCTGGGCCAGCAGCAGCAGCGAAGCCCCGGCCTCGGTGGCCATCTCGGCCAATGCACGACGGCGTTCGCTGCGCGCCCAGGCTTCAATGCTGTCGCCGCTCGCCGGCGAGCCGCTCAGCCGGCGCCAGTACAGGCGCAGTGGCCAGCCGGCACGCCGCCAACGGCGGCACAGGTCCTGCGCGGATTGCAACCACGCATCAGCCTGCGGCTGCAGGCCGTGGTGCACATGGAGCGCCACCACCCAGAGTCCAAGCGGCTGCGCGGCGCGCAGCGTGGCATGCAGCAAGGCGAGCGAGTCGCGCCCGCCGCTGAAGGCCACCGCCACCACCGGTGCGGTGGCGTCTTCGTCAGGCCGGCGCGTCAGCGCTCCTTCGTGTCGGCGTAGCGGCCATAGGCCTGCAGGCGGTCATAGCGGCGCTGCAGCAGGTCCTTCAGCTTGAGGTCCGAGACCTGGCGCAAGGCATCGACCAGGCCGCGCTTGAGCTGCGAGGCCATCTGCCGCGGGTCGCGGTGAGCGCCCCCCACCGGCTCGCTGACGACCTTGTCGATGAGGCCCAGCGCCTTCAGCCGATGCGCGGTGATGCCCAGCGCCTCGGCCGCGTCGCTCGCACGTTCGCTGGTCTTCCAGAGGATGGATGCACAGCCTTCGGGCGAGATCACCGAATACACCGAGAACTGCAGCATCAGCAGCTGGTCGGCCACGCTGATGGCCAGCGCGCCGCCGGAGCCACCTTCACCGATGATGGTGGTGATGATCGGCACTTCGAGCTGGCACATCTCGAAGATGTTGCGGCCGATGGCCTCGGACTGGCCGCGTTCCTCGGCGCCGATGCCGGGATAGGCGCCCGGCGTGTCGACGAAGGTGAACACCGGCAGGCCGAACTTCTCGGCCAGCTTCATCAGCCGCAGCGCCTTGCGATAGCCCTCGGGGCGCGACATGCCGAAGTTGCGCGAGGCGCGCTCCTTCGTGTCACGGCCCTTCTGGTGGCCGATGACCATGCAGGCCTGGCCGTTGAATCGGGCCATGCCGCCGACGATCGAGGCATCGTCGGCGAACGCGCGGTCGCCGTGGAGCTCTTGAAAGTCGGTGAAGATCTCGTTGACGTAGTCCAGCGTGTAGGGGCGCTGGGGGTGCCGGGCGATCAGCGTGACCTGCCACGGCGACAGGTTGGCGTAAATGTCCTTGGCGAGCTGCTGGCTCTTCTTGTCGAGCCGCTCGATCTCTTCCGAAATATCGACGGCCGACTCGTTCTGGACGTAGCGCAGCTCTTCGATCTTCGATTCCAGCTCGGCAATCGGCTGCTCGAACTCGAGGAAGTGTCGTTTGCTCATTGCCTCTGAAGGTAGGTTGCGAACCCCTTCGGGTCGGGGAACGGGCCGCAGGGCGGCCAGGGCCTCAGTAGTCCACCGGCAGGGGATCGAGGCTGCGCCAAATGTACCATGTGGCCACCGAGCGGAAAGGGGCCCAGGCCTCGCCCACCTCGCGCGCCTCCGCCCGCGACACCGGTTCGCCGCTGAAGTAGTTCAGGCTGATGCCCTTGATCAGGCCGAGGTCGTCCACCGGGAGCACGTTCGGACGCATCAGGTGGAAGATCAGGAACATCTCGGCGGTCCAGCGGCCGATGCCCCGGATGGCGACCAGCTCGTCGATGATCGCTTCGTCGTCCATCTGCTGCCATTGCCGCACGTGGACGGTGCCCGCTTCGAAATGGCGGGCCAGGTCAGCCAGGTACTCGGCCTTGCGCGCCGACAGGCCGGCGCCGCGCAGGTCGGGCACCGAGACCTGCAGCACCGCGCCGGGCGCGAGCCGCGTCGAGGGGCCGCCGACCAGTGCAGCGAACTTCTCCCACACCGATTGCGCGGCCTTCACCGAGATCTGCTGGCCGACGATGGATCGGGCCAATGTGGTGAACGCATCGCCGCGACTCTGCAGCCGGCCTTCGCCGAACTGCGGGATCAGCTTCTTCATGACCCGGTCGCGCTTGACCAGGTGGCGACAGGCCTCGTCCCAGTAGTCGGGCGTGACGCCCGCGGATGGGCTCCTTGGCATGTCAGGTCCGTACCCAGCTCGTGCCTTGCGGCGAATCCTTCAACTCGATGCCCTGCGCGGCGAGCTCCTTGCGAATGCGATCGGCCTCCGCGAAGTTCTTCGCCTGCTTGGCCGCGGCCCGTGCATCGATCAAGGCCTGGATCGCTGCCGCGTCCAGGCCTGCACCGCCTTGCAGATAGGCCTTCGGCACCTGTTGCAGCACCCCCAGCGTGCCCGCCAGCGCACGCAACAGTGCCGCGGTGTCGGTCGAGCGCGTGCGGTTGAGCTCGCTGGCCAACTCGAACAGCACCGCCAGCGCGCCGGGCGTGTTGAAGTCCTCGTCCATCGCCGCGCGGAAGGCCGCCGCCTGCGGCTGGGCCCAGTCGATCGCGCGGTTCTCGGCCGGCACGGCCACGCCATCGAGCGCGGTGTACAGCCGGCGCAGCGCCGTGCGCGCATCGTCGAGGTTGGCGTCGCTGAAGTTGAACGGGCTGCGGTAGTGCGTGCGCAGCATGAAGAAGCGCAGCGACTCGCCGTCGTAGCGCTGCAGCACGTCGCGGATGGTGAAGAAGTTGCCGAGCGACTTCGACATCTTCTCGTTGTCGACGTTCAGGAAGCCGTTGTGCAGCCAGTAGTTGACGAACGGATGGCCGAACGCCCCCTCGCTCTGGGCGATCTCGTTCTCGTGGTGCGGGAACTGCAGGTCCATGCCGCCGCCATGGATGTCGAAGCGCTCGCCCAGCAGCGCGCAGCTCATGGCCGAGCACTCGATATGCCAGCCCGGCCGTCCCGGGCCATAGGCCCCGTCGTACTTGGCATCCTCCGGCTCCTCGGGCTTGGCAGCCTTCCACAGCACGAAGTCCAGCGGATCGTCCTTGCCTTCCTGGACCGCGACCCGTTCCCCCGCGCGCAGCTCGTCGATCGACTTGCCCGAGAGCTTGCCGTAGCCCGCGAACCTGCGCACCGCGTAGTTCACGTCGCCGTTCGTTGCGCGGTAGGCCAGGCCCTTGTCCTCCAGCGTGCCGATCATCGACAACATCTGCGGCACGTACTCGGTGGCGCGCGGCTCGTGCGTCGGTTGGGCCGCGCCGATCGCGCCGAGGTCCTGGCGCATCGCGGCGATCATCTCGTCGGTGAGGGCGCGGATCGTGATGCCCCGCTCGACCGCACGCCGGATGATCTTGTCCTCGATGTCGGTGATGTTGCGGACGTAGGTCACGCGGTAGCCGCTGGCCAGCAGCCACCGGTACACCACGTCGAAGGCCATCATCATCCGCGCGTGCCCCATGTGGCACAGGTCGTAGATCGTCATGCCGCAGACGTACATGCGGACATGGCCGGGCTCGATGGGGACGAATGGCTCCACGCTGCGGGTCAGCGTGTTGTAGATGCGAAGGCTCATCGGAAGAACGGAGGACGTGTGCGCAGCCCGGGCTCGGCATAGGGCCGCTGCTGCCGCCCTACAATCTTCAATTCAGTATAGCGGCGGCCTGCCGCGCACCCCTTCGCCCGCGACAACCCACCCTGCCCTCGTTCACCTCGTGCGCTTGCCTGCCGTGATCCGCTGCTGCTCCAGCCTGCTGGCCTTGATGGTCGCCACGGCGGCGCTCGCGGCGACCGAGGCACCGGACCTTTCGCGCGATATCGAGCGCATCTTCCGCTCGGGCGACGTGACGCAGGCCTTCCAGCGTGTGGACCAGGCCATTGCTGCCCAGCCGGACAACGCGCGTCTGCGCTTCCTGCGCGGCGTGATGCTGTCGGAGACCCAGCGCGAGCCCGAGGCCATGGCTGTGTTCGAGCGCATGACGCAGGACTACCCGGACCTTCCGGAGCCCTTCAACAACCTGGCCGTGCTGCAGGCCGCGCGCGGTCAGCTGGACAGCGCGCGCGAATTGCTCGAAGCCGCGCTGCGCAACGACCCCGCCTACCAGGCCGCCCGCGAAAACCTGGGGGATGTCTTCGCACGCCTGGCCCTGCGTGCCTACGAACAAGCCGCTGCCGGCAGCCGCGGACTCGACCCACAACTGCAGCGCAAACTGCGGTTGGTGCGCGAACTGACGGCCCGCTGAAGGCGCCGGCGCGCCCACCTCCCTGCTCCGAACACCCGATCCCTCATCCCCCGAAGGAAGCACTGCACCCATGCGTTCAGCATCCTCCCGTTGGCTCTTGGCCCTTGTCCTCGGTCTTGCCCTGTGCGGCAGCGCGATGGCACAGAAGGTGCGCCTGTCCACCAGCCTGGGCGACATCGTGCTGCAGCTGGAGCCCGAGAAGGCGCCTAAGACTGTCGAGAACTTCGTGCAGTACGTGAAAGCCGGCCACTACAACGGCACGGTGTTCCACCGCGTGATCGACAACTTCATGATCCAGGGCGGCGGCTTCGGCCCGGACATGAAGGAACGGCCCACCCGCGCGCCGATTCCGCTGGAGGCCCGCAACGGCCTGTCCAACCAGCGCGGCACGCTGGCGATGGCGCGCACGCCGAACCCCAATTCAGCGACCGCGCAGTTCTTCATCAACGTCAACGACAACCTCTTTCTCGACGCCGCCAACGCGCGCGACGGCTTCGGCTATGCGGTGTTCGGCCACGTGGTCGAAGGCATGGACGTCGTCGACAAGATTCGCGCGGTGCCCACCGGCATCAAGAGCGGTTTCGAAAATGTTCCGACCACAGCGGTGGTCATCAACAAGGCCAGCCTGGAGAAGTGAAATGAGCAAGACCGTTGAAATGACCACCAGCGCCGGCGTGCTGCGCATCGAGCTGGACGATGTTGCCGCGCCCGCCAGCGTCGAGAACTTCCTGGGCTATGTTCGAAGCGGCCACTACGACGGCACGGTGTTCCACCGGGTGATCAAGGGCTTCATGATCCAGGGCGGTGGTTTCGCGCCCGGCATGAGCCAGAAGCCCACGCGCGAGCCGATCGCCAACGAAGCCAACAACGGCCTGAAGAATTTCAAGTACACGCTGGCGATGGCCCGCACCAATGCGCCGCATTCGGCCACCGCGCAGTTCTTCATCAACACCGCCGACAACGAGTTCCTGAACTTCAAGTCCGAGTCGCCGCAGGGCTGGGGCTATGCCGTGTTCGGCAAGGTGGTGGCCGGCACCGAGGTCGTGGATCAGATCGAGCGCGTCGCCACCGGCCGCAAGGGCTTCCATGACGACGTGCCGAACGTCGACGTGGTGATCGAGAAGGTTGTCGAAGTCGCCTGACTCCGTGCCGCCCATCGCCGAATGGCGCGCCGACCCGCGCTGGTCGGCGATCGACCTGCTGTCGGACGTGCACCTGCAGGCCGGCATGCCGCGCACCTTCGAGGCCTGGCGCAGGCACCTGCTGCACACCGAAGCCGACGCGGTGCTGATGCTGGGCGATGTGTTCGAGGCATGGATCGGCGACGACGCCCGCTTCGACGGCTTCGAAGCGCAGTGCTGCGAAGTGCTGCGCGAGGCATCGCGGCGCCGGATGCTGGCCTTCATGCCCGGCAATCGCGATTTCCTCGTCGGCGATGAATTGCTGGCCGATTGCGGCGTGCACCGGCTGGCCGACCCCACACTGCTGTCGGCCTGGCAGCATCGCCTGCTGCTGACCCACGGCGATGCACTGTGCCTGTCCGACACCGGCTACCAGCAGTTTCGCCACCAGGTGCGCAACGCCGGCTGGCAGCAGCGGTTCCTGTCTCAGCCGCTGGCCGACCGCCAGGCCCAGGCCCGCGCGATGCGCGAGGCCAGCGCCGAGCATCAGGCCGGCATGGCGCCCGGCTTGTGGTCAGACGTCGATGATGCAGCCGCCGCGGCCTGGCTGCAGCAGGCCGCCGCATCGATCATGGTGCACGGCCATACCCATCGGCCCGGCCGGCATGTATCAGCCGATGGCCGCACACGATACGTGCTAGGCGACTGGGACTTCGACACCACGCCTGCCCGCGCGCGCGCGCTGCGCCTGCTCCCTGAAGGACTCGCGGCGCTCGACCTGGCGTCCGCGCGGTGAGGCGCCTGCTCGATCGCTGGCGCGCCCGGCGCGAGGCGCAGGCCTTGGCCCGCCGAGCGATTCCCGACGAGCTCTGGGCACTCACCCTGGCGCAACTGCCCTTCCTGGCCCGCTGGCCGGCCGAGGACCTGGAGCGTCTGCGCAAGCTGGCCAGCCTGTTCCTCGACGAAAAGGAGTTCACCGGCGCCGGCGGTCTGGTGGTCGACGACGCGATGGCCGTCAACATCGCGGCACAGGCCTGCCTGCCGGTGTTGAACCTCGGGTTGCAGCCATATCGCAGCTTCGTGGGGATCGTCGTGCATCCCGACGAGGTGGTGGCGCGCCGCGAGGTGACCGACGAAGATGGCGTCGTGCATGCCTACGACGAGGTGCTGAGCGGCGAGGCGATGGAGGGCGGACCGGTGATGCTCTCGTGGCACGACGTCAGCAGCGCCGGCGAGTCTGCCGACTGGGGCTACAACGTCGTGATCCACGAGTTCGCGCATGTGCTCGACATGGGCGACGGCGAGCCGGACGGCGTACCGCCCCTGCCCAACGCCGAAGCGCGCGAAGCCTGGATCGCGGTGATCGACGCCGAGTACGAGCGCTTCTGCGATGCCGTCGACGCCGGCATCGACACGGTCCTGGACCCCTACGGCGCGACCAGCGTGGACGAGTTCTTCGCGGTCGCGGCCGAAGGCTTCTTCGTCACGCCCAAGGAAATGCGCGCCGAACATCCCGCTTTGTACGAGATGCTGGCGTGCTATTTCATGCAGGACCCCGCAGCGTCCTGCTGATCAGCCCCGGCTCAGGCCGGCGTCGGCTCGGTCTTGGGCTTGTCGCTCTTGCGCGGCGGCTGGATGTCGAGGTGCACTTCGCCGGCGTCGTTGATGTCCACCGTCAGGCGGCCACCATCGACCAGGCGACCGAACAGCAACTCGTCCGCCAGCGCGCGACGGATGGTGTCCTGGATCAGGCGCTGCATCGGCCGCGCGCCCATCAGCGGATCGAAGCCCTTCTTCGCCAGGTGCTTGCGCAGCGTGTCGGTGAAGGTGACCTCGACCTTCTTCTCGGCCAGCTGGCTTTCGAGCTGCAGCAGGAACTTGTCGACCACGCGCAGGATGATGTCCTCGTCCAGCGCACGGAAGCTGACCGTCGCGTCGAGCCGGTTGCGGAACTCGGGCGTGAACATGCGCTTGATGTCGGCCATCTCGTCGCCCTGCTCGCGCCGGGTGGTGAAGCCGATCGTCGACTTGTTCATCGTCTCGGCACCCGCGTTCGTCGTCATGATGATGATGACATTGCGGAAGTCGGCCTTGCGCCCGTTGTTGTCGGTGAGCGAACCGTGGTCCATCACCTGCAGCAGCACGTTGTAGACGTCCGGGTGCGCCTTCTCGATCTCGTCGAGCAGCAGCACCGCGTGCGGCTTCTTCGTCACCGCCTCGGTCAGCAGGCCGCCCTGGTCGAAGCCCACGTAGCCCGGGGGCGCACCGATCAGCCGGCTGACCGCATGGCGCTCCATGTACTCGGACATGTCGAAGCGGATCAGGTCTACGCCCAGGATGTAGGCGAGCTGCTTGGCCACCTCGGTCTTGCCGACGCCGGTGGGGCCGGAGAACAGGAACGAGCCGATCGGCTTGTCCGGCTTGCCCAGGCCCGAGCGTGCCATCTTGATCGCCGCGGCCAACGCGTCGATGGCCGGGTCCTGGCCAAACACGACGCTCTTCAGGTCGCGGTCCAGGCTCTTGAGCTTGCTGCGGTCGTCGCTGGAAACCGAGGCCGGCGGGATGCGCGCGATCTTCGCGACGATCTCCTCGACCTCGTTCTTCGTGATGGTCTTCTTCTGCTTGCTCTTGGGCAGGATGCGTTGCGCGGCGCCGGCCTCGTCGATCACGTCGATCGCCTTGTCGGGCAGGTGCCGGTCGTTGATGTACTTGGCCGACAGCTCGGCGGCCGCCTGCAGCGCATTCAGCGCGTACTTGACGTTGTGGTGGTCCTCGAAGCGCGACTTCAGGCCCTTCAGGATCTCGATGGTCTGCTCGACGGAGGGCTCGACCACGTCGATCTTCTGGAAACGCCGCGACAGCGCCGCATCTTTCTCGAAGATGCCGCGGTACTCGGTGAAGGTCGTCGCGCCGATGCACTTCATCGCGCCGTTGCTCAACGCGGGCTTCAGCAGGTTGCTGGCATCGAGCGTGCCGCCGGAGGCCGCGCCGGCGCCGATCAGCGTGTGGATCTCGTCGACGAAGAGGATCGCGTTCGGCTGGTCCTTCAGCTGCTTCAGCACGCCCTTCAGGCGCTGCTCGAAATCGCCACGGTACTTGGTGCCGGCCAGCAGCGCGCCCATGTCCAGCGCGTAGACGGTGGACTCGGCCAGCACTTCGGGCACGTCGTTCTGCGTGATGCGCCAGGCCAGGCCTTCGGCGATGGCGGTCTTGCCGACGCCGGCCTCCCCCACCAGCAGCGGGTTGTTCTTGCGGCGACGGCACAGCACCTGGATCACACGCTCGACCTCGGCTTCGCGACCGATCAGCGGATCGATCTTGCCGTCTCGCGCCTGCTGGTTCAGGTTCTGCGTGAACTGGTCGAGCGGCGAGCCCTTGGCGTCGCTGGCTTCTTCCTTCTCGGCCTCGTTGTTGTTCTCGTTGGACTTGGCGGGCTCCGGCGGCTCGGACTTCTTGATGCCGTGCGCAATGTAGTTGACGACATCGAGCCGCGTCACGCCCTGCTGGTGCAGGTAGTAGACGGCATGCGAGTCCTTCTCGCCGAAGATGGCCACCAGCACGTTGGCGCCGGTCACTTCCTTCTTGCCCGAGCCGGTGGACTGCACATGCATGATCGCGCGCTGGATCACGCGCTGGAAGCCCAGCGTCGGCTGGGTGTCGACCTCTTCGGTGCCACCGACCGTCGGCGTGTTTTCCTTGATGAAGGTCGTCAGGCTCTTGCGCAGGTCATCGATGTTGGCCGCGCAGGCCTTCAGCACTTCAGCGGCCGAGGGGTTGTCCAGCAACGCCAGCAACAGGTGCTCGACGGTGATGAACTCATGTCGCTGCTGGCGCGCCTCGACGAACGCCATGTGCAGGCTGACTTCCAGTTCTTGCGCAATCATGCGGCCTCCATAATGCACTGCAGCGGGTGCCCGGCACGTCGCGCCGCGGCCAATACCAGTTCGACCTTGGTGGCAGCGACGTCCTTGGTGAACACACCGCAGACGCCTCGCCCTTCGTGATGGATCTTCAGCATGATCTGGGTGGCCGTTTCCAGATCGAGCTTGAAGTATTGCTGCAAAACCATGACCACGAACTCCATTGGGGTGTAGTCGTCATTCAGCAGCACTACCTTGTACATCTGCGGCGGCTTGGTACGCGCCGTCTTGCGCTCGGCCACCACGGCACCCGAGTCGTCCCGACGGGGGGCAGCAGGCGGTGGCGCGGGCGGCGAAGGAGGATCGCTCTCGGGCATGATTCATTCTATCGACTCGGGTCCCGGCGGGTTTGCTAGGTGACCATATTGCGTCACCGCGGGTGAACGCAAGCCGTGAAAAGCGGCGCGCCCGGCGGCCAGATGCCGGACCATGCATCGATGACCTGCCGCCCGAGGCCACTGTAGGGAATTCTGGACATCGTTCGATCCAGGTTACCGCCTTGACGGCCTGGTTTGGCTCCCACCAGAATTTTTCTAGGCTGTAATGGTCGATCAGGGAGCAAAAAGCATGCAAACGGGAACCGTAAAGTGGTTCAACGATGCCAAGGGCTTTGGTTTCATCGAGCCCGAGGCAGGTGGACCCGATGTCTTCGCGCATTTCTCCGCCATCCAGATGGATGGCTACCGCACCCTCAAACAGGGCGGAAAAGTCAGCTACGACTTGGTCCAGGGGCCGAAAGGCAACCTGGCCCAGAGCATCCGTCCGCTGTCATCCAACCCGTCGCCGTCGAACTGACCCGATCGTCGTTTGTCCGGCAGCAAAAAGGCCCGCATCCAGCGGGCCTTTTTGCGTGTGATGGCCGCCACGGCGGCCCGACATCACATGTGGTCGATCATCACCTGACCGAAACCGGAGCAGGAGACCTGCGTCGCGCCGTCCATCAGGCGCGCGAAGTCATAGGTGACCTTCTTGCTCAGGATGGCCTTCTCGAGCGAGCTGATCACCAGGTCGGCCGCTTCCTTCCAGCCCATGTGGCGCAACATCATCTCGGCCGAGAGGATCTCGGAACCCGGGTTCACGTAGTCCTTGCCGGCGTACTTCGGCGCCGTGCCGTGCGTCGCTTCGAAACACGCGACCGAGTCGGACATGTTCGCACCGGGGGCGATGCCAATCCCGCCGACCTGCGCCGCCAGCGCGTCGGAGATGTAGTCACCATTCAGGTTCAGCGTCGCCACCACGGAGTACTCGGCCGGGCGCAGCAGGATCTGCTGCAGGAAGGCGTCGGCAATCGAGTCCTTGACCACGATGTCCTTGCCGGTCTTCGGGTTCTTGAACTTGCACCACGGTCCGCCGTCGATCAACTCGGCGCCGAACTCCTTCTGGGCCAGCGCATAGCCCCAGTCACGGAAACCACCTTCCGTGTACTTCATGATGTTGCCCTTGTGCACGAGCGTGACGTTGGGCTTGTCGTTGTCGATGGCGTACTGGAAGGCCTTGCGCACCAGGCGCTCGGTACCCTCGCGCGAGACCGGCTTGATGCCGATGCCCGAGGTATTCGGGAAGCGGATCTTCTTGACGCCCATCTCGTCGACGAGGAACTTGATCAGCTTCTTGGCCTTGTCGGTCTCGGCTTCGTACTCGATGCCGGCGTAGATGTCTTCCGAGTTCTCGCGGAAGATCACCATGTTGGTCTTCTCGGGCTCCTTCAGCGGCGAGGGAACGCCCTTGAAGTACTGCACCGGCCGCAGGCAGACGTACAGGTCAAGTTCCTGGCGCAGCGCGACGTTCAGCGAACGAATGCCGCCGCCGACCGGCGTCGTCAGCGGGCCCTTGATCGACACCACGTACTCGCGCAGCGCGGCCAGGGTTTCCTCGGGCAGCCACACATCCGGGCCATAGACCTTGGTCGACTTCTCGCCGGCGTAGATCTCCATCCAGTGGATCTTCTTCTTGCCGCCGTAGGCCTTTTGCACCGCAGCGTCGACCACCTTGATCATCACCGGCGTGATGTCGAAGCCGGTGCCGTCGCCCTCGATGTACGGAATGATCGGCTGATCGGGCACGTTGAGGGAGAAGTCCGCGTTGACGGTGATCTTCTGCCCGCCTTCGGGCACCTTGATGTGCTGATACATGAGCGTTTGGCTTTCGCGCTGGGGTTGGGGTTAACCAAAAGATTTTATGTCACCGAAGCTGTCAACCGACCGCTTGGGCACGACGTTTCGGTGAGGCCTTCCCAATGTAGGAAGGTGAATTCAAACTTTCGAAAGGCACTTTCACATGAACAAGCTCCTGGCCGCCCTGATCGCCGCCGCTTTCGCCACTGCTGGCGCCTACGCCGCTGACGCCAAGAAGGAAGAGAAGAAGGCCGAAGCTCCGGCTGCCGCCGCTTCCGGCGCCAAGAAGGAAGCCAAGATGGAAGCCAAGAAGGACGCCGCTCCGGCCGCTTCCGCCGCCAAGAAGTAATTCTTCGGCTCTCCCGGAAGGTGCGGCAGCGCACCTTCCCAACAACGCCCGGCCTTCGGCCGGGCGTTGTTGTTTCTACCCGCCGCAATCAGGTCGCGCACCACGCAGCGACCTGGACCCAGAGGCCGTGCCCCAGGGCCCAGCCCGACGCGGCGACCAGCATGACACCGGCCAGGCGGACCGGCAGGGTGCCCTGTGCCACTGCGCTGCCGGCGCCGGCCGGCGCGAGCCGACGCCACACCATCGGCGCAAGCACCAGGCCCGGCGCCGACGCGAGCGCGAAGCTGCCCATCACCAGTGCGCCGCCGACGGGCCCGCTGGCCAGGACGGCGAGCAACAGGGCCGACTGCAGCAAGCCGCAGGGCCACGCGACCCACGCGAGCCCGATCGCCGCGCTGCGGGCTGGCAAGCGGATGCGCTGCCACCCGCCCGGGGCCGCCGCGACCGGCTGAGGCCGCCGCTGCCCGATGCGTTCCCACCACGCCGGTTGCCGCCCCTTCAGCATCAGCCAGAGTCCCAGCGCCAGGCCAGCCGCCTGCAGCAGCGCCCACAGCGGACGCAGCACGGCGACCACCTGGCTGGCCTGCGCGAGCCAGGCAGCGCTGGCCGCGGCCGCGGCCCCTGCCGCCGAATAGGCCAACAGCCGCCCGCCCTGGAAGGCCATGGTCTGGCCAGTCGAGCGGCCGCAGGCCGTGGCGCAGGCAGCACTGCACATCGCCGCGCAATGCGGCGTTCCGGCCAGACCCATCATCAACGCGCTGATCGCCAGCGCCCAATCCACCACGTTCACCCTTCCCCGTGCCGCAGCGCGCTCAGCGCCGCCCGCACCCGACGCACACGAGATAATGCTAAGGAAGCCTTCGGAGCCCTTGCATGATGCTTGTCAAGCCAGCCTTCTGCGCACTGCTCGTCTCGGTTGCCATCGCCTCGCCAACCCAGGCCCAGGATGGCCAGCCGCAGCAGTTGCAGACACTGACCTTGAAAGTCGGCATGCACAGCATCCGCGCACAGATCGCCGCCACGCCCGAACAGCGCCAGATCGGCCTGATGTTCCGCCGCGACATGCCGATCAACGACGGCATGCTGTTCGTGTTCGAGAGCCCGCAGGCGCAGTGTTTCTGGATGAAGAACACGCGACTGCCGCTGACCATTGCCTTCGTTGCCGATGACGGCACGATCGTGAACCTGGCCGACATGCAGCCGATGGACGAAAGCTCGCACTGCTCGGCCAAGCCGGTGCGCTTTGCCCTCGAAATGAACCAGGGCTGGTTCGCCCAGCGCGGCATCAAGGCCGGGACCAAGCTGGGCGGCGCGCCGTTCGCGAAGCAGTCTTCCTGAGGGACTTCGCCCCCCCTGTGGATCAGGGGGCCAGCGCGATCGTGAAGCGCATGCCCGGCACCTGCGGCCGGGTCGTGGCCTCCAGCAGTCCGCCCATGCGCTCGACGATCTCGCGCGCGATGGCCAGGCCCAGGCCGGTGCCGCCATCGTTGCGCAGGTCGGCGCGCTCGCCGCGCCAGAAGGGCTCGAACAGCTTTCCCAGCAACTCCGGGGGGACACCGGGCCCATCGTCCTCGATCTCCACCTGCACCGGTCGTTCGGCATCGGCCGCCCGCACGCGCAGCGTGATGTGCTCGCCGCCGTAGCGCAGCGCGTTGTCCAGCAGGTTCACCAGCACCTCGCCGAACCACAACGGGTGGATGCGCGCAGCGACCGGCATGTCAGGCGCCTCCAGCGTGATCGAACGACCCAGTCGCAGGGCCTGCAGCACCAGCGGTTCTGTGGCCTCGCGCAACACCGGCACGATGTCCTGCGTCTGGTACTCGGCGTCCACCGCCAGCGAGGTCTCCGACCGCGCCAGGCTCAGCAGCTGGCCGATCAGCCGCGCCATGCGGTCGTTCGAGCTGAGCAGCTGCGCCATCACCGGCTGCCAGCCCCGCAGCCCATCGGCCGGTGTCGCGCTCGACAGTTCCTGCTGCAGGTCCTGCAGCAGCACGCGCATGCCCGCCACCGGCGTGCGCAGCTGGTGCGCGGCATCCGCGATGAAGCGCCGCTGCACCGACATCGAACGCTGCACGTCATCGAGCAAGGTATTGATGCGCTCGATCAAGGGAACCGCCTCGGCCGGCACCTGCTGCAGCGGCAGGGGCCGCCAGTCCTGTGCGCCGCGGGCAGCCACGTCGGCGGCCACGTCACGCAGGGGCTGGAGGCCGCGCCGGATGCCCCAGGCCAGCAGGGCGAAGGTGACCGCGCCGAGCGCCACCGCCGGCAGCACGATGCCGATCTGGATGTCGCGCATGGCGGCCGAGCGTTTGCGCGTGCTCTCGACGACGATGATCGACACCATGCGGTCGAGCATGGGCGACATCACCGAGAACACCACGCCCCGCACCGGCTCGTGCGCATAGTCGGCATTGAACACCATCGGCTGGTGCACGCTCTGGCGCCGGCGCTCCGCAGGGGGCACCGGCACGTCCCCGTCGCCCGCGAGCACGTTGCCATCGACATCGACCATCGCAAAGGCATTGCGGTCCGCGCGATCCCAGGTCACCAGTTCCATGGCCTGGCGGGTCAGGTCGAGCAGCGGCCCGCGGTCGGACCAGATCACCTTCGTGGCCAGCGCACTGGCCTCGTCCTGCAGGCCACGATCGAAGGCCGCGTTCGCGGCGGCGCGTGCCAGCAGCAGCGCGCCCGCCACGGCAATCACCATGCCGGAGGCCCAGACCCAGAACAGCGGCTGCAACAACTGGCGCCGCAGGCTCGGACCATGCACCGGGCCCGCGGCGCGTCCTCCGGCCGCCACGTTCAGCCGGCGCCAGGCGGGGCGGCTGCAGCGCCCGTGGCCTCCGGTGCCGCGGCTTCGAGCACATAGCCAAATCCGCGCACCGTCTTGATCACGACGCCGAGCTCGGCGAAGCGCTTGCGCAGCCGATGCACGTAGACCTCCACCGAGTTCTCGCTGAAGTCGGCCTCCCAGCTCGACAAGGTGCCGATGATGCTTTCCTTGGGCACCACGCGGCCGACGCGCTGCATCAGCAGCTGCGTCAGCGCAATCTCCCGCGGGCTCATGCGCACGCGCTCGCCGCGGTGTGTCAACTCGCGGTTGGCGAGGTCCAGCGTCAGCTCGCCGACGGTGATCACCTCGTCGATGCGGCCATCGGCGCGACGCTTCAGCGCACGCAGACGGGCCACGAGTTCGGCCACGTCGAAGGGCTTGGTCAGGTAGTCGTCGGCGCCGGCATTGAGGCCTTGCACACGGTCGTGCAACTCGTCGCGCGCGGTCAGCAGCAGCACGGGCAGGCGTGCGCCCCGGCTGCGCCAGTGGCGCAACACTTCCATGCCGTCGCGGCGCGGCAGCCCGAGGTCGAGGACCGCCACGTCGTATTGCGCAGCCAGCCCTTCTGCCATGGCCTGCTGGCCATCTCCGAGCACGTCGACACGCCAACCCTCGCGTTCGAAGGCCCGGCTGATGCCCAGCGAGAGTGCACCATCGTCTTCGACCAGCAGGATTCGCATGGGCCGCAATGCTAACGCCGGGGGCCCAGCAAAAAGGCCGGTCAGCGACCGGCCCTGCACAAGGGAAAACCCCCGCCGAATCAAGCGAAATTGGCTTCGGCAAAGTCCCAGTTGACCAGCGCGTTCAGGAAGGTCTCGACGAACTTCGGGCGGGCGTTGCGATAGTCGACGTAGTACGCGTGTTCCCACACGTCGATCGTCAGCAGCGGCTTGTCGGCCGTGGTCAGCGGCGTCCCGGCGTTGCTGGTATTGACGATGTCCACCGAGCCATCGGCCTTCTTGACCAGCCAGGTCCAGCCGGAACCGAAATTGCCCACCGCGCTCTTCGTGAACGCTTCCTTGAACGCCGCGTAGCTGCCCCACTTGGCGTTGATCGCTGCCGCCAGCGCACCCTTGGGCTCGCCGCCGCCGGCCGGCTTCATGCAGCTCCAGAAGAAGGTGTGGTTCCACACCTGGGCGGCATTGTTGAAGATCGGGCCGCTGGACTTGCGGACGATGTCTTCGAGCGACAGCCCAGCGAACTCGGTGCCGGGCACCAGGTTGTTCAGGTTGGTCACATAGGCCTGGTGGTGCTTGCCATAGTGGTACTCGAAGGTCTCCTTGGACATGTTCGGCGCGAGCGCGTCCGGAGCGTAAGGCAGTGCGGGCAAAGAGAAGCTAGACATGCGATGAGTCCTTGACGTGTGCGGCGCCCGGCAGCGGGCCCCAGGGGGTTGAATCGGGCGCATTGTAGGCAGCGCACCGAGGCCCTGCCGCCGGTGTACGCGACGGCATTGCGGACTTTCCGCCCCGGCACCGCGCCACCCGCGCACTCAGGCCGCAGGGGCGCCCGGCTGCACCTCGACCACGTCCACCTGTGCCCGGCCATCGGCCCATTGCGCCTGCAGGCGCTGTCCGCGCTGCAAGCCTTGCACCTGTGTCACTGCGCGGCCCTGCGCATCGGCAAGCCAGGCATAGCCGCGCGACAGCACTCGCCGCGGGTCGACCGCCTCGAGCCGCAGTTGCGCCTGGGACAGACGCTGCTGCTCGGCCTGCACACGGCGCCGGCAGGCCTGCTGCAGGCGCAACGACAGATCGTCGAGGCGCTGCCCCTGGCGATCGAGTGTCCGCACCAGGGCCTGCTGGCCGCGCAACTGGAACTGCGAGAGCCGCGTGGCCTGCAACAGCAGCAGGCGCGCAGGCCGCCCGAGCTGCAGTGCCAGCAGGTCGAGCCGCTGCGCCTGACCGTCGAGCCGGCGCTGGGCGGCGCGTTGCAGCGCGTGCGCCAGCTGCTGCAGGCGCGCCAAGGCTTCGTCGCGCCGGGGCGTCGCCAGCTCGGCCGCCGCCGTGGGGGTCGGTGCCCGCAGGTCGGCGGCAAGTTCGGCCAAGGTCAGGTCGGTCTCGTGGCCCACCCCGCAGACGACGGGAATCGGGCTGGCCGCGATGGCCCGCACGACCTGTTCGTCATTGAAAGCCCACAAGTCCTCGAGCGAGCCCCCACCGCGGCAGACGATCAGCGTGTCGACTTCACGCCGCTCCCCGGCGAGCGTGAGGGCCCGCACCAGTTGTGCCGGCGCCTCGGCGCCTTGCACGCTGCTGGGATAGACCACCACCGCCACCTGCGGCGCGCGGCGGCTGATCGCCGTGAGCACGTCGTGCAGGGCCGCAGCGCCCAGAGAGGTGACGATGCCGATGCGGCGCGGATGGCGCTCGATCGCCCGCTTGCGCGCGGGGTCGAACAAGCCCGCGGCCTCGAGCCTGGACTTCAGTCGCAGGAACACTTCATAGAGCGACCCCGCGCCAAGGCGCTGCATGGCTTCGACGACACATTGCAGTTCGCCACGCGCTTCGTACACCGAGATGCGGCCCCGCAATTCAACCAGCTGGCCATCGGCCGGGCGGAAGTCCAGCAGGCTGGCCGCGCGACGAAACATCGCACACCGCAAGGTGCCGGCCTGGCCTTCATCGTCCTTCAAGTTGAAGTAGCAGTGGCCGCTGGCGGCGCGGGTGAAGCCCGAAATCTCGCCGCGCACCGCCAGTGCACCGAAGCGCAGTTGCAGCGCATCAGCGGCCGCCAGCAGCAGCGCGCTGACGCCCCAGGTGTGGGGCTGAGGGTTCTCGATCATGCCGACGCCGCGACGGTCTGGCGCGCGCATCCCGCGCTGCGGATTTCCCCAGGCCCAGCGCCCGGGAACAGTCGTCCCGGAGCCGCGTCACGGAACCGTCGCAATGGTGCAAGTCCTTGATTTGAAATGAAAATGTGCTGCACGTTTTTGTGGCAATCTAAGCCAAGGCCCGAATCTGCGTGATCCGGCACATCCGCCCACCGGCTTGCCCACAAACTTGTCCACAGAAGCGGTGAATTGTTTGCAGCGGTTGCCGGGGGCTCGCGGCGTGGCGGCCATGCGTCAGTGCGCCGAGCCCGTGACGCCATAATCCTGCCCAGCCGGCCCGCATGCCGCTCAACTGCCCGCACAAGGCAACAACGAGACAAGGACGAGGACCCTTTGCTGTCGATCATACAAGCGGCCGGTTGGCCGATCTGGCCGTTGATCCTGTGTTCCGTGGTGGGGCTGGCGCTCGTGGTCGAGCGGCTGATCAGCCTGCGTGAGCGGCGTATCGCGCCGCCCAAGTTGCTGGACGAGGTGATGGCGGTCACCCGCCAGAGCCTGCCGGCCGCCGATGTCGTGGCCAAGTTGCACGACAACTCGGTGCTGGGCCAGGTGCTGGCCGGTGGCCTGCGCGCGGTGAGTGCGGATCCGCGCATCAACGAGCATGGGCTGCGCCAGGCCTTCGAGAACGCCGGCCGCGTCTGCGTCCACCAGCTCGAGCGCTACCTCAACACGCTGGGCACCATTGCCGCCGCTGCCCCGCTGCTGGGGCTGTTCGGCACGGTGGTCGGCATGATCGACATCTTTGGGTCGCAGGCACCGACCGGCGGCTCGAACCCGGCGCTGCTGGCCCACGGCATTTCGGTGGCGCTGTACAACACCGCCTTCGGCCTAATCATCGCGATACCGTCGCTGATGTTCTACCGCTATTTCCGTGGCCGGGTCGACGAATACGCGCTGACGCTGGAACTCGCCGCCGAGCGCATGGTGCCGCACCTGCTGCGTTTCGCGCTGCGCACCGCGCCGGCGCCCACCACGCCGGCCGCCTGATGGCGCCTAACGCAACATCTGTGCGGCCATGAACTTCCGCCATCGCCGGACCGAAGAGCCGGAAATCAACCTGATCCCGTTCATCGATGTGCTGTTGGTGGTGCTGATCTTCCTGATGCTCTCCACCACCTACAGCAAGTACTCGGAACTGCAAATCACGCTGCCGGTGGCGGATTCTGAAAAGCTGAAGGAACGCCCTGGCGAGATCCTGGTGTCCGTGACCGCAGACGGCCAGTACCTGGTGAACCGGCAACCGCTGGAAGGCCGCAGCGTCGAACTGCTGGCGGCTGCCTTGCGCGCTGCGGCCGCCGCCGGCAGCGGAGACGCCAGTGTGGTGATCGTTTCGGCCGATGCGCTGGCCGCACACCAATCGGTGATCAACGTGCTGGACGCGGCGCGGCGTGCCTCGCTGCCGCGCCTGACCTTCGCCACACAGGTGGACGGCAGCAACCGCTGACGCAGCATGGGCGCGTCCAGCGACAGCGCCACGCCACGCTCCTGGCAGGCGTGGCTGATGGCGCAGTGGCAACGACCAGGCCTTGCGATGTTGCTGCTGTGGCCGCTGTCGCTGCTGTTCGGCGCCTTGGCCGCCACGCGGCGGTGGCTGTACCGGCTTGGCATCCAGCGTGCCCAGGCCGCCCCGCGGCCCGTGATCGTGGTCGGCAACATCATCGCCGGCGGCGCTGGCAAGACACCGGTCGTGATCGCGCTGGTGCAACTGCTGCGCCAGCTGGGCTACCGGCCAGGCGTGATCTCGCGCGGCCATGGCGCTGCAACCGAGGACGGCGCCCGACTGGTCCGGCACGACAGCGACCCGGCGCAGGTCGGCGACGAACCGCTGCTGATCCACTTGCGCACCGGCGTTCCTGTGGCGGTGGCGCGGCAGCGGGTACGGGCCGCGCAGGCGCTGTGCCAGGCCCATCCGGCGGTGAACATCCTGGTGGCCGACGACGGCCTGCAGCACCTTGCGCTGGCCCGGGACCTGAACATCATCGTCTTCGACGAGCGCGGCATCGGCAATGGCCGGCTGCTGCCGGCCGGCCCGTTGCGCGAGCGCCTGCCCAAGGCGCTGCCGCGGCGCACGCTGGTGATCTACAGCGCCGGCGCACCCAGCACACCGCTCGCGGGCTTCATCGGTTGGCGGCGCCTGGGCACCATCTGCTCGCTGCAGGACTGGTGGGTGACCGAGGCCGTCACCAGCCGCGTGGTGCGCCTGCGCGACCGGCCGCTGCTGGCCGTTGCCGGGCTGGCCAAGCCCGACGGGTTCTTCGCGATGCT